>NZ_JBMBRA010000004.1:0-641181 GCF_048590325.1 Hydrogenophaga sp. ZJX-1
CCGGCCAGGTGCTGGATCGCGCCCGAGATGCCGCAGGCCACGTAGAGCTGCGGCGCGACGATCTTGCCGGTCTGGCCCACCTGCCAGTCGTTCGGGGCGTAGCCCGCGTCCACCGCGGCGCGGCTCGCGCCCAGCGCGGCGCCGAGCTTGTCGGCCAGCGGGGTCATGACCTCGTTGAACTTCTCGGCGCTGCCCAGCGCGCGGCCACCCGAGACGATGATCTTGGCGGCGGTCAGTTCGGGGCGGTCGCTCTTGGCGATCTCGCTGCCCATGAAGGTGCTCTTGCCGCTGTCGGCCTGCGCTGCCTGGGTTTCCACGGCGGCCGATCCACCGGCGGCGGCGGCGGGATCAAAGCCCGTGGTGCGCACGGTGATGACCTTGGTGGCGTCGGCGCTCTGCACGGTGGCGATGGCGTTGCCGGCGTAGATCGGACGCTCGAAGGTGTCGGCGGCGATCACCTTGGTGATGTCGCTGATCTGGCCCACGTCGAGCTTGGCGGCCACGCGCGGGGCGATGTTCTTGCCGCTGGCGGTGGCAGGGAACAGGATATGGCTGTAGGCCGATGCAATGGCCAGCACCTGGGCGGCCATGTTTTCGGACAGGCCGTGCGCGAGGTACTCGGCGTCGGCGTGGATGACTTTGGCGACGCCCGCGATCTGGGCAGCGGCGGCTGCTGCGGGGCCGGCGTTGTGGCCGGCGATGAGCACGTGCACATCACCCCCGCACTGGGCGGCGGCGGTGACGGTGTTGAGCGTGGCGCCCTTGATGCTGGCGTTGTCGTGTTCGGCAATGACGAGTGCGGTCATGTTGTTTCTTCCTCAGATCACTTTGGCTTCGTTCTTGAGCTTGTCCACCAGGGCGGCCACATCGGCCACCTTGATGCCGGCACCGCGCTTGGGCGGCTCGCTGACCTTCAGGGTCTTGAGGCGAGGGCTCACGTCCACGCCGAGGTCTTCGGGCTTGACGATGTCCATCTGCTTCTTCTTGGCCTTCATGATGTTGGGCAAGGTCACGTAGCGCGGCTCGTTCAGGCGCAGGTCGGTGGTGACGATGGCCGGCAGGCTGAGGCTCAGGGTTTCCAGGCCGCCATCCACTTCACGGGTCACGTTGACCTTGCCGTCGACCACTTCGACCTTGCTGGCGAAGGTGCCCTGCGGCAGATCGGCCAGGGCGGCGAGCATCTGGCCGGTCTGATTGCAGTCGTCGTCGATGGCCTGCTTGCCCAGGATCACGAGGCCGGGCTGTTCCTTGTCCATCAGCGCCTTGAGCAGCTTGGCCACGGCCAGCGGTTGCAGTTCTTCGGCGGTTTCCACCAGGATCGCGCGGTCGGCGCCGATGGCCATGGCGGTGCGCAGGGTTTCCTGGCACTGCGTGACGCCACAGGAAACAGCGATGACCTCGGTGACGACGCCCTTTTCTTTCAGGCGCACGGCTTCTTCGACCGCGATCTCGTCAAACGGGTTCATGCTCATCTTGACGTTGGCCAGGTCCATGCCGGACTGGTCGGCCTTGACGCGCACCTTGACGTTGTAGTCCACCACGCGTTTGACGGGGACGATGACCTTCATATTCGGTTGCTCCTGATGGTTGTGAGAACGAAAGGGAAAACGAGATTCGAGTTGACGTATACGTCAATCAGTGGATTGTATGCCCGCCCTCATGGGCGGACCATCCAGAGGCAGGAAATCATGCCGCGATTACAAAAAAACGAACGACCGTGCTTTTTCGTGATTATAGGCGAGACCCTCACAGCTGCAACCCCATATCCCTCAGACGCCGTGGAACAGCGTCGCCCCGGCGATTAACCAACCGAATGGTCGGCTAATTCGGGTAAGTCTGGAGACGAGAAAGCCGTGTATTCGCCTATAGTGAATTCTGACTGATTTGCTTATATTTAGAAACCATATCCATTCACCGCCCAAGGAAACGCTTCATGAAACTTCGCCACGTTTTTGCCGCCGCCCTGTCCACCACGGTGCTGTCCAGCGGCCTGGTCTCCGCCCAGACGGTGTTCACCGTGTCCAGCTGGCTGCCGCCCACCCACACACTGTCCACCGTGCAGAAAAACTGGTGCGACATGCTGGAAAAAGAAAGCACCGGCCGCATGAAGTGCAACATCCTGCCCAAAGGCGTGGTGGCTGCGCCCGGCACTTTTGATGCCGTGCGCGACGGTCTGGCCGACATCTCCTACACGGTTGACGGCTACACCCCGGGCCGCTTCATCAACACCCAGGTGGCCGAGTTCCCCTTCCTGGGCGACAACGCCGTCGCCACTTCGGTGGCCTACCAGCGCATTTACAACAAGTACTTCGCTCCGCTGGGCGAGCACCGCGGCGTGAAGGCCCTGGCCGTGTTCACCCATGGCCCCGGCATCATCTTCAACAGCAAGAAGCCCGTCACCAATGCTGCCGACGCTGCCTCGCTGAAGTTCCGCATCGGTGGTGGCAACATCAACGAACTCTCCAAGGCCATGGGCTGGAACACCACGCTCAAGGCGGCGCCCGAGTCGTTCGAACTGCTGTCCACCGGCGTGATGGACGGCACTTTCTTTCCCGATGAGTCGGTGGCCTCGTTCAAGCTCAGCATGATCAAGCACGCCACCACCTTCCCCGGCGGCCTCTACAACACCAGTTTCGTGTTCATGATGAACGAGGGCAAATACAAGGCACTGTCGGCGCAGGACAAGGCCGTGGTCGACAAGCTCTCCGGCGAAGTGGCCGCGCGCATGTTCGGCGAAGGCTGGGACAAGGTGGACGCCGCCAGCCGCGAGGGCGCCCAGAAAGCCCAGGGCGTGAGCCGCATCATGGCCGACAAGGCCTTCGTCAAGGCCGTGATGGACAAGCAGGACTACCTGGAAACCAAGTGGGCCGCGAGCGCCCAGGTCAAGGGTTTGAAGGACCCGAAGGCCGTGCTGGCCGAATTCCGTGCTGAAATCGCCAAGGTGAAGTAAACCCTGGTCAACCGGCCGAAAGCGGCCGGTCAGCCCCCGTGGGCCGATGGAACAGCGACTCTGCTGCCCACCGGCCCATTTCACATGCAGGAAGCACAACATGCACAAAACACTCGACCGGGTGCTGTACTGGTCCACCGGCATCATGGCCGCCATGGCGCTTTTTTCCCTCATGTGGCTGACCGTGATCGATGTGGTCGGCCGCAAGTTTTTTGACAACTCGGTGCCCGGTGGGCTGGAGCTCACCGAGATGCTGATGGTGGTGGTGATCTTCGCGGCGCTGCCGCTCGTGTCGTGGCGTGGCGAACACGTGGTCTTTGACACGCTGGACGCGCTGATTCCCGACTGGCTGAAAAGCATCCAGGCCCGCGTGATCCACCTGGTCTGCGCCGGCACGTTTGCGTTTCTGGGCCGGCTCATGGCGATGCGCGCCGAGCGCTTCGCCGAATACGGCGACACCACGGTGCACCTCGCGCTGTCCATCGCCCCGGTGGCCTGGCTGATGGCGGGCCTGCTCGTGCTCACCGGACTGGCCCACCTGCTGCTCGTGTTCGTGCGGGCACCCCGCACCGGTCACGTGCCGGTCGAAGCCCAGGGAGCATCCACATGATCGAAGCGTTGCTGGGTTTTCTGGGTGTGTTTGGTCTCGCATTCCTGCGTGTGCCGCTGGCCGTGGCCATGTCCATCGCCGGCATGGTGGGCCTGGGTCTGATGCGCGGCTGGCAGCCGGCCTACGCCAGCACCAGCCAGGTGATTTTCGAGACCGGTTTCCACTACGTGCTGTCGGTGATCCCGCTGTTTGTGCTGATGGGCAACTTCGTCGCCCGCGCCGGCATGGCCAAGGAATTGTTCACCGCCGCCAACGCCTTTGTGGGCCACAAGCGCGGCGGCCTCGCCATGGCCAGCATCATCGCGTCGGGCGGTTTCGGTTCCATCTGCGGCTCGTCCATCGCGACCGCCGCCACCATGACGCGCGTGGCCTACCCCGAGATGAAGGCCCACGGCTACAAGGACACGCTGGCCACCGGCGCCATCGCCTCTGGCGGCACGCTGGGCATACTCATCCCGCCGTCCACCATCCTCGTGATCTACGGGATCATCACCGAGACCGACATCGGCAAGCTGTTCATCGCCGGCATCCTGCCGGGCATCGTGGCCGTGACCTGTCTGTGCCTGGGCGTGGTGTTCGTGACCTGGCGCGATCCCGCCGCCGGGCCACCGGCCGAGCGCTTCTCCTGGGCACAACGCTTCGCTGCCATCCGCGGTATCTGGGGCGTGGCCATCCTGTTTGCCCTGGTCATCGGGGGCATCTACGGTGGTGTGTTCACAGCGACCGAGGGGGCCGGCGTGGGTGCGGCGGGTGCTTTCCTGTTCGCGCTGCTGCGCGGCACGCTGCGCCCGCGTGTGCTGCTGGACATCCTGGTGGAAAGCACCCGCACCACCGCCATGCTGTTCATGATCCTGATCGGCGCGATGATCTTCACCAACTTCATCAACTTCACCTCCATGCCCGGGGACCTGCGCGACTTCGTGCTGCAGTTCAGTCCTCACCCTATCATGGTGGTGGTGATGATGATGGGCATCTACCTGATGCTGGGCATGGTCATGGAAGAGCTGGCCATCGTGCTGCTGACGATTCCTGTGTTTTTCCCGGTGATCACCGGTCTGGGCTTCGACCCGATCTGGTTCGGCATCCTGATCGTGACCATCGTCGAGATCGGCATGATCTCGCCACCGGTGGGCCTCAACCTTTTCGTCATCAGCTCGCTGCTGCCCAACGTCAGCCTGGGCACCATGTACCGCGGCGTCTGGCCGTTTGTGGCGGCCGACATTGTCCGGCTGGGCATCCTGATCGCCTTCCCGGCCATCGCCCTGTGGCTGCCGGGCTTCATGGGCTAGGCTTCAGGACTGCGCTTCAGGTGCACGATGCGTTGCGGGTACGGAATCTCGATGCCGTGCTCGCGCAGTGAACGCAGGATCGCCAGGTTGACATCCGAGCGCAGGTTGAGTTGCCCGTTTTCGGGGTCGGTGATCCAGTAACCCAGCGTGAACTCCAGGCCGTCGGCGCCAAAGGCGGAGAGTGCGGCACTGGGTGCCGGGTCCTGGAGCACCCGCGGCTGCGCCACCGCCGCCGCGGCCAGGAGGCGCCGCACCAGTTCCACGTCGCTGTCATAGGCCACCGACACGGTGGTGGACTGCCAGACCCGGGCATCGGCCAGCGAAAGGTTTTCCACCCGGTTGGTGATCAGGATCTCGTTGGGCACGATGGACTCACGCCCCGTGGCCGAGCGGATCACGGTGTAGCGCGCCTTGATGTCGCTGATGCGGCCCTCGAAGTTGTCCACCTTCACGTTGTCACCGATGCGCATGCTCTGCTCGGCCAGGATCACGAAGCCGCTCACGTAGTTGGATGCGAGCTTCTGCAGACCCAGGCCAATGCCCACACCGATCGCGCCGCCCAGCACCGAGAGCGCCGTGAGGTCAATGCCCACGGCCGAGAGTGCAAAGATCAGGCCCAGGAACATCAGCACGGCGCGCGTGGCGTTGCTGACGGCCTTGCGCAAGGAGAGCTGGCCGCCCACGGCCGACTTGAGCAGGCGCGCCTCGATGGCGGCCGAAATCCAGAGCGTGACGATCAGCACCGCGCCCGCGGTGAGCGCCCCTTCGATCAGCGTGCGCAGGCTCAGCGTGGATGCGCCCATCTTCCAGTGGATGGCATCGAGTTCGCTCAGCACCAGGGGCAGCAGTCCGCTGACCCAGAGCACCATGGCCAGCCAGGCCACCCAGGAAATGGTGCGCTCCAGCAAGCGCACCCAGGGCGTGCTGCCAAACGCCACCTGCAACACCTTGACGCCCACGCGGATGACCACCAGCGAGACCAGCACCGGGATCGCCACCTTGAACACCGCCAGCGGCACCACGGTCAACAACAGCGAGCGCGCGATGTACCCCAGCACGAGCAGCAGCAGCGGGAACATCACACCGTCGAACAGCTTGCGGCCAAACAGCACCGACGATTTTTCGTCGCGCATACCCAGGGCCCGACGCAAACCCGCCGCCAGCCCCCAGGCCAACAACACACAGAACGCCAGTGCAGCGAACTCAAACCACACCGTGGTCTGGGTGAAGCCGGCCAGCCAGGCCTGCAGGTCGTCGATGGGCGGCGGGGTGGTGGTAAGGGAGACGGTGGAAGTCATGCGGTATCAAAGAGAGAAATGTCTTTTTTTCCAGAATGCCGCGGAACCGCCCGTCGACAGGCTCAGGCCGGGCCCCAGGCGTTGCCCACGGGTGGAATGCGGCCAGGCGCTGCGAGCAAGCAACCGGGGCTACCAGTTCGGCGCGCGCTTCTCGATGAAAGCCTGCACGCCCTCCTGGGCCACGTCGTGCGCCATGTTGCAGGCCATGGTCTGGCCCGCGAGCTGGTAGGCCGATTCCATGCCGGTTTCGAGCTGGCGGTAGAACAGCGCCTTGCCCATGGCGATGGCCTCGCGCGGCTTGGCCACGATGCGGTCCACCAGCGCGGCCACTTCGGCGTCCAGCGCCTCCGCCGCCACCACCCGGTTCACCAGGCCCCGCGCCCTGGCCTCGTCGGCCGAAATGAAATCGCCGGTGAGCAACATCTCCATCGCCTGCTTGGGCAGCATGTTGCGCGAGAGCGCCACGCTGGGCGTGGCGCAGAACAGGCCGACGTCGATGCCATTGACGCCGAACGTGGCGGCCTGCACGGCCACCGCCAGGTCGCACTGCGCCACCATCTGGCAGCCCGCCGCCGTGGCCAGGCCCTGCACCCGCGCGATCACCGGCACCTCCAGCTTGCGGATGCTCATCATCAGCTTCGAACAGGTGGCGAACAGCGCCTGGTAATAAGCCAGCTCGGGCCGGGCCTTCATTTCCTTCAGGTCGTGCCCGGCGCAGAACGCTCGGCCGTTGGCCGCGATCACCACGGCGCGCGCTTGGGGGTCGGCCGCCACCGCGTCCAGCGCGGCCTGCAGCGCGCTCATCATGGCTTCGCTCAGCACGTTGAAACTGCGTGGTGCGTTCAGCGTGAGCGTGTGCACGCCACGCGCATCGCGGTGGCTCAGCAGCAGATCGGTGTTCGGGGTTTCAGACATCGGCCAGTACCCTCAGATGCGCTTCCACGCTGCGTGCGAGCGCGCTCAGGTCGTAGCCGCCTTCGAGGCAGCTCACGATGCGGCCTTTGGCGTGGCGCTGCGCCACTTCCTTGATGCGCTGCGTGATCCACGCATAGTCGTTTTCCACCAGGCCGAGCTGGCCCATCTCGTCTTCGCGGTGGGCGTCGAAGCCGGCGCTGATGAAGACCATCTGCGGCTTGTGGGCGTCCAGCCGGGGCAGCCACATCATGTCGATCAGCTCGCGCACGTCCATGCCCTTGGTGTAGGCCGGCACGGGCAGGTTCACCAGGTTCGCCGCCGTCGAATGTTCCCAGGGCGGGTAGAACGGGTGCTGGTAGAAGCTGCACATGAGGATGCGTTCATCACCGGCCACAATGTCTTCGGTGCCGTTGCCGTGGTGCACGTCGAAATCGATGATGGCCACGCGCTTGAGACCGTGGCGCTCCAGCGCGTATTTCGCGGCCACCGCCACGTTGTTCACGAAGCAGAAGCCCATGGCCTGGTTGCGGGTGGCGTGGTGGCCCGGCGGGCGCACGGCGCAGAAGGCGTTGGCCAGTTCACCGGCCATCACGGCGTCGGTGGCATCGATGGCGGCGCCCGCTGCCACCAGGATCGCATCCCAGGAATGGATATTGATGGACGTGTCCGGGTCCACCTGCGCGTGGGTCGGGCCGCCGGCCGCGATCTCGTCGCGCAAGCCGTCGGACAGGCCGCGCAACGACGCCAGGTGCATGCGGCCATGGGCCAGCTCCATGTCGGCCAGCGAAGCCGCCGTGGCCTCGCGCCGCTCCAGCGCGGTGTCGAGCCCGGTGATCAGCAGACGGTCCTCGATCGCATCGAGCCGCGCCGGGCATTCGGGGTGCCCCGCGCCCATTTCGTGTCTCCAGCAATCCTTGTGGGTGAAATAACCTGTTGCCTGGCTCATCACATTTTTACGCTAAGGTTCATGGCATGCATGCCGACGAAAAAATCCATCAATTACTGAATCAGCTTAACACGGTGATCGTGGGCAAAAGCCCCCAGGTGGCGGACTGCGTCGCCTGTCTGCTGGCGGGTGGACACCTGCTGATCGAAGACGTTCCCGGCGTGGGCAAGACCACACTGGCGCACGCGCTTTCGCGCTCCTTCGGGCTGCAGTTTTCACGCGTGCAGTTCACCGCCGACCTGATGCCGAGCGACCTGGTGGGCGTGTCCATCTACGAACGCGGCCGAGAGGGTTTTGTCTTCCACCCGGGCCCGGTGTTTGCCCAGGTGCTGCTGGCCGACGAGATCAACCGCGCCAGCCCCAAGACGCAGAGCGCCCTGCTCGAAGCCATGGAAGAAAAGCAGGTCACGGTGGAAGGCGCCACACGCGCCCTGCCCCAGCCCTTTTTCGTGATCGCCACCCAGAACCCGCACGACCAGCTCGGCACCTACGCCCTGCCCGAATCGCAGCTCGACCGCTTCCACATGCGCCTCTCGCTCGGCTATCCGGACCGCGCCGCCGAACGCGAACTGCTGCGCGGCCAGGACCGGCGCCACATGCTGGAACACCTGCAGCCGGTGCTGACCCCGGCCGATCTGGCGCGCCTGCAGCAGAGCGTGGCCGACGTGCACACCGCCGAACCGGTGCTGGAATACCTGCAGGACCTGGTGGCCGCGACCCGCTCGGGCCGCTGGTTTGCGCAAGGGCTGTCGCCGCGCGCGGCCCTGGCCGTGGTGCGCTCAGCCAAGGCCCAGGCGTATCTCAATGGCCGCGACTACGTGGCGCCCGACGACATCGCCGCCATCCTGCCGCAGACCGTGGCGCACCGCTTGATCCCGGTGAGCGACGCCGGGCGCGGCGCCGTCGAACAAGTCCGCGCGATGGTGGAAGCGACGCCGCTTCCATGAACCACCCCCGCCGCGCTGCGCGCGACCCCCTCCAGGGGGCGATGCGAAGTGGCCCGGCCAAGCCGGTTCCACCGCATCCGGGGTTGGGGCCGTTCGCGCCGGACACGCAACCCCCGACGGCCGGTCGACCTGGCCCGAACGCAGCCGTTCTGCGACCTGTCGAAAGTGCATGGCGCCACCCGCTGCGAGCCCTGCGCGGTCGCCTCCAGCGCTGGTTCCACAGCCGGGCGCCGCGCACCGACACGCTCACCCTGACGCAACGCAACGTCTACATCCTGCCCACGCGCGCGGGCTGGATGCTGGGGCTCACCCTGCTGCTGCTGCTGGTCGGCTGCATCAACTACCAGCTCAATCTGGGCTACCTGCTCACTTTTTTGCTGGCCGGCAGCGCGGTCGTGGGCATGCACGTGTGCCACAGCAACCTGCGCGGGCTCACGCTGCACCTGGCCGCGCCCGCACCGGTGCACGCCGGCCAGGCGGTGGCGCTGGACATCCGGCTCGCCAGCGAACGATCGCGTCCGCGCTACGGCATCGGCCTGGGCGTGATCGCCGACAGCCGACCGGGCGACGCCCACCTGGCCTGGACCGACGTGCCCGCCCGGGGCAGCGCGGTGCTGCAGGTGGCTTGGAAAGCACCCCGCCGAGGCCAGCACGAGCTGCCCCCGCTCACAGCGCTCACCCTGTTCCCGCTCGGCACCTTCCGCGTCTGGACCGTCTGGCGCCCTGCCGCGCAGGTGCTGGTGTACCCGGCCACTGAGACCCATCCGCCACCGCTGCCGCCCGGTGAACCCCAGGCCGGCAGCTCGGGCAGTGCACGCGTGCAGAGCACCGGCGAGTTCGACGGCGTGCGCGCCTACCGCCGCGGTGACCCGCAGAAAACCGTGGTCTGGAAAAAAGCCGCCCAGGCCTTCGCCGCCGGCCGCGACGATCTGGTCAGCCGCGACGCCCTGTCCACCCAGCGCCAACAGCTCTGGCTGGATTTCGCGCACACGGGTGCCGCCGACCTGGAGGCGCGTCTGTCGAGACTGGCGACCTGGGTGCTGATGGCCGACCGGCAAGGGCTTGACTACGGCCTGCGCCTGCCCGGACGCGAACTCCCACCCGACCAGGGGCCGACCCATCGGGCACGCTGCCTGGAGGCCTTGGCACTGGCATGAAACACCCCCTGCGCCGTTTCGCATCTTCTTCCTCTCCTTCGGGAGGTGGACACAGCCTGTGGCCCGGCAAAGCCCGTTCCACGGCTGCCAAAGAAGGCTCCTCCGCGCTCCACTGGGAGCCTCTGCCATGGCTTTGACGTCTTTCCAATCACTGCCCAGGGACACACGCGACACGCTGTTCCTGCTCGCCGTCATCGCCTGGGTGGTGGCCATGCAGGTCGGCAACATTCCCTGGTGGTGCAGCGCGCTCGCGGCCGCCGTGCTGGCCTGGCGCACCACTTTGACCCTGCGTGGCCTGCCCCTGCCGGGCTGGATCTGGCGCGTGGGCCTGCTCGCGCTGACTTTGGGCGCGACCTGGACGACACACCGCACCCTTCTGGGGCGCGATGCGGGTGTGACGCTCATCGTGGTGCTGCTGGCGCTCAAGACCCTGGAACTGCGCGCGCGGCGCGACGCCTTCGTGGTGTTCTTCCTCGCCTTCTTCACGCTGCTCACCCACTTCTTCTATTCGCAGTCGCTGCTCACCGCCGCCGGCATCCTGATCGCGCTGCTGGGTCTGCTGACCGCGCTGGTCAATGCCCACATGCCCGTGGGGCGGCCACCCCTGGCTCAGGCCGCCCGCATCGCTGGGGGCATGGCGGCGCTGGGCGCACCCATCATGCTGGTGCTGTTCCTGCTGTTCCCCCGCATGGCACCACTCTGGGGCATGCCGGGCGATGCCATGACCGGGCGCAGCGGCCTCTCGGGCAGCATGAAAGTGGGACAGATCGCCCAACTGGTGCTGGACGAAGGCATTGCCTTTCGCATCCGCTTTGACGGCCGGCCCCCGCCCCAGCGCGACCTGTATTTCCGCGGCCCGGTCCTGAGCGATTTCAACGGCGTGGAGTGGCGCCCGCTGCGCTCGGGCTTCCCTCCCAGCATGGCGCTGGACGCCGGGCTTGCCGTGGCAGGCGAGCCGGTGCGCTACGAAGTCACCATGGAACCGCACAACCGCCCCTGGCTGTTCCTGCTGGAGGCGGCGGCCCGCCCGCCAGTCCTGCCGCGTGGCGAGGCGTTCATGACATCCGACCTGCGCTGGCTCACCCAGCAGCCCACGACCGAACTCGTGCGCTACCGGGCCGAGAGTTACCCGCGCTTTCGCCACGGCCCCCTGAACGCGGTGATTGCGCTGCAGGACCACATCGAACTGCCGCCCGGCTACAACCCGCGCACGCTGGTGCTGGCCCAGCAACTGCGCCGCGAGTTCGGAGCCGGCCCGCAGGCCGCGCCTGCACTGGTGAACGCCGCCATGGAGCGCCTGCGCACTGGCGGCTACACCTACACGCTCGAACCCGGCCTCTACGGCCAGCACACAGCCGACGAATTCTGGTTCGACAAGCGCGAAGGTTTCTGCGAGCACATTGCGTCCAGCTTCGTCATACTGATGCGCGCCCTCGACATTCCAGCGCGCATCGTCACCGGCTACCAGGGCGGCGAGCTCAACGCCGTGGACGGCTACTGGACGGTGCGCCAGCAAGATGCCCACGCCTGGACCGAGGTCTGGCTGGAAGGCCAGGGCTGGGTGCGTGTGGACCCAACTTCCGCCGTGGCACCCGGCCGCACAGATTCGCTGCAACGGCTGCAGGCACCCGAAGGCGCACTGACCGACGCCATGCTCTCCCTCAACCCGACCCTGGCCGCCCATGTGCGCGCCGTCTGGGAAGCGGTGAACAACCGCTGGAACCAGTGGGTGCTCAACTACACCCAGGGCAAGCAGCTCGACCTGCTGAAGAACCTGGGCTTCTCCAGCCCCAGCTGGACCGACCTGGCCTACGTGCTGATCGGCGTGGTCGTGCTGGTCAGCCTGGCGGGCGCCGCCTGGACACTGTGGGAGCGTCAGCAACACGACCCCTGGCTGCGCCTGCTGCGGCGCAGCCGCCAGCGCCTGCGCCGCCTGGGGCTGGACAGCGGCGATCACACACCCCCTCGCGAACTCGCCCAGCAGGTCAAGCGGCATTTTGGCGACACGGTATTCGCCCACAGCCTGCGCTTGTGGCTGTTGCGGCTGGAGGCCCAGCGCTACAGCCGCCAGCCCGGCGGGACGCTGGCTACACTGCAACGTGAATTCCGCCAGCTCGCCTGGCCCAGGAGAGGCTCCCGTTGATCTTCAAGTCTGTTTTTTCGATGTCCGGCGGACGCGGCCACGGTGCCCTGGCCGGGCTCGCGCTGAGCCTGCTGCTGTTGCCGTTCGGCGTGTCGGCTTCCAGCGCCGCCAAACGGCGACCGGCGTCGCTGGCCCTGGCGGCCGCACCCGTCTTTTTTTACGCCAACCACGAAGCTGCGATGGCTTTTGCCACCGATCTGGCGCAGCGGCGCAACCTCGACCCCGACTGGGTCCGGCAGCAGATCGGACAGGCGCAGCACCTGCCTCAGGCTGTTCGCCTCATGGCCCCCGCCCCGAGTGGAATGCCCAAGAACTGGTCGGCCTACCGTGCCCGATTTGTCGAACCGATCCGCGTCGAGGCCGGCCGCCAGTTCTGGCTGGCCAACCGCGAGACGCTGGAGCGGGCCGAAGCCGAGTTCGGCGTGCCCGCCAGCCTGATCGTCGGCGTGATCGGTGTGGAGACACTCTACGGCCGCCACACGGGCACTTTTCGTGTGATCGACAGCCTCACCACGCTGGCGTTCGACTTCCCGGCCAGCCACCCGCGCGCGCAGGCCCGCACCGAATTTTTCCGCGCCGAGCTCGAACAGTACCTCAGCCTGGCGCACCGCACCGGCATGGACCCGCAGAGCGCCCGCGGCAGCTACGCCGGGGCCATGGGCTGGCCCCAGTTCATGCCCAGCAGCTGGGTCAAATACGCCATCGACTACGACCGCGACGACCGGATCGACCTGTTCAACAGCACCAGCGACGTGATCGGCTCCGTGGCCAACTACTTCAAGACCTTCGGCTGGCTGCCCGGCATGCCCACCCACTACCCCGTCACGCTTGCGGGCGAGGCCACCGATCTGGACACGCTGCTCGCGCCCGACATCCTGCCCAGCTTCAGCGTGGAGAGCTTCACCGCCAAGGGCGCCGTGCTCAAAGGTGCGGCGCTTGAACACACCGGCAAACTCGCGCTCGTCGAGCTGCAGAACGGCGGTGGCCCGCCCAGCTACGTGGCGGGCACCGACAACTTCTACACCGTCACCCGCTACAACTGGAGCAGCTACTACGCCCTGGCGGTGATCGAACTGGGTGAAGCGGTGCAGGCCGGTTTGCCCTGGCGCTGACAGGGAGCTCCGGTCAGCCCGAGCAGGGATCACCGAAGCGTGAAACCATTTCAGACATGCCCGACTCTCACCAGAACACCTGACGCCCTCACCGGTCTCAATGAAAAAGCACCTCAAGGCCTGGCTGCCCTCCCCCGACACTGTCCGCAACAACCGCTGGTTGCGCTGGCTGGGGCCGACCCTGCACCACCCCCGCCTGTGGCACTTCAGCCGCAAGGGCATTGCCATGGGGCTGGCGCTGGGCATCTTTTTCGGGCTGCTGGTCCCGGTGGCGCAGATGCCCCTGTCGGCCGCCGCCGCCGTCATCCTGCGGGCCAACCTGCCGATGGCCGTGGCCAGTACCCTGGTGACCAACCCGGTGACGTTCGGCCCGGTCTACTACGGGGCCTACCGCGTGGGCAAGGCCGTGCTCGGCGAACCACCACTCACCGAAGCGCAGGCCAGCGCCTTGCTGGAACGCGCCGTGAAAACGCAGCAGGCCGAAGGATGGAAAGACCGTCTGGACGGTGCGCTGCGGCGGCTGGCGACGGTCGGCAAGCCGCTGGTGGTGGGCCTGGCCATCGTGGCCACCCTGAGCGGCCTGGCGGTGTATTTCATCATCAGCGCGATCTGGACCCTGCGCGTGCGCTGGAGCCGTTCGCGCCGCCTGAAAGACCGGGTCACCCGGTTGAAACCGTCGGCCGATCAGCCCTGAGCGCGGCCCGGCTCGTCCGCATCGGTCCAGAGCCCGATGCGGATGTCCACCGCCATGCTTTCTTCGCCACCGCCGCGGCGCAAGCCCTTGACGGGCAGGCAGGCGGTGTAGTCGGTGGCGGCGGCCAGGCGGATGTGGCGCTGATCGGTGGGGCAGCGGTGGGTCACGTCCAGGCTGATCCAGCGGCGGGTCGCGGGATCGAGGCAGACGTCGGCCCAAGCGTGGCTGGCCAGATCGGGCTCATTGGCCGCGTAAAAATAGCCGCTCACGTAACGCGCCGGCAGGCCGATGCTGCGGCACACCGCCACCATCACATGCGCCTGGTCCTGGCACACGCCGAGCTCCCAGTCAAAGGCTTCCAGCGCTGTGGTCTCCACGTTGGTCGATCCCTTGCGGTAGCGCACCCGGTCGGCGACCGCCCCCGCGAGCACCACCAGATCGGCCACGGCGGGCAACCGACCGGCATCCAGTGCCGCAGTCAACGAAGGCACCACCGAGCGCGCCCAGGCCGCCAGGCGCGGGTGGGGTTCGGCCAGCGCCGTGGAGCGCAGGTAAAAGGCCGGGTGCGGCAACAACCCGGTGTCCGTGAATTCGGCCACGCCGTGGGTGGACACCGTGCCCCAGGCCACGATGCTGTTGTCCCGCAGCCCCTGCTCGGGTCGGGCGACGAGGCTGAAGCTGTGCACCCGGTTGCCCTCGGCGTCGGGCTGGCTGTGCAGCGTTCCCGGGGTGCGGATGTCCCAGAACTCCACCGTCTGGCAGGCGCTGCTGACCGGCCACAAATGCAGGGTCTGCACCGTATAGAGCAGCGGCTGGCTGTAGGTGAAGTGGGTGTTGTGGTGAATGACGAGTTTCATGCGGAAGCTCCCGGGATCGGTCCGGGGAAATGCCCCCGGTCATCCCAGCGAACCGCATGGTACCTGCCGACCGCTGGGGCGGTCGGCAAGTGCGCCAGTTCAATGCACAGTCGGCACGAGGAAGTCCTGGCTGATGCGGCCGCCGAGCTCGTTCACGCGGTCGAGGAACTGCGTCAGGAAGGCGTGCAGGCCGGTGGACAGGATCTCGTCGATGCGGGCATATTGCAGGTCGGCCTTGAGCTTGCCAGCACGGCGCAGGGTCTCGCCCGAGGTGTCGTTGGCCACCACAGCGAGATTGCTCACCACCTCGTTCAGGCTGGCGGCCAGGCTGCGTGGCATGTCGGGACGCAGGATCAGCAGCTCGGCCACGCGCTCGGGCGTGATCACGTCGCGGTAGACCTTGCGGTAGACCTCGAAGCCCGAGACCGAGCGCAGGATCGCGCTCCAGTGGTAGAAGTCGTACTCCTGATCCTGTTCGCTGGCGGCGCCAAAGAAATCACTCTGCACCGCGTGGAACTTCACGTCCAGCAGGCGCGCCGTGTTGTCCGCACGCTCCAGGAACGAGCCCATGCGGTAGAAGTGGAAGGCCTCGTCCTGCAGCATGGTGCCCACCGCCACACCGCGCGAGAGGTGTGAGCGGTGCTTGACCCATTCGAAGAAGGCGCCGGGATCGCGTTCGAAGTCCTTCGTCTTGAGGTACCCCGCCAGTTTGAGCCAGGTGGCGTTCTGCGTTTCCCAGAGCTCGGTGGTCAGCGCGCCGCGCACGGCCCGCGCGTTTTCACGGGCCGCACGCAGGCAGGAGCAGATGCTCGACGGGTTGGACTCGTCGCGCACCATGAAGTCCATGACGTTGCGCGGCGTGATTTCCTTGCCGTATTTGGCGGTGTAGCTCGGCAGCAGCTCGCTGATGACCAGCAGGCCTTCCCAGCCCACCTGGGCCACGGCAGCCGACTGCGGCAGCAGCGAGGTCTGGTAGTTGATGTCGAGCATGCGTGCGGTGTTTTCGGCGCGCTCGGTGTAGCGGGACATCCAGAAAAGGTGGTCGGCGGTGCGTGAAAGCATGATCAGTCTTCCAGTATCCAAGTGTCTTTTGTACCGCCGCCCTGTGACGAGTTGACGACGAGCGAGCCTTCTTTCAGCGCCACGCGGGTCAGGCCGCCTGGCACCATCTGCACCTCCTTGCCACTCAGCACGAAGGGACGCAGGTCGATGTGGCGCGGCGCCACGCCGCTCTCCACATAGGTCGGGCAGGTCGAGAGGCTGAGCGTGGGTTGCGCGATGTAGCCCTCGGGGTTGGCCCTCACCACGGCGCGGAATTCTTCGACCTCGGCCCTGGTGGATGCCGGCCCGACCAGCATGCCGTAGCCGCCGGCACCGTGCACCTCTTTGACCACCAGCTCGGCCATGTTGTCAAGCATGTATTTCAGATCGTCCGGATTGCGCCCCATGAAGGTCGGCACGTTGTTCAGGATCGGCTTCTGGCCCAGGTAGAACTCGATCATCTTGGGCACGTAGGGGTAGATCGACTTGTCATCCGCGATGCCGGTGCCCACCGCGTTGCAGATGGTCACGTTGCCGCTGCGGTACACGCCCAGCAGGCCGGCACAGCCCAGCGTGGACGTGGGGCGGAACACCAGCGGATCGAGGAAGTCGTCGTCCACGCGGCGATAGATCACATCCACGCGCTTGGGGCCCTTGGTGGTGCGCATGTAGACGAAGTTGTCCTTGACGAACAGGTCCTGGCCTTCGACCAGCTCCACACCCATCTGCTGGGCGAGGAAGGCGTGTTCGAAGTAGGCGCTGTTGTACATGCCGGGCGTGAGCACCACCACGGTGGGCTCGGCGGTGGTGGCGGGGCTCACCGCACGCAGTGTTTCCAGCAGCAGGTCGGGGTAGTGCGCGACCGGCGCCACACGGTTCTGTCCGAACAGGTCGGGGAAGAGCCGCATCATCATCTTGCGGTCTTCGAGCATGTAGCTCACGCCGCTGGGCACGCGCAGGTTGTCTTCGAGCACGTAGTACTCGCCCTCACCTTGTGCGTTGGGCGCACGCACGATATCCACGCCCGAAATGTGCGAGTACACGCCGCCTGGCACATCCACGCCCATCATCTCGGGGCGGAACTGCGCGTTCTGGAAGATCTGGTCGGCCGGCACGATGCCCGCCTTGATGATTTCCTGGTCGTGGTAGACGTCGTGGATGAAGCGGTTGAGCGCGTTCACGCGTTGCACCAGACCTTCTTCCATGGTGCGCCACTCGTGGGCGGGAATGATGCGCGGGATCAGGTCGAAGGGAATCAGGCGCTCGGTGCCCGAGCCGTCTTCGTCCTTTGCGCCGTACACCGCAAAGGTGATGCCGACGCGGCGGAAGATCATCTCAGCTTCTTCCCGTCGAGCAGCCATCACCTCCGGGGGTTGCTGCGCCAGCCAGCGAGCGTAGTTTTCATAGTGGGCCCGCACCTCGGTGGGCGTGGCGTTCATTTCGTCAAACATGGGTCGGCTCATGGGCTTTTTTCTCCTGATCACAGCATAGCAAGGACTGGGCCAGGGACACCACTTTCGGCCCCAAACAGGTGCATCTTTCAATGCGCGGGTGCCGAACCGCGATCGTCTTCGGGCACCAGCGCCAGGACCGGATCGGCCGGCTGGCTTGCCTCGCCGCCGTGGTGCCAGTACCGGCGCGCCGCTTCGCGCTGGCAAACCACGGTTCCGGGCACGTCGCTGCGCCACGTGGCGGCACCACAGTCAGGCGTTGCAACCCAGCGCATGCCCCGCTCGCGGTAGCGCGCCAGCACCGTGGGCGCAGGATGGTTGAAACGGTTGCGGTAGCCCGCCTGCACCAGCACCCACGCTGGCGCCAGCGTGTTGAGCAGCGCGGGGCTGCTGGACGTGAGGCTGCCGTGGTGCGGCGCCAGCAGCAGGGTCGCCCTCAGGTCCGGTCGCGCCAACGCCAGCCGGGTTTCGCGATCGGCGTCCAGATCGCCGCTCAGCCAGACGCTCTGCCGCGCGTGACCGACCCGCAGCACGCAGGACATGGCGTTGCTCGGCAAGCGACCGGCGCCGTCGGGGCCGAAATCTTCGGGGGACGGGTGCAGGATCTCGAAGTCCACACCCTCCCAGGTCCAGCGCTGTCCAGCGATGCAGCGCCGGGCCGGGTCGGCATCGAAGGACGACAACCAGCGGGCCTCGGGCCATTCGGTCTGCACCGCTGCGGAGCCGCCGGCATGGTCACTGTCGCGGTGGCTCACCACCACCGCGTCGGGCCGCTCACCCAGCGCGCGCAGCAGCGGCACCACAACGCGCTGCCCGGCGTCGCTGGTGGGCGAATAGCGGGGCCCGGTGTCGTACAGCAGGCTGTGCCCTGCCGTGCGCACCAGCACCGCGCTGCCCTGCCCCACGTCCAGCGCCATCACATCGAACTCACCCGCTACCGGACGCGCCGGTTGCCAGCTCAGCACCGGCCACAACAGCACCAGTCCGGCCAGCCGGGTGGCCCAGGGCCAGCGCATCACCAGCAGGGCGCCGCCCAGCACCCCGGCCAACGCCAGCGGCAAGGGCGGTATGGGCCGGAACACGGCGGCAGATGGCCATTGCGCGAGCCAGGCCAGCCAGCCGCCCAGCCCCTGCACCGCCAGCGCGGCCAGATCCCAGAAGGCCGGCACCGCCACCCCCAGCATCGCCAGCGGCGTGATCACCAGCGTGACCCATGGGATCGCCACCAGGTTGGCCACCAGGCCGACGAGCGAAAACTGGCCAAACAGCAGCAGCGAGAGCGGCGCCAGGGCCACCGTCACGACCGATTGTTCGCGCAACATGCCCAGCGCCGCGGCCATGATCCGCCGGGTGCGTGTGGGCACCTCGTGCCCGTCAAACGGTGCGCTTTCGTGGCGGATGCGCCGCCCCGGGTCGGTCGCAAACAGGATCGCCACGGCCACGAAGCTGAGCCAGAAACCGGGCTGCAGCAGCGCCCAGGGATCGAGCAGCAACACCGCGGCCATGACCAACAGCCAGACCACGGGCCACGGCCACTGGCGGGCCAGCAGGCGCAAGCCCACCACCACGGCCAGCATCAGAACGGTGCGCTGCGAGGGCACACCCCAGCCCGAAAACAGGGCGTACGCCGCCGCCAGCGCCACACCGCCCAAGCCGGCGGCCCAGGGCACGGGCACCGCCAGCAGGGCTTGCGGCCAGACAAACGCCAGACGACGCCAGAGGCCACCCACCAGCCAGATCGCGAGCCAGGCGAACATGGTCACGTGCAGACCCGAGATGCTCATGAGGTGGGCCACGCCCGTGGTCCGGAAGAGGTCCCAGTCAGAGCGCTCAATGGCACTCTGATCACCCACCACCAGGGCGGCGAGCACGCCAGCGCTGCGGGGATCATCCACCCGGCCGGCAATGCGCTCGCCGACCGTCTGGCGCATGGCTTCCAGCGGGTACCAGCCCTGGCCCGCCAGCCGCTGCGGGATCGCATCGCGTGGCCCGTTGCGCACGTAGCCGGTGGCGCCGATGCCGTTTTCCCAGAGCCAGCGCTCGCGGTCAAAGCCGTGCGGGTTGGCATTGCCGTGTGGCGCACTCAGCCGCACCGTCAAGCGCCAGTGCTCACCCGCTCGCCAGTCGGGGCCGCGGGCAGATCCATCGTCTGTGACGCCCCGGCTGTACCACGCCAGCTGCAGCAACGGGGGCAGGCTCACCGGTCGGCCATGGCGGGTGGCCGACTCCACCGCCAGTTCGAAACGCACACCATCGGCATGGCGCCGCGGCATCGAGTGAATGCGCCCGGTGACCTCGATGTCCAGGCCTTGCAGGGCCGGGTCCAGCGCCTGCGAGGCCAAGTGCGCCGCACGCACGCCGGTCAGGCCCGCGCCCGCCCATGCACCGGCGGCCATGGCCAGCACCAGAAGCCACGCAGCCCGGTGCCCACCCCTGGAGCCGCGCCAGAGCAGCCCGGCCATCAGCAGCCCGCTGGCCAGCAGCAGCGCCGCATACCCTTGCCAGGGCCAGAGGGCGACCTGCTGCAACTGCCAGGCGACCCCGAGCACCCACCCGGGCAGCCAGGCCAGCACCAGACCCGCCATGCTCAGGCCGGCTCTCTGGGTCCGCACGCTGCGGGGTTGTCACACAGCTGTGGCGCAAGACTTGCTAGCATGGCAGCAAGCCGCGATGACAATGCGCTTGTCCGCGGTCCCATCGTTTTCTTCCCCCTGTTGAAAGACACCAGCATGGCCATTCATGTTGCCCTGAGCCACAT
This sequence comes from Hydrogenophaga sp. ZJX-1, assembly GCF_048590325.1. Taxonomy (NCBI): domain Bacteria; kingdom Pseudomonadati; phylum Pseudomonadota; class Betaproteobacteria; order Burkholderiales; family Comamonadaceae; genus Hydrogenophaga; species Hydrogenophaga sp. ZJX-1. Next base: position 20,169 of record NZ_JBMBRA010000004.1, read on the forward strand.
CACCCATTATCGGTACGACCGCCTGGTCAAACTCGGTCCCCAGGTGGTCCGCTTGCGTCCGGCGCCACACAGCCGCACCAAGGTGCTGTCGTACTCGCAGAAGATCGAACCGGCGGGCCACTTCATCAACTGGCAGCAGGACCCGTTTGCCAACTACCAGGCCCGCCTGGTCTTCCCCGAGCCCACCACCGAGTTCAAGGTCACGATCGACCTGGTGGTCGAGATGGCGGTGCACAACCCGTTCGACTTTTTCCTGGAGCCGCGCGCCGAAGAATTCCCGTTCACCTACGACGCCTCGCAACTGCAGGAACTCGCGCCCTACCTGGCCACCGCGCCGCTGACCGAGGAGCTCAAGGCCTACCTCGCCCGGGTGGACATGAAGAAACGCCGCACCATCGACTTCCTGGTCGATGTGAACCAGATGCTCCAGCGCGACATCTCGTACACCATCCGCATGGAGCCGGGCGTGCAGACGCCCGAAGAAACGCTCAAGCTCAAAAGCGGCTCCTGCCGCGACACCGGCTGGCTGCTGGTGCAGATGCTGCGCCACCTCGGCCTGGCCGCGCGTTTCGTCTCGGGCTACCTGATCCAGCTCACCCCGGACGTGAAAGCCATCGACGGCCCGAGTGGTCCCGAAAAGGACTTCACCGACCTGCACGCCTGGTGCGAGGTCTTCCTGCCCGGCGCCGGCTGGATCGGCCTGGACCCGACCTCGGGCCTGCTCGCCGGTGAAGGCCACATTCCGCTGGCCTGCACGCCGCAGCCCTCGAGCGCCGCGCCGGTGGAAGGCGCGATGGACAAGTGCGAGGTCGAGTTCGAGCACCACATGGGCGTGACGCGCGTCTACGAATCACCGCGCGTGACCAAGCCCTACACCGAAGAACAGTGGGCGGGTGTGGTGGCGCTGGGCGAGAAGGTCGACGCCGACCTGGAGAAACACGACGTGCGCCTGACCATGGGCGGCGAACCGACCTACGTCGCCACCGCAGACCGCGACGCCGCCGAGTGGAACACCGACGCCCTCGGCCCCACCAAACGCGGGTACGCCACCGAGCTGCTGGGCCGGCTGCGCGAACGCTACGGCGCGGGCGGTTTCGTGCACATGGGCCAGGGCAAGTGGTACCCGGGCGAACAGCTGCCGCGCTGGGCGCTTTCGATCTTCTGGCGCGCCGACGGCGAACCGTGCTGGAACAACCCGGCCCTGCTGGCCGACGAACGCGACGCCGCGAAATACGACAGCGAAGACGCGAGCCGCTTCACACAGGCACTGGCGCGCCAGCTCGGCCTGTCCACGCAATTCATCACCCCCGGCTACGAGGACACCTGGTACTACCTCTGGCGCGAACGCCGCCTGCCGGTGAACGTGGATCCGTTCGACGCCAAGCTCGACGACGAACTGGAGCGCGCGCGCCTGCGCCGCGTGTTCACGCAAGGACTGGACGCAACGGTGGGCTATGTGCTGCCGCTGATGGCCAACGACCACATCCCGCTGTCGGGCAACGGCAAAGGGGGCGACGGCTACCACCGCGTCTCGGGCACGGTCTGGTCCACTGGACCCTGGTTCTTCCGCGACGAGCGCATGTACCTGGTGCCCGGCGATTCGCCCATGGGCTACCGCCTGCCGCTGGATTCGCTGCCCTGGGTTTCGGCCGCCGACTACCCGTACCACATCGAGCAGGACCCGCACACACCACGCGACCCGCTGCCCGCGGGCGCGGTGCTCAAGCACCAGGTCTCACCGCACAGCATCGGTGGCGGTTTCGCCGAGGGCGGCACCGTGTCGCTGCAGGGCACGGACTTCGACCCGGCCGGTGGACCGGCCATGGACGGCCAGGGTGCGGGTCGATCCGGCCCGGGCTCCACACCCGCCCAGGCGCTGTCGTCCAGGTTCCCGCAGCGCGGTGAATCCGCCGCCTGGCTCACGCGCACCGCCCTGGTGGTGGAAGCCCGTGACCCGCACCGCGCCAACGGCCCCAAGGCCGAAAAGGCCGGTGGCGGCAAGAACCAGCACCTCTACGTGTTCATGCCGCCGATGCAGCGGCTCGAAGACTACCTGGACCTGCTGGCCGCCGTGGAAGCCACGGCCGACCAGCTCGGCATGACCATCGTGCTCGAAGGTTACCCGCCGCCGCGCGACCCGCGCCTGAAGATGCTGCAGGTCACGCCCGACCCCGGCGTCATCGAAGTCAACATCCACCCCAGCAGCAGCTGGCCCGAGCTGGTCGAGCGCACCGAGTTCCTGTACGACGCGGCGTTTGAAACGCGCCTGTGCGCCGAGAAGTTCATGACCGACGGCCGCCACACCGGCACCGGCGGCGGCAACCACTTCGTGCTCGGCGGCGCCACGCCAGCCGACTCGCCATTCCTGCGCCGCCCCGAGCTGCTGGGCAGCCTGGTCGCCTACTGGCACAACCACCCCTCGCTCTCCTACCTGTTCAGCGGCCTCTTCATCGGCCCGACCAGCCAGGCGCCTCGCGTGGACGAAGCGCGCAACGACCAGCTTTATGAGCTCGAAATCGCGCTGCAGGAGATCGAAAAGAACCGCCAGACCCACGGCCAGGACATGCCCCCGTGGCTGGTCGACCGCACGCTGCGCAACATCCTGATCGACGCCACCGGCAACACGCACCGCAGCGAGTTCTGCATCGACAAACTCTTCTCGCCCGACTCGCCCACCGGCCGCCTGGGCCTGCTGGAGCTGCGTGCGTTTGAAATGCCACCGCACGCCCGCATGAGCATCGCCCAGCAGTTGCTGCTGCGCGCCATGGTCTCGCGCTTCTGGCAGAAACCCTGGAGCGGCAAGCTCACGCGCTGGGGCACCGAGCTGCACGACCGCTTCCTGCTGCCCACCTTCATCCGCATGGACTTCGAAGACGTGCTGGCCGATCTGGCCGAGTTCGGCTACCCGCTGGACATGGCCTGGTTCGAGCCGCACTTCGAGTTCCGCTTCCCGCTGGTGGGCGAGGTCTCGGCGCGCGGCATCGAGCTCACGCTGCGCAGTGCGCTGGAGCCCTGGCATGTGATGGGCGAAGAAGGCGCACCCGGCGGCACCGTGCGTTATGTCGACTCGTCGCTGGAGCGCATCGAGGTGCGCGTCTCCGGCTACAACGACAGCCGCTACGTCATCACCTGCAACGGCCGTGCCGTCCCCATGCAGAGCACCGGCACCGTGGGCGAATTCGTTTCCGGCGTTCGCTACAAGGCCTGGAGCCCGCCATCGGCGCTGCACCCGTCGATCCCCTCGCACGCACCGCTCACCTTCGACATCGTGGACACCTGGATGCAACGGTCGCTCGGCGGCTGCCAGTACCACGTGGCCCACCCGGGCGGGCGCAACTACGACACTTTCCCGATCAACGCCTACGAAGCCGAGAGCCGCCGCATGTCGCGCTTCTTCCAGATGGGCCACACGGCGGGCAAGATGGTGGTGGCACCGGCCGCGCCAAGCCGCGAGTTCCCGTTCACACTGGATCTGCGGCATTGATCCCCCCGCGCCGCCTGCGGCATCACCCCCCAGGGGGCGCCAGCAGCGGCCCGGCAAAGCCGGTTCCGCGCTGGCCCTGGGTTGGCGCTGCGTCGTTCGTTCCGGATCGTGCTCCGGCTGCAGCAAGCTGCGGCCTTGCACACAGGCAGGTTCACTAGCGTGAAGGACGGCACACGCCCTCCCGCGGATCGGGTTTCGCCCCAAGTGCCCGAGAAGGAAGCGAAGGCATACTCGGAACCCGTGACCCAAGAAGCCTCCGACTCCCTCTTCGACGAGCTCAGCCCCGATTCCCCCGGTGACTGGGCGCTGTCGCTCTCGGTGCCCGCCGATACCGGGCACCGGGACGAGTTGCGCGGCCCCCCAGCGCCCGGTGCCGAGAACGCCGACGCGCTGGCGCCGACCTGGTCGAGCTTCTTTGAGCACGTCGGAACCGACGGCCTGGCCGACCTGAACCGCCGCAACGACAACCTGCAGCGCCAGATCCGCGACAACGGCGTCACCTACAACGTCTACGCCGAATCCTCCGGCCAGCAACGCCCCTGGGCGCTGGACCTGTTCCCGATGGTGATCGGCCCGGAAGACTGGGCCCACATCGAAACCGGCGTGCTGCAACGCACCCGCCTGCTCAACGCCATGATGGCCGATCTGTATGGCGAACGCGAGCTGCTCAAGCGCGCCCTGCTGCCAGCCGCGCTGGTGCAGGGCCATCCGGGCTACCTGCGCGCCATGCAGGGCGTGCAGCCCGCGGGCGGCACCTGGCTGCACATCGTCGCCTTTGACCTCGCTCACGGCCCGGACGGCCGCTGGTGGGTGGTGGGCCAGCGCACCCAGGCGCCCTCGGGCCTGGGCTATCTGCTGGAAAACCGCATCGCCATCGCGAGGCAGTTCCCCAAGGCCTTTGCCGGCATGAAGGTGCAGCGCCTGGCCGCGAGCTACCGCGCGCTCATGGACGGCATCAAGGCCATGGCCCCCGAAGGCGAAAACGCGCGCATCGCCCTGCTCACGCCCGGCCCATACAACGAAACCTACTTCGAACACGCCTACCTCGCGCGTTACCTCGGCCTCACGCTGGTGGAGGGCAACGATCTCACCGTTCGCGACCAGCGCCTCTACCTCAAAACCCTCAGCGGTCTGGAGCCGGTGCACGCGCTGATCAAGCGGCTCGACGACGAATGGCTCGACCCGCTGGAGCTGCGTTCCGACTCCCGCCTGGGTGTGCCCGGCCTGCTGCAGGTGCTGCGCGCGGGCAACCTGCTGCTGGCCAACGCGCCGGGCTCGGCCCCGCTCGAATCGAGCGCGCTGCTCGGGTTCCTGCCCGCCATCAGCCGCCACCTGCTGGGCGAGGAGCTGGCCCTGCCCTCGCTCGCCACCTGGTGGTGCGGCGAAGACGCGGCGCTGCGCGAAGTGCTGCCCTTGCTCAAGGGCAGCGTGATCAAGCCCACCTACCCCAGTTCGGGCCTCGACACCGCCATGGGCCAGAGCCTCAACAAGCGCGAGCTCGACGAATGGGCCGGCCGCATGGTGCGCCACCCGGACGACTACACCGTGCAGTCCTGGCTGCCGCTGTCGCAGACCCCCACCTGGACCGGCGAGCGCCTGCTCCCGCGCTCGGCCATGCTGCGCGTGTTCGCGCTGGCCGATGGTCCGCAGTCCTGGCGCATGCTGCCCGGTGGCCTGGTTCGCCTCGCGCCGCGCGGCCAGCTCATCGCCGCCATGCAGCGCGGCGGCAGCAGCGCCGACTGCTGGGTGCTCACCAGAGGCGAGGTCGACCACACCAGCCTGTTGCAGTCGGCCCCCAGCACCATGGCGCTGGCGCACCAGACCCGCCCGGTGACCAGCCGCGCGGCCGAAAACCTGTTCTGGCTCGGCCGCTACACCGAACGCGCTGAAAACAGCATCCGGCTCGCGCAGATCGTGCTCAACCACCTGGGCGGCGAAGAGCCCAACTCGCGCCCGCTCATGGCCTGGCTCTCGGCCACCGCACAGGAAAACTCGCTGGTGCTGCCCGGCGTACCCGCCGCCGAACAGTCGGCGCGCGTGTTTGCGCGTTCGCTCATGGCCGGCCTCTCGCCCGTGCCCGGCACGCCGCTGGCCGAACAGTCCTACAGCGTGGGCTTCAACCTGCGCGCGCTCAAGGCCTCGGCCGCGCAGGTGCGCGAGCGCCTCTCGCAGGAACACTGGAACCTGATCGAACGCACCGAAGCCGGCTTTGCGACCGATTGCGCCAACATGGCCGCCGATGCCGAATACGGCACCACCGAAGCCCTGGCCGCGCTGCAGAACGCGAGCGAACTGCTGGCCGCCATCACCGGTGCACAGACCGACCGCATGGTGCGCGACAACGGCTGGCGCCTGCTGTCGATCGGCCGCCACATCGAGCGCCTGATCACGCTGTCGCGCGCGCTCACGCTCAGCCTCGAACACGGCTGCCTGCACGACCAGGCGGGCTTCGAGGCCGTGGTGGCGCTGTTTGACAGCACCATCACTTTCCACGCCCAGTACCAGCAGCGCCGCGACATGGTCGCGTTGATCGACCTGCTGGTGATGAACCGCGACAACCCCCGCTCACTCGCCTGGGTCGTGCAGACATTGAGATCGCGCCTGGCCAAGCTCTCGCATAGCGCCACGCCGCAAGACGCCGAGCTGGCCATGGGCCTGCCCGATCCCGACACCTGGGTGCTCGCCGACCTCAGCAACTGGCAGCGCAGCCCCGAGGGCGAGCGCCACTGGGGCGAGCTGGAGACCCTGTTCGACGACTGTGAAGCCGCCGCGGGTGAGCTTTCCGAAGAAATCACACGCCTGCATTTCAGCCACGCCGACCGGCGCAACCAGACCCTGGGCGCCTGACCGTGTTGCTTCGCATCCTTCACCGCACCCGTTACCTCTACCAGGGCAGCATCGACATGGCGCAGCACATGGTGCACCTGTCGCCGAAGGACACCGCAACGCAACAGCTGATCGAGCACAGCCTGCGCATCCAGCCCGAACCGGCGGCGCGCAGCCAGACCACCGACGTGTTCGGCAACCTGCGCACCTTTTTCTCATTGCAGGCGCCACACGAGACCCTCACCGTCGAAGCCGACAGCCTGGTGCAGACCGAGGCCCCGCAGGCGCTGCCCGACAGTGCGGCGTGGCAGCAGCTGCACTGGGAAGACGTGCGCCGGCATTTCCGCTACCGCGCCCATGCGCCCTACGATCCGGCCAGCGAATTCCTGTTTGCGTCCCCCTATGTGCCGCGCGACGACGCCTTCGTGGCCTTCGCGCGTCCGGCCTTCAAGGCGGGTCTGCCGGTGCTGGAAGCCACGCGCGCGCTGATGGAGCGCATCCACACCGAACTGACCTACGAAACCGACAGCACCGAGGTCAACACCCCGGCGCTGCAGGCGCTGGAACAGCGCAAAGGCGTGTGCCAGGACTTTGCCCACATCATGATCGGCTGCCTGCGCAGCCTGGGCCTGCCCGCGCGCTATGTGAGCGGCTATCTGCTCACCCAGCCGCCACCGGGCAAGCCCCGCCTGATCGGTGCCGATGCCTCGCACGCCTGGGTGTCGGTCTACGTTCCGCCGCTGGCCGACCTCCGCGACGCTGCGGACGACGCGTCCGATGAATCACCTGAAACGCCGGAAGATGAAGACACCCCCGCAGCCGGCGGTGCCTGGTTCGACTTCGACCCGACCAACAACCGCTGCGGCTGGGGCAGCCCTGGCGAAGACTACGTGACCCTGGCCACCGGGCGCGACTTCTCCGATGTCTCGCCCATGCGCGGTGTGATCCAGGGCGGCGCGCGGCACAAGCTCAGCGTGGCGGTCACCGTCGCGCCACCCGAAGAAGTCGCGGACCAGCTCGACACCTGAGCCCTCACACGCCTCGGGCCTTGATGAACCTCAGCCTCAGGAAGCCTGTTCGCCCAGCCGCCGCAACCGGGCCCGCCACTTCGCCACACCCGCCTCGCCCAGCTGCTCCACCATCCCGATCAGGGTTTGATGGACCGGGGCGATGCCGACAAACCCCAGGATGTTGCGCTCCAGCGATTTGACGCTGTGGGCGCGGAAGTACCAGCGGTACAGCAGCGCGGGCATGCCCATGGTGACGACCACACGGGCCGAGCGACCGGTGAGCCCCTTGTGGCCAAACGGGTTGTCACCGCCCTTCTTGAAGGCAAATCCGGGCCGCGCCACCTGTTCCAGAAACCCCTTGAGCACGGCCGGCATGTCGCCCAGCCAGAGCGGAAAAAACAGCACCAGGTGTTGCGCCCAGGCGATGTCGTCCTGGGCGCTCTGCAACGAGGGCGGCAACGGGCCGTGTTCCCAGTCGCGCTGGCTCCTGAGCAGCGGAAAGTCGAGAGCGGCCACGTCCACCCGGCGCAGCGCATGCCCGGCCGCCTGCGCGCCTTCGGCGTAGGCTTCGATCAGGGTGTGGATGAGGTGGCGCTCCCCGGCGTCGGGGTGGCCGTTGACGAGCAGGATGCGGCGCGGTTCGGTCATGGCAGGGCTCCGGTGGAATGACGCCATGCTGGCACCGCGGCGGCGCGGGCGGTTTGAGCCGCGTCAAGTCCGGGCCGGCTCAGCCTTGGTCGAACACCGGATCCACCGGCACCTGCAGCGCGGTGGCGAGCTGGTTGGTCTTGGCCGCCAGGGCCACGATGGACAGCAGCTCGGCGTGCTGCTCGCGCGTCATGCCCTTGGCCGTGGCGGCGGCTGTGTGCGAGTGCACGCAGTAGCTGCAGCCGTTGATGATGGACGCGGTGATGTAGACCAGCTCCTTGGTCAGCGGATCAAGCGTTGACGGCGTGGCCATGACCCGCTTGACCTCGGCCCAGGTCTGCTCCAGCAGCGCCGGATCAAACGCCAGGTAGCGCCACATGTTGTTGATGAAATCGGTCTTGCGCGTGGCGCGGATGTCGTCGAACACGGCTTTCACGCGCGGATCGGCTTCGGGGTTGTCGTAGGGCGCAACGGTGGTCATGCGGGGTCTCCTGGGGGTGGGCTCAGCGCGATCAACGCGGTTTGGCGGGCTTGGGCGCTTTGGCTTTGCGCTCCGGGCTGATGAGGCCCTGCTCGCGCAGCGTCTTCTTGCGCTCGGCGCGATCAGCGTCGGATTTCAGACCGGCCTTGAGCCAGCGTGTGAACTGCTCGGGCGTTTCCAGCGTGATGCGGCCGATGTGCAGCGCACGGAAGTCGGCGATCACCAGTTCGGCGGCCTTCTGCATGTTGACCTTGCCACCGCCCGCGAGCGCACCACGCTGGCGGCCGATGGCTTCGATCAGTTCTTCTTCGTGTGCCTGGGCGTAGGCTTCGGGCGCGCGGCCGAGCTTGTAGCGGGCTTCGAGCAGCGCAGGGTAATCGGCCTTGAGCAGGGCCAGCAGTTCGTAGGCCACTTCCTGTTCGTCGTAGGCGTTCTTGCCCACCGCGCCACTGGCGGCGAGGTTGAAGCCGCTCTCGGGCACGACGATGCGCGGCCAGAGCATGCCCGGCGTGTCGTAGAGGTAGAAGTCGTCGGCCAATGCGATGCGCGATTCGGTGCGCGTGACGCCCGCCTCGTCGCCGGTCTTGGCGGCGCGCTTGCCCTTGAGCGTGTTGATCAGCGTGGACTTGCCCACGTTGGGAATGCCGCAGATCAGCACGCGCATGGGTTTGACCATGCCGCCGCGCCGGGGCGCGAGGTGGTGGCAGGCGTCGATGATGGCGCGAGCGGGCGCGGTGTTGCTCGCGTCCAGCGCAATGGCCTGCGTGTTGGGCTGTGCGTTGTAGTGCGCGAGCCAGAGCGCGGTGCGCGCGGGGTCGGCCATGTCCTGCTTGTTCAGCACCTTGAGCGTGGGCCGCCCGCTGGTGAGTTCGGCCATCAGCGGGTTGGCACTGCTGCCGGGCAGGCGCGCGTCCAGCATCTCGATCACGACGTCGATTTCTTTCACACGCTCGCCGATCGCCTTGCGCGTGAGGTGCATGTGTCCGGGGAACCACTGGATGCTCATTGTTTGTTCTTTCAGTCAGACCGGGATTGTGCGCTGGGGTGTCTTCTCTATCGGCCCGGCGGGGTGCCGTGCCACAATGATTTTTCATTTCCCACCCCCCAAGAGGAGACACATGAGCATCACCGTCAAGATCGATCTGGGTTACGAATTCGACGTCAAGGCCAAGGCCGCCGAGGTGTTCGACGTGCTCTCGGACGTGCCGACCTCGGTCAGCCATTTTCCCAAAGTCGAACAGCTCACCGACCTGGGTGATGGCGTCTACAAATGGGAGATGGAAAAGGTGGGCACGGCGCAGGTCAACATCCAGACCATCTATGCCAGCAAATACGTCAGTGACAAGGCCAAGGGCACGGTGAAGTGGACACCGGTCAAGGGCGTGGGCAACGCGCTGGTGGGCGGCCACTGGAAGATCGTGGACAACAAGAAGTCCACCGGCGTGACGCTGGCCATCCAGGGCGAGATCGAGGTGCCGCTGCCGGGCCTGATGAAGATGGTGGTGGCGCCCATCGTCGAAGGCGAGTTTGAAAAACTGGTCGAGAAGTACATCGACAACCTGATCCAGCGTTTCGGCGGCGAAGCCTGAGCCTGGCGCAGTCTCCCCCGTCCACCGATGTTGTCCAGCGAAACACTGGATAACTTTGTGCATAACCCAGGGTCAACCGTGTACGGGGTGCGCAAGTGCTTGTGGCCCTAGGCGCTTCGTCAATCTGCCCACCAAACAGGCACCCGGACAAAGGTGGTTATCCACTTGTCCATCGAAACCTTGGACAAGCTTGTGCATAAGTCAGGACAAGCCTTGTACGGGCAATCTAAGTGCTTGTTTCACAAAGGGGTTCTTCAGATTGCCTGTTCAGAAGGCAGCGCCTGCACAAGCCCTGCACCATCCGTTGACGCGGCAATGCGGTTAGATTTGTGCACATGAGCGCCCCACCCGCACCGACGGCCTTCCGCCTGCACCTGTCCGACGCCGGCGAGACCTTCTCCGCACCGGCTGACGCGACGCTGCTGCAGACCCTGCTGCGCGCGGGCGTGGTGTGGCCCGCCTCGTGCCGCAACGGCAGCTGTCGCGTCTGCATAGGTCGGCTGGTGCGGGGCCGTGTGCGCTACGCGATCGAATGGCCGGGCCTGCTGCCCGAAGAAAAGGCGTCCGGCTGCGTGCTGCCCTGCGCCGCTTATCCGCTGGAAGACCTGGAGCTGAGCGGTCCCGGCGCCTAGCGCTGACTTCCCAGGTATCAGTTTCCTTGGTGCCGGAGCACCACCCCGATGCATGAATCGGTCCAGCCCAGGGCACCGCCGGGCCGGCTTTGCCGGACGGCCAGTGCCACCCCCTTGAGGGGGCTGAGGGCCGCGGCTCCGATCCTGCCTGTGCAGGATTGGACAGCCCGAAGTGGCTTCGACTCTGACGAAGCCCCGGCCTGGAAGGTGCGCGAAGCGCTGCGGGGGTGTTTCTAGTTTCTATTCAGCCAGCTTGCAGGTGCTGCCTGAAGAAACCGAGCGTGCGTTCCCAGGCGAGCTGGGCGGCGTTGGCGTCGTAACGCGGTGTCGTGTCGTTGTTGAAGCCATGCTGGGTACCCGGGTACAGGTGCGCGATGTGGCGCACGCCTGCTGACTTGAGCGCAGCTTCATATGTAGGCCAGGCGGCGTTGATGCGCTCGTCGATCCCGGCGAAGTGGATCAGCAGCGGCGCCTTCACCTTGGCCGCCTCCTCGGCGGGCGGATGGTTGCCGTAGAACGACACCGCCGCGCCCAGATCGGGCAACTGCGTGGACAGGTGGTGCGCCACGCCGCCGCCGTAACAAAAACCCACCACACCGATGCGACCGGAGCAGTCGGACCGGCCTTTGAGCACGCCCGCGGCGGCGATGAAGTCCAGCCGGGTCTTGGCCTGGTCGAGCTGGGCGAACAAGGCCCGGGCCTTGTCTTCGTCCCCGGGATAACCGCCCAGCGGGGTCAGTGCATCGGGCGCCATCGCGAGGTAGCCGTCGACGGCGAGGCGGCGGGCGATGTCTTCGATGTGGGGATTGAGACCGCGGTTCTCGTGCACCACCAGCACGCCCGGCAGCTGGCCGCTGGCGCTGGCGGGTTTGGCCACATAGGCCTTGACCGTGCCGGAACCCGAGGGCGAGGCAAACTCCACCCGCTGCGTGCTGATGCGCGGGTCGCCCTGGGGCACCACCTGCGCGATGGCGAAGTCGGGGCTGAGCGCGGCCAGCAGGCCCGCTGCCGTCACACCACCAACGGCGAACTTCGCGGCACGGTCCAGGAAGCCGCGCCGGTCGATGTCACCGTGCACATACGCGTCAAACAGGATCAGCAGTTCCTGGTCAAAGTCCGCAGCAGTCAAACGTGCCATGGCAGCCTCCTTGAATGGGAAGCCCGCAGCTTATCGCCAGCCCGGCCGGTGATGAATACGCCTGACAGGGGAGCGGGTTTCCAGAGGTAACGGCCGCAACACATGCCGGCCGCTGGCACGACGCAGCCGACGGCTCAGAGGCTGAGAGTTTTTCGGGCGTGACCGAGCAACGCGCCAGAACGTGCCCAATCAAGGCGCAAAGCACAGCCATAGCTCGGGCTATGGCGCGCATTTGCAACGCCGAGTGGGTGCGTTCTGGCGTAGTGAGCGGGCATGAGCGAAAGACTCTCAGCCTCTCAGACGGGCGCGATCGCGGACCAGTCGGGATGCCGCCCCAGGCGCGCGGGTGAGGTGTACTCCTGCCGGTACACCTCGAACGGCATGGTGTCCGCGGCTTCGATGGCGCGCTGGGCCTCGAACGACTGGGCGGCCATGGCCTCGAACCGCGCCTGCTGCTTGGCGCTCCAGGGCAGCCCCAGCAGGTGGGCATGGATCTGCTGCGACTGCTCGCGCACAAAGCCGACAAAGGAATCGCCGTGCTCCTGCCGGATGGCGGCGAGCACACGGGCCGATGGCAGCGTCTCGGGAGCGAGCAGCGAGGCACGGGCCTGCGCCACGGCATCGCGGTGGTCACTGCCACCGTGGGTCGCGTCCAGGGTCGCAGCAATGGGCGCCAGCTGATCGATCAGCTCGATGCCCCACTGTTGCAGGCCCACGCTTTCCCCTTTGCGCCACAGACAGAGGCCAGGTTCGCGTCCGCGCGCGGCGGTGAGGTGCTGGTTGTACTTGAGCTCGTGGATTTCGTCCGGCGTGTCGGGCGGGCTGTCGCTGAGCAGGCAGTGCATCAGGAACACGTCGAGAAAGCGCAAGGTGGGCGCGCCGATGCCGATGGGCTCGAACGGGTCGAGGTCCATCAACCGCACCTCGACGTATTCCACGCCGCGTTCGCGCAACGCGTGCAGCGGGCGTTCGCCGGGGTAGATCACGCGCTTGGGCCGGATCGTGCCGTAGAACTCGTTTTCAATCTGCAGCAGCGTGGTGGCGAGCTGGTTGTAGTCGCCACCCGGATTGCGGATGCCCACCGCTTCGTAAGCCGGCCAGGGCCGGGTGAGCGCGTCGTGCAGCGAGGCGGCATAACCTTCAAGCCCGTTGTAGCTCACGTCCAGCGTGGCCTGCGCCTCGCTCTGGTAGCCCAGACGACCCATGCGCAGCGAGGTACCGTAGGGCATGTGCAGGCTGCCGCTGCTGCCCAGCGGCAGCAACTCGTGCTGGCGGCCTTCGACGAAGCTGGAACACAGGGCGGGCGAGGCACCGAACAGCGCGAGCAGCAAGAAGGCGTGGCGGCGGAAGTTGCGGATGAGCGCGAAATACCCATCGTTGTCCACGCCCGGCAGCGACCAGTTGTAGTGGATGCCGCTGATCGTCTGCATGCGCCGGCCGTAGCGGTGGCCCAGGCCCATGCGGTAGACGCTCTTGGCACGCCCCACGTTGGACGACCCATAGCGGCCCAGCGGAATGGTCTCGTCGGTCGGCAGGCCGCAGGGCATGCTGGAGGCCCAGAGCATTTCGTCCCCGGCCGCCTTCAGGCTGCGCACCGTGTACTGGTGGATTTCGGTGAGCTGCTGCAGGCAGGTTTCAACGCTGTCGTGCACCCCCGTGATGAGCTCCAGCTGCGACTCGCTGTAGTCGGTGGTGATGTGCGGGTGCGTGAGCGCGCTGCCCAGCGCCACCGGGTGCGGGGTGAGCGCGAGCTTGCCATCGGCCTGGGCGCGCAGGCTCTCTTTTTCAAGACCGCGGCGCATGCCACGCAGGCGCTCGGCGCCAAGCGCTTGCAGCCGTTGTTCCAGTGAAGTCATACAGGGGGTGGTTATCGGGTCCGGGGCCGGAACTTAACACGGCTGGGCCATTTCCGCTGGCGGCACGGCCATGCGGTTTTCGGGTAGGAAGCGGCGCGTCGCCGGCGCGACGGGGGTCTCCCACGCCGCGGCCAGCCCCGTGCTGGCATGCAACCAGGCATCGATCTGCGGTGGATCGTTGCAGCAGCGCAGCGCGTCGAACGCGGTCTGGGCCTCGGGATAGCGCTTGCGCAGGTAGTTGAGCCACTGCTTCAGACGCCCGGCGCGGTGGCGCCGCTCGACGCGGCCGCTCACCTGCTGCCAGAACACCGCCAGCAGAGGTGCCACCTCGCCCCAGGGCACGCCGCCCTGCCCCTTGATGGCCAGCGCCAGGCCCGGATCGGTCACCATGCCGCGGCCGATCATGAGCGCATCACACCCGCTCACTTCGCGGCAGCGCAGCGCTTCGGCGACGCTCCAGATTTCCCCGTTGGCGATCACCTGCATGGCCCCCGAGGGCAGCGATTCCCGCACCTGGGCGATGCGCTCCCAGTAAGCCGGGGGCCGGTAGCCATGGGCCTTGGTGCGGGCGTGGATCACCAGTTCGTCGGCACCGGCTTCGGCGATCGCCTGCGCACAGTCCTCGGCGCGCTGGTCGTCGTTGAAGCCCAGGCGCATCTTGGCCGACACCGGCACATGGGCCGGCACGGCCCGGCGCACCGCGGACACGACGCGGCCGATCAGTTCGGGTTCGTCCAGCAACACCGCACCGCCGCGGCTCTGGTTCACCGTCTTGGCCGGGCAGCCGAAATTGAGGTCCACCCCGAACGGACTCAGGCCCGCGAGCCGTCCGGCGTTGTCGGCCAGGCAGGCCGGATCGGAACCCAGCAGCTGTGGCCGCACCGGCACCCCCGAGCGCGTGCGCCCCCCGTTGAGCAGCTCGGGCACCACCCGCACGAAGGCGCGCTCGGGCAGCAGCGTGTTGGTCACGCGAATGAATTCGCTCACACAGCGGTCGATACCGCCCGTGCGCGTGAGCACATCGCGCAGCGTCGCGTCGAGCAGGCCTTCCATGGGCGCGAGCAAAAGGGTCATCTGGGGGGAGGAAAAAGGCCACAACAAAGGCCGCGCCCGGCCAGCGGGCAGGGCCTGCATTTTACCGGCCGGCCCCGTCCGGCGGCGGCTTGTGGCCCCCGTGGGGGTCCGATAGCATGCTTTGTTCACCCGCTTTCACCGCGTTCCCGGAGACGACCATGCATCTGTTTTCCCGTGTTTCCCTGGTCGCTGCACTGGCCCTGACCACCTCGCTTGCCATCGGGCAGACCACGAGCACCGACGCCACCGGCAGCGCTCGCATCGGCACCTTCAAACACGTCGAGGGAGACACCCGGATCGGCCGGACCGACGCGACGCGCACCCCCGCACCGGGCGAAGGCTTGCGCGAGACCGACCGCATCCGCACCGGCCGCAATGGCGCAGCCAGCCTCACGCTCAAGGATGGCACCGTGCTCGTGGTGGGGCCCGACACCACGGTGGATCTGACGCGCTTCCAGTTCGACACAACCACCCAGAAAGGCCACTTCGCGCTCGATCTGCTGCAGGGTTCCGTGCGGGTCATCACCGGTCTGCTGGCGAAGATCAACCCCGACCTCTTCAAGGTGTCCACGCCCACTTCGGTGGTCGGCGTGCGTGGCACCGACTTCATCGTGGAGGCCGCTCCACCCCCTCAGGTGCCACCGCCGCGCGTCAGGAATGGCCCGCGCCAGGTACCTGCCACCTGAGCTCAGACTGTTAAAGTGACGCCTCACCCCTGTGCAATTTCGCACAGGGAGGGGTCTTTCTTCTTTCCCCGCTTTCATGAAACAGAAGACCGCATTGAACGCCCCCATCCTGGCCGCCGGCCTGGTGCTGACCGCCCTGATCGGCGCCTGTGCACCCGCCACCCGGGTCATCCTGCTGCCACAGGCCCATGGCGCACCGAGCGCTGTGGACGTGCGCACCGCCCGGCAGACGCAACCGCTGAACCAGCCCTATCAGGTCGCCGATGTCGACCGCAGCGGCGCCATCACACCCGGCACCACCACCGCAGAGCAGGTGCGCAAGGACCACCCGCGGCTGCTCGCGCTCGTTCCGCAGCCCCTGGAGAAGTTCGCACTGGAGTTCGAGCCCGGCACTTCGGTGCTGACCAGCGCCTCAGCGGCCCAGCTGCCAGCCATCATCGAACGCGCCAGCGCGCGCCCGGGCGGTGAAATCGTGGTCACGGGCCACACCGATCGACAGGGCGCCGACGACGCCAACGACAGGCTCTCGCTGGAACGCGCCCAGGCGGTGCGCGCATTGCTGGTCGAGCGCGGTTTCAACGCGGACCGGATCGAGGCCGTGGGCCGCGGTGAACGCGAGCCCCTGGTGCCCACCGACGACGACGTGGTCGAACCGCGCAACCGGCGCGCCGACATCGAGGTGCGCTGACCCGACCATGGCGCACGAACCCCGCCTCACCGCAGCGCTGCGCGAACTGCTGGCCTCGCAGCGCATCGCGGCGCTCGGCACGCTCGACGAAACCGGCGCGCCCTTCGTGTCCATGGTGCCGTTCGCCGTGTTGCCGCTGGCCGGCGAACTGGTGATCCACGTCAGCGGACTGGCGGCGCACACGCGCAACCTGCAGCGCCAGCCACGCGCCTCGCTGATGGTCTGCCAGGCTGAAGTCGCGGGCGAACCGGTGCACGCGCTGCCCCGCGTGACGCTGGACGTGAACGCCCTGCCCTGCGAGCCCGGCAGCGATGCGCACGGGGCTGCGCGCGAGGCCTATCTGGCGCGCTTTCCCGAGGCCGAGCCCATGACGGCGCTGGGCGATTTCCGCTTCCTGCGCCTGGTGCCGGGCGGCGCGCGCCAGGTGGCCGGTTTCGGCGCCGCGCGCAGCATCGAAGCCGACGAGTTGCGCCAGGCGCTTGGCCCCGCACCGTGAGCGACACCGCCACCGCGCAGCCACCCGGCCCGCAAGCCACCCCGGCGGCGATCCCGGCCGGGCTGCAGGTGCTGTACGCCGACGAGGCCCTGCTGGTGCTGGACAAGCCCGCCGGGTTGCTGGCGGTGCCCGGGCGCGGCGAGGACAAGCAGGACTGCCTGAGCGCGCGTGCCCAGGCCGCCTACCCCGACGCGCTGGTGGTGCACCGGCTGGACATGGCCACCTCCGGCCTCGTGGTCATGGGTCGGGGCATCGAAGCCCAGCGCGCACTGGGTCTGGCGTTCGAAAAACGCCGGGTGCACAAGCGCTACGTGGCCGTGGTCAACGGGGTTCTGGCCAACCCCCAACCGGACAACGGCTGGAACACCATCGACCTGCCGCTGCTGCTGGACTGGCTCAACCGCCCGCGCAGCGCCGTGAACCATGAACTCGGCAAACCCAGCGTGACGCACTGGCGCCTCGCCGCCGAACCAGCGCCCCTGCCGGGCACCACCCGGCTCGATCTGGAACCCGTCACCGGCCGCTCGCACCAGCTGCGCGTGCACCTGCAGGCCATAGACCACCCCATCGTGGGCGACCCGCTCTACGCGGCGCCCACCGGGGCGGTGGACCGCATGCTGCTGCACGCGCAGGCACTGAGCCTTCCGCACCCGGTCACAGGCGCACAGATGCGTTTCGAATCAACCTGTCCTTTTTGAGTCCCTTTGCCATGCACGACCTCTTCATCCTCACCGG
The DNA here is from genome assembly GCF_048590325.1 of Hydrogenophaga sp. ZJX-1. Classification (NCBI taxonomy): domain Bacteria; kingdom Pseudomonadati; phylum Pseudomonadota; class Betaproteobacteria; order Burkholderiales; family Comamonadaceae; genus Hydrogenophaga; species Hydrogenophaga sp. ZJX-1. The sequence continues at coordinate 37,512 of NZ_JBMBRA010000004.1, forward strand.
CGCCTCGCGCGGCATGGGCCTGGCCATGGCCCGACAACTCATCGCGCCGGGCCAGGTGCTGCTGTGCCTGTCGCGCCAGTCCAGCGCCGAACTCACCGAACTGGCGAGCCAGCGCGGCGCCACGCTGCTGCAATGGCGCATCGACCTGGCCGACACCCTGGCCGCGGCCGAGCGCCTGCAGAACTGGCTGGCGCAGCTCGACGCGCCCAGCCTGGCCAGCGCCACGCTGATCAACAACGCCGGCGTCATCCCGCCCATCGGGCCGCTGGACGCCTGCCCGCCCGATCAACTGGCCAACGCGCTGCGCGTCGGGCTCGAAGCCCCCATGCAGCTCACCGCGGCCTTCCTGCGCGCCACCGGCGCCTGGGTCGATGGCGGCTGGCGTGGCCCGCGCAAGGTGCTCAACATTTCTTCCGGCCTGGGCCGCCGCCCCATGGCCGCGCAGGCGCCGTATTGCGCCGCCAAGGCCGGGATGGACCACTTCACCCGCTGCAGCGCGCTCGACGAAGCGCAGCGCGAACACGGCGCGAAACTGGTCTCGCTGGCGCCCGGCGTGATCGACACCGACATGCAGGTGCAGTTGCGCGCCGGTGACCCCGCCGCCTTCCCCGACCTGCAGCGCTTCGTGGAACTCCAGCGCCAGGGCCAGCTCTCAAGCCCAGAAGACGCCGCCCGCCAGGTCCTGGCCTGGCTCCAGCGGCCCGACTTCGGAGACCAACCGGTGGCCGATGTGCGGGATTGAATTGACTCACCCCCGCAGCGCTTCGCGCTACCCCCTACAGGGGGCGGCACTGGCCGTCCGGCAAAGCCGGCCCGGCGGTGCCCTGGGTGGCACCGCTTCATGCGGCGGGGTGGCGCTCCGAGGCCACGGGATACCGAAGTGACAAACCCTCGCAGGAGGTAAGCACCATGCAGACCCCTTCTCGCCGCCAGTTCACCGGCTCGCTGCTCACCCTGGGAGCCATGTCCAGCGTGCCGATGCTGGCCATGGCGCAAGGCAGCGGCGATTTCTGGGCCTTGCTGCGCCGCGGAGGCTGCGTGGTACTCATGCGCCACGCACTCACCGAACCCGGCATCGGCGACCCGCCGGGCTTCCGGCTCGACCGGTGCAGCACCCAGCGAAACCTGAGCGAAGCCGGCCGCGAGCAGGCGCGCCGGGTCGGTGCGGCGTTCACCCGCGAAAGCGTGCCAATCGACGAAGTGCGCTCCAGCGCCTGGTGCCGCTGCACCGAAACCGCCGAACTCGCCTTTGGCCGCCACACGGTCTGGGCGCCGATCAATTCCTTTTTCAACGACGCCACCGGCCCGGCACAGACCCTCGAAGTGTTGCGCGCGGTTCGCGGGCTGGCGGCACCGAAGAACCTCCTGCTGGTGACGCACCAGGTCAACATCTCGGCACTCACGGGAGCGTCTCTGGCCATGGGTGAGGTCTTCGTCACCCGGCCCGCTGCCGGAGACCGCCTGCCGGTGCTGGCGCGCCAGGTGTTCTGAGAGGCTGAGAGTCTTTCGCTCATGCCCGCTCACCACGCCAGAACGCACCCACTCGGCGTTGCAAATGCGCGCGATAGCCCGAGCTATGGCTGTGCTTTGCGCCTTGATTGGGCACGTTCTGGCGCGTTACTCGGTCACGCCCGAAAAACTCTCAGCCTCTGAGCGCTCGCAACGGGCGGTGCGCCCGAGTTGACAGCCGACAAGCCCGGTGTAAGCCTGCCGCGCATACCATGTGCTGTTGATCCGGCGATCACCGCCCTCACGGCGCGGGTCACCACCCATCACACCCCCACCACACACAGGAGATGAACATGAGCCGAGAAGTTGTTGTCGTCAGCGCCGCCCGCACCGCCATTGGTACCTACGGCGGCAGCCTCAAGGACACGCCCCCCACCGAACTGGCGGCACTGGTCGTCAAGGAAACGCTGGCCCGTGCCGGCGTGGACGGCAAGGATGTCGGCCATGTGGTGTTCGGCCACGTGGTCAACACCGAACCCAAGGACATGTACCTCTCCCGCGTCGCCGCGGTCAACGGCGGCTGCGCCGAAGGCACGCCCGCGTTCAACGTCAACCGCCTGTGCGGCTCGGGCCTGCAGGCCATCATCTCGGCCAGCCAGGCGATCCTGCTCGGTGACTGCGACATCGCCATCGGCGGCGGTGCCGAGAACATGAGCCGTGGCCCCTACGCCAGCCTGTCCGCCCGCTGGGGTGCGCGCATGGGCGACACCAAGATGGTCGACATGGTGGTCGGCGCGCTGCACGACCCCTTCCACACCATCCACATGGGGGTGACGGCGGAAAACGTGGCCGCGAAATTCGGCATCACGCGCGAGATGCAGGACGCGCTGGCCGTCGAGAGCCACAACCGCGCCCAGCGCGCCACCGAGGCCGGGTACTTCAAGGACCAGATCGTGCCGGTCATGCTCAAGAGCAAGAAGGGCGAGGTGGCCTACGCCACCGACGAGCACTTCCGCCCGGGCTGCAAGCTCGAGGACATGTCTAAGCTCAAGCCCGTGTTCGTGAAGGAAAACGGCACCGTGACCGCCGGCAACGCCTCGGGCATCAACGACGCCGCCGCGGCCGTGGTGCTGATGGAAGCCGGTGCCGCCAAGGCGCGTGGCGCGAAGCCGCTGGCGCGCCTGGTCGGCTACGCCCACACCGGCGTGGACCCCAAGATCATGGGCATCGGCCCGGTGTCGGCCTCGCGCCTGGCGCTGCAGAAAGCCGGCCTCACCGTCAACGACATGGACGTGATCGAAGCCAACGAAGCCTTCGCCGCACAGGCCTGTGCCGTGACGAAAGAGCTGGGTCTGGACCCGGCCAAGGTCAACCCCAACGGTTCGGGCATTTCGCTCGGCCACCCGATCGGTGCCACCGGCGCGCTGATCACGGTGAAGGCCCTGTACGAGCTGGAGCGCATCAACGGCCGCTACGCCCTCGTCACGATGTGCATTGGTGGTGGGCAGGGTATCGCTGCTGTATTCGAAAAAATGTGACCCCCCCGCGCCGCCTTCGGCGTCACCCCCCAGGGGGCGATGCGAGTGGCCCGGCAAAGCCGGTTCCACCGCATCTTGGGTTGGGGCACGCGCTCCGGGGACGCTTGACTCGGGCGCAGGTGCCGGAAACACTGGTGTCCTTTGCTTTTCTGTTTCAAGTCGCATCCCATGACGCGTGAACACACCACAGGCGCCACCTGGGCGCCCATGCTGGCCGAGCTGGAGCGCGGCCTGTTGCAGCGCGACGTGGCCGCCCGCGCGCTGCTGCTGGCGGCGCTGGCGGGCGAGCACGTGCTGCTGCTCGGCCCGCCCGGCACGGCCAAGAGTGAACTCGCGCGCCGTCTGCAGCGCCTGCTGCCCGGTGCGCACTATTTCGAGCGCCTGCTCACCCGCTTCACCGTGCCCGAAGAGCTGTTCGGTCCGCTCTCGCTGCGTGCGCTGGAAGACGACCGCTACGAGCGCCTGACCGAGGGCTACCTGCCCAGCGCCGAAGTGGCGTTTCTCGACGAGGTGTTCAAGGCCAACTCCGCCATCCTCAACACCCTGCTCGGCCTGCTGCACGAGCGCCAGTTCGACAACGGCAGCCAGCGCCTGCCGGTGCCACTGGTCTGCCTGGTTGGTGCCAGCAACGAACAACCGCAGGACGACAGCCTGCTCGCCTTCTACGACCGTTTCCTGCTGCGCGTGCCGGTGCAGCCGGTGGACGACCAACACTTCACGGCCTTGCTGCTGACCGACGCGACAGCCGCGGGCGACACCCCGGCCGACGCGCTGATCGACCCGGCCGTGGTGCGGGCCCTGCGCGAGCGCGCGCCGCATGTCCCTCTGGGTGAACCCGCGCTGGCGCTGCTGCTGCAGGCCCGGCAGCACGCGAGCCAGACTGGGCAGACCGTGTCGGACCGCCGCTGGCGCCAGCTCGTGGCCCTGCTGCAGCTGCAGGCCGCCAGCCGCGGGGCCGTCGAGGTCGGCCCCTGGGACCTCTGGCTGCTGCCTTTCGCATTGGCGGCCGATCCAGCGCAGGTGCCCGGCTGGACCACGCTGTTCCTGCACAGCGTCGCTCAGACCGCCCCGCTGCCCATCGACGGGCTGGAGCGGGCGGTGCAGGCCTTTGAGTCGCAGCTCGACACCGAGCGCCGCGCCCCGCCCGACGCGCAGGACGACAGCGCCGGCAAGCTGGCGCTGGCGCGCGCCATCACCCGCCCGGGCGAAGAAAGCGAGATGGTTCGCATCACGAGCGCGCGCGCGCAGCGCCACTACAGCCCGGTGCACATCGAAGCCCGCGTGGCGCAATGCGACCAATTGCTGGAGCGGCTGCTGGCGCTGCACGACCAATGGCTGGCGGTCGCGCACGCGGTGCTGGCCGAGGCGCGGTCGCACGACTGGTTGCCCCCGAGCTGGCTGCTGCAGATCGAAGCCGCGCACGCCGAGCGCTGTGGTCAGCTGGCGGGCCTGTGTGCACAGCACCAGTCCACCCGCAACGGTTTTGCAGACCTGCCGGTGGACGCGGAGACTGCCGCCAGCGCACCGGCACCGGTGCACTGGGAATCCCCATGAATGCGTCGACAGGCTCAGCCCGAACGGGCGGGTCGGTCGACACCGCGCCAACGGCCACCGTTTGCCCGGAGACGGTCGAAGGGCAGAACTTTCCCGACCAGCCCTACCACCACCTGAATGCCCTGCCGCGCGAACTCTGGCGCTGGGCCGTGGTGTGCAGCAGCGGCCCGGCCACGCGCCGCCTGCCGGAACTGGCCCATTGGGAGAGCGCGCTCATGGGGGGCACCCTGCCCGACCCGGCGCACGATTTCGGCGACGCCGCCGCCACGCAGGCGCTGCGTCCGCTGCTGACCGAGCTGGACCTGCTCACCCTCACACGGCAAAGCGCGCCACTCACCCGGCAGGTGCTGCAAAGCCTGCTGTGGCACCTGGACAGCCTGATCGACCGCCCCGCCGACGAACCCCGCACACAGGCGGTGGCCCGCATGCAGACCAGCTTCCGCGACAGCTGGGACGTGCAGCGCCAGGGCTGGGACGAGGTGCTGGCGCTGCTGCAGTCGCTGGGCGATCTGGCGCATCTGCGCTGGGACGACCTCGCCGGCCAGCTCAACCGGCGCGAGTGGCAGGAAGCGCGACGCATCGGCCAGCTGCTGCAGCGCCTGCCGGCGCTGGCCAGCTTCATCGACGGCGTGGGCCGCCGCGATACCGACCGGCAACGCCCGCCCGCGCGCACCGCCCGGCCCGATCCGGCGCCCGATGCCCAGGCCGCGCAACGCCAGGCCGACGAGGAAGAACGCCGCCCCGAGCCCACCGCGGTGGACGGCGTGCGCCGCTCGCGCAACCTCGCGCGCATGGCCGGCAGCGAGAGCCTGAACCTGACCCACCCGGTGCTGCACCGCCTGTGGCGCGCGCGCTTCGCCGAAGCCCAGCTGCTGACCTACGACGACCGCGCCCGCGAAACTTCGCGGCGACCGCTGCCGTTGCCCGAACACCGGCCACACCGGCAGGCACCCACCCACGCCGGGCGCGGCCCGCTGATCATCTGCCTCGACACCTCGGGCTCCATGCGCGGTGCGCCGGAAAACGTGGCCAAGGCCTGCGTGCTGCAGGCGCTGCGCAGCGCCCACGCCGGCCAGCGCCCCTGCCGGCTGCTGGCCTTTGGTGGCCCCAGCGAACTGCTGGAGCGCGATCTGACGCTCGACGCCACCGGGCTGGAGCACCTGCTCGACCTGATGGGCCAGAGCTTCGACGGCGGCACCGACGTGCAGACGCCGATCGAGCGCGCCATCGCCCTCGTGCAGACCGCCGGCTGGCACGAAGCCGACCTGCTGGTGGTGAGCGACGGCGAATTCGGCGTCACGCCCGCCACGCTGCAGCAGCTGCGCGAAGCCAAAGAACGGCTGGCCTTGCGCGCGCACGGCATCCTGATCGGCGACCGCGAGACCATCGGCCTGCTGGAGGTCTGCGACCACCTGTACTGGGTGCGCGAGTGGCGGCGTTACGGCAGCGGCGCCCGCGCGGTGGCCGACGATTTCTCGCCCGTGCACAGCCGCAGCCTGACCGCCCTGTATTTCCCCAACGCCATACGACGGTGAGCCCCCTGCGCCGGAAGGCCACGGGGTCATGGCACAGCTCTGGCGGGGTGCGGCCGCCGCCCGGCACCCGCCTCACTTTCCGCCAGGGACGGCTGCAGGCTGGCCAGAAGCCGGTTCAGGTTCGGCACCGCCGCCTGGGCCATGGCCCCACTGACCCGCAGCAGCGCCAGATGGGCCGGGTCGTCCGGCCGCGCACCTTCCAGCAGCACCGCCGCGGTGTTGAGCCGGCTCGCTTTCAGCCAGGTCTCGACGGTTGGGCTCTGCCGCCAGCGCTGGGCGTTCGCCAACGTCACGGCCCACCCGCTCAGCCAGTCGATGGGCCGCTCGGGCACCGGCACCGGTTCACACAGGCGGTTCATCTCGGCTTCGTTGCTCAGGGCGGATTCGATGTGCGCGATCAGGGCCGCGCTGAACAGCGGCCGGCACCAGCTGACCATCAGCAGGTTGATCCGGTCGCCATCGAACACCGGCACCGGTGGGGCTGGGTGCAGGGCCGCGGCGCTGCAATCGACATACAGTGTGTCCGCGTGGGCGCCGATCACGCCCTGGTCCAGCACCAGGTGCGAGCGCTCGACCGAACGCAGCCGCCCGAGCCGCACCACGTCGGTGATGCGACGCAGCCGGGCCAGCTCTTCGCGCGAGGCGATCGCGCAGCGGTAGGTGCTGGGCGCCACCACCGGGTCCAGGCGCATCAGCACGCCACGCTGCTCCAGGCGCGCAAACAGGTCGGGCACCGAGGAGGCTTCGGCGATCGCCTCGAACTGGTCGATGGTGCGGCGCATGCTGTGGGCGAAGTGCTCCGCGCCCGTCAGGATGTTGGCGCGGTCCTGCACCCAAGCGTCGCGCGGCATGATCCAGCGGATGCGCGAGGCCGGCACCCCGGCGTCCAGCAACCACAGGCAGGTGTCCATGCCGGTCTTGCCCGATCCGACCACGGTGTGGTGGGCGTAAGACCGTTGCAGCTGCGGCAGCTGGCCCGGCGCTATGCAGTCCACGCCGGGCGCGAGCGCGTAGGCGGGCCGGCGGACCGACGGCACCTCGGTGCGGGCGTGGGTGCCATCGACCCGTTTTCGACGCACCGTCACCACCTGCTCCGCCCCGGTGGCCAGGCACACCAGGCGGTGCGAGCCGTCGTCGCCCAGGCGGTAGGCGTGGCCCGGGAACCAGCGCACGCGGCCGGTCGGCAGGAAGCGCTCGCGCATCAGCCGCCCGAAATACGCCAGCACCTCGGCGCCCGTGGCGCCGCGCCCGTAGCCGGACGGGTCGGGCACCGCCTCGTCCACCGGGGTCGAGGCGACGCCGTACCAGGCCGAGGGCTGGTGCAGCCGCACGAACGGGTAGGCGTCGTTCCAGTGGCCACCGGGCTGCGGGTGCGGGTCCACCATCAGCACGGTGGCGTCGGGGGAGGCGTCGATCAGGGTGTCGACAAAGGCCATGCCCATGGCGCCCGCGCCCACGACGAGGTAATCGGTCTCGATGGTGTGGTGGTGCATGTCAGCGCTCCTCGGGTGAAGACGGGTTCACGAACAACCGGCTCATCACGGCGCCTCCCGCAGCAGCCGCTCAACCGCCAGCCGGCCCACCTGGCGGCCCAGGGCCTCGCCGGCATCGGTGGAGAAGCGGTAGTGCAGGCCCCCATGGATGCGGGCTTCCGAGACCTCGCGAATCAAATCCTCGGTGCGCTTCCATTGCCGCACCGCGCCCTTGGCGCTCGGGCTGGTGGTGCTCAGCGCGGGCAAGGTGCCGGCACCGAACTCGGCGTCGAGCACCGTGCCGACCGCGCTGGCGAGGCTGCTGTGGGCGCTCGGGTACTCGGGGTGCATCGGTGTGTCGACAAGCGGCGCCCAGCCAGCCACGCGCTCGGTCGCCGCGTGCCCGTCGTTATCGCCATTGCGGATCGCGGTGACGGGGCGCCAGAAGTGGTGGTGGTACTTGGCGTCGATCACGCCGATCACGGCGTCGTCCATGGCCTGCGCGACCGCGGCGAACAGGCGGGCGTTGCGGGCCGGATCGCGCCCGGGCTGGTCGGCGGCCGAGCGCACGACACCGTGGTAGATCGCGGGCATCGAATAGGCCCAGAAGCGCGCGGCCTCGGTCTGCTCGGCGCTGCGCCGGCCGCCCGAGCGCTCGCCCAGCGACTTCACCTCGTTGTAGTCACGCGCCCATTGATCGCTGGTCAGGGATGGTGGCGGTCCGGGGCGGAACTGCGCCGCACCCGACATCAGCCAGGGCTTTCGCTGCGCCCACTGGGGCACGGCCGGCAAGGCGGTCGGCACATAGGCGCCCGCGGCGGCATGCGGCCGGTAGCTTTCGGGCGCACCCGCGCCATCGCCAGCGCGAGCGGCCAGCACGGCGGCCGCGGCGCGTTCACCCGCGGCCATGCCGGCGGCCTTGGCCGGCCCCTCCGGGATGGCCGACAGCGCGGCCCGCACGGCGGCATCGATGCCTGCCCGCTGGCCGGGGAGCAGCTGCGTCAGGGTGCTGTGGTGCGCCATGGCCACCGCGGCGTCCACCGCCGGCTTGGTGGTGGCCACCCGCGGCGGCAAGCCTTCAATCGCCTGGTGCACCGCGGTCTGCACGATCGCCATGGCGCGGATCGCGGGCGGCGTGCCGAGCTGTGAATCGGCCAGCAGCGCATTGACCCGCAGGTTCCAGTCGGTGACGGTGTCGGCGTGCGCCTGCAGCGCTGCCGTGGCGAGCAGCGGTGTCCAAAGGACGTGACGAAAAAAACGTTTTCGCATGTGTGTCTCCTGCGGTTGGACTCATTGTTGGGTGATGACGATTTCGAGGTACTCGCTGGGCACCACCAGCGACTGCGGACCGCCGACGTTCAGTTCTTCCAGCAGCGCCGTGATCGCGCGCTCGAGCGACTGAGCGGCCTGGGCATCGAGTGCGGCAAAGGCCTTGTGCGTGGGGCCATAGAGTTCGCGGAACACCTGCACCCAGTGCGCTGCCGAGCGGTAGCGGAAGTTGAAGTGGCGGTGTTCACAACGGATCTGCGCCGCGTGTGAACCGAACAGCTCGACGATGTGCGATTCGGTTCCCCAGAGCACCGGGGAAGCGAGCCCGGCCGGGGGCGGCACATGGGCACCGATGAGCTTGAACAGCCGGCCGATGAAACCACCGGGTGTCCAGTTCGCCAGCCCGATGCGGCCGCCGCTGCGCAGGACGCGCAGCATCTCGCTGGCGGCGCGCTGGTGTTCGGGCGTGAACATCACGCCAAAGGTGGAGAGCACGGCGTCGAAGCTGGCGTCGGCGAACGGCAGGGCTTCGGCATCGGCCTGCTGGAAGCGGATGTTCAGGCCCTCGGCGACCGCCCGGTCGTGGCCCTTGGCCAGCAGCGCCTGCACATAGTCGGTCGAGGTGACCTGCGCGTGGCGACGCGCGGCGGCCAGCGAAGCGTTGCCGTTGCCGGCGGCCACGTCGAGCACGCGCTCGCCGGCGCGCACGTCGGCCGCTTCGGCCAGCGTTTCGCCGACGATCTGCAAGGTGGTGCCAATGGCGGCGTAGTCGCCGCTGGCCCAGGTGGCCTGCTGGCGCTGTTTGATGGCGGCGTAGTCGGGAACGGGTTTTTCGAGCACGGTGTTCATGGGCTTGTCTCCTGTGGAAGTGGGGGATGTCGGCGCGGGTTTGCGGCGACGGGCCCATTCTTCGGAAAGCGGGGCATTGACGCTTCTCCGGGCGTCCTTCAGACTTGTCTGTTCGTCCTGGAATGCGTCTGGTCAACCGCGACCTTGGCCGGGAATCCACCCCGCTTGATCGCGGCTCCGGATGTGGAGGCCCCGTCCATGCACCACGATCCCTTGTCCGACGTGCTGCGCAGCGTGCGCCTGCGCGGAGCGGTCTTCTACTACGTGAGTTTTGGCGACGAGTGGGCTGCGGAAACGCCGGCCTCACCCGATCTGGCGCGCGCCCTGATGCCGGGTGCCGAACACGTGCTGGCCTACCACCTCATCGTGCGGGGCGCGGGCTGGGCCGCCACCGACGGCGAGCCGCCGGTGCGGCTGGCGCAGGGCGACATCGTGATGTTCCCGCGCGGTGACGGACACGTCATCTCCAGCGCGCCGGGCATGCATGCGCAGGAAGACCGCAGCGACTGGCGCTTCACCACCCGCAACGACCCCAAGCCCATCGCCGTGGCCTACCACCGCGGTGTGTTGCGCCCGGGTGCGGCGATACCGGCCGACGAAGCGACATCGGTCGTCGTCTGCGGTTTCATCGCCTGCGACCTGCTGCCCTTCAACCCGCTGATCTCGTCGCTGCCCCGCCTGCTGCACCTGGCGTCCGGCGGCCTGGGTGCCTGGGTGGCGCAACTGCTGGACCAGGCGGTGGCGGAATCGCGGGAGAGCCGTGCCGGCAGCGCGGCGGTGCTGGAGCGGGTCAGCGAAATGGTGTTTGTCGACGCGGCACGGCGCCACCTGGAATCCTTGCCCAGCGGTGCCTCGGGCTGGTTCGCTGCGCTGCGCGATCGCCATGTGGGGCGGGCGATCCACCTCATGCACGAGAAGCCGGCCCATCCCTGGACGATCGACGAACTGGGGCGCGAGGCCGGGCTGTCGCGCTCCGCCCTGCACGAACGTTTCGTCGAACTCGCCGGGCAGCCGCCGATGCAATACCTCACGGGCTGGCGCATGCAGCTGGGTGCCGGTCTGCTGCGCAACAGCGACACCAAGGTCGCAACGATCGCGCAGGAGGTGGGCTACGACTCCGAGGCCGCCTTCTCCCGCGCGTTCAAACGCAGCGTGGGCCACCCGCCGGCGGCGTGGCGGCGCCGGCAGCGTGGAGGCGCCTGACGCGCCGCGCGTTCAATCGCCCTGGAAGCCGCCCGAGCGGTAGGTCAGCACCAGCGTGTCGCGCCAGCCCAGTTCGCCGTTCACCAGTGGCTGGATCGGCGTGGTTTCGTGGATCACGCGCGCATCGTCCAGCAGCAGCAGCGACCAGGGCTCGGTCAGCGTGAAGCGCTGACCGCTGGGGCCGTCGGCCTCGAACACCCGGCTCTCGCCGCCCTTGATGCGGTGGCGTCCGAGCATGAACACCGCCACCAGATCGACGCCGTCGCGGTGCGCGCCTTCGGGCGTGGGCCGTCCAATGCCGTCGGTGGTGTCGATGCGGAACGGATGCGCCTCGACAAACCAGGGCTGCGTTCCGCGCAGGGCCGACACCGCCTCGCCCACCCGCGTCAGCAGGCGGCTCCACACCGGCAGTGCCACGTGCTCGGGCTGCATGGGATCAAACATCCGCTGCATGCCGCCGTGCAGCGCGTTGTATTCCAGCGGTTGCCAGTGGGCGCGGTGCGGCGCCTGCTGCACCGACTGGCCATCGACCACGAAGCAGCTGTGGCGCCGGCGCCGGTAGTGCCCACCGTCCTTCAGGTAGGCGTCAGCCGGCAGGTTGTCCCAGCCGGCGTGCAGTGCATCGAGCTCGGCCACGTCGGCCGGCAGCCACCGCCGCACATCGGCGGCTGCGATCAGCGCAAAGCCCTGCGATTGCAGGGCGGCATCAACCCCGTCAAGGGGCACACAGGGTGGAGGGAAAGCACTGGTGGTCATGGCGGGGCAGTGTACCGGTGCCGGCGGTGTCCGCATCCGCATCCGGGTTCACCCGCAGTGGGCCCTGCGGAGTTTCTGCGCTGGATCAAAACGCGGCCGTTTGCACGCTGTCAAGCTGTTGGCAAAGTCAAGGAGATTGATATGAACACTGTTGAATGGTCCGACGCTTTGCTGCTGGATTTTGCGCCCATGGACAGCGTGCACCGCGAGTTTGTGGACCTGCTGGCGCTGGCACAAAGCGCACCCGACGCCACCCTGCCGCAGGCCTGGGCCGCGGTCGTGGATCACACCGTGGAGCATTTCGGCCGGGAGGACGACTGGATGCGAAAAACACAGTTCTCCGCGGCCGAGAACCACATCATCCAGCACCGGGTGGTGCTCAACGTGCTGCGGGAAGGCCTGGCGATGGCGCGCGCTGGCCAGATGGATGCGGTCCGTGAAATGGCCGGTGAGCTGGCGGTCTGGTTCGCCAAACACACCCAGTCGCTGGACGCCGCCCTGGCGCTGCACATGCGCCGCGAGCCCGCTGGCGGCGGAGCGCCCAGACGCGCCCGGGGTGGCGGCACGACCGCCCACGCACACCTCTAGAAAACCCCTCGGACGCGGCCGGCACGGACAGCGCCCGAACGACCCTACCGCGCATGGGGTAAACCATGTAAGAACAATATTCGGCCTTGTTTATATTGTTTCCACTACAGGAGACAACCATGGCCGAAGCCATTCAAGCGAGCGCTGTCGAAGGCGAGGATCGGGCGCGCGAAAACCCGAACGCTGATCAGCATCCGAAAGACGCCGAACGCGGGCCTTCGGTGTTCGCCCTCCAGCTCGCCACCCTGCGTCCATCCGACCCGATCCGCTGGCTCCAGCTGGGATGGCAGGACTTCCAGCGCTGCCCGCGCATCGGCCTGTTTTACGGTCTGTGTTTCTTCGCCATGGGACACGCACTGCTGGCGGTGTTCCAGAACGCCCCGGCCTACGTGCTGGCGCTGAGCGCCGGCTTCCTGCTGATGGGACCGTTCCTGTGCCTGGGTCTGTACGACGCCAGCAAGGCCATACAGACCCACGACCACCGCCCCTCACTGCGCGCCTCCCTGCAGGCCTGGCGACCGACCAAGGGCACGATGGGCATCTTTGCCGGTGTGCTGCTGATCCTGGAACTGCTCTGGGGCCGGGCTTCGCTGGTGGTGTTTGCCGTCACCTTCAACACCATGCCCTCGACCGAGAAGCTGTTGCCGCAGCTGATCAACCCAGAGAACATCGGCTTCCTGATCACCTACACCATCGTCGGCGGCCTCTTCGCCGGCCTGATCTTCATCACCAGCGTGATCTCGATCCCGATGATCATGGACCGCAAGACCGACGCCGTGTCGGCCGGCCTCACCAGCATCCGCGCCTGCCTGCAGAACCCGGGAGTGATGCTGATCTGGGGCGCGCTCATCACGGTGCTGATCGGCCTGGCCATGCTGCCGGTGTTCCTCGGCCTGCTGATCGTGGGCCCGGTGATCGGACACGCCACCTGGCACGCCTACCGGCACATCGTGCCGATGCAGACCGAAGGCAGTGCCTGATCTCAGCCGCTCAGGCGTTGACGTTCACCACCAGCCGCCCGCGCACCTGGCCCGCCAGGATGTCGCTGGCCGCGCCCATCGCCGCCTCCAGACCGATTTCGTGCGTGATCGCGGCAAGCTTGCTGCGGTCCAGGCCACTGGCCAGTTGCGCCCAGGCGGCCTCGCGCCGCGCCAGCGGCGCCATCACGCTGTCGATGCCGTAAAGCGTCACGCCGCGCAGGATGAACGGGGCCACCGACGCCGGCAGGTCCATGCCCTGCGCCAGACCGCAGGCCGCCACCGCGCCGCCGTAGCGCGTGCTGGCACAGGCGTTCGCCAGCGTGTGGCTGCCCACCGAATCGACCACGCCGATCCAGCGTTCCTTCTGCAGCGGCTTGCCCGCGGCGCTCAGCGTGCCGCGGTCGATGACCTCGGCCGCACCGAGGGACTTGAGAAAATCCGTCTCGCCCAGCCGGCCGGTGGACGCCACCACCGTGTGGCCCAGCCCCGCGAGCAGCGCGATGGCGATGCTGCCCACACCGCCATTGGCCCCGGTCACCAGCACCTCGCCGCTGCCGGGCTTCACGCCCGCCTCGGCCCAGTGTTTCTGCAGCGCCATCACGCACAGCATGGCGGTGTAGCCCGCGGTGCCGATGGCCATGGCCTCGCGCGCGCTCAGGCCCGCAGGCAGGGCCACCAGCCAGTCACCCTTGACCCGCGCCATTTGCGCGAGTCCACCCCAGTGCGACTCACCGACGCCGAAACCGTTGAGGATGACGCGGTCGCCGGCCTTCCAGCGCGGGTGTTCGCTGGCCGTCACAGTGCCGGCGAAATCGATGCCCGGCACCAGGGGAAAGCTGCGCACCACGGGTGACTTGCCCGTGATGGCCAGGCCGTCCTTGTAGTTGAGGGTGGACCAGTCCACGCGCACCGTCACGTCGCCGCTGGCGGGCAATTGCGCCTCGTCGAGTTCGGTGAGCGCGCAGCGGTAGCCGGTGTCATCGGTCTTGTTGATCAGCAGGGCCTTGAACATGGAAGTCTCCTTGTGAGGTGGGCGCGGTTTCGCGCCAGAGCCGGGCCAGCAGCCACCAGCCGGCCAGGGTATTGAGCACGGCGAACAGGGTCAGCAGACCCCGCATCGCGCCGGTGGGCTGCATCACCATCAAGGCCGACGTCATGGCAGAAGACATCAGATTGAGCACGATCACCAGCCAGAAAAGGGGCATTCGCGGCTGCCAGAGCCGGCGCAGCGGCGTGAGGGCGTTGTTCATTCAGGCCATTGTGCCGGCAGACGCGTGCCCCGAGGGGTCATCAACCCTTCAGGCAGCGGGTTCCTGCTCCTGCAGCAGGCGCCACATCACCTTGCCGCTGCCGCTCTTGGGCAAGGCCTCGACGAACTGCACCACACGCGGGCATTTGTAGACCGCCATGTTCTCGCGGCACCAGTCCAGGATGTCCTGCTCACGGGTCTGGCCGCGCGCGCTGTCGCGCAGCACCACCACGGCTTTCACGCTTTCGCCCCGGTAGGCGTCTTTCGTGCTGATCACGCAGGCTTCGGCGATCGCCGGGTGGCGGAACATCAGCGCCTCCACCTCGGCCGGCCAGACCTTGAAGCCGCTGGCGTTGATCATGCGTTTGAGTCGGTCGGTGATGAAGAAATAACCGTCTTCGTCCACCTTGCCGAGGTCCCCGGAGCGGAAGTACTTTTCGCCATTGAAATCGATGAAGGCCACTTCGGTGGCGTCAGGCCTTTTCCAGTAGCCAGCGAACACCGAAGGCCCGCGGATGATGATTTCACCCGCCTCGCCCACCGGCATTTCCTGCAGCGTCTCCGGGTCCACCACGCGCGCATCGGTGCTCAGGAACGGGATGCCCAGGCACTGCTGTTTGGGTGCATCGGGCGGGTTGTTGTGCGAGGGCGCGGCGGTCTCGGTGAGACCGTAGCCCTCGGCGTAGCGCAGGCCGAACTGGTCGAACAGGCGCTGTGCCACGGCCTGTGGCATGGCCGCGCCGCCGCCGCCGATGAAGACCAGGCTGGAGAGGTCGTACTGGTCAAAGCGCGGACTGGCCAGCAGGTCGATCACCATGGTGGGGATGTTGCTCCAGTGCGTGACGCGCCAGGCCGAGATCTGGCGCCCGGCGAGCTCGCGGTCCCAGCGCGGCATGATGACCAGCGTGGCGCCGGTGTAGATACCCGAATGCATGCCCACCACCATGCCGGTGATGTGGAACATGGGCACCACCACCAGCGACACGTTTTCCGGCGTGCCGCCGGTCCACAGGCTGCAGGCCACGGCGTTGTGCATGATGCTGGCGTGCGTGTGCATGCAGCCCTTGGGCAGGCCGGTGGTGCCGCTGGTGTAGGGCAGCACGCACAGGTCGGCGGGCTGGCGGTCGTGCACCGGTGCGGCGTGGCTGCTGGCCAGCGCGTCGGCCCAGTCGGCCACGCTGCCTCCCGGCAGGGCCGGCAGCGGGTGGCGCTTCGCCAGCCAGTCGACCCACGCAGGCGGGATGTCGGCCTGCGGGCCGATGGCATCGTGGTAGTGGGCAACGACCAGGTGCGTGAGGCGCTGCGCCTCGGGCAGATCGGCGTTCGCCTTGAGCAGATCGCCCGCGAGGTCGGCGGCGCAGACGGCGACCTTCACGTCGGGGTCGGTGATGTAGTGCTTGAGTTCCTCGGCACGGTTCATCGGGTTCACCGGCACCACCACCGCATTGGCCCGCAGGATGGCGTAGTGCGCCACGATCCACTGTGGGCAGTTCTGCATCAGCAGGATCACGCGGTCACCCGCGCGCACGCCCTGCGCATGCAGGTGGCCGGCCAGCCGCTCGGCCTGTGCCAGCAATTCGCTGTAGCTGAGGTGCTGATCGAAGAACACCAGTGCCGGCTTGTCCGGGTATCGCTGCGCGCTCACCACGAGGTTGTGCCAGAGCGAGGTCACGGGTGGGCTGATGCGGTGCGGCAGGCGCTTCGGCCAGAAGCGGTGGTGGGGGCGCAGCTGAACATGAACGGCCACCGGGGTGGCGTTTGCAAGGCTCATCGGTTTGTCTCCTGGTACTTCTTTTCAACGCGAGCATACGGGGCTGCGCTGCAAAAAGAAAAGCAGCCATGTCGCGCCTGGGACCACTGGCGCGCATGACCGGTGGCACGGAACGTGCTGGTACCAAGGCACGGATTCAGACGTGGGACAAAGACCATACGGTGATACTTTTTACGCATAGTTTTCCCACGTAAACCCCGATGTCTTGGCCCGCACCACGGTAATACAGTCGCTTTGCGGGCCGGATATGCCTCCTTCTGGTGCGCATTGCCCGAATCATCAACAGTTAGACCAAAACGGAGTTACCGATGAAATTGAATGCCTTGAAATTGACCGCGATGGGAGTGGGCGCAGCAGCCGCCTTGATGAGCCTGCCGGCACATGCTGGCAAAACCGTGGACGCTATCAAGGCCCGTGGTCAGCTGGTTTGCGGTGTCAACGTCGGCCTGGCGGGCTTCGCCGCCGCCGACAGCAACGGCAACTGGACGGGCCTCGACGTGGACTACTGCAAGGCCGTGGCCGCCGCCTTGCTGGGCGACCCCGCCAAGGTCAAGTGGGTGCCGCTGACGGCACAGCAACGCTTCACTGCCGTGCAGTCCGGCGAAGTGGACATCCTCGCGCGCAACACCACCAACACCCTCTCGCGCGATGCCTCGCTGGGTCTGCACTTCGTGGGCGTGAACTACTACGACGGCCAGGGCTTCCTGGTCAACAAGGGCAAGATCAGCAGTGCCAAGCAGCTCAAGGGCGCCACGGTGTGCGTGCAGTCCGGCACCACGACCGAGAAGAACCTAACCGACTTTTCGCGCGCCAACAAGCTCAACATCAAGGCCGTGGTGTTCGAGAAACTTGAAGCTTCCACCGGCGCCTACTTCGCTGGCCGCTGCCAGGCCTACACCACGGATGCATCGGGCCTGGCCTCGATCCGCGCCAAGGAAGCCAAAGTGCC
Source organism: Hydrogenophaga sp. ZJX-1 (assembly GCF_048590325.1). Taxonomy (NCBI): domain Bacteria; kingdom Pseudomonadati; phylum Pseudomonadota; class Betaproteobacteria; order Burkholderiales; family Comamonadaceae; genus Hydrogenophaga; species Hydrogenophaga sp. ZJX-1. The sequence continues at coordinate 54,674 of NZ_JBMBRA010000004.1, forward strand.
GGCTGACCACGTGATCCTGCCCGACCTGATCTCCAAAGAGCCGCTGGGCCCGATGATCCGCCGCGGTGACGACGAGTTCTTCGCCATCACCAAATGGGTGCTCAACGGCCTGATCGAAGCCGAGGAATACGGCATCACCCAGGCCAATGTGGACGAGATGAAGAAGAGCACCGACCCGCAGGTCGGCCGCATGCTGGGCTCCACCGAAGACCTCGGCAAGCACCTCGGCCTGGACAAGGAATGGCTGGCCCGCTCGATCAAGGCCGTGGGCAACTACGGCGAGAGCTTCGAGCGCAACGTCGGCCCCAAGACCCCGATCAACCTGCCGCGCGGCAAGAACAACCTGTGGAGCGCAGGCGGCTTCATGTACGCAGCGCCGCTGCGCTGATCCAGCATCCTCGGCACTTGGCCGTCGCAGGCACAAGTGTTCTATGAACACCGTTTCGTAGGGCACTTGTGCCATTTTTTTAGCCCCTTCCTTTTTGGGAAACGACTCCATGTCCAATCAGTCCATGATTGAAGCGCGGCCGCTACCCGCCAAAAAAAGACGCTCGATTTCGTGGAACAGCCGCGAAGGCCGCAGCGTCATCTACCAGGTGGTCGCCATCGTCTCGGTGATCACCCTCATCTGGCTGCTCGTGCGCAACACGCTGCGCAACATGCGCGAGCGCGGCATCCAGAGCGGTTACGACTTCATGGGCCAGCCCTTCGGTTTCGACGTCAGCGAAACCATGATCCCGTACGACGTGATGAGCACGTACTGGACGGCCTTCTCCATCGGCATGCTCAACACGCTCAAGGTCGCCCTGATCGGCATCGTGCTGGCCACGATCCTCGGCACGCTGATCGGTGTGGGGCGTTTTTCGCCCAACATCCTGCTGCGCAAGATCTGCTACGGCTATGTCGAGTTCTTCCGCAACGTCCCGATCTACCTGCAGCTGCTGATCTGGTACATCGTGTTCACCGAAATCCTGCCGACGTTTGAAGAAGCCTGGCAGATCGGCCACTTCTACCTGAGCAAGGGCGGCCTGTCTTTCCCCTGGCCGATCTGGCAACTGGGGCAGACGCTGGCGCTCATTGGCCTGTTGCTGGGTGTCGTGGGTTCCTGGCTGTATGCCCGCAAAGCCAGCAAACACTTTGACCTGACCGGCCAGCAAAAGCCGGTGGCGCTGGTGTCGCTGGTGTTGATCGTGGGTCTGGCGTTGCTGGGCTGGCTGGCCGGTGGCGCACCCACCGGCTGGAGCCTGCCGGTGAAAGGCACATTCCAGATCGAGGAAGGTGCAGCCTTCAGCCCCGAGTTCCTCGCGCTGCTGCTCGGTCTGGTGCTCTACACCGCCTCCTTCATCGCGGAAATCGTGCGTTCGGGCATCTCGTCCGTGTCGCTCGGGCAGCACGAAGCCGCTGCGTCGCTTGGCCTGAACAAACGCCAGTCCATGCGGCTGGTGGTGTTGCCGCAGGCGCTGCGCGTGATCATCCCGCCGCTGACCAGCCAGTACCTGAACCTCACCAAAAACTCCTCGCTCGCGGTGGCCATCGGCTACCCCGATCTGGTGTCCATCGCCAACACCACGCTGAACCAGACCGGCCGCGCCATCGAAGCCCTCTCGATCGTGATGCTGGTCTACCTCACGCTCTCCCTCATCACCTCGGCGCTGATGAACTGGTTCAACGCCAGTGCAGCCATCCAGGAGCGCTGACATGCAACAAACCTATCAACCCATCGATGCACGCCCGATGCCGGGCCTGAGCACGGGCATACTGGCCTGGCTCAAGACCAACCTGTTTTCCAGCCTGGGCAACAGCATCAAGACGCTGGTGGTGCTGGCCATTGCCTTGTGGGCGCTGTACGGCGCGATGGGCTGGACGCTGACCAACGCTGTCTTCGGCGCCAACCTCGAAGCCTGCAACAGTCTGCGTGGCATCGGCGCCTGCTGGGGCGTGGTGACCGAAAAAGGCCGGCTCATCGTGATGGGCCGCTACCCCGACACCGAGCACTGGCGCCCGGTGATCGCCACCGCGCTGATGTTGGGCGTGGTCGGCATCAGCTGCATGCCGCGTTTCTGGAACAAGGCGCTGCCCCTGATCTGGGTGGTGATGCTGGTGGTCTATTTCACCCTCATGAAAGGTGGCGTGCTCGGCCTGACGCCGGTGGACACCGACCAATGGGGTGGCCTGCCACTCACCGTGATGCTGACCGTGGTGTCGATGACGATGGCCTTCCCGCTCTCGATCTTCGTGGCGCTGGGACGGCGCTCCAACATGCCTGCCATCAAGACGCTGTGCACGCTGTATGTGGAGCTGATTCGCGGCGTGCCGCTGATCACGGTGCTGTTCATGGCCTCGTTCATGCTGCCGCTGTTCATGCCCGAGGGCGTGAGCATCGACGTGCTGATCCGCGTCGTGGTGGGCATCACGCTGTTCTCGGCCGCCTACATGGCCGAGGTGGTGCGCGGCGGCCTGCAGGCCCTGCCCAAGGGCCAGACCGAAGCCGCTGCCACGCTGGGCCTCACCTACTGGCAGACGCAACGCAAGATCGTGTTGCCTCAAGCGCTGACCATGGTGGTGCCCTCGCTCATGAACACCTTCATCGGCATGTTCAAGGACACCTCGCTGGTCACCATCGTCTCGCTCTACGAACTGACCGGCGCACTGGCCCTGGCGCTCAACGCCGACGCCGACTGGCGCCCCTTCAAGCTCGAAGCCTATTTCTTCATCACGCTGATCTATTTCGTGTTCTGTTTTGCCATGTCGCGCTACAGCCTGTGGGTTGAGAAACGCACCGCCATCAGCAAAGTCCGCTGAACACAGAACATCCCAAAATCAGAAAGCCTCTCATGAGCCAATCAGAAGCACCCATCATCCAGTTCGACAACGTCAACAAGTGGTACGCCAGCAATGGCTACCACGTGCTGCGCGACGTCAACCTCAGTTTCGCCAAGGGCGAAAAAGTCGTGATCTGCGGCCCGTCCGGTTCGGGCAAGTCCACGCTGATCCGCTGCATCAACGCGCTGGAGGAATACCAGCAAGGCAAGCTCACGGTGGACGGCACCGTGATCGGTGACGACCTCAAGGGCATCGACAAGGTGCGCCGCGAAGTCGGCATGGTGTTCCAGCAGTTCAACCTGTTCCCGCACCTCACCGTGCTGGAGAACCTGATCCTCTCGCCCACCTGGGTGGCCAAGCTGCCGCGCAACGTGGCGATCGAAAAGGCCATGGTGCAGCTGGAGCGCGTGCGCATCGCCGAACACGCCAACAAATACCCGCTGCAGCTCTCGGGTGGTCAGCAACAGCGCGTGGCGATTGCGCGCGCGCTGTGCCTCACGCCCAAGATCATGCTGTTCGACGAGCCCACCTCGGCGCTCGACCCGGAGATGATCAAGGAAGTGCTGGACGTGATGATCGGCCTGGCCGACCAGGGCATGACCATGCTGTGCGTGACGCACGAGATGGGCTTCGCCAAGGCCGTGGCCGACCGCGTGATCTTCATGGACCAGGGCCAGGTGGTTGAACAGAACACCCCCGAGGAGTTCTTCAACAACCCGCAGACCGACCGCAGCAAGGACTTTTTGTCCAAGATCCTGGGGCATTGACGCGCGCGGCCTGGCCAGAGACCTCGGATCAGGAACGGCGGGGCAGTTCTGCCTGCCCCGTCGACTATCGCTTCGTTGCGCGTTCTTCGTCGTTGCCGCTGCCCCACACCGGTCTGGTTGTAGGTGCTGTTTTCAAAGGACCAGACCGGGCCTTTGCCGACCGCGTTGCCATTCTCATCGCGCGGGGACTGGGCTCGCACCTGTTTGCCGGTGTCGTAGGCCAGCAGCAGCAGGTCGCCGCCGGCTGAGAGTCGGGCCTTGCCCCCGGCCTTGATGCCGCCGCCGACGAAGACCATGTCGCCCCCGGCTTTCATGGTGAGGTTCTGGCGCGCGGCGATGTCACCCAGGATGCTGGTGATGCCGCCGCTGGCGCGCAGGTCGACGTTGTTGCCCTGCAGCTGGCCGAGCACGTTGGTGATGCTGCCGGCGTTGATGGCGAGGTTCTCTCGTGCGGCCAGCGTGCCGCTGTTGAACAGGCCGCCCGAGAGGTTGATGGTCGTGCCTTTGGCCGAGATCAGGCCGGGTTGCAGGGTGCCGGTTTTGCGGTCCACCAGGGCTTAGAGCTGGGGCACGAGTACGCGCTGGTTGCGGCCGTCGGGCAGTTGCACGGTGCGTTCGACCAGCCAGACGATGTCGCTGGTCAAGAGGGCCATCTGCTGGTGCACCGATTCGCGAAAAAATCAGTGACGTCGATTGCGCAGGTAAAGCACAGTTGCCCCGATGATGCCCGGTAGGCAGATAGCGGTCGACCACATTTGTCGCCACCGGATCTTGCCTTCGGAATCAACATCATGTGGTCCCCAACCCATAAGATTGTCCACCCAGGGGCCGATGATGTGTCCATACCAAGCGTATGCCCAAAATGCACCGAACGCGAAGACCCAGAACACCAAATCTCCGAACTTCTCCAGACGGGCACGTTTCTCCATTCGTGCCGTCACACGTGCTTCATGGCGTTTGAAGGCATTGAACCATCGTTTGATCATGGCTTGCTCCCAGGTGTGTTGCCATTGCTCAAAGGAATGAAACTGGGAAGGTTGCCCACGGTGTTGCCTGTGGCCGCGCCGATGTACCCAGGCATCGTGGGCCAACGGCTTTGAATTGGAATGTAAGCTGTGCCAGTCATTGGAATTCTTGGAGCGTTGGTCACCCAAGGTGCCACAGCACTCCCAACGTACCTTCCCACATACGGTCCGGCAACCGATGCTCCTGCGCCCAAGCCCGCAGCAAACCACACGTTTGTGTTCTCTCCATAGTAGAAGTTGTTGAATGTCGTATTCGCTCCGACCACCGCACCACCTGTGGCCGCGGTCGTGTACACGCCACCCCTAAGTGCCAAAGGCAAACCAGCCGCCCCGGTGAGACCCGCCACCACACTCTGCACAGGACGCACGGAACCGTTTTGAACGAATTGTCCCGCAGCATCGAAGCCGGCCCCCAAGGCAAAGCCTGCGCCAGAAAGCCGCAATATTGACGCGCCTTGCCCGCCTGCTGCGAGTACCAAGGCATCCGCAGTGCTCTGGCTGACATTGTCGTTGAAGCTATTCGGGCGCGTGACGGGCCCGACCGTTGCGGTGTTCAGTCCAATGGCCCCGTTGGTGCTGTTGGCATAAACCAAGCCCCCGTAGCTGCCTGTGATCACATTGCCCATGGCAATGGCCTGTTGCGCCTGGAAATTGCAATCCGCTTGACTTGCGCTCGGCCCTGAGCATGCATCTTTCAGTGCATAGTCGCGTGCCGCTGAACGCAGCGCCAATTCATCGCGCAGGGCGCAAGCCCCTGGGTTGCTTGGACCACATTCACTGACCGCACGCTCGTACTGCTCGACCTCAGACAAAGCCACCACGCTGGTGGGCTTGTTGTGGTTGAGGTAGTTGTTCACCGCCGCGTTCTGCGCCGTGCCCATGGCGATCTGCATCGTTGAGGCGTCGCCCCCGATCAGCAGCGCTCCGCCCGCACCCGTCAACTTGGCCAGTTCGGTGACGGTGTTGCGGATCTGGGCAACCTGCTGTTTCAGGGCCTCGTTGTTCGGGTCGTTCTTGAGCTTCTCCTCCAGGCCCCCAAGGTTCTGGCTGTCGCCATACAGCCCCGCCACGATCTCCCCGATCACCGCGCCCGTGGCCCCGGGTGCACAGCCACTGCTGCTGCCGGCCGTGGCCGTGCCCATCGCGCAGCCCAGCAGCGCGTGCGCCAGCGCTTTGCTTGTCGCACCAAGCTGGGCATCACCAATCTCGTCCGCCCCCTGCGCCGCCACGGTGTTGATCAACGCGCCTTTGAGGTTGTTCTTGAGCGCTTCTTCCAGGCTGGTGCCCATCACGGCGCTCTCCAGCACCGCGCTGGTGATGCCCTGGATGGTGTTCCTGGCGAACAACTGGCCCACCGTGCTGTTGGCGTCCACACCGCTGAGCCCGACCTGGTTGATGATGCCGTTGCTCAGCCCGGCCGTGGCCATGGTCAAGAGCAGGCCCTTGGCGTTGTCTTCGCTGCCCAGCTCCTTCAAGGTCGCGCCGATGTCGCCCTTGTTGTTGATCAGGCTCACCGCTGCCGTGCTGGCCAGCGAGGTGAGGCCGGCGGTGACCGCCGAGGCGACTGCCGCACCTGTGGTGGTCAGCACCGCGCCCGCGGCCACGCCGGAGCCGGCGACACCAGCGCCTGTGGCCGCCACCGTGCTGGCGCCAGCGGAGCCGGCCGCTGCGGTGGTCGTCATGTTGGCGCTGGTGGCCGCTGCCGTCCCCGCACTGCTGGCCGCCCCATAGGTCAGGATCGAGACGACTATGATGACCACGATGGTGGCTTCCTGCGTCAGGCCCGACTTGCTGAAGTCCAGGCTCTTGTTCAGTTCCTCCACCCGCTGCCAGTCGATGTCGCTGCGCTTGCCCAACTCTTTGAGGTAACCCTGGCCCGGCTTCTGCGACAGCGTCTCGATGGCCGTGCGCACGTTCGAGCCGGCGGGCAGTTGCACGCTCACCCCACCGGCGCCCTGGTAGGCGCTCATGTTGGCGGGCAGGCCGTGGATCTCCGGCATGTGCAGGGTCTGCTCAATGCGGCCCGTGCTTTTCGTGCTCTGCCAGCGGATGGTGCTGGTGAAGACGCTGTCCTCCACGTGGCGGGTGTCCACCGCCGCCACGGCCGTGACGGTTCCACCGGCGGTGAGCGGGTTCACTTGCCCGCCCCGGATCACCGAGCCTTCGATGAGCACGTCGCCGCCAGCGTTGCGGTTGACCGCCCCTGCCCCGGCGTTGATGTCGGTGACGATGGCCGTGCGGGTGCTGTCGATGTGGGTTTCGGTGCGGTCCTTCTCGGTCTTGCCACCCTGCTCGCCCAGGGTCGCTATCGCCAGGGTGTTGTTGGTGGCGTCGGCCAGGTACACCCCAAATCCGGTGCGCTTGGTGGTCTCGATGTGGACGTTTTCTTTCACGTCGTAAGCCGCACGCTCCTGGTAGCTGCCGCCGGCGCTGGCGCTGTAGCCCTGGCTGTTGATCTGCGCGCCCACCACGCTGAGGTTGCCCCCGGCTTTCAGGCTCACGCCCCCGCCGCTGCTCCAGTTGTTGCCGCTGTTTTTGAGGTCGATGTCGCGGCTGTTGATGCGCTGGCTGATCTTGAGCAGGTCACCGGCGCTTTTGTACTTGTTGTAGAAGTCGAAGCTGTTGACGTGGCCCCTGAGCGCGGTGGTGAGCTGCATGTCCTTTCCCGCCCTGAGGCTGGTGCTGCCGCCGACGTTGGCGTTCACGCCCTGGGCCACGAGGTTCTTGCCCGCGCTGGCCTTGAGGCTGCCGCCGACCTGGATGTCCACGCCGGTCTGGTTGTAGGTGCTGTTCTCAAAGGACCATACCGGGCCTTTGCCCACCGGGTTGCCGTTTTCATCGCGCGGGGACTGGGCGCGCACCTGGCGGCCGGTGTCGTAGGCCAGCAGCAGCAGGTCGCCACCGGCCGAGAGACGGGCGTTGCCCCCGGCTTTGATGCCGCCGCCGACGAAGACCATGTCGCCCCCGGCCTTCATGTTGAGGTTCTGGCGCGCGGCGATCTGGCCCAGGATGCTGGTGATGCCGCCGCGGGCGCGCAGGTCGACGTTGTTGCCCTGCATCTGGCCGAGCACGTTGGTGATGCTGCCGGCGTTGATGGCCAGGTTCTCCCGTGCGGCCAGCGTGCCGCTGTTGAACAGGCCGCCTGAGAGGTTGATGGTCGTGCCCTTGGCGGAGATCAGGCCGGGTTGCAGGGTGCCGGTCTTGCGGTCGACCAGGGCGTAGAGCTGGGGCACGAGCACGCGCTGGTTGCGGCCGTCGGGCAGGGTCACGGTGCGTTCGACCAGCCAGACGATGTCGCTGGTCAGGAGGGCCATCTGCGCGCCGGTGAGCGCGATGCCGGGCTTGAGCTGGTAGGTCTGCGCGAAGGCCACGCCCGCTTCGAGCAGGGCGCGGTACTGCGCTTCGTCGTCGCTGAAGCTGCCGAGGAAGCGCCGCCCGGTGAGCTGGGCGACCTGTTCGCGCACGAGCTTCTGTTCGTAGAACCCGTCGCCCAGGCGCTGGGTCTGGGTGGCCGGGTCGTAATCCAGCTGGGTGAGCATGTAGTCGCTGCCCAGCCAGCGGCGCTGGTTGGTGAACTCCGGGTCGGTCTCGACCAGGTAGCCCGCCGGCGCGCCGATGCGAACCTGGAACAGCGCGTTGGACGGCAGGCCGATGGGTGGGGCGTTGACGGACGATGCTGCTGTGGCGCCGGAGCCCGTGACGTGGCCACCGCTGCCCAGGCCCGAAGGCAGGGTGCGCACGACCACACCCGGGCCGGGCCGCCCGAGCTGGTTGTTGGGGGTGCCGCTCAGGCCAGTGGCCGTGGTGGCCGTAGGCGCGCTGGCGAGGCTGGCCACGGAGACGGCCTGTGCGTCCTGCGGGCGTGCGCTGCCGTGGTTGGGGTTGGTGTGGTAGTCCAGTTCGGCGGAGATGGCTTCGTACTCGGTCTGCTGGGTGGACAGGCGTTCGCCTGCGTCGCTGAAGAATCGGCGCCAGTGCCGCGACCAGTCGTACCAACCCCGCTCCGTGTAAGAGAGCTGGGATGTGCCGTTGTCTTCGGTGACCGTGCGCGAGCGGTAGCCGTCGATGTTTTGCAGGCTGCCGCCCGTGAGCAGGAAGTTGCCACCAATGAGGATGCTGCTCTTGTCGTTGACGGTGCTGCCGGCGTTGACCGTCATGTTGCCGCCCACGCTGATGCGCGCGGGGTCGCGGCCGGAGCTGCCGCTTTCGGTGATGGTGCGGTCGTATTCGTCGATGCGCCACAGGTTGCCCCCGACATGGGGGCTGCCGTCGTCGAAGAGGTAGTGGGCCATGTACTGCTCGTCGTACTCCAGGCGCCAGTCCATCTCGCCGGTGGCTTCGCTCAGGGGTTGCAGGTACTGAGGGTGGTCCTCATCGAGCAGCAGGAATTCCTTGATGTGTTCGGTGGTGCTTCTCTCGAAGCTGGTTCCGTGTGCATCGACGTTCTGCACGCTGGCGGCGTTGATCGTGAGGTTGCCGAAGACCTCGACTTCGGCGCTGCTGTTGATGAAGGCGCCGGCGCTGCCTATAGCCCGGGCGTTGGCGTCCAGGCTGCCGCCCACGCGGGTGTCGCCCAGGCTCAGCAGCAGGGCGCCTTCGCTGTTCTTTAACGTGCCCACGCCCAGATCGAGGTCGCCCCGGCTGGCGATCACGGGGTCGGTGCCCGCGCCGCCCTGGTTGTTCAGCTGGTTGGCGGCGATCGAGATCTGGTCGCCGTAGATGCGGCCACCGCTGGAGTTGGTGGCGGTGCCGGCCTGGATGAGGGTGAAGCTGCCGTTGACCAGGCCCTGGTTGCTGAGGCTGCCGGCCTGCAGGTCGATCAGGCCGGCGCGCACGGCGCCTGTCGCCTGGTTGTGGATACTGCCGGCGGCCAGCTGCAGTTCGTTCGAGGCTTCGAGCGTGCCGGCGTTGCTGGCGCTGACGACGGTCGCGCTCAGGCTGTCGGCGGCCTGCACGAAGCCGCCCGTGCGGTTGACCAGCGCACCGGACAGCGCGATGCGCAGGTCGCCGCTGCCGTCGCTGCCGTCGCCCGCGTTGACGATGACACCGCTGTTGTCCAGGCTGCGGGCGTCGATGGCGGTGGCGCCGTTGGCGGCGATGACACCGCCAGCGCCGTTGGTGATGGCCAGGGTCTTGGCGGCCGGGTTGGCCGCGGCCTGCGGGTCTGTGATGGCCAGCGTTCCGGTGCTCGACAGCAGGCCGCCCGTGTTGTCCAGACTGCCGCTGGCGCTGACGGCCAACTGGTTCTGCGCGAGCAATGCGCCGTTGCGGTTGTCCAGGCTGTGCACGTTCAGGCTCAAGCTCTGGGCCTGGATGCCCTGACTGGCGCCCGCTGTCTGGCTGTTGTTCAGGGCGCCGCCGCGCAGGTCGAGCGCGCCACTGGCGGCGATGAGGCCTGCCTGGCTGTTGTCGACGGCGCCAGCGCCGGCGTCGACCTGAAGGGCGGTTGCGCTCTTGATGTCGCTGCCCTGGTTGATCAGCCCCTGGCTGGTGATGCTCAGGCCGGTGTTCGCCGCGATGGTGGCGCGCACGCCGCTGGCGGAGCTGCTGTCGACGGTGTCGCTGCTGGTGAGGGTGAGCGTGCCGCCAGCGAGGATCTGGCCGCCCTGGTTGTTGACCGCGCCGTTGGCGGCGATGCTGGCATTGCCGCCGCCTTGCAGTACACCGCGCTGGTTGTCGATGGCGCCGCTGGCGATGTTCAGGTGGCGCGCGGCGAGGATGGCTCCGTCGGCGTTGCCCAGCGCACCGCCATGGGTGTCGATGCTGATGTCCTGCCCGCTGATCAGGCCCTGGGTGCTGTCGAGCGACTGGGCGCTGATGCCGATGTTCGCGCGCGACTGCACACTGCCTTCGCGCAGGCTGGCTGCACCGGCGATGGTGAGGGTGGCGCCGCCGTCGACGCCGACGAGGTCGGCCCTGTCCGCGCTGAGGCTGCCGGCGCTGACGCCCAGCGCACCGTTGGCCACGAGGGTGGCTTCGGTGGCGGTCATGGCGCCCTGCACGCTCAGCTGGGCGTCGGTCTGCGCGCTGATCAGGCTGCGGCTCGCTTGCAGCGCGGCGGCGTCAAGCCGCAGCGAGCCGCCGGTGCTCAGCAGCGCGTCGTCGGCCACCACGGTCTGCGGGCCCTGGCTTTGCAGCACAAGTGCGCCGGTGCCGCTGTGGGTCAGTGTGGTGCGGTCCAGCTGCAGTGCCTGGCTGGACAGCGTGAGCGAGCCGGCGTTGACGGCCAGGGTGGCGCCGCTGGCGTCGATGCGCTGGCCCACCTGGATGCGCGCGGCCTGGTCGGCGGTGCCCACCTGCTGCAGCTGACTGCCCTGGAGGTTCCATTCGCTGGCGGTGACTTCGAGCTGGGTGGCGCCCAGGGTGGCGTTGTCGGTGCGCAGCTCACCGGCTGCGTCCAGCCGCAGCTGCTGCACGGCCTGCAGCGAACTGCCTTGCGCCAACAGGTCGCCCTGGCTGGCCTGCAGGTCCATGCGCTGTGTCAACAGGTCCTGGCCGTCCAGGTTGAGGCTGCCGGCCTGGGCCTGGATGCTCTGGCCAGCCAGCGTCAGGCCCTTGAGGTCGATGGCGCCCGCGCTGCCGCCGAGCAGGCTCAGGCTGCCTTGGCCCAGCGGCACGGCGCCAGCGGGGTCCATGCCGGCGCTGAGCACCGAGCCGGTGGTGCTGTCAATGCGGCCATCGGCCGCCCGGGTTTCGAGCCGGATGTCGCCATCGGCGCCGATGCGGCCTTCGTTGAGGATGGCCTGGCCAGCGCTGCCCTGCAGGTCGCCGCCCGCATAAATCTGGGCATCGCTGTGGTTGCGGATGCGCTGGCCACTTTCCAGCTGCATGCTGCCGTCGCCAACGATCAGGCCGTGGTTGTCGATGCGGTCGGTGGCGCTCAGCGTGGTTTGCGCGCCGCTGAGGATGTGGCCCCGGTTCTCGATGATTTGTGGGGTCTGGATGCTCACGCCCTGGTCGCCCATGAGGCTGCCGGTGTTGGTGACGGTGGTGCCGGACTGAACGGCGAGTGCGCCGTCGGCCACCACGCTGCCGCTGTTGACCACATCGGCGGCCGTGGTCAGGGTGATGTTTTTCTGGCTCTGGATGCTGCCGGTGTTGGCCATGCCTTGCGGAGCGACAAGTTGAACCGAGCCCTGCACCACGATCTCGCCCGCGTTGTCGAAACGCCCGGCCGAGCTCAGGCTCAGCTGCTGGCCGGCGTTCAGACTTCCCGCGTTGGACAGTTGGGCGCCCTGCAGGCTGAGGTTGGTGCCCGCGCTCATACCGCCCGTGTTGTCCAGCCGTCCACCGGCGACGATGGTCGCGTCGGTCCCCGCGCCGATCTGTCCGCTGTTGTCCAGGTCGGCAGCGGTCTGCAGTGTCAGCGCCCCGCCGCTGCGGAGCTGGCCGCTGTTGGTGACCGAGCCCGTGCTTTGCACGTTCAGCGCAGCACCGGCGCTCAGGCTGCCGCTGTTGTCAAAGCGCCCGCTGCTGTTCAGGCTGGCGCTGCCTTGCGAAGCAAGACTGCCCTGGTTGACGAGGTCGCCGTTGGCGGAGAGTCTCAGGCCACCGGTGCCGGCCTGCACACCGCCCGCGTTGCGCACGCCCACGCCCGCTTCGGTGGCCAGCAGCGTGATCTTGCCGGCGTACATGCCGCCGAGTTGCGAGACGTCCAGCGCGAAACTGGGCGCCGGGCCGCTGCCGGCGGTGGGCGCAGCGCCCTGGCCGTCGGCCTCGATCTGGTTGGCGCCGGTGATGACGTTCAGCTGGTTGGCGCGCACCGGCCCGTTGACGGCGACGGCGCGCGCCAGGATGCCGGTGTAGTCGGTCAGGCTGGCATCAAAGCCCTGGCTGCCTATGGTGATCGTGCCGCCACGCACGGTGTAGCCACTGACCCCCGCGTCATTGAGGTTGACTTCGCCGGTGGTGAGCGTGGCGCGGCTGGCGTTGATGAAGCCGCTGCCATTGACGTTCAGGCCGGCGGGGTTGGCGACGATGATCTCCGAACGCTGACCGGCGATCTCGATGAAGCCGTTGATGTGGCTGGGGTTCTGGCTGTTGACTTCCAGCAGGATCACGCGCGCCTCGCCGGTGGCCAGCCAGGGGTTGCCCTGGACCCAGCCGCCGATCTGCGTGGGTGTGTTGGGGCGGCTGTTGTTGACCACGGCGCCGCGGCTGTCCACGTCCATCTGCGAGAGACGGTTGCGCGAGACACCGGCGGCGCTGGGCGTGGTGATGTTGACCTGGGGCAAGCCGTTGCCAGTGCTCAGCACGGTGGGGCGCTGCGCGCCAGGGGCGGTGTTGTCGGCTCGGATCTGCGCCACCGCCTGCAGGGGTTGCAGCAGGCTCTGGGTGAGCATGGCCGACAAGGCCAGGGTGTTGACCAGGCGCACGGTGCCCGAGGCGCCGCCAACCGGTGCGCGGCTGCGCTCGCCGCGTGCGCCGCCGCCCTTGCCCTGCCCTTTGGCCGCTTCGGCCACCACCATCAGGCAACCCCGGATCTTGCTGAATACCCAACGTCCACAATGCTTGTTCATTTGCTCACTCCCTCCATCGATATCGTTGTTGGCCGGCCGTGGCCGGCGGCTGGTGCCGGCGGGTCAGAAACCGCGGTGCAGCATGAAGCCCCAGGTGCTGGACGAAGCCTTGAGTTCGGCCGGCTTGCTGATGGGTTTGCCCCAGAAAAAGTCGTACTGGAATCCACCCAGAAGACCTCTGACGCCCAGGACGGCACCGACCAGGGTGGTGCCCGGCAGGTTGGCCGCGGAGGGGCCGGAGACCCGCCCCATGTCCCAGCCCAGGTAGGGCGACTGCCCGAGCGCCCAGCTCGGTGACCAGTTCAGTTCGTTGCGCCAGACCACACCGCTTTCGGCCACCAGCGAGGCCGCGTTGTCGAAACCCCGAACGGTGTAGCGCCCGCCGATGCTGAAACGGTCCTGGGGCGTCAACCGGGTGTGGTGTTTTTGCAGGCGCACGGTGGCGCTGTAGCGCCAGGCGCTTCCCAGCGCCTTCCACGGCACCTGGGCATTCAGGCTGGCGGTCGTCAGGCGGTAGCGGCTGGTGCCCTCATCAAAGGCCTCTTCCGGGGCCGGCAGGGTGCCCAGCCCGCTGAGGCCTTGCTTGAACGTGACATCACCCGCGAGGATGGCAGGACCCCAGTACATCCGGTGCGACAGCCCCCAGACCAGCGACGCAACGGCCCGCCGCTGGACGAGCACCTCGGTATCGTCGATGAAGTTGTTCGATGTCCGGCGTTGCAGGCTGGCATGGGCGGTCGTCACATGCCGGTTGTTGCGCCAGAGCACCCGATCGACGTTGAGTTCGATGTGATCGCTCTCGCCCGAGTAACGGTAGTTGTCGAAAGCGCCCACCACGGTCTGGTGGTAGTGATTGCGGCTGAGATTGAGGCTGTAGAGCCAAAAACCCCAGGGCACCGAGTAGTGCGCGACCAGGGCCTGGCTGCCCTTGGGCGAAGGGCCTTCGCCGCCCCCAAAACCCCGGGTGAAGCTGACGTAGGCCAGGTCGCTCAGGCCCAGGAGGTTGTCGGCCGATGCGGTCGTGGTGCCCTGGAACCTGCCGGTGCTGTCGCTGCCGGCATCGTCGAGCGACACGCCCAGGCGCCAGCGCCGGTCCTGCGTCCAGTTCAGTAGCAGGTCGCTCAGACCCGCCTCCTGGCCCGGAGCGATCTGCAGATCCGCCCGGACCGTGGGAACCCGTTGCAGATTCTCCAGGGCCTGCTCCACATCGCGCAGGTTGAGCAGGTCGCCTGGACCCGCGGGCAGCGCCGCTGCCGCATGGATGTGCCCGCGCACTGAGTCAGGCACCACCACCTGTGCGAGCCGCCCCCCGATGGGGCGCAAGCTGAGCACCCCGCTGGAGATGTTCTGGTTCTCCACGATCACCCGCGTGGTGACGTAGCCCCGGGTCATGATGGCGTTTTGCAGCCGTTTCTGGACCAGATTGATACCTTGGACACCGAGACAACGGCCCAGGGGCGGGTCGTCTCCCCGTGGTCCGGCCAGCGCACGCACTGCCCAGGTGAACCCAGCGGCATCGGGGCCAACCAGCCTCAGTTCCTTGATGTCGAAGCAGGGTGACTCGCCTTCCGGCAATCGCTCGCCCTCTTCTGCTCGCAGGTCCTTCGGAGCCAGCCGGTCGGTGGGTATGACCAGCGCGCGCCGGGCGGCCTCGTTGTCTTGCTGACGGCGCAGCTCAACACTCGGATCCGGCAAGGCCTGCTGGGCAAAAGCACTGGGCGTGGCCGCCAGCAAGCCGCAGATCGAACAGTCCAGCGCCCTGCGACGCAGACCCCCCACATATTCTCTTTTCATTCTTTTGAACCACCAAAACGAAGCGCGCCAGCCTAAGGTAGTTCAATGGACCTCAATTTTTGACACCTGCCGATTTTTCGCAACCGTGACAAATTGCACGCCGCATCGTCTGCAGCGGGTTCCCTCAGACGTGGCGCCGGGGCACAGGGCCAGCGGGTTCGGGCAGCGCCGCATCGGCCCGCTGGTGCAGCGCCTCGATGATGTGGCAGTGGTCGTCCGTGCCGTCGCAGCGTTTGCGCAGCGCGAGCAGGTCTTTTTCCAGCGCGCGCAGTTCGGTCAGGCGCTGGCGCACATGGCCCAGGTGTTCGTCCAGCGCCCCGCTGGCGGTGGCGCAGTCGGCCTTGTTGTTCAGGTCGAGCCCGAGCAGGGTGCGCACCTCGTCGAGCGACATGTCCATCGCACGGCACTGGCGCACGAAACGCAGCCGGTGGATGTCCGATTCGCTGTAGAGCCGGTAATCATTGCCGGCCCGCGCCTGCGGCTGCAGCAGGCCCTCGCGTTCGTAGTAACGGATGTTGGCCGTGCTCACGCCGGATTGCCGGGCGGCCTCGCCGATGCGGTGCTGTGGCGTCGTGGACAAAGGTGCTGCCGTCATGCTTGACCTTCAAGTGGCTTCAAGGTTTCCAATCATGACACGCCACCTCGCCCACTCCCAACGAAAGCCCCTTTTCATGGCCTGCACCTCCTGCCATTCCAGCTGCTCCACCGACACCGCCAACGCCGCCCAGACCATCGACCCGCGCTGGCGCAAGGCGCTGTGGATCGCGCTCGCCGTCAACGCCACCATGTTCTTCGTCGAACTGATCGCCGGCCTGCAGGCCAACTCGGTTTCGCTGCTGGCCGACGCGGTGGACTTCGCTGGCGACGCCGCCAACTACGCGCTCTCGCTGGCGGTGCTCAGCATGGCGCTGGTCTGGCGCAGCCGTGCCGCGTTCATCAAGGGCGTGACCATGTTCGCCTATGGCGTTTTCGTGCTGGCCCGCGCGGGCTGGATGCTGCAGGCGGGCAGCATGCCCGAGCCGTTCACCATGGGCGTGGTCGGGTTCATTGCCCTGCTGGCCAATGCGGGCGTGGCCGTGCTGCTGTACGCCTTCCGTACCGGCGACGCCAACATGCGCAGCGTCTGGCTGTGCTCGCGCAACGATGCGCTGTCCAACGTGGCGGTGATGCTCGCCGCGCTCGGCGTTTTCGGCACCGGTTCGGCCTGGCCCGACCTGGCGGTGGCGGGCGTCATGGCCGCGCTGGCGATCTCGGCCGGGATCTCTGTGGTGCGCCAGGCACGCGGTGAACTGGGTGGCCGGCAGGCCCATGGTCACGCGCATTGAATCCGGGCTGTAAGGTCTGGCGCGGCCAGGCGACCCATCTCCATTCCACAGGAGAGCGCCATGTCAAACGACCGGAATCTTCACCAGACCTGTGCCCCGAAATCGCTTCGGCGCCTTCGCCCGCTCTGGCTGAGCCTGCCGCTGCTGGCCAGCGCCGGCTGGATGCCACCAGCGGCCGCGCAAACCTGCCTGGCCCGCGCGGGCAGCACCCCGCCGGCGGTGGTGGAGCTCTACACCTCCGAAGGCTGCAGTTCGTGCCCGCCGGCAGACCAATGGCTCTCGACGCTCAAGCCGGAAGACGGCGTGATGGCCCTGGCCTTTCACGTCAGCTACTGGAACCACCTCGGCTGGCTGGACCGCTTTGCCACTCCGGAGACGACCGCGCGCCAGCACCGCATCAAGGCCGCGCTCGGGGCCCCCTATGTCTACACGCCACAGGTGGTGCTCAACGGGCGGGATCACCGCGGATGGCGGGGCCAGACCGCAAAGCAACTGCCCCCGCTGCCAGCGGCGCAGGCGCCGGCCTTGCGCCTGAGCCGGACGGGCGACAAGGTCACGGCCCACATCGGCCCCAGCCCTGCCAACACGTCGCTGGCGGGTTACTGGGCCGTGCTGCAGGACGGGCTGAGCAGCAAGGTCACACGGGGCGAGAACGCGGGTGAACACCTCAGACACGACCATGTGGTGCGGCTGTACCAGCCCCTGCCCGCCTGGCCGGCCGCTCAGGCCCACACCGTGGAGATCACCCTGCCCGCCGGCACGGCCGATCTTCGTGTGGCTTTTGTGGTCACCGACAGCGGCTGGACACGCCCCCTGCAAGCACTCACCCTGCGCTGTTCGTGACGCGGCCCCTCATCCCCTTGCGACCGTCCGAGGAACTTCTGCACCGCCCGCCATATCATCTACCTGCATGCGCCATTTCCTCATCGCCCTCATGATCGCCCTGCTGCCCGTGCGCGGCTGGGTGGGCGAGGTCATGGCGTTCTCCATGCAGGCGAACCCCACCAGCCCGGCGGCCCACGCCGGCTGCCCGGACCACGCGCCACCGTCCGCAGCGTCTACCGCACAGCTGACGCCGCCTTTGTTGGAGATGGCCAGCCTGGCCACCGACGCGGGCACCGATGACGATGGCACCCAGCAGCACGGCGCCTGCGACATCTGCAACGGCCCGGCCATGGCCGCATCGGCCACCGCGCTGCTGGCCCTGACGGCCATGCATCCCCAGCATGCCTCGCGCGTCGAACGCTTCGCCAGCTCCGAGTTGCGGCAAGGCGTCAAACCCCCCATTTCCTGAAGATCCACGCCACAGGTGCGTCCGTCGCCGGCCCGCGCCGGTGCGCCAGCGGAGGTCGTTTCGGATTTTCAGGAGGCATTCATGACCGTTTTTCGGTGGCAGCCGCCACCCTTGTCCCCATCCACTGAAGGCCGGCGACCTGCGCTCGTTGCGCTGGCCACCCGCCTTGACATTCCAGCACACCGCAAAAGACCAACCACCCATGGCACACACCGCACCCACCCGCCGTCGGTGCCAGCAATGGCTGGCCTTGGCCCCCTGGCCGCCTGGCTGGTCCACCGCCCGGCCAGCGCCCACGGTGAGAAGCACGAGAGTGGCGCTGCGGCGCCCCCGGTCGTGAAGGAGCAGAAGCCCTGGGGCATCGCCGCTGGAACCAAGGAGGCGAAACGCTTCGCCTGCGCGCGGTCAACCGCGGCAAAGTGCTGCACGCGATCGTGATCGGCACGCCCGAAGAACTTCAGGCACGCACCGAGATGATGAAAAAATACCCCGACATGGAGCACGACGAGCCCTACATGGCCCACGCGCCGGCCGGTCAACGCAGCGACATCACCTGGACCTTCAACCGCGCGCGCGACTTCGAATTCGCCTGCCCGCGGCCCGGCCATATCGACGTGGGCATGCGCGGCACCATCCGCGTCACGCCCCTGGCCTGATCCCTCACTCTTTTTATCTGGAGCACACCATGCAACGACGTTCCCTTCTCATCACCGCCCCTGCCCTGTTGGCCGCGGCCACCCTGCCCGCCTGGGCCGCCACACCATCGGCCAAGGCACTGCCCGTGCTGCAGGTCTGGAAAGACCCGAGCTGCGGCTGCTGCAAGGACTGGATCAGCTACCTGCAGCGCGACGGCTTCCAGGTGCAGGTCTTCGAGACCGGCAACACCGCGGTGCGTCAGCGCCTGGGCCTGCCGCAGAAATACGCCTCGTGCCACACGGCACTGATCGGCGGCTACGTGGTCGAGGGCCATGTCAACGCGCGCGAGATCCGCCGCCTGCTGGCCGAGAAGCCCAAGGCCATCGGCCTGTCGGTGCCGGGCATGCCGATTGGCAGCCCGGGCATGGACGGCCCCGAATACGGTGGCCGCAAAGACCCGCACGACGTGGTGCTGGTGCTGCCCGACGGCAGCGGCCGCGTCTACCAGTCCTACTTCCGCAGCTGATCACCCCTCAGGAGAGATTCCATGTCCCAACCTTCCAACCACTCCCTGCAACGCCTCGCCGCCCGTCTGGCCGCCCTCGTCCTGATCGGGAGCGCGACCATCGTCCACAGCCAGACGACCACGCCGGCTCCGGCATCGCCAGCCGCGGCCCCAGCGGCCAGCCTGCCGCTGGTGGCGGCCGAGGTCCGCAAGGTGGACCTGAGCGCCGGCAAGATCACCCTCAAACACGGGGAGATTCCCAACCTGGAGATGCCGCCCATGACCATGGTGTTCGTGGTCGAAGACAAGGCCCTGCTGGATCAGCTCAAGCCGGGCGACCGCGTGAAGTTCACGGCCGACAAGCGCCTGGGCAGCTACATGGTGCTGACGCTGCAACGTGACGAGTGACGCGTTTGGGCGGCGTCGACACGCGACCGGTGAAGTCCAAAGCGCTCGTTTTTTGAACATGGGGAAGGATTGACCGCCGCAGGTCGCCCAATTCGGGTTTTTGACCGGAAAGACCGCCCGTAGACTCAAGTCCAGCCACGCTGGGTTCGATACAGGACACAGCCAGTCCACCGACCCCACTCACCGAGCCCAGCCATGCGAACCAACCTCCCCGTCACACACAACGAGTTCGTCGTACCCGACGGGGTCACACTGGTCTCGACCACCGACCTGCAAAGCCGCATCACCTACTGCAACCCGAACTTCGTGGCGGTCAGCGGCTACAGCCGTGAGGAACTGATCGGACAGCCGCACAACCTGGTTCGCCACCCGGACATGCCGTCCGAAGCCTTTCGCGACATGTGGGCCACGCTGCAGAGCGGCTCACCCTGGTCCGCACTGGTGAAGAACCGGCGCAAGAACGGCGACCACTACTGGGTCATGGCCAACGCCACACCCATTGTTCAAAACGGCCAGACCGTGGGCTACATGTCGGTGCGCACCAAGCCCACCCGCGAACAGGTCCAAGGCGCTGAAACCCTGTACCAGCGCATGCGCACCGAGGCCGAAAGCGGCCACCCCGGTGTCGCGCTGCACCGCGCCCGCGTGGTGCGCACCGGTTGGCGCGGCACCGTGCAGCGCTGGACCCGCCCGACCCTGGGCCGCAAGATGGGCGCGATCACGATCACGCTGGCGTTTCTTGTGCAAGCCATTGAAAGCGCCACCGAAGGCCTGCCCGACGCCGTGCACTACGCGGCGTTTGGCGCCACCGCCCTGCTGGCCCTCGCGGCCGCCGCCTTCATGCGCCGCCTGATGGTGCGACCGGTGGAGGATGCGGTGAACTTTGCCAACCAGATGGCCGCGGGCGACCTGTCGGCCCGTTTCCAGGGCCAGACCTCCGGCGAACTGGGCGACCTGGCGCGCGCCCTGAACCAGCTCAACGTCAACCTGCAGGCCGTGGTCACCGACGTGCGCCACGAAGTGGAAGGCGTGCAGGTCGCGTCCAGCGAAATCGCCAGCGGCAACCACGACCTCTCCGCGCGTACCGAAGCGCAGGCCAGCAGCCTCGAAGAAACCGCCGCCTCGATGGAGCAGCTCACCAGCACGGTGGAGCAGAGCGCCAGTTCGGCACGCGAAGCCGCACTGCTGGCCTCCCGCGCCACCGAGGTCGCCCGCGAGGGCAACGACGCCATGGGCGCGGTGGTCTCGACCATGGACCAGATCAGCCGCTCGTCCAGCCGCATCGGCGAGATCATCCAGGTGATCGAAGGCATTTCCTTCCAGACCAACATCCTGGCGCTCAACGCCGCGGTCGAAGCCGCGCGCGCTGGCGAACAGGGTCGCGGCTTCGCGGTGGTGGCGGCCGAGGTGCGCAGCCTGGCCCAGCGCACCTCGACCGCGGCCAAAGAGATCAAGCTGCTGATCGACGAGTCGGCCAGTCAGGTGTCGCAAGGCGGCCAGCTGGTGCACAACGCTGGCAAGACCATGAGCAACGTGGTCGGCGCGGTGCAGCAGGTCAACGGCCTGATCGCCGAGATCACCGGCGCCTCGCAGGAACAGTCCATGGGCCTGTCGCAGATCAACCAGGCGGTGGTGCAGCTCGACAACGTGACGCAACAGAACTCGGCCATGGTCGAGGAGCTGGCCGCCGCGGCCAGTTCGCTGCAGGGCCAGGCCCAGGTGATGCACGAGGCGGTGCAGATCTTCCGTCTGAGCGACCAGCGCAGCCCCGGACACGGGTGAGCGCCGCCACCGGCGCGCAGCAGCTGCGTGCTAAGGTAACGCCATGTCCAAAAACATCCGCTACACCCTGCTGTCGCTGCGCGATCTGGCGGTCTCCATCGGCCCGTTTGCGCTGCTCACGCTGGCGCTGCTGTCGCTCACCTACTGGTGGCTCGACCCCAATCCGCCGAAGCGCGTGGTGCTCGCCACCGGCCCGGCACAGAGCGCCTACGACGAGTTCGGCAAACGCTACGCCACCGCGCTCGCGCGCTACGGTATCACCGTCGAACTGCTGCCCTCGGAGGGTTCCTCGGCCAACCTCGAACTGCTGCGCGCGGGCAAGGCCGACATCGGCTTCGTGCAGGGCGGCAGCGCCGACATCGGCTACGACGACGAAGAATCCATCGTCTCGCTGGGCAGCCTGTTCGTCGAACCGCTGTGGCTGTTCTACCGCGAAGACGCCGCGCAACGCCTGAAGAAGTCGCCCTCGATCACCAACCTGAGCGAACTTCAGGGCGGGCGCGTGAATGTGGGCACACCCGGCAGCGGTGTGCCCCGGCTGTTCAACACCCTGCTCGACGTCAACCGGATCGACCACGGTGCCATGCGGCTCAGCGAGCTCGAACAGACCCCCGCCACCGTGGCCTTCCTGGACGGCGAACTCGATGCCCTGGTGTTCGCCTCGGCCCCCGAGTCGCTCATGGTGCAGATGCTGCTGCAGTCGCCGGGTGTGCGCCTGCTCGACTTTGCGCAGAGCGAGGCCTACTCGCGCCGCTTTGCCTACCTCACGCCGGTGGTCATGCCCCAGGGCGTGGTGGATCTCTCGGCCAACGTGCCGGCGCAGGACGTGCGGCTGGTGGCCTCCACCACCAGCCTGCTGGCCGGTGCCAAGACCCACCCTGCCATCCTGCAGCTGTTTGCCCAGACCGCGACAGACCTGCATGGCAGTGGCGGCTGGTTCAGCCGGGCGCGCGAATACCCGAGTCTGGAGCACAGCGAAGTGCCTCTGTCACCGGAAGCCGTGCGCGCGATCCGCAACGGCCCGCCGTTTCTGCAGCGCTACCTGCCGTTCTGGCTCGCCAACCTGGTCGAGCGCATGTGGCTGGCCATGGGCCTGATCCTGGCGCTGGCCCTGCCGCTCTCGCGCATCGTGCCGCCGCTCTACGCGTTCCGTATCCGCTCACGCGTGTTCCGCTGGTACGGGCAATTGCGCACCATCGAACAGCGCAGCCAGGACAACGACGATCCAGTGCCGCTGTCGGAGCTGCTCGAACAGCTCGACACGCTGGAAAACAAGGTGGAACAGGTGGTGGTTCCGCTGTCCTACACCGATGAGCTCTACGCCCTGCGCAACAACATCGCGCTGGTGCGGCAGAAGCTGCTGCAACGCACCTGAAGCGACCTGCTCAGCCCTTGCCGGAGTTGAGCAGCGCCTGGCGCGCGACCGCATCCAGCGCTTCGTCCACCACGCCGTGATCCGCCACCACATGCAGACGGCCCAGCTCCTGCAGCCGTTCCAGCCCGCGTTTCGTGAGCGAAATTGAACGCCCGTTGGGGGCTGTGAACAGGAACATGGTGCCGTATGGACTGGCCCAGCTCAGCTGGCAGCGCAACGTCTGATCCTGCTCCATCAGGTCTACCCAGCACCCCACGGTGAGCGATCCGCCAGACAAGCCAGGTTCTCCCCGGGTCAACTCATCGCGCATCGTCACCGGCTGGGTGTCCAGGAACGCCGGCTGGGTGTCGATCGCCAGGTCTTCCATGAACCCGGTGTCGCGCGCCTCTTCCGGCTGCATCCACATCTCATACCCGTCCGGGTCCTGCTGACTCGGCGAGTCATCCTGCGGCTGCGACCCGTTGCGCTGGGTCTTGTAGGCCGCTTCATGCAGGCCCATCAGGGTTCCGAAAAAACTCTCCGCCTGCGGGCGCGGATAGTCGATCGCGTCCAGCCCTTCGCGCAAGGTGCGCAGCAGGCCAGGAATGACCTTGATCAGCCGCGGCCGGTTGAGGCTGGCCAGGGCGAGCTGGCTGGACCACAGCAGATCGGGCAGCACGCTCATGTAGCGGTGCGCCGCTGCGTCCGCCGGCAAAGCCTCACCCTGTTCGGCCGAATCCAGGCGGGCCTGCGCCACCACCTGGGCCCAGGGCCCGGTCAGAAAGCGCCGCACCACACCGGGCGCACGCGCGAAATCGTTGCGCGCCTGGAACTCGATGGCCACCCGCTCGGCCAGCAGATGGCGCTGCTCCACGCGCACCAGCGTCTTCATCGCCAGACCCCGCTTGGGCGCCTGGCGGCTGGCGATGGCGGCGTCGGCCTCGGTGAAGCGCTGCAACAGCACGGGCATCAACTCCGGCAGGCTCTGCGTCGGCGCCTGCAGGGCCATCACGGTTTCGTGCACGCGCTGCGCGTAGGCCATGAACCCGCGATCCTGCTCGCTGGTGAACGCCAGACTCTGCGTGGTGATGGCGTCGAGCAGGCGCCGCGCGGGGTTGTGCCGGTCGGCAAAAAACCGCGGATCGGTGCGTGCCAGCTGCAGCAAGGCGGGCTTGAGGCGCTGCACCATGTCGCGCACCGGTTGCAGCAAGCGCTGGTCTTCGGCAATGCGCCGCAGCATCAGCGTGACCACCTCGGCCGCGAGCGTGCGCACCATGGCGTTGCCCGAGCCCGACGTGCCCTGGTCGGTGACCGCACCGCCGCTCTGCTCCAGGTTGCCCACCAGCAGCTGGTGCAGGTGGTCCAGCGTGAGCAGCGCATCGCTGCCGAGCATGGAGGTCGCGGGCACGCTGTCCGATCGCTCCGCCGAAGGCGCTGCAGACGCTGCGGGTCGGGCCTTGGCGGCATGCACCACCACGTAGCCTGCGGGCTGCACGCCCATGCCGTCGAGCAACAGGGTCAGTGTTCGGTAAAACTGCTGCAGCTCGTTGCCCAACGTCACGGCACCGGCGTGCAACCAGCGCGCGCGAACGGCTTCGTCAACATGCAGGCCCGACAGCGCTTTCATGAGCGCCCCCACCACCGCCTCGGGCCGCAGCGGGTTGGTTTCGATGCGCACCACGTCGTACCCTTGAGCACGACACAGGCGGGCATTGAAGGCGACCAGTTCCTCGTCGGCGGCCATCTTGACGACCTGCTGCACGCGTGCGAGCTCCACGGTCTCCTGCACCTGCTGGTGGTCCATCAGCTCCAGATCGTCAAAGCTCAACGACCGGAGGCTGCGCGCCGGGCCGGCATTCCCCTGGGGCGCTGTCGAACCCTGCACCACCTCGGCGATCTCGGCAATGAAGCGGCTGGCCAGCAGATCACGGTAGCCGACCAGCGCGGTACGCGCCTGGGAAAACACCTGTTTTTCATTCAGGTTGCCCGCCGACGTTTCGCGCTGGTGCAGCGTCTCCAGCAGCTTGCCCAACCAGCGTGGCACCCAGCCACGCGACAGCACAAGCGCCTCGCTCAGACAGACATCAAAAGGGGAATCAGCACTTGCGCTCATGGCAATGGGTGGATGTGTCGCCAGAAAAGAAAGTATTCACTTGTCCGGATTATGGGCAGGCCCCTCACCCCCAAAGCCCGAAAGTAACCAAAAAAACTGCGCAGTTCATGGTTTTGAAAGCACGGCTTGCCAGCCGGCCGAGCCCAGTTCGCGCAGGGTCGCGATGTTGCGCTCCACGATCTTCTCGGCGTCACCCGCGTCGGAAGCCACCGCACGCTCCACACTCTCCTCGCGCAACAGATGCAGCATCGGGTAGGGCGCGCGGTTGGTCGCGTTGCTGATGTCGTCGGGCTCGACGCCCTCGAACTGGAACTGCGGGTGGAAGTTCGCCACCTGGATAACCCCCTCCATCTCGTGCTCGGTCACGACGTCGTCCACCACGTTCATGAAATCGTTGAAGACGAAAAAGTCCGGGAACAGCGTGGGGTGCACCAGCAGCGTGGTGTCGACCTCTTCGGCCGGCGTGTTCACCAGCAGGTCCAGCTCGTGGTCCAGTTCGTCGAGGAACGCGTCAAGGTGCCGTGCATGGCTCACCACGATGCGCACCTGGTTCTTCACATAGACCGAACGCGCAAACGGACACAGGTTGAGCCCGATCACCGCCTTCTCGATCCAGTGGCGGGTGTCGGCAAGGATGGTGGCGTCGTCGGGCGTGTTCATGGGTCGGTGCGGTGTTGGGCGGTTCGGCTGGCAAAGTGCGCCATGGTAAACGTTGGGGGTGGTCGATTCCAGACTGGTACAGGGCGTTACACCACCGACCGGAGAGGCTGTGCGGTCAACGCGAAGCGGTCCCCGGCCCGGCAGTGCCCGCAAGCGGTCAGGCACCTGCCCGCTGGCGGCGCCGGCAAAGGGCTGTGAGCGGTTCAGGGTTCATCGATGTAGCCGCGCTCGGCCGCCAGCGCCTGATTCTCGAAAATGGCCATGGCGGTGCGCATGCGCCGAAAGCCGAACTTCTTGTAGAACGGCTCCTTGCCGGGGACGGCATAGAGAATGATCTTCTTGTGGCCGGCGGACAAGGCCAGCAGTTTGGCGACGATTGCCTTGCCCAGACCTGTGCCTTGATGGCTGGGCATGACCGCCACGTCGCAGATGTAGGAGCAGTCCGTGCCGTCGGCCAGTGCCCTGCCAACGCCCACAAGAACACCGTTTTCACGAACGAAGCACCTGAACATGCTGTGGGTGAAAGCCATCTGCAGGGTTGCCGGCAGCTTGTTCCCGAGCGGGGCAGCACGGTAGAGCGCCGCGAGCTCGCTCCAGTCGACGTTCTCAATGGAATCGGACCATACCAGCTTCATGTGTGCTCCCTGTGAAATCTTCACGTTCAGAATGTGTCGCACCGGTGCGCGGCGGAAGGTGCCAGCAGCGACGTTGTTGATGCCGGTTTGACCCCCCGTTTGGTTGAAAAATGGACGCCCCATTGAAAAAGAAAAAGCCCACCGGTCACCGATGGGCTTTTGGTACTGTGAACGGGCTCCCGCACCAATCGGCGCAACCCGGTCGCTGAACCGCCTTATTTCAGCGCCTTGTAGCGGAACCGGTGCGGACGGGCGCCCTCTTCGCCCAGGCGCTTCTTCTTGTCGGCTTCGTACTCCTGGTAGTTGCCGTTGAAGAACACCCACTGGCTGTCGCCCTCGGCGGCCAGGATGTGGGTCGCAATGCGGTCGAGGAACCAGCGATCGTGGCTGATGACCAGCGCGCAACCGGCGAATTCGAGCAGCGCGTCTTCCAGGGCACGCAGGGTTTCCACGTCCAGGTCGTTCGAGGGTTCGTCCAGCAGCAGCACGTTGCCGCCTTCGGCCAGGGTCTTGGCCAGGTGCAGACGGCCGCGTTCACCACCCGACAGGCTGCCGACGCGTTTCTGCTGGTCGCCGCCCGAGAAGTTGAAACGGCCGCAATACGCACGGCTGGGCATCTGGAACTTGCCGACCGTGATCATGTCCAGGCCACCCGAGATGTCTTCCCACACGGTCTTTTCGTTCGCCAGGTCGTCGCGGCTCTGGTCCACCACGGCCATCTTCACGGTCTGGCCGATCTTGACCTCGCCGCTGTCGGGCTGCTCCTTGCCCGAGATCAGCTTGAACAGCGTGGACTTGCCGGCGCCGTTGGGGCCGATGATGCCGACGATGGCGCCGGCCGGGATCTGGAAGCTCAGGTTGTCGATCAGCAGGCGGTCGCCAAAGCTCTTGCTGACGTTCTTGAACTCGATCACCTCGTTGCCCAGGCGCTCGGCCACGGGAATGAAGATCTCGTTGGTTTCGTTGCGCTTCTGGTAGTCGACGTCGCTCAGCTCTTCAAAGCGCGCCAGACGCGCCTTGCTCTTGGCCTGGCGGCCCTTGGGGTTCTGACGCACCCACTCCAGCTCCTTCTTCATGGCCTTGGTGCGCGCGTCTTCGGTGCGCTGCTCCTGCTCCAGGCGGGCTTCTTTCTGCTCCAGCCAGGTGGAGTAGTTGCCCTTGTAGGGAATGCCGTGGCCACGGTCGAGTTCGAGAATCCACTCGGCCGCGTTGTCCAGGAAGTAGCGATCGTGGGTGATGGCGACCACGGTGCCCGGGAAGCGCTTCAGGAACTGCTCCAGCCACTCGACCGACTCGGCGTCCAGGTGGTTGGTGGGTTCGTCGAGCAGCAGCATGTCGGGCTTGGACAACAGCATGCAGCACAGGGCCACACGGCGTTTTTCACCGCCGGAGAGCAGGCCGATCTTGGCGTCCCAAGGCGGCAGGCGCAGCGCGTCGGCGGCGATTTCGAGCTGGTGTTCGCTGTCGGTGCCGGCGGTGGAAATGATGGCTTCGAGCTGGGCCTGTTCGGCCGCCAGGGCATCGAAGTCGGCATCTTCTTCGGCGTAGGCCGCGTACACCTCTTCCAGGCGCTTCTGCGCAGCACGCACGCCGCTCATGCTGGCCTCGACCGCTTCGCGCACGTTCTGCTCGGGGTCGAGCTTGGGTTCCTGGGGCAGGTAGCCGATGCGGATGCCCGGCATCGGGATGGCTTCGCCCTCGATTTCCTTGTCGATGCCGGCCATGATCTTGAGCAGCGTCGATTTGCCCGAGCCGTTGGTGCCGAGCACGCCGATCTTCGCGCCGGGAAAGAAGGACAGCGAGATGTCCTTGAGAATCTGACGCTTGGGCGGCACGATCTTGCCGACCTTGTTCATGGAAAAGACGTATTGAGCCATTGCTGTCCTGTCGCTGGAGACGGTCTGAGAAAAGTCTTTGATTATCGCCGGCCCGTCAACTTGCATCCAGATCGTCGGGCAAGGGCTTGTCGACCAGCTCCTGCACCGACGCGGGCAGCACACCCGCACCCAGCCAGGTCGGCAGGGGTTCGGGCAAATCCCAGCGGGCCTGCCTGAGCACCATCACCAACCCCTGTAACCACAGGTGGGTGCCTTTGCGGCTCATGCGCAGGACCATCGGGCCCGTTTCGGTGTCGAACGCCATCACGACCGACTGGCTGTTTGTGCGCGTGGTGATCCGGGTGCAGAGGCGCTCCTGGGCACCGCTCCGCTCACCGGGCAACACACGACCCGAGCGGATCTGCGCCGGGCGCTGGCCGGGCGCGACTTCGTTCAGAGACAGATCGTGCTCGATGGCCGCCCGGGTTGCCGCCGTCGCCCCACCCTGCTCGCCCGGCGTGGCCGCCTCGAAGGCCTTGAGCACCGGCCCCAGGATGTTGGCGACCATGCGCCGCGTGAGCCAGACCATGGCGTCCTGTTCGTGCACACGCATCCAGATGCGGTCCTGGGTGGCACTGTAGCCAAAGGTGGTGGTGGTCAATGAAAGATGTCCGGTCAAGGGATGCTGGGGATGCGACGGGCGTGCGGATCCTGTTTCAGGCCAGGTCGTCCGGATCGTGGACGTTGCGCAGGGCCTGCTGGGCCACGGCATCCAGCGCACCCTCGACCACCCCGCCCCGCGAGACGATCCTCAGCGCATCGGTCCCGAGCAGGCGGTCCAGCGTGCGGCGGGTCATGGAGTGCGCCAGGCCGCTGGCGGAGATGAACATGAACAGGCTGCCGCGCGGGCTGGTCCAGGTGAGCTGGGCCCGCACCCATTGGCCCTGGGTCAACAGGTCGACCCAGGCGCCGGTGGACAAGCCGGATTCGGACGGCTGCGCGGTGTCCTGCTCTTCGGGTTGCGGTGTCCCGGCGACAAAGCCGGCATCGGCCGCCTCACTGTCCGCCATCCAGAACGATTCCGCCGCTTCGGCCGGAACGCTTTCCGTGGTGGGCGCCAAGGTGGGTGCGGTCAACACGGGCAGGACCGGGCTTTCAAAAGCCTGTTCATGCAGGGCGACCAGGGCATCAAAAAACTGCCCCATGCGCTCGTCCGGGTACTCGATGCGCTGCAGGCCCTGCCGCAATTGCCCGAGCAGCCGGGGCACCAGCTTCAGCAGGCGCTCGGCGTCCCGGCGGATCAGCGCCGGCTGCGCACTCCAGATCAGATCGTCGGCCACGCCGTCCATGACGGCCGCCTCATCGCCCTGGGCAGGGGAGACCAGCTGCGATTCGGCCTGGGCCTGGGCCCAGGGGCCACACAGAAACCGCTGCACGAACTCCGGCACCTCTTTGCCCTGCACGCGGTGCTGGAAGTCGGTGGCCAGTCGCTCGGCCAGCATCTGTCGCTGCTCGGCATGCAGCAGGGCCCGGGTCGCCTCCTCGCGCAGCCGGTTCTTGCGCATGTCGTCTTCTTCCCAGCGCCGGCGCAGGCGCTTGAGCAGCCGCGCAAAAACTTCTTCGGAGGCCTGCACCCGGTTGATGGACCGGACCGCCGCCGTGATGGAGCGCAGCAGGTCGGAGAAGCCTTCTTCGTTCGGGCTCAGGTACCCCAGGCTGCGCTGCGTGATGCTTTCCAGCAGCAGCCGGGCGGGGTGCTGCCGCTCGCTGAAAAAGCGCGGGTCGGCGAGGGCGAGCTGGATCAGCGCCGGTTCGAGCAGCCCGATCTGCTGGCGGATGACGGGCAGGAGGCGCTCGTCCCGGGTGAGGTTCTCCAGCATGAGCCGCACCACCTCCTGCCCCAGCAGGCGGCCCAGGTTGTGCCCGGACACGACCGGGAGCTCGGCCAGCGGAGACCGCACCGCGGGTGCGCTGATCCGCTGTCGCAGGCGCTGTATCAGCGGCTCGATCAGGTCCATGTCTTCCAGCGCGTTCATGGACAGCGGCATGGTGTGGATGAAGCCTTCGCCCGCGTCCTGCGAACTGAAATCGCCGGCCAGCAGCTGCCTCAGGTGCCCCAGAGTGAGCAGCGTTCGACCGACCGCGTTGCGGGGCGTCTTGTCCTGCAGCAGCGTTTGGGGACTTTCCAGCGGCTCGACGCCGTGCGCGTGCAGCCACTGGATCAGCTCGCGGTACACCTGCCGCAGGCTCTCGCCCAGGATGCCGGCCACGGGGACGAACAGGGCGCTGCGCTGCGCCGGATCGGGCACATGCACCAGCAGGACCGCCCGCAAGGCGCGCGCGTAGGCGGCCGGCCGCAGGGGGTTGAGATCGGGCTGCACCGTGAGCCAGCCCATGAGACTGCTCATCAAGGCATTCAATCTGGGCAGCAGGTCCGCCGCGGCCCGCGAGAGCTCCTGCTCGACCATCGCGAACTCGATGCTGGCGTCGATGTGCCGGTCGTCCAGCTGGCGCAGGTCGTCAAACCGGACGGTCAACTGGCTTTCGTTTTCGTGCCCGCCACCCTCGAAAAACTGGCGGCGCAACTCGCGGTCCCAGGTCGCCTTGAGGGCGTCCGAATGAACGACCAGCTGCTCCACCTGATCGGGGTCGATGGCGGCCAGCTCCTGCGGCAGGTTCGTCAGCCGCCCCGGGTCGGTCACCAGTGACAGGTGTGCCAGCACCTCGTCGATCATCGAGTCGGAGACCGACAGGGCCGCCTCCAGACCATGCTGGAGGGAGGGCCGCAACTTGCCGGTGTCGTTGGCCACGCCGGAGCGGATCAGCTTTTGGGTGTTCATTCGCGTTCAAGGTCCATGAATCGACTCGCCCGGATGGTGGGTTCACCGGGCGCTTGCGCACGGCGTGGGCCAGCGCACCATTATGAAATCGGCGGTCGCCGGGTGCGGCGACGGTCCTTCCCAGCGCCCATTCTGCAAGACATGCGACAATACGCGGGTTGCGCTGCATCAGTGGCTCGCAACACCAGCAGCCTGCTGGAGGTTCAGCGTCTCGCCCTGTCGAGCCCGCCGGCCCACCTTGTTGACCCTGTCTGCCTTCAACTGAACGGACGCTTAGGCGCCCGACCAGGCAGATGTCCCCAGCGCCCTGGACGGGCGCCTCACCTTAATGAACTTCGAAGAACTGAACCTGGCCCCGGCCATTGTCCAAGCTGTGCGCGAGCACGGTTACGAAACCCCCACCCCCATCCAGGCCGAGGCGATCCCCGCCGTGCTGGCCGGGCGCGATCTGCTCGGTGGTGCCCAGACCGGCACCGGCAAGACCGCCGCCTTCACCCTGCCCATGCTGCACCGGCTGAGCATCGGCGAGCGCGCCAAGAGCAAATTCGGCGGCATCGCGATCCGCGCCCTGGTGCTCACGCCCACCCGCGAACTGGCCGCCCAGGTCGAAGAGTCGGTGCGCACCTACGGCAAACACCTCTCGCTGACCTCCACCGTGATCTTCGGCGGCGTCGGCATGAACCCGCAGATCAACGCCATGAAACGTGGCGTGGACATCCTGGTGGCCACGCCCGGCCGCCTGCTCGACCTGCAGCAACAGGGTTTCCTGGACCTCTCCGGCGTGCAGATGCTGGTGCTGGACGAAGCCGACCGCATGCTCGACATGGGCTTCATCCACGACGTGAAGAAGATCCTGGCCCTGGTGCCCAAGGACAAGCAGAGTCTGCTGTTCTCGGCCACCTTCAGCGACGAAATCCGTGACCTCGCCAACAACCTGCTGAAAGACCCGCTGAGCATCCAGGTGACGCCGCGCAACACCACGGTGCAGCGCATCACGCAGGTGATCCACCCCGTGGGCCGCGGCAAGAAAAAGCAACTCCTGGTTCACATCATCAACCAGCACAACTGGAGCCAGGTGCTGGTGTTCACGCGCACCAAGTTCGGCGCCAACAACGTGGCCGAGTTCCTGACGAAAAACGGCATTCAGGCGATGGCGCTGCACGGCAACAAGAGCCAGGGTGCCCGCACCCAGGCGCTGGCCGGCTTCAAGAGCGGTGACATCCGCGCCCTGGTGGCGACAGACATCGCGGCCCGCGGCATCGACATCGACGAGCTGCCGCACGTGGTGAACTACGAGATCCCGAACGTCAGCGAAGACTACGTGCACCGCATCGGCCGCACCGGCCGCGCGGGCAAGAGCGGCGAAGCCGTCAACCTCGTGAGCCTGGACGAAGAAGGCTTCATGATGGACATCGAGCGCTTCACCAAGCAGCAGATTCCGGTGCAGATCTTCCAGGAGTTCATGCCCGAGCCGGGTGAGAAGGCCGAGCCCATCGCCATGGGCCGCCAGACCATCTGGGGTGGTGCCGGCAAGCCGCCGAGCCGTGACGTGATGGCCGCTGCCGCCAAGGCCGCGCGCACCGAGATGCTGCAGCGCGTGCGCGAAAAGAAAGCCGACGCACCGCAAGGTGCCCGTGGCAACGGTGGTGGCCAGCGCCAGCGTCCGGCGGCGCAAGGTGACGGTCAGCCGCGTGGCGAAGGCGCCCGCGACGGTCAACGCGCCGACGGCCGCCGTGCCGGTCCCGGCCGCAACGGCCCGGCCAACGGCCCCCGCAACGGCCCGCCGCGCAACGGTGGCAACGCACCGCGCAATGCCGAGCGCGCCGACCGTGGTCCTCGTGAGGACCGTGGACCGCGCGAAGACCGCGGTGACGGCAGCGAGCGCCAGCCCGGCCCGAACGCCCACCTGGGCAGCCTGCGCATCCGCGAGCCGCGCGCACGCGCCGCAGCACCGGGTGGTCAACCCGATCCGCTGCGCACCAGCATCGACTCCATCGGTGGACGTGGTCGCGGCAACGGTGGCGGCAATGGCAACCGCGGTGGCCGAGGCGGCCCGGGTCGTGGCGATGGTCCACGCGGTGGTGGCCCGGCCGATCCGCTGCGCACGAGCTTCGGTCGCATCCGCTGATCACAAACATCAGCCCCCGGCCCTGAACCTCTCGTTCAGGGCCCCATCACAGCGGACTTCGGTCCGCTGTTTTGTTTTGGCGACCCGGGCCGCTCAGGCAGCCGGCGCAGGCGCTGCTTCGCCACCGCCATAACCCACACCCGCGTGCAGATCGCCCCCCCCGCTCACCGCGACCGCGCAGTACTTGAACTCCGGTATTTTTCCGAACGGGTCCAGCGCGGGGTTGGTCAACAGGTTGGCGGCCGCTTCGGCGTAGGCGAAGGGGATGAACACCGTGCCGGGCGGCATGCCGTCGTCGCGGCGCGCATGCAGCGCCACCGTGCCACGGCGCGAACACACGGTCACCACGCCGCCGGCCGGCACCCCCAGACGCGCCAGCTCGGCGCCGTTCAGGCTCACGGTGGGATGCGGCTCCACGGCATCCAGAACCTGGCTGCGGCGCGTCATGCTGCCGGTGTGCCAGTGTTCGAGCTGGCGGCCGGTGATGAGCACGAAGGGGTAGTCGGCATCGGGCAGTTCGGCGGCGGGCTTGAAGCCGGCCGGTACCAGCTGCACTCGGCCGTCGGCCGTGGCGAAGTGTTCGGTGAAGACGATCGGCTGGCCCGGATCTTCCGCGCTCAGGCAGGGGTAGGTCACGCTGTCTTCGCGCTGCAGGCGCTCCCAGCTCACACCGGCGATCACGCCGTGCATGGCCTGGCGCATTTCCTCAAAGACCGCGGCCACACCGGACTCTTCGCCCTCGTAGTTCCAGGCCAACCCAAGACGACGGGCCACCTGCTGGATGATCCACAGGTCGGGTTTGGCATCCCCAGGCAAATCGAGCGCACGCCTGCCCATCTGCACCATGCGGTCGGTGTTGGTCACCGTGCCGGTCTTCTCGGGCCAGGCGCTGGCGGGCAGCACCACATCCGCCAGCCAGGCGGTCTCGGTCATGAACAGGTCCTGCACCACCATGTGCTGCAGGCTGGCCAGCCCTTCCCGGGCGTGGTTCAGGTCGGGGTCGCTCATGGCCGGGTTCTCGCCCATGATGTACATGCCCCAGATCTTCTGCGGATCGCTGGCGGGCGCCTTGGCCTTGTGCAGGATTTCCACCACGGTCAGGCCGGGCTGGTTGTCCAGCGCCGTGTTCCAGAAGGCCTCGAACCAGTCGTGCACCTCGGGTGTGTTCACGCGCTGGTAGTTGGGGTACATCATCGGGATCAGGCCCGCGTCGCTCGCACCCTGCACGTTGTTCTGCCCACGCAGCGGGTGCAGGCCCGTGCCCGGCCGACCGATCTGGCCGGTGATGCTGGCCAGCGCGATCAGGCAGCGCACGTTGTCGGTGCCGTGGGTGTGCTGGCTCACGCCCATGCCCCAGAGGATCATCGACGCCGGGCTGGTGGCGTAGGCCCGTGCCACCTCGCGGATGGTCTCGGGGGCGATACCGCAAATGGGCGCCATGGCTTCCGGGCTGGTGTGCTGCACCTGCGCACGGATCGCATCAAAGTTGTCCACGCGGCGGGCGATGAAGTCGGCGTCGGTCAGGCCTTCGTTGATCACGACGTGCAGCATGGCGTTGAGCAGGGCCACGTCGGTGTCGGCCTTGAACTGCAGGCTGCGCCAGGCGTGGCGGTGCAGGTCGGTGCGGCGCGGGTCGGCCAGCACGATCTGCGTGCCGCGCGCGGCGGCGTTTTTCATCCAGGTGGCGGCCACCGGGTGGTTGCTGGTGGGGTTGGAACCGATCACCAGCACGAACGCGGCGTGTTCCACATCGTTGACGGGGTTGCTCACCGCGCCCGATCCCACACCTTCGAGCAAGGCGGCCACGCTGGACGCGTGGCACAGGCGGGTGCAGTGGTCCACGTTGTTGCTGCCAAAGCCGGTGCGCACCAGCTTCTGGAAAAGATAAGCCTCTTCGTTGCTGCCCTTGGCCGAGCCGAAACCGGCGAGCGCCTTTTTGCCGTGTGTGTCACGCAGGTGTTTCAGGCCACCGGCCGCCGCCTCCAGTGCTTCGTCCCAGGTGGCTTCGCGGAACACGTCGCGCCAGTCACCGGGCCGGGCCGTGGAAGCCGGGTCCTTGGGCACACCGGGCTTGCGGATCAGTGGCTTCGTCAGGCGCTGGGCGTGGTGCGCGTAGTCGAAGCCGAAACGGCCCTTGACGCAGAGGCGACCCTGGTTCGCCGGGCCGTCTCGGCCTTCGACGGCGACGATGGTGTTGTCCTTGACCTTGTAGGTCAGCAGGCAGCCGACGCCGCAATACGGGCACACCGAATCCACGCTCTTGTCGACACGCTGGTCGCCGACCAGCGTCTTCGGCATGAGCGCGCCGGTGGGGCAGGCCTGCACACATTCACCACAGGCCACGCAACTGCTCTCGCCCATGGCGTCGCCGAGATCAAACACGATCTGCGCATGGCCACCGCGGTGGGCCACGCCGATCACGTCGTTCATCTGCGTTTCGCGGCAGGCGCGCACGCAGCGGGTGCACTGGATGCAGGCGTCCAGGTTCACCGCCATGGCCGGGTGGCTCAGGTCGGGCGCCAGCGCGGGCGCGCGCAGGGCTTTCAGTGCGGGGCGCGCCGTCACGCCCAGGGCGTTCGCCCAGTGGCTGAGCTCGCCGTGAGGCTGCTCGCCTTGCTCGTCGGCCCACTTGTGGCCCGTGTCGGGCCGGTCGGCCAGCAGCAGTTCCAGCACCAGTTTCTGGCTCTTCAGGGCGCGCTCGCTCTTCGCCTTCACCTCCATGCCGTGTGTGACCGTGCGGCAGCACGACGGCGCGAGGGTGCGCTCGCCCGCCACTTCGACGACACAGGCGCGGCAGTTGCCGTCGGCACGCAGCCCGTCGGTAAAACACAGGTGCGGGATGTCCACGCCATGGCGCTGCGCGGCCTTGAGCACGGTCTCGCCCGCCTGGGCCTGCAGCTCGACGCCGTCGAGCTTGAAGGAAATGGTGGAAGTGCTCATGTCGAAGCCTTTGCGCCAGCTGCCCGCACTTCGTGCGGAAAGTATTTCAAAACACAACGCATCGGGTTGGGCGCGGCCTGGCCCAGGCCGCAGATCGACGCATCGGTCATCACCACGGCCAGGTCCTCCAGCGTGAGCGCATCCCAGTCGCCCGGTTGCGCCATCAAGGCTGCGGCTTTCTCGGTTCCGACACGGCAGGGCGTGCACTGGCCACAGCTCTCGTGCGCAAAGAAGCGCATGGCGTTGAGCGCGGCGTCGCGTGCGCTGTCGGCCTCGCTGAGCACCACCACCGCGGCCGAGCCGATGAAGCTGCCGTGGGGTTGCAAGGTGTCAAAGTCCAGCGGTTCGTCGGCCAGCGAAGCCGGCAGGATGCCGCCCGAGGCACCACCAGGCAGGTAGGCATACAGCGTGTGGCCCTCGACCATGCCGCCGCAGTAGTCGTCCACCAGTTCGCGCAGCGTGATGCCCG
Source organism: Hydrogenophaga sp. ZJX-1 (assembly GCF_048590325.1). NCBI lineage: Bacteria > Pseudomonadati > Pseudomonadota > Betaproteobacteria > Burkholderiales > Comamonadaceae > Hydrogenophaga > Hydrogenophaga sp. ZJX-1. The sequence goes on from NZ_JBMBRA010000004.1 coordinate 90,508, forward strand.
CCGGCGCGAGCTTGACGCCGGGTTGCTGCACGCGCCCGCTCACGCTGAACGAGCGCAGGCCCGTTCGACCGTTGCGGCCAAAGCCGCTGAACCAGGCCGGGCCGCGCTGCACGATGTCGCGCACCCAGTACAGCGTCTCGAAGTTGTGTTCCAGCGTGGGCCGGCCGAACAGGCCGACCTGCGCGATGTAGGGCGGGCGCAGACGCGGTTCGCCGCGCTTGCCTTCGATGCTTTCGATCATGGCGGACTCTTCGCCGCAGATGTAGGCACCCGCGCCGCGCCGCAGCTCGATGCGTGGCAGCGGAAACGGCGGCTCGGCCTGCAACCGCGCCAGCTCGGCGGCCAGGATGGCGCGCGCGCCGTGGTACTCGTCACGCAGGTAGATGTAGACGGCCTCTATGCCCACCACCTGCGCCGCCACCAGCAAGCCCTCCAGAAAGCGGTGCGGATCACGCTCCAGGTAGGTGCGATCCTTGAAGGTGCCGGGTTCGCCTTCGTCGATGTTCACGGCCATCAAGCGCGGTGCGGGTTGCTCACGCACGATGCGCCACTTGCGCCCGGCCGGGAAACCGGCACCACCCAGACCGCGCAGGCCCGAGTCTTCCATGGCCTTGAGCACCGACTCGGTGGTGCGCGCGTCGGCCTGCACCGCCGTCGCCAGCGCGTAGCCACCTTGCGCACGGTAGGCGGCGTAACCCACGTACGCGGGCGCCACGTCCTGCAAGCCCGCCGTGATCACGCAGGGTGCCACCGCCGCCGGGTCGAAGGCGCCGTCGTCACGCGCGGCGGGGTGTGTCGTCGCACCCGACTGACACGCGTTCTGCACAGAGGCCACATCGGCCAGCAACACGGGCGACTGCCCCACCACCGCCACCGGTGCCTGCTCGCAGCGGCCCACGCAGGGCGCGGGGATCACGCGCACATCTGGGCCCAGGATCGCGGGCAACTTCGCCAGCAGATCCTGCGCACCGGCCATCGCACAGCTGAGCCCGTCACACACGCGCACGGTCAACGCGGCCGGCGTGTCGCCCTCGCGCAGCACCTCGAAGTGGTGGTAGAAGCTCGCGACCTCGAACACCTCGGCCATGGACAGGCGCATCTCGGCCGCCAGCGCCACCAGGTGGCGCTCCCACAGGCCGCGGTGTGCGTCGTTGAGCGCGTGCAGGTGCTCGATCAGCCGGTCACGCCGGTGCGGCCCGGTGCCGATCAGGGCGCACACCTCGGCACGCGAGGCGTCATCGGGCTGGCGGCCCTTGAGCTGGCCGCGGCGGCGCAGCTGGGCACGCAGGGCGTCGGGTGTGACCATGGAAACCGCGGCGGGTGTGGGCAATGGACTGGTGGCAATCATGGGTCGGTGGTGGTTCGCGCCGGGCGCGCGGGTCGCATGGACAATGGTCGCCTGCGCGGGCGCGCTTGGCAATATGAGCGGCGTCGCCACAGCCATATGAGCCGCGCCGCATAAAGTTGCCCACGATGAAAAAAATCACCATCAAACCGGTCTGGACCATCCAGGGCGCCGACAACGTGGCCCTGTCGCCCCGGCTGATCGAGCTGCTGAGTGCGGTTCACCAGGAAGGCAGCCTGCTGGCGGCATGCCAGCGGCTGGGTCTGTCGTACCGCCACGGCTGGGACCTGGTGCGCGCGGGCGAGGCCCATTTCAACACCACGCTGCTGCACATGGAACGCGGCAAGGGTTCCACCCTGTCGCCGCTGGCCGAAAAACTGGTGTGGGCCGATCACCGCATCCTGGCGCGCCTGCAACCCATCCTCGACTCCATCGCTTCCGAACTGGCGACCGAGATTCACCGCGTGTCGCCCACCGGCGGGCAGGCCTTCCGCATACACGCCAGCTACGGCTTCTCGATCGAAAAGCTGATGGAATCGCTGATGGCCGAAGGCGTGCCGATCGAGCGCCGCTACGCCACCAGCACCGCGGCGGCCGCGGCCTTGCGCGACGGCGCCTGCGACGCCTGCGGCATCCACATCCCCATCGGCTCGCAGCAGCCGCGCGCGCTGGCGCACTACGCGCAGTGGCTCGACGGCGAAGACCTGCGGGTGATCGACATCGCCACGCGGCGCCAGGGGCTGATGGTCGCGCCGGGCAACCCGCGCAAGATCTACGACCTGCAGGACCTGACCCGCGCCGATGTGAAGTTCATCAACCGGCCGGCGGACTCGGGCACGCGCTTCCTGCTCGAAGGCCTTTTGCGCGAAAAAGGCCTGGCCGACCAGCCGATCCAGGGCTTCGAGCAGAGCGAAGCCACGCACGCCTCGGTGGCCGCGTACGTGGCCAGCGGCCTGGCCGACGCCGGCTTCGGGCTGGAGCGGCCCGCACGCTATTTCCAGCTCGACTTCATCCCCATGGTCAACGAGCGCTACGTGCTGGTCTGCCGCGCGGCCACGCTCGATCACCCCGCCATGCAGGCGGTGCAACGCACGCTGGCCGACCCCGGCTTCAAGCGCACGGTGGACGCCCTGCCCGGCTACGACGCGGCGCACTCGGGGCGGATCACCCCCTGGCGCGAAGCCTTCGGAAGTACCTGAACACAGGCACCTTCACGCTGGTTACAGTGCAACCATGCAAGCCCCTGCTCCGCCCAACCCCTCGCGTTTCGCCACCCTCATGGTGGCCACCGCCAACGTGCTCAACCTGGCGCAACCCGGACGGCATTTCTACGACGGCCAGGACCCCTACAGCCAGCATGAGTTCGACCGCAAGGTGGCCTGGCTCGGCGAGCGCTTCAAGGTGCTCAACGCCGACGTGCTCGCGGTGCAGGAGGTGTGGGACGAGCTCGCACTGCGCGCCGCGGTGGCGCGCAGTGGCCTGCAATACCATTTCGTGAGCGTGCCCGGCGCGGAAAACGGACCCGGGCAAACGGGCGCGCAGGGCACGCCGCGCGTGGGCATCGTGACGCGGCTCAAGGTCGAATCGGTCACATCGTTGACCGACTTTCCGGCCGCTGCGGTGGTGGATGTGCCGGGCCTCGGGCTCCACTCGCGCTTCGAACGCGCGCCGCTGTTCGCTACGCTGCGCATGAAACACGGTCAGGAAGTGGGCGTGATCACGGCGCACCTGAAATCCAAGCGGCCCAAGTACCTGCAGGACGCCGAGGGCCACCCGCTGGAAGACCCGGACGACCCGGCGGTGCAGGCCGTGGGCTCGTTGCGCTCGCTCATCATGCGCGCCGGCGAAGCGCTGGCGCTGCGGCTGAAGGTGGTGGAACTGCTGCACCGCACGCGCCTGCCGCTGATCGTGATGGGCGACCTGAACGACGGGCCGCACAGCGTCACCACCCAGCTCATCGCCGCCACCTCGCAGGTGGCCTACGACAAGGGTGCGCGCGACAACGCGCTCTTCAGCGCCTGGGATGTGATGGGCGAGGCCGCACTGCGCCGCGACGTGGCCTTTTCCCACATTCATCAAGGCTACCCCGAAGTGCTGGACCAGGTGCTGGTGAGTGAAGAATTCGTCGCCACCAGCCGCTCATCGATCGGGGATGTGCGACGCGTCGAGGTGTTCAACGACCACCTGTTCGAAGGGCGCGACCGCAGCCGCAGCGACCACGGTTTCGTGCGCGCGCTGCTGCGCCTGCGGCTGCCGGAACCGGCGCCGCAAGCGGTGGGTGAGCGCAGCGGTTCTGGTGTAATTGAGCGCTGACCAAGTCCCGCCATTCCCCATGAAACTGCTGCTCGCTGAAGACGATGCCATGCTGGGCGACAGCATGGAAAAAGGCCTGAATCTGGCCGGATTCACCCTGGACCGGGTGCGCGACGGCCAGCATGTCCTGAACGCACTGGAAAGCCACACCTACGATGTGATCCTGCTCGACATCGGGCTGCCCAAGATCGACGGTCTGGAGCTGCTGCGGCGCCTGCGCCAGCAGGGAGTCAGTACCCCGGTGATGTTCGTGACCGCCCGGGACGCCGTTCACGATCGTGTGGCCGGATTGAACCTGGGTGCCGACGACTACGTGAGCAAGCCCTTTGATCTCGATGAACTGACCGCACGCATCCATGCGCTCGCCCGCCGGCAGACCGGTCAAAGCCAGCCGCAGCTCCAGCTGGGCCGGCTGCAACTGAACCCGATCGAGCGATCGGCACGGCTCGGCGAAACGGCCCTGGCGCTGTCGCCGCGCGAGTTTGATCTGCTGGAAATACTGATGCGCCAACCCGGTGCCGTGCTGTCGCTGGACCTGCTCGAAAAGCAGCTCTACACATGGGGCAATGAAGTCACCAGCAACGCCGTCGAGGTGCATCTTCACCACCTGCGCAAGAAGCTGGGCGAGCCCTGGATCGTGAACGTTCGGGGCGTGGGCTACAAGCTGGTGCAACTCGCTTGAGATCCATCCGGTCACGCCTTCTGCTCTGGCAGATTTCGGCCCTGCTGCTGACGGCGGTGGTGGTCAGTGTTCTGACCTTCCGGCTCGCCTGGGTGGGGTTCAACGATGTGCGGGACCAGGGACTCGAACAGATCGCACAGACCGTGCTGCGACACGATCCTTCGCTGGAAGCCAGCAACTACCAGGGCACCTCACCAGCCCAGCAGGACCTGTCCATCCTCGAAAAAAGGTGGTTTGCCGACGACAAATACCTCGACCAGTTCGTCAGCCAGATATGGAGCCATCAGGGCAGTTTGCTCTATTCGTCGTTACCGGAGGTCGGGCCGCCCATGCAGGCGCAGGGACACCACATCGTCACCTGGCGTGGTCAGAGCTGGCGCCTCTACACACTGCCGCATGCGGAGCGCGTGGTTCAGGTGGCGGTGACCACCCATATCCGGCGGCAGCACTTCTACGAGCTGATCACGTGGCTGCTGATTCCGCTGGGCGTGCTGGTGTTGGTGCTGGGCATGCTGATCCATCAGGCGGTGCTGCGCTCGCTGCGCCCGCTCGAAAGCATGCGCCGCGAATTGGGCCAACGTGATGTGGCCGGCTTGCGGCCGTTGTCCACCAGCGAACTGCCCAGGGAACTCGTTCCCCTGGCTGAGACCCTCAATCAACTGCTCACCCGCCTCGACACCCTGCTGGTCAACCAGCGGCGCTTTCTCGCCGATGCCGCGCACGAGCTCAACACACCGCTGGCCGCTGTCAAGCTGCAGGCCCAGCTGGTGCGGCGCGCGCCCGAGACCGACCGGCTGCCCGCGCTGGATGACCTGGATCGCGGCATTGCGCGCACCAGTCACCTGGTGTCGCAGTTGCTGCTGCTCGCGCGACTGGAACCCGATGCGCGCCTGCCCGAACGCTCGCTGGTGCAACTGGATGAACTGGTGCGTGGGGCCGTGGTGTCGTTTGCGGCGCGTGCCGCCGAGCAGCACATCGACCTGGGCCTGATCGCTGCCGATCCGGCTCGTGTGTGGGGCGATGAGCAGGCTCTGCGCGCCCTGCTCGACAACCTGGTGGACAACGCCTTGCGCTACGCGGGGGAAGGTGCCCGCGTGGACCTCGCCTTGCGAGTGGTCGACAACCAGGCCGTGGTCGAGGTGATGGACAACGGGCCAGGCATTGCACCGACGGACCGTGAAAGGGTCCTGGAGCGCTTCGTCCGGCTGGATCAGGGACAGTCCACCGGCAGCGGGCTCGGGCTGGCCATCGTGCGAAGCATTGCCGAACGGCACAAGGCCCGGCTGGAACTGTGCACAGCGCCGACCGGGGGTTTGCTGGTGCGCATTCGCCTGGCGCTGGCGGACACCACCAGACCCGACTGAACGCAGCCGCACATGGCGGCGTGCCACGGGACGCGCTCAGCCGCGTTTCTGAATCGTGCCGCTGAAAAAGCGCTCACGCATGCGCCTGGCGGTGCGCCACAGAATGGGAGGCGCAAAGTCCTGACCCATGCGCCAAAAGACGCCTTTGAACTCCTCGGTGGGACGGGCCTTGAAAATGGTGGTGTGGATACCATCGGCTTCACCCTTGGGCCGACCATTGGTGTAGAAATAGAGCGCCAACGATTTGCGCGTCATGTCCTCCGGGCAATTCAGGGGGTCTGGGTGCCCATGAAAGGATTCGCTGGTCGTGGAAAAGATGGCCAAACGGTTGAAAACCGGCAGGATCTTGTCACCGCAGAACGACGTGTCCTTGTTCCACAGTTCCAGATAACCGCCGTATTCCTCTTTCCAGTCCTTGTTCAAATACAACAGGATGTTGACGCGCCGGTCCAGAAAGGTGGCGTCGTGGTGATTGAAGTCGGCGTGGAGTTTGAGCAGACCACCTCGGCGGATCTGATGCAGACCACCACCACGCAATGCCGGATCGGGAATCAGGTTCGGGATGCCCGTGACCTTTTCCAGAAACCGCAGGAAGGGCAGCGAATGCAACTGGTAGAACAGATTGCGTGTCACCGGTCCAAATTTCGCCTCGTCGGCGCAGACCAGCTTGATTTCGGTCTGGCGGTTGTAGTTGTGCCAGTCGATATCGCCCGGCTGGGGAAATTCCTTCAGCACCGCGTCGGCCACGTCTTCGGGCAAAAAATTGTCGAATGCGATATGGGGAAAAGGAGACCCCTGCTTGTATTTGACCGCGCCCTCTGTCGCGAGAGCGGCGTATTTCGGGTCATCAAAAATAAACCGATTGGTCAGTCCTTTGGCCGGCATTGTGTGCTCCTCGACACCTGTTCGTGAATAGTTCGTGCCGCGAGCCATCACAAGACCTGCATCCATCACTCCTCCACGTGAATGGAACGAATGCGCCCCCTCGCAGCCAGCCTGAAAATGTAAAGAAACGCGACTTAAGAATCGCTTAAGACACCGCCACGGGTAGGCGGCAAACTGGCTGCTCCGGGATACCCCCGGAAAGCGGCGATCGCAAAACGCCGCGCGGGGAAAGCGGCTACCTCAAACGAACCGCAGCATCGCCACCGGCGGCAGGTCGCTCGATATGGCCTTCCAATGTTCACCCGCGTCGGCGCTGATCCACAGGCCGCCCGTGGTTGAGGCCATGGCCAGGGTCTGGCCGTCAGCGCTCACGTCCAGCCCGTGGCGGTAGACCAGGTGGTAGGCGTGGCTCTGTGGCAGGCCGCTGGAGAAGGTCTGGAAGCTGACACCGCCGTCGTCGGTGCGGTTCACCACCATGCGCCCGCCCACCGGTATGCGGCAGGCATCGGCCTGCGCCGGCACGAACCAGGCGCGCTGCGGGTTGTGCGGGTCGCAGGCCACGGCGAAGCCAAAGCCCGAGGGCGCCGGCGCGGTGATGCCGATCCACCGCTGGCCACCGTCGTCCGAACGGTAGATGCCGCAGTGGTGCTGCAGCCACAACACATCGGGGTTGGCCGCGCACTGCACCATGCAATGCGGGTCCTGCGCGTTGCCATCGTCGGCGTTTTCGGGCGGCAGGTAGTCGGCCGTCATGCCGCGGGCGGTGAGGGCCCAGTGCTCGCCGTCATCGTTCGTCTGCCAGACGCCGCCGCAGGACACGGCCACCGTCACATGGCGCGAATCCCTCGGGTCCACGACGATGGAGTGGATACCCGCGTGGTCGTAACCGCCGCCCATCCAGTCGCGGCGCCCCGGCTGTTCCCAGAGCGAAGTGTTCAAAGACCACGTGGCACCGGCGTCGTCGGAGCGGAACAGCCCGGCCGGGATGCAGCCCGCCCACAACGTGCCTGGCTGGTCGGGACCACCCGCCGCGAGCGACCAGGTCAGGTCCACGCTCCAGGGCGTGGCGTCATCGGCCCAGAGGCCTTCGGTGGGTTTCGGCGGAAAGGCGGGGGCAGCGACCTCCTGCCAGGTCTGACCGCGGTCGACGCTGCGGTGCAGCTTGACGCCGAAGTGGCCCAGGCGCAGCGCCACGGTCCAGGCGCCGTCGCGCGCGTCGGCGAGCACAGCGGTGACCGGTTCACCCGGAAAGTGGTGGGCGGCGATGGCCCAGTCCGTGACCGCACCGCCCAGCACAAACAGGCCCTTGCGGGTGGCGAGCAACAGCGTCTGCATCTCGATCTCCTGGCATGGGTGGAGGGTGTCAACCGCCGCTCAGCGCCTGGACCACCAGCACCCGGTCGCCCGCGGCCAGCGGCTGGTTCAACACGGCGCGGTCCCTCACCATCTGACGGTTGACGAACACCGCCACGTGTTTGCGCACCGCGCGCTGGTCGTCAAACACGTAATGCGCCAGCTCGGGCGCGGCGAGCAGTGCCGCTTCCAGCACTTCGCGCAGTGCGCCGGGTGCGACGAGCTGGGGCGCGCAGTCCACATGGCGGCGCAGAGTGGGGGCAAATTCGACCGTAACCATGGCAATAAACAGTCCGCCAGTTTCCGGCAGGAGCGCGGCCGGCACAAGCGCCACCCCGGCGCGTTCAGGGTTGTCGAGCGGGTGGCCCGGCGACGCGGCGGATCAGCCGCGCACGAACAGCGTCACCAGTGGTTGATCGCCCACCTGTCGGCTCCAGTGGCCGTGCACCGAAGGGTCGAAGGTCGCACCGTCGGGCAAGGTGTCGGCCGAATAGAAATGATCACCCGGGCCGAAGGTGCGCGAGCTGCCGTCCTGCAGGCCGATCTCCATCTGCCCCCGCAGCACAAAAAGCCACTGCGGTGCGCCGGTGCAATGGAACTGGCTGCGAAACCCCACCGGACTCTCGCGCAATTGAAAACCCTCCGAGGGCATCAACGGCGAAAGGCGGGCCGCAGGTGTGCCCTCGCTCAAGGCCACCGTCTCTTCGCGGAAGGCCGCCCGGCCATCGGTGTCGGTGAACAACACCACTTTGTTGAATGTGCTCATGGGTTTCCTGGGTTGCGCCGTTGGTTGGCCCCGGTTTGTACCAGATGGCCCATGCCCCTTCGATGGCCGCCGCACACAAAAAAACGGCCTGGCGACTTGAAGGTCACCAGGCCGCCATCGCGGGATCCGACAGGGATCAGTTCATCGACGAGACAGGGTAACGGCCGGGGTTCAGCTCCTTGAGCGTCTGGCCACTCTCCGAGTTGGCCATCACGTCGCCATTGCGTTGCGCTTCGCGCAGCTCGGCACGCACCTGCTCGCGGGTCTTGCCCTGGGCCACAGCGGTGTGTGCGTAACGGCCGGGGTTCAGGTCTTTGGCGGTCTGGCCGGTTTCCGAATTGGCAACCACCTCACCACGGGCCTGGGCTTCGCTCAGTTCGGCTTTGACCTGGTCGCGGGTCTTGGCAGCGGCCACAGCGCGGTCCGGGTAGTTCTGGGGTGCCAGTTCGGCCAGCGTCTGGCCGGTTTCACTGTTGGCCACGACGTCTCCGCGGCGCTGGGCCGCCAGCAGCTCGGCCTGCACCTGGGCGCGGGTCTTGGCCTGCACGGCCACCGCGGGGTAGGCGCCCGGGTTCAACTGGCGCAGGGTCTGGCCCGTCTCGCCGTTGGCCAGCAGGTCGCCATTGCGCTGGGCGTCCAGGTATTCGGCGCGAACCTGATCACGTGTCTTGCCATCGGCCGGATCGGCGGCGAGGGCATGGCCCGCGCTCAGGGCAGCGATGGCGAGGGCGACGGAGGACAGAACGGTGGAGCGGTTTGCGAATTTCATGGTGCGTTTCCTTTCGGGGGAGTGAAAAAGTGGATGACGGATGGATCGTGCCGGGCCGGCCCTGGGGTGTCTTCTCAGCGAGGTTTCGCTGTTTTTCGGTTTGTTTCGTTGCCGTTGAAAGTTCAGAAACACCGGTCAGGTCGGTCGGGCTTCGTAGCGGTTTAGGGGGTTGTTTCGCTGCGATGGGTGAACTTTAAAGTTTCTGTTTCCAAAGAAAAATCACCATATCAACGTCAATCCATTTCGTTTTCAGCAACAATAAGGTTGTTGAATTTCTGGAGCCTCACCTCATGGACCGTCTGACTTCGATGCGTGTTTTCCTGCGGGTGATCGACGAGGGGAGCTTCGCTGCCGCGGCCCGGGCGCTGGACATGTCGCCCGCGGTGGTGACCCGTCTGGTCGCCGATCTCGAAGACCACCTGGGCACGCGCCTGCTGCACCGCACCACCCGGCGCCAGTCGCTCACCGAAGCCGGCGAGCAGTACCTGCAGCGGGTGCGCCACATCCTGCAGGACCTGGACGAAGCGGACGCCGTGGTCAGCTCACACACCCACACGCTCTCGGGCGTGCTGCGCATCCTGGCACCCCCCGTGCTCGCCACCCATGTGCTCGCCCCGCTGATCACGGGCTTCCGCCAGGCCTACCCGGACATCCGGCTCGACATCGAGGTCGAGTCGCACCGCGAACCGCCGATCGAAGATTTCGACATCACCCTGCTCGGCGCCAGCGATGGCTTTGACGGTGGCGTGATCGCGCGCAAGGTGATCAGCACCGAGGCCATCCTGGTCGCTTCGCCGGCCTACCTGGCGCGGCGTGGCGTGCCGCAGACACCGGCCGACCTGCAGCAGCACGACTGCCTGCGCATCAAGCCCGAAGGCCTGCGCAGCCGCTACTGGCGCCTGTTCCGCGCCGACGACGACAACGAGCAAGTCGAACTGGATGTGACGCCCGTGCTCTGGGCCAACCACAACGACACCTTGCAGCGCGCGGCGCTCGACGGCGCGGGCATCACCGGTGCCACGGTGGAAATCGCCGCCCCGCACCTGGCCAGCGGCGCTCTCGTGCGCGTGCTCAGCCCCTGGATCGCCGGCCGCTTCACCCTCTACGCCGCCCTGCCCAGCCGCAAGTTCATGCCGCAGCGCACGCGGGTGTTTCTCGACTACCTGACCGAGCAGACCCGCCTCGGTGTGGCCCAGGCGCTGAGCGCCTGCGAGCGCTGCTGAGCGGCACGCACACGCTGTTACACAAATCCCGGGGCGCGCCAACCCCGTCGGGCGCGGTTCTTCGTTTCAGTGGGCTCCACCTTCTTTTTCAGGAGCCTCCATGAACCCCCATCGCCCAGCCCTGCGCCGCCTGGCCCTGCCCGCGCTCGCGGCCTTCACCCTCACCCTCTTCAGCGCCCTGCCCGCCCACGCCCTGGGGCGGTTGAGCGACATCCAGGTCATCGACCGCGACAGCGGCGAAACCCTGCCGGTCTACCAGCACCGCGGCGAACACTGGGTGGCCGGGCGGCCCGGCGCGCGCTACGCCGTGGCCCTGCGCAACACCACGCACGGCCGCGTGCTCGGGGTCGTGTCGGTGGACGGCGTCAACGTCGTCTCGGGCGAAACCGCCGCCTGGCACCAGACCGGCTACGTGCTGAGCCCCGGGCAGCGCTACGAGATCACCGGCTGGCGCAAGAGCGACGCCGAGGTCGCCGCCTTCCACTTCACCGCGGCCCCCGCGTCCTACGCCGCGCGCACCGGCCGCCCGGCGCAGGTGGGCGTGATCGGCGTGGCCGTGTTCCGCGAAAAGACGCCGCCCCCGCCGGTCATCGCACCTCAACCCGAGCCCTACAGCCAGTCCTATCCCTCACGCGAACGCCTGTCCGACGCCGAATCGGTAACGGACTTCAAAAACCGCGCCGAGGGGGCCGGGGCCTCGGCGGACAGTTCCAGCGACAGCAGCGCCAGCGCGATGGCCCGTGAAGCCGCGCCGGCTTCACGCCGCATGGCCCCGGCCAGCCCGGCACCCCGCCTGGGCACCGGTCACGGCGAGCGCGAAGGTTCGTGGGTGGGGCACACCACGTTCGAGCGCCGCAGCGAACGGCCCGACGAGCTGATCCGCATCCGCTACGACAGCCGCGAAAACCTGATCGCCATGGGCATCCTGCCGACTACGCCCATGCCCCCAAGGCCCAACCCGTTTCCCGGTGCACCACACCCCGGCTACGCGCCCGACCCGTCCTGATGCTGAAGCCCGTGGCGGTGCAACGCACCACCCGCTCGCCATAATCCACCGCATGTCCGCGGTGAATGCGCCCTCTGACGAGCAGCTGATGTTGGCCTTTGCGGCCGGGGACCCGCGCGCCTTCGAAACCCTCTACGACCGCCATGCCCTGCCGGTGTGGCGCTTCGTGATGCGCAGCGTGAACGACCGCGCCCTGGCCGACGATCTGGTGCAGGACGTGTGGTTCAGCCTGGCGCGGCAGGCACCGGCCTACCAAGTGCGCGCCCGCTGGCGCACCTGGCTGTTCACCCTCGCCCACCACCGGCTGGTGGACCACTGGCGCACGCACAAGCACCACGCCAGCCTTGATGCGACCTCCGAAGACGGCGCCAGCCTGGCCGACACGCTGGCGGCCGAATCCGGCTTCGGCCCCGAGCGCCGGCTGACCTCGCGCGAGCAGGCGCAGGCGCTGCTGGATGCGCTCGCCGCACTGCCCGCCAACCAGCGCGAAGCCTTTCTGCTGCAGGCCGAAGGCGGCCTGAGCCTGGCCGAAATCGCCCAGACCACCGGCGTGACCCCCGAAACGGCCAAGAGCCGCCTGCGCTACGCCCGCGCCCGCCTGCGCGAAACCCTGGAGGCGCACGCATGAACCGCTTTCCCCCACCACCCAGCACGCCCGACGGCGACGGCGGCGGCGAAGACCGGCTGCTGCGCCGCTACCACGAAGCCAACGCGCTCGACGACGCCCGCCCTGATCCCGCGCTGCGCGAGGCCGTGCTGGCCCATGCGCGCAGCGTGGCCGCTGCACAGAAAGACGGGGCTTCGGTCCGGGACCGTGCACCCGCCAGCAACGACCTTTCGTGGACCCTGCGCGCCCTGGGCAGCCTGGCCGTGCTCGGCCTCGTGGGTCTGCTCGTGCTGCAGTTCGACCGCGGATCGCCCGAGGAGCGCGAGGCCGCGTTCGGCTCACCTCCAGCGCCGGCTGCCATGCGGCCAGCGCCCGCCACTGCGACAGACAGCCAGCCCGCGGGTGAACCGGCGCCAGGCCCGACGGACCGCCGCGAGGCGGGCACGGCCCCATCGCTGAAACCCGCGCCTGCGCCACCGCTCGTTCCCCATGCGGCCCGGGAAGCCGCGGCCACGCCGGCACCCGCCAAGGTCCGGCCACCGGCACCGCAGCGGCCGGCGGCGCCCGCTGCCGGCCCGGCGCCAGCACCCGTGGCGGCCGACTCGGCACGCGCTTCGATGGCCGGTGCACCGGCTGCACCAGCCGCGGCACCCGCAGACCGGGAACCGGCCCGCAACGCAGCGACGCTGCGCCGGGAGGCGCCTGTGGCCGACCGCGCTCGATCAGCGGCCGCCCTGCCACCTCTGCTCGCGGCCACCACTCAGGGGGATCCTGATGCCGTGCGCCGCCTGCTCGCCACAGGCACCGATGTCAACACCCGCGATGCCACAGGACGAACTGCCCTCATGCTCGCGGCGCAACGCGGCGATGTGACGTTGATCCGCCTGTTGCTGGATGCGGGTGCCGAGCCTGCGCTGCGCGACAGGGAGGGTCTGAGCGCCACCGACCACGCCACGCAGGCCGGGCAGACCGCGGTGCTGCCACTGCTGCGTTAGACCCTCGCGGTTTTCAGCGCGGGTTCGGCAAACCGGCGTTCAGCGGGGTCAGCGCCTCGCCGCGGGTCAGGTAGGCGATCAGGTTGTCGGCGGCCAGGTCGGCCATGGCGCGCCGGGTCTTGAGCGTGGCGCTGGCGATGTGCGGCGTGAGCACCACGTTGGGCACGTCGAGCAGGTCGGGGTGCACGCAGGGCTCGCCTTCGAACACGTCAAGCCCCGCGGCCGCGAGGCGTTTCTCTCGCAGCGCCACGGCCAGCGCCGCGTCGTTCACGATGCCGCCGCGCGCGATGTTGACCAGTGTGGCCGTGGGCTTCATCTGAGCGAGCTCGGCGGCGCCGATGGCGTGGTGCGATTCGGCGCTGTAGGGCAACACCAGCACCAGGTGGTCGGCCTGCTGCAACAACTCGGCCTTGCTGACGTAGCGCGCACGGCAGGCGGCTTCGTTCTCCGTGTCAAGCCGGGAGCGGTTGTGGTAGATCACGTTCATGCCAAAGCCGTGCGCGCCGCGCCGGGCGATGGCCTGGCCGATGCGGCCCATGCCCAGGATGCCCAGCGTGCTGCCGTGCACCTCGGCGCCGGCAAACATGTCCAGCGCCCAGCGGTTCCATTGGCCGGCGCGCAGGAAATGTTCGCTCTCGGTGATGCGTCGTGCCGTGGCCATGAGCAGGGCAAAGCCGAAGTCGGCCGTGGTCTCGGTCAGCACGTCGGGCGTGTTGGTGGCGAGCACGCCGGCCGACGTCATGGCCGGCACGTCGAAGTTGTTGTAACCGACCGCGATGTTGCAGACCACCTTGAGTTGCGGGCAGGCGGCCAGCAGCGCCGCGTCGATGCGCTCGCTGCCGGTGGTGAGCACGCCCAGCTTGCCCTGCAGCCGTTCGATCAGTTGCGCGGGCGTGAACGGCGCGTCTTCATCGTTGGTTTCCACTTCGAAGTACTCGCGCAGGCGCGCCACCACCTCGGGAAACACGGCGCGTGCGATCAGGATGGCGGGGCGTTGGTTCATGTCGGCTTTCAATGGAAACACGCGCACCCTCAAAACGATGAAGCGGGGCGCGAGGGGGAGCCACCCAGCACACGCCGAGGATCCGGCTTCGCCGGTCCAAGGGCGTGGTCCCCCTAGGGGGAAGCCGCGAAGCGGCGCAGGGGGAGTCTTATACAGCCAGCAGATCGACTTCAAACAACAGGGTCGCGTTGGGCGGAATCACGCCGCCCGCACCGCGTGCGCCGTAACCCAGCGCGGCCGGGATGACCAGGCGGCGCGTGCCGCCCACGGCCATGCCCTGCACGCCTTCGTCCCAGCCCTTGATCACGTGGCCGGCGCCAAGCGGGAATTCGAAGGGTTGGCCGCGGTCTTTGCTGGAGTCGAACTTGGCGCCCTGCGCGCCGTCGTTGAAGAGCCAGCCGGTGTAGTGCACCTGCACCGGGCGACCGGCCTGGGCGACTTCGCCGTTGCCGACCACGGTGTCTTCGTATTGCAGGCCGCTGGGGGTGGTGATCATGGAATGTCCTTGTGTTGGATGAAATGGGAAGTGACGATTATTCCAGCCCTGGTGCGACCCGCCGCTGCGCCCGCGCGTTGCACCATTGGCAACACGGGTTTACACAAGCTTTTCATGAAGCACGATCAGCGTTTACGCGCGCCGTTTGTACTGCAGGCTCCCATCCACCCCTGGCATCAGGAGAGCCTCCATGAACCCCAACACCACCACCCTCACCCGCCGCATGGCGCTGGGCGCCATCGCCGGCACGGCCTTGCTGACGGCGCTGCCCGCCATGGCCTTGGGCCGGCTGGCCGACGTGCGCATCATCAACCGCGACAACGGCGAAATCCTGCCGTTCTACCGCCACCAAGGTGAACTCTGGATCGCGGGCGAACCGGGTGCGCGCTACGCCGTGGAGCTGTACAACCGTTCGCGCAGACGCCTGCTCAACGTGGTGTCGGTCGATGGCGTGAACGTCATCACCGGCGAAACCGCCGCCTTTGACCAGGCCGGTTACGTGCTGACGCCGGGCCAGCGCTACGACGTGAGCGGCTGGCGCAAGAGCCGCCGCGAGATCGCGGCCTTTGAGTTCACCCGCCTGTCGCGCTCCTACGCCGCACGCACCGGTCGCCCGGACGATGTCGGTGTGATCGGCGTGGCGGTGTTCCGCGAACGGCCTGGCTACCGGGCACCGGAAGCCGAGATCTACGGGCGCAGCGCGCCGGTGCCACAGGGCGAAGAATCCTTCCAGGGCAAGTCGCACCGCAGCGACGGGCCTTCGGCCGCCGGCCCGCAACTGGGCACGGGCCACGGGGACCGCGAACGCGACCGCGTGGGCCAGACCGATTTTGAGCGCCGCAGCAATCGGCCCGATGAGATCGTGCGCATCCGGTACAACAGCCGCGCCAACCTGATCGCGATGGGCGTCATTCCAGCGCACCACCGCCCGGCGCCCGACTACCGACCGCGCGCCTTCCCTGGCGCGCGCCCGGGCTTTGTCCCAGATCCCTATTGAGTCTCAATAAACCCGGCGCCAGAAGCAGCGCCAACCCAGGCCACCGCCGGGCTGGCTTTGCCAGACGACTGGTGATGCCCCCTGGGGGTGGCGCGAAGCGGCGCGGGGGAGTGTTACTCCAGCCAGCGAGTGAAGCTTGCGACCGGTTCGCGCGGTGTGATGAAGGTGTTGACCTTGTCGGCCGGGTCGGCGTAGCCCAGCGACATGCCGCAGACCAGCATTTCGTTCTCACCGGCGCCGATGTGCGGCAGGATGATCTTCGAAAAGCCGTTCCAGGCCGCCTGCGGGCAGGTGTGCAGGCCGTGGCCGCGCGCGCCGACCATGAGGTTCTGCATGAACATGCCGTAGTCCACCAGCGAGCCGCGGCCCATGATGCGGTCGAGCGTGAACATCAGGCCCACCGGCGCGTCGAAGAAGCGGAAGTTGCGCTGGTGCTGCGCATGCATCTTGTCCTTGTCGCCCTTGGTGATGCCGAGCAGGCCGTAAAGCCCCCAGCCGTTTTCGCGCCGACGGTCGATGTAAGGGCTGACCCATTTTTCCGGGTAGTAGTCGTATTCCTCGCGGTACTCGACTGCCAGCGAGGGATCGGCGCGCAGGGCGTCGTGCGCGGCGCAGCATTTATCGACCAGGCTGTCGCGGCTCGCACCCTGCAGCACATACACCTTCCAGGGCTGGGTGTTGGTGCCCGAGGGCGCGCGGCTGGCCAGCTGCAACAGGTGTTCGATGGTCTCGCGCGGCACCGGTGTGGGCAGGAACGCGCGGGCCGACATGCGGCTGGTGATGGCGGCGTCGACGCTGCGGGCGTCGATCGGGGTCAAGGCACCGGCCAAGGGGGGGTTGAAGCTCATGCGGGGTCTCCGTGTTGTATTGACGTTTACGTCAACGTCAATTATGGCAAGAACCCCGCCAGCGCGCTGCCGCCTTCACAGGATCGTCTCAAGCACCGCCTTGAGATCGTCCGGCAAGGGCACCGGCCGGCGCGTGCTGCGGTCCACGTACACGTGCACGAAGTGCCCGCAGGCAGCGGCCATCTCGCCGTCTTCGGCAAACAGGCCAACCTCGTAGCGCACGCTGGAACTCCCCAGATGCGCTACGCGCAGGCCGGCGTGAACGGTCTGCGGAAAGGCCAGCGGGGCAAAGTAGTTGCACTGTGTCTCGATCACCAGACCGATGACCTCGCCGCCGTGGATGTCCAGCGCGCCCTGCTCGATCAGCCAGCCGTTGACCGCGGTGTCGAACCAGCTGTAATACACCACGTTGTTCACATGGCCATAGACGTCGTTGTCCATCCAGCGCGTGCCGATGGTGCGGAAGACGCGGTAGTGGCTGCGCGGGCGGGCCTGGGGGCGGGTGGCGGGCGTGCTCATGGCGCGGGATTTTGCCAGTGGGATGCTGCAAGGCCTGTCGCAGAACGGTCAGCCGGCCGCACACCGGCCACCCCATGCCAGCGGTGGTGGTACTCGAGCGCGGTGCGGTAGGTGTTCATCTGGATCTGCACCGTGGCCTCCATGTCGGTGCCGTAGCCGCCGGCCATGGTGAACGCCAACGGCAGGCGGCGCTGCCAGGCCCAGTCCATCACGCGACGGTCGCGTGCTTCCAGGCCGTCGAACGTGAGCTTCAGGCGCCCGAGCCGGTCGCCCTCGTGCGGATCGGCACCGGCCAGGTAAATCACCAGACCGGGATCGAAGCGCTGCTCCAGCTCTTCCAGTGCGCGCTCCAGCGCTTCCAGGTATTCGGTGTCGCCGCAGCCGTCGGGCAACTCCACGTCGAGGTCACTCGGCTCCTTGCGGAACGGGAAGTTGCGGGCGCCGTGCAGCGAGAGCGTGAACACCGAGTCGTCGCGCGCGAAGATGCTGGCCGTTCCATTGCCCTGGTGCACGTCGAGGTCGACGATGGCCACGCGCAGTGGACCGGCGGCGCGATGACGGCGCGCATGCTCGGCCTGCATCAGCCGGGTCGCGACCGCGGCGTCGTTGAAAACACAGAAGCCGCTGCCCTTGTGGGCGTACGCGTGGTGCGTGCCTCCCGCGAGGTTGGCCGCCAGTCCCTCGCCCGACATGACGTCGCGGCAAGCCTGGATGGTGGCACCCACCGAGCGCCGAGCCCGTTCCGCCATCGCCGGGCTCCAGGGGAAACCGATCTCGCGCTGAGCCGCGGCGTCCAGCGTGCCGGTCTGGATGGCCTGGACGTACGCCGGCCAATGGACCAGCGCCAGTTCGCCATCGCTGGCCGGCAACGCCTGGCCCAGTCGAACTTGCGGCAGTTCGACCGTGAGGCGCTCGCGCAGGCGGCCGTACTTGGCCATGGGAAAGCGGTGGCCGCTGGGCAGGGGCAGGATGAAGTGGTCGGCGTAGAAAGCGTGCACAGGAAGGGGCGCTGAAAGGGTGCGGCCATTGTGTCCGCCACTTGAAACCGGCGCACGGCGTCCGTGTTTTAGAAAGGCCCTTCTAGAATGTTGCAATGCAACAAAAACCGCTTGCATCGGATCGAGTTATCCCTATAATTCGAACCATGTTGCAGTGCAGCAAAACGAACGAAAACAACAGCGTCGAGACAGCGCGGAGTTCGGGAGCAGCTCTCAACTAGGCCACTACCCCCCTATCTACTTCCTCTTCCGGAGAACCCAACATGCTGACCGCTGAACAAATCGTCGCCGCACAAAAAGCCAACATCGAAACCATTTTCGGTCTGACCCAGAAAGCCTTCGAAGGCGTGGAAAAGCTGCTTGAGTTGAACGTCCAAGCCACCAAGGCCGCCCTGAGCGAGTCCGCCAACAGCACGCAAGCCCTGCTGTCCGTCAAGGACGCCCAGGAACTGCTGACGCTGCAAGCCAGCCTGATGCAGCCTCTGGCCGAGAAGACCGTGGCCTACAGCCGTCACCTGTACGACATCGCTTCGGGCACCGGCGCCGAATTCGGCAAGGCCGCTGAAGCCCAGGCCGCTGATGCACAGAAGAAATTCATGTCGGTCGTGGACAACGCTTCCAAGAACGCTCCCGCCGGTTCCGAAACCGCCGTGGCCGTGATGAAGAGCGCCGTGTCCGCCGCCAACAACGCCATGGAATCGGTTCAGAAGGCTGTCAAGCAAGCCACCGAAATGGCCGAAGCCAACTTCAACACCGTGACCACGCAAGCGGTCAGCGCCACCAAGGCCGCTGCCAAGAAGCGCTGAATTGCAGAGGTTTCGTACCTTTGATCGGGCCTTTGACATCGGTCAAGGCGCCAATACTGGAATCACTGGAGACTAGCGCCAGACTTGAGAAGGCGGCGCTGGTTCACCAAATCCGTTTTTTCTGGTTGTCTCCTCGGGTCCTTTTCGAAATTCGATTTCATCGGACCCCTTAAGCCCTCGCTGCAAAGCGGGGGCTTTTTTTATGCGCGTCATCCCACAGACCTTTCCAGGCGCGCCATCCGCCACTGCGCTGCGGGTGCTCAGATTCGCTGGAGTTTGACCCAGATCAACCAATATTTATTGAGAACCATTCGTGTTTGTGTTAGCATCTAACCCGGATGAATCGTGCCCGCAGCGCTGGTGATTTCCAGACGGATGCGGGGTTATTGGCTCCAGAGAAAGTCCCCCACATGCGCAACACCATCAAGCTCAGCATTGTCCTTGCCGCGGCCTCCGCGGCCATGGGCGCCCAGGCCCAGGACAAGGTGCTCAACCTCTATTCGGCCCGCCACTACCAGACCGACGAGGTGATGTACGAGACCTTCACCAAGACCACGGGCATCAAGATCAACCGCGTCGACGCGGACGATGCCGGCATCGTGGCGCGCCTGCGCGCCGAAGGCGCCGCGTCGCCTGCCGATGTGATCCTGCTGGTGGATGCTGCCCGCATGGCCTCCGCCGACAGCCAGGGCTTGTTCCAGCCCATCAAGTCGGCCAAGCTGGACGCCGCCATTCCCGCCAACCTGCGTGCCGACGCCACGAAGGACGGCGTGACCTGGACCGGTTTTTCGACCCGCGCCCGCGTGATCATTTACGACCCGCTGCGCGTCAAGGCCGCCGACGTGGCCACCTACGAACAACTGGCAGATCCCAAGCTCAAGGGTCTGGTCTGCACCCGCTCAGGCTCACACCCCTACAACCTGTCGCTGTTCGCCACCGTGGTCGAACGCCTGGGCGATGCCAAGGGCGAAGAATGGCTCAAGGGCGTGGTCGCCAACATGGCTCGCGCGCCCAAAGGCGGTGACACCGACCAGATCAAGGCCGTGGCCTCGGGCGAATGCGGTGTGGCGCTGACCAACACCTACTACGTGGCCCGCATGATCAAGTCCAGCAAACCCGAGGACCGCTCGGTGATGGAAAAAGTGCGCGTGGTCTTCCCCAACCAGGGCACCAGCGGCACCCACGTCAACATCGCTGGCGCGGCCGTGGCCAGACACGCCAAGAACAAGGACAACGCCATCGCCTTCATGGAGTTCCTGGCCAGCCCCTTTGCGCAGGACTACTTTGCCAACGGCAACAACGAGTTCCCCGCCGTCAAGGGCCTGAAGGTGGACAACCCCGCCATCAAGGCCATGGGTGGCGACAACTTCAAGGCCGAGCAGATCCCGTTGGGTGTGGTGGCGAAGAACATGACCAAGGTGCAGCAGATGCTGGACCGGGCCGGGTACAAGTAACCACCCCCGCGCCGCGCCTGCGGCGCGTCACCCCCTCAAGGGAGCGGCACTGGCGGCCCGGCAAAGCCGGTTCCGCGGTGCCCTGGGATCAACTCCCCTTCAAGCAGACATAGCCCCTCCGGAGCGCTTGCCCTGACCCAGGATGCGGTGGAACCGGCTTTGCCGGGCCACTCGCATCGCCCCCTGGAGGGGGTCGCGCGCAGTGCGGCGGGGGTGTTCAATAAATCTCTGGCACGTAGATCTCTCCCGGCACCTGGTGGCGGCGGTAGTCTTCGTGGCGCATGCGTTCGGGCAGTTCGATACCGGGGCGCTCGATCTCGTGGTACGGCATCTGTGACAGCAGGTGGTGGATGCAGTTCAGACGTGCCTTCTTCTTGTCGTCGGCGGGCACCACCCACCACGGCGATTCGGGGATGTGGGTGCGCTCCAGCATCACTTCCTTGGCCTTGGTGTAGAGCTCCCAGCGGCGGCGGCTCTCCAGGTCCATGGGGCTGAGCTTCCATTGTTTGAGCGGGTCGTGGATGCGGCCGAGGAAGCGCAGCTCCTGTTCGGCATCGGACACCGAAAACCAGTACTTGATCAGCTGGACGCCGGAGCGCGCGATCATCTTCTCGAACTCGGGCACATCGCGGAAGAAGGCTTCGTACTGCTCATCGGTGCAAAAGCCCATCACCTTTTCCACACCAGCGCGGTTGTACCAGCTGCGGTCAAACAGCACGATTTCGCCGGCCGCCGGCAGGTGCGGCACGTAACGCTGGAAGTACCACTGCGTGCGCTCGCGGTCGCTGGGCGCGGGCAACGCGACCACGCGGCACACGCGCGGGTTCAGGCGCTGCGTGATGCGCTTGATCACGCCGCCCTTGCCGGCCGCGTCGCGCCCTTCGAACACGATCACCACCTTGTGCCCGGTGGCCTGCACCCAATCCTGCAGCTTCACCAGCTCGGCCTGCAACCGGAACAGCTCGCGGAAATACGTGCGCCGGCTCTCCTTCTGCTGCAGCAGCGCCTCGGGGTCCAGCTCACCGCCGAGCGCGTCCACGTGGCGGTCCTCAATTTCCATCTCCAGCTCTTCGTCGTAGCCGTCCATGAGGTCGTTGTGAATGCGGGTCAGCAGCTCGTCGTGGCTGTCAAACATGGGCGGCTCCTTGCGCGGGTCAATGGTGCCGGCAGGCTACCGCTCTTGTGTGACAGATTCGTGAATATTCAGCGCCAAACCAGTGACGGTTTCAACGACGCGGGCCGTTGTTGACATTGGCGTCAGCGTGATCCTGCAGCGTTCTCAGCACAACAGCTGTTTGCGCGCCCGGTGCAGGCGCACAAACAGGCTGTCCTGGCTGATCGCCAGGCGCTCGCACACCAGCTCGGTGTCTTCGTCGTGCAGCACGCGCCAGCGCATCACATCACGCAGTCCGTGGGGCAGGTTTTCGATGCGCACCAGGGTCTGGGCCAGGCGCTCGCGGTGCTCGGCCAGTTCGTCCGGGCGGGCGGCGCCGCATTCCAGGGGCAGGGCCTCGTCATCGTCGGCATCCATCTCGTGGTAACGGGCGCGGTCCCGGATCAGATCGACCAGCTTGTTCTTCAGGATGCCGGTGAGCCAGCTGCGCAGCGCGCTGCGGCCGGAAAACGCGGCGCCCCCGGACATCACCGCCTCGAACACGTCGTGCACCAGGTCTTCGGCCAGCATCGGGTCGTGGAGCTTGCGCTGGGCAAAGCGGATCAGATAGCTCCGGTGGCTCACCATCTCGGTCCAGCAGACGGCGCCCGCATGAGGCGTTGACAAGGCAGACAGGTGGGTGGTGTTCATGGCGGGCTCCAGTGCGGGTTTGGTGACTCCACTGTGGCCAGCCCAGATCACAACCCGCTATCGAAAGATCACATTTCGATAACAATCGGGTAAGAAATCGCTCACGCAGCGGACCTATTCCCATGAATGCCACCAAGCAGATCCTGATTGCCGAGGACCAGACCGATATCCGGGACCTGTTGGCCCTGAACCTGCGCGGCGCCGGCTATGGCGTGAGCGAAACCCGCGATGGACCGTCGGCGCTGGCGCTGCAGACCGAAGTCGGGCACGACCTGCTGGTGCTCGACCTGATGATGCCGGGGCTGGACGGGCTGGAGGTGTGCAAGACCTTGCGCTCGCGCGGCGACCACACCCCCATCCTGATGCTCACCGCCAAGTCGACCGAACTCGACCGCGTGCTGGGCCTGGAACTCGGCGCCGACGACTACCTCACAAAACCCTTTTCCATCGCCGAGCTGCTGGCGCGCGTCAAGGCGCTGCTGCGCCGCTCGGAGCTGCTGCGCGCGGCGCAGGCGGCCCAGAGCCAAGCCGCAGATGCCGGCGCCCTGCTGGTCAACGGCGAGCTGGAAATTCACCCTGTCAAGCGCGTGGCCCGGGTGCGCGGCGTGACGCTCGATTTCACGGCGCTGGAGTTCGACCTCCTGCTGCATTTCGCCCAGCACCCTGGCCACGTGTTTTCACGCGGGCAGTTGCTCAACGCCGTCTGGGGCTACACGCACGACGGCTACGAACACACGGTGACCACCCACATCAACCGCCTGCGCGCGAAGCTGGAGGCCGACCCACTGCGCCCGGACTTCATCCTCACGGTGCGGGGCGCCGGCTACAAGATGCGCGAACGCCCAGGGCACTGAGCCATGAAGGTTCGGATCAAGATCGCGCTCACGATCTTCCTCACCGGTCTGTTCACCGCACTGGGCGTGGTCATCGCCATCGTGCTGGCCTATGAGCGCTTTGAACACGAGTCGGCCTACTACCGCGCCGACGCATTCTTGAAGCGCGTGGTCCTGCAGCACAACGACCTGCTCGGCATGCGGGCGCGTTTCGGAGAAGGCTTCGACGACTTCCTCGCCAACCTGGTGCTCTACGAACCCGATACCCAGCTCTACCTGCTGGACACGCAGGGCACCGTGCTCAGCTCCACCGGCCAGGCCCAGCTCGCGCCGGGTTTCAAGGTGCGCATCGGGCCGGTCCTGGAGGCCGCTGGCGACACACCCATGCCCTATGTGCTGGGTGACGACCCCGAGCACATGGACAAGCGCGTGATCATCGCGGCGCGCCCCTTGCGGCACGCCGCCATACAGCCCAACCGGCCCGTCGACGGCTACCTGTACCTGGTCTCGCGTCCCCGCACGTTCGGCGAAGGGCGCATGGCGGCGCTGCGCAGCACGCTGTCCCAGCCCGTCTTGCTGATGGTGCTGGCGGTGGTGGCCTTCGCCACCCTGCTCGCCACCTGGGCCACCGCCACCATCACGCGCCCGCTGTCGCGACTCACCCAATCGGTCGGCCGGGTCACACAGGAAGGTCTCGACGACATGGCCTCGACCGACCCGGACGGACCGGGTCCATCGCTCGATCTGCCCGATGCCAGGGGCCGCGATGAATTCGGCCAGCTCGCGCGCGGCATCGATGCGATGCTACAGACCTTGCGGCGGCAGTGGAGCACCCTGCGGCGCCTGGACCACTTTCGCCGCGAGGGCGTGAGCAACCTCTCGCACGATCTGCGCTCGCCGCTGACCGCCACCACCGCCTGCCTCGAAACCCTCGATGCCCGCTGGACCGGCGACGCCACCCGCGAAGAAGACCGCCGGCTGGTGGCGGTGGCCCTGCGCAACACACACAACGCTGCCCGCCTCGTTCAAAGCCTGGGTGACCTGGCCCGTCTGGACGAACCGGCGTTCAAACTCAACGCCGAGGTGCTGGACCTGGGCGAGCTGCTGGACGACGTGGTCATGCGCTTTGCCGAGCGGGCACGCCTCCAGGGTATTCACCTGCAGATGGCCGAACGCCCCGACGCCGCGCAAAGCCCCGCGCTGGCCGCGGTGGACATCGAACTGTTCGAGCGCGCGCTGGCCAACCTCGTGGACAACGCGCTCAAGTTCTCGGGCAGCGGCAGCGTGATCCAGCTGAGCGCCGACCGCCACACCGGCGAGCACGGCGAGGTGGTCACAGTCCAGGTGAGCGACAACGGGTCGGGCATTCCGCCCCAGGACATGCCCCGCCTGTTCGACCGCTTCTACCAAAGCCGCTCCAGCGTGGCGCCCGCCACCGGCGAAGGCGGCAAAGGCCTGGGCCTGGCGATCGTGAAACGCATCGTCGATCTGCACGGCGGCTGGCTGCAGGTGTCCAGCGAGCCGGGCCACGGCACCGTCGTCACGCTGGAACTCCCGGCCGCCTGAAGCCGGTCGCGCAAGTGGGTGATAATTGACGTTTACGTCAACGTCAACTCACCACCCGAGGAGCACACCCATGGACATTCAAGGCAAGGTATTCATCGTCACCGGCGGCGCATCCGGTCTGGGCGAAGGCACGGCGCGCATGCTGGCGGCCAACGGCGGCACGGTCGTCATCGCCGACATGCAGGTTGAAAAAGGCGAAGCGGTCGCCAAGGACATCGGCGGCGCGTTTGTCAAATGCGACGTGAGCAGCGAAGCCGACGGCCAGGCCGTGGTCGCCAAGGCCCTGTCCCTGGGCAAGCTCATGGGCCTGGTCAACTGCGCCGGCATCGCGCCGGCCGAAAAGACCGTGGGCAAAAACGGCGCGCACTCGCTGGCCGTGTACACCAAGACCATCATGGTCAATCTGGTGGGCAGCTTCAACATGATCCGCCTGGCCTCGGAAGCCATGTGCAGGAACGAACCCGAGGCCACGGGCGAACGCGGCGTGATGATCAGCACCGCCAGCGTGGCGGCGTACGACGGACAGATTGGCCAGGCCGCCTACGCGGCCAGCAAGGGCGGCGTGGTCGGCATGACGCTGCCCATCGCGCGCGACCTGGCGCGCAACGGCATCCGCAACATGACGATCGCCCCCGGCATCTTCGGCACGCCCATGCTGTTCGGCATGCCGCAGGAAGTGCAGGACGCACTGGCCGCCAGCGTGCCCTTCCCCAGCCGCCTGGGCACGCCGCAGGACTACGCCAAGCTGGCGAAACACATCATCGAAAACGACATGCTCAACGGCGAGGTGATCCGCCTCGACGGCGCGATCCGCCTGGCGCCGCGCTGAGACTGAACACCCCCGCCGCGCTTCGCGCGCCCCCCTCAAGGGGGCGATGCGAGTGGCCCAGCAAAACCGGTTCCGCCGCATCCTGGGTTGGGCATGCCGCGCCGGGGGCCCTTCCCTGACCGTGCCGGGCTTCCGGCCGGCTCAGCGGTAGGCGACGCGTGCCTGTTTGAGATCGATCAGCCCTTGCACCACCTTTTCAAGGGCGTCGTGGCGCAGGCTGCGCATGCCCTCGTCCACCGCCGCGTCAAACAGCTCGGACGGCCGGGCGCGGTTCTGGATCAGCAACTTGATGGCGCGGCTGTTCTGCAGGATTTCGTAGATGCCCAGGCGGCCCTTGTAACCCTTGCCGCTGCAGTGCTCGCAGCCCACCGCCTGGCGCGTGCGGATGTCGGCCGCCGACGCCACGCCCGCCGCCGTGAGCAAGCGCTTCTCGGCCTGCTGGCGGCTCAGGCTGCTGCCCTCCATGTATTCCTGCAGCAGCGCCTCCCACTCCTCGGCGGTGAGCGCCCGTTCCTGCGCACAATGGGTGCACAGCGCACGCACCAGGCGCTGGGCCACGATGCCGAGCAGCGAGTCGGCGAAGTTCATCGGGTCCATGCCCAGGTCGAGCAGGCGCACCACGCTCTCGCTGGCGTTGTTGGTGTGCAGGGTCGAGAGCACCAGGTGACCGGTGAGCGAGGCCTCGATGGCGATCTTGGCGGTCTCGGCGTCGCGGATCTCACCGATCATGATGATGTCGGGATCGGCGCGCAGGAAACCGCGCATGGCGCTGGCGAACGTCAGGCCGATCTTGCTGTTCATCTGCACCTGGCGCAGGCCGGGCTGGGTGATCTCGATCGGATCTTCTGCCGTCCAGATCTTGCGCTCGGTGGTGTTCACCTCGGCCAGCATGGAGTGCAGCGTGGTGGTCTTGCCCGAACCGGTGGGACCGGCGGCCAGCACCATGCCGAAGGTGCGTTCTGAAAAATTGGCGATCAGCTCCAGGTCGCGTGGCTGCAGCCCGAGCTTCGACAAGGGCAGCGGCTTGGCCGATTCCAGCAGCCGCAGCACCACGTCTTCCAGCCCGTCGTGCGTGGGCATCACCGCCACGCGCAGCTCCAGCGCCTTGCCACCGAACTCGGAAAAATCGATCTTGCCGTCCTGCGGCCGGCGGCGCTCGCCGATGTCGAGCCGGGCCATGATCTTGATCCGGGAGACCAGGGGTGCGCGCAGTTTGGCGGGCAGCCACAGGTAGGGCTCCAGGTCGCCATCCCGCCGGAAACGGATCGCGGTGAGCGCGTCGCCTGGATTGGCCTCGATGTGAATGTCCGACACGCCGGTGCTCTGGGCCTCGGCGATCATCTGGTTGACCAGCCGCACCATGCCGGCCGACTCCGCCGCCGAAGCCAGTTGCTCGGCCTCGCCGGCCGTGCCCACTTCGACCATGGCCTGCATCACGAGATCTTCAAGCCCCGCCTCTTCGTTGTGCTGCACCAGCGCCTGGGGTGGCAGCATGCGGCGCCGCACCTCGTCGACGATGGCGCTGGGGCTGTGGGCATGGCCGGCGTGTTCGATGCGGTCCTGCAACTCCAGCCGCCGCTCGATCGCGTCGCGGCTGGCCCAAACGAGGCGCACGGTGTGGCCGGTCTGCGTGCACAGCTGGTGCTGCAGTTCTTCGTTGGTCGGGGCGCAGGAAGCGACAAAAAACTGCTCGTTGGCCATGCCCAGCGGCACCACATGGTGGGCATGCGCTGTGCGCAAGGGCAGGATGTCAAACGCATTGCGCTCGACATCAAAACCCAGCACCTCGATCTCCACCACACCCGCCACGCGGGCCAGCGCACGCTGCAACTCGTCGTCTGTCATCAGCAGACGCACCACCAGTTCGGACGACCGGGAACGCAACAGATCGGGGCTCTCTTCGGCCAGGGCCGCCAGCGTGGGCTCGTCCAGCATGCGCAGTTGCAGCAAGGCGTCGCGCAAGGTGACGATGGGCTGGTGATGCTGCGCTTCCAGCGCAGCCATCAGCAGAGGCAGGCTGTGCACCACCTGACGCGTGGGCCCACCAAAGGGACCGAGTGCGTTGGCGGAGAGGGGCGGCGTGGTCATCGTCATCAGGGCTTCCTGGGCTGGCTATTGGGCTGGCTATTGGGCTGGATTGCACTTCAGGATTCAAAATAGCGCAATCACCCTCCATGCTGCTTGATTTTTGGCAAGCGGCGAATTGGCTGTCCTCCCTAACCAACCGCAAGCATGACAGAACGCACAAAAATCCTTGGTCGAACTGCCACGCACCCCTGGCCGGTGGTGCTCACCCTGGCGCTGTTGCTGACGGCCTGCACCACACCCACCGCCGTCGACACCGCGGCGGTGCCTGCGCCCATCAGCCCGGTGGCGCAACCCGAAGCGGCAACGGGTGCAACCCCGAAGCCGGGCTGGACACTGCACCAGCACGCCGTGGCGGCCGCCAACCCCCTGGCCACCGAAGCCGGCGTGCACGTCCTGCGCGCGGGCGGCAGTGCCGTGGACGCAGCCATCGCCGTGCAGATGGTGCTCACCTTGGTGGAGCCGCAGTCCAGTGGTATCGGCGGTGGCGCCTTCCTGTTGCACCACGATGGTCGACGTGTCCAGGCCTTTGACGGGCGCGAGACGGCTCCGGACGCGGCGACGGAAAAGCTGTTCCTCGCGGACGACGGCCAACCCCTGCCCTTTCTGCAGGCCGTGGTGGGTGGCCGTTCGGTGGGCGCGCCCGGCACGGTGGCCATGCTGGCGCTGGCCCACCGGCAACACGGCCGGCTGCCCTGGGCGCGCCTGTTCGACCCTGCGATCCGCCTGGCCGATCAGGGCTTCCCGGTCAGCCCTCGGCTGCACACGCTGCTTCAGGCTGAAAGCGCGCTGAAGCAGGACCCGGTGGCTGCGGCCTACTTCTACCAGCGAGACGGCCAGCCCCACCCGGTGGGCCATGTGCTGCGCAACCCCGAACTCGCGCAGGTTCTGCGCCGGATCGCCACCAACGGCCCGCTGGCCCTGCACGAAGGACCGGTGGCTCGCGCGCTGGTCGCGAAAGTGCAGCAACATCCGGGCAACCCCGGTCTGCTCAGCCTGGACGACCTCAAAACCTACCAACCCAAGGAGCGCGAGGCCCTGTGTTTCGACCACACAGCGGCACAACGCGCGTTGCGCATCTGCGGCTTCCCGCCGCCGAGTTCGGGGGCCATCGCCATCGGGCAGATCCTTGGCCTGCTTGCGCGCACGCCGCAGGCCGACGTGGCGTTGTCGGGCGGCCTGCCGGGCCCCGACTGGCTGCACACCTACGCCGAGGCGTCCCGCCTGGCGTTCGCCGACCGCGCGCTCTACCTGGCCGACCCCGATTTCGTGGCGCCACCGGCCGGGCGCCGGGGCAGCCTGCTCGACACCCGCTACCTGGACGAGCGCGCCCGCCTGATTGGCCCGGTGCGCCTGCCGCAGGCACCCGCCGGCCAGCCCGGCGGCAGCGCCGTGGCCTGGGCGCCCATGCCCGAACAACCCGAGTACGGCACCAGCCACATCAGCATCGTCGACCGGTTTGGCAACTCACTGGCCATGACGTCCACCATCGAGGCCGGCTTCGGCGCCCGGCTGATGGTGAGCACCGACCCCTCGCGCCCTGGGGGCTTTCTGCTCAACAACGAGCTGACCGATTTCAGCTTCACACCCACCGACGCTCAGGGCCGGCCGGTGGCCAACCGCGTCGAACCCGGCAAGCGCCCGCGTTCGTCCATGTCGCCCACGCTGGTGTTCGACCGCGACACGGGTCAGCTGCTGATGAGTGCCGGCAGCCCGGGCGGCGCGCTCATCATCCACTTCACCGCCAAGACTTTGCTGGGCGCGCTGCACTGGGGCCTGAGCCCGCAGGCCGCCATCGACCTGCCCAACTTCGGCACGCTGGGTGGGCCCGTGATGCTCGAAGCCGGTCGCTTCCCTGTCGCCACCGTGCGAGCCCTGCAGCAACGCGGCCACACCGTCAGCGAGACCCCCATGCCCAGTGGGCTGCAGGCGATCCAGCGTGGTGTGAAAGACGACCGGCCGGTGTGGCTGGGCGGTGCCGATCCGCGGCGCGAGGGGATCGTGGCGGGGGATTGAGGTTTTGGTGCTTTTGGCAGGGCGGCTGTTGGTTGGCTGCTGCTCAGATGCTTGGTTTGTCGCTGCACCCTGCCTTCGGCGCTCGGCCGTGCGGGCAGGTGCAGGTGGTCCGGGTGTTCGTTCTCCGTCCCACCTCGCGGGCATCTTCCCCAGGCAAACCACCGTAGCTTCATCAACACCGTGGTAGCACGTACGCTCAGCGGCAACCGCGAATGGGGACTGCGCCCGCCCACCCAACCCACCTGCCCCCGAAGTGATGTGAGAGCGAACCGCAGGCAAACCCACACGACATTTGGGACGGTGGTGGCATCCTCGGGCGCAGGCACCATTCGCCGTTGCCACAGAGGCGCCTCGCACAAACGGTGTTGACGCGGCAACGGTTGCGCGCCCATCCGGTTGACGGCGAGCGTGGGCCGGAGAACGGGGGTGACGCCGTCGACCTGCGCGAGGTCCAGGCGCGAGGTGCCGGAAGGAAACAGGTCAGACGTCAATCGCCGCCGCCGACCCAGCCCGCTTGCGCAACTCGAACTTCTGGATCTTCCCGGTGCTCGTCTTGGGCAGTTCACCGAACACCACAAAACGCGGCACCTTGAACCCGGCCAGGTGCTTCTTGCAGTGCGCCACGATGTCTTCGGGCGTCGTGTGCACGCCAAACTTCAGCTCCACAAACGCACAGGGCGTCTCGCCCCACTTCGGATCGGGCCGCGCCACCACGGCCGCTGCCAGCACGTCAGGGTGGCGGTACAAGACGTCTTCCACCTCGATCGACGAGATGTTTTCACCGCCCGAAATGATGATGTCCTTGCTGCGGTCCTTGATCTTGAAATAGCCGTCGGGATACTGCACCGCCAGATCACCGCTGTGGAACCAGCCCCCAGCAAAGGCCTCCTGTGTCGTCGTCGGGTTCTTCAGATATCCCTTCATGGTGATGTTGCCCTTGAACATGATCTCGCCCATGGTCTCGCCGTCCTGCGGCACGGGCATCATCGTCTCCGGGTTCAACACGCGCACGTCGCGCTGCAGGTGATAGCGCACACCCTGGCGCGCGTTGAGGCGGGCACGTTCGCCGATGTCCAGATCGTCCCAGGCTTCGTGTTTGGCACAGACCGTGGCCGGGCCGTAGACCTCGGTCAGCCCGTACACATGGGTGAGGTCAAAACCCATCTGCTCCATGCCTTCGATCATCGAAGCCGGCGGCGCGGCACCCGCCACCATGGCCTTGATGCCGGCGGGCACGCCAGCTTTCATGGCCGCTGGCGCGTTGACCAGCAGTCCGTGCACGATGGGTGCGCCGCAATAGTGCGTCACGCCGTGGTCGCGCATGGCGTCGAAGATCGCCTGCGGGTCCACCCGGCGCAGGCAGACATTGACACCCGCGCGCGCCGCCACCGTCCAGGGGAAACACCAGCCGTTGCAGTGGAACATGGGCAGCGTCCAGAGGTAGACCGCGTGCTTGGGCATGTCCCACTCCAGCACGTTGCTGATCGCGTTCATGGCCGCACCCCGGTGGTGGTAGACCACCCCCTTGGGGTTGCCGGTGGTGCCGCTGGTGTAGTTGAGCGCGATGGCGTCCCATTCGTCGGCGGGCAGGCTCCAGGCAAAAGCCGGGTCGCCTCCATCCAGGAACGATTCATAGGTGGTGCTGCCCACGGACTGCGTCTCACCGGTGAAAAGGGCGTCCTCCACGTCGATCACCAGCAGGGGCGATTTGTGCTGTCGCAGCGCCAGCGCCTTGCTCAGGGTGCCGACGAACTCCGTATCCACGATGACCACCTTGGCTTCGCCGTGGTCCAGCATGAAAGCAATCGCCTCCGGGTCGAGACGTGTGTTGAGCGCATTGAGTACCGCGCCCGCCATCGGCACGCCAAAGTGCGCTTCGACCATCGGCGGCGTGTTGGGCAGCATCACGGCCACCGTGTCGTTCTTGGCTATACCGGCGCGCTGCAAGGCGCTGGCCAGCTGACGGGCACGGTCGTAGGTCTGGCTCCAGGTCTGGCGCAGCGCGCCGTGCACGATGGCCAGCCGGTCCGGGTAGACCTCGGCCGTGCGTTCGATGAACGACAACGGCGAAATGGGCGCGAAATTGGCCTCGGTGCGGGGCAGATCCTGGTCGTAGATGCTGGTCATGGGGTGTCTCCTGTCGTTCTTTTCGGGTGGGGGAGAATACTCAGGTGGCCATCCCCCAGACCTTCATCCAGGAACTGCTCAACCGCGTCGACGTGGTCGACGTGGTGGGCCGCTATGTCCAACTGAAGAAGGGCGGCGCCAACCTGATGGGACTGTGCCCGTTCCACGGTGAAAAGTCACCCTCATTCAGCGTCAGCCCAACCAAACAGTTCTACCACTGCTTCGGCTGCGGCGCCAACGGCAACGCCATCGGCTTCCTGATGGAACACGCCGGCATGAGCTTCATTGAAGCCGTGAAAGACCTGGCCCAGCAGGCCGGCCTGCAGGTGCCCGAAGACGACGCTTCGCCACAGGACCGCGAACGCGCGGCGCAGCAACGCCAGAAGCAGTTGACGCTCAACGACGTGCTGGAGAAGGCCGCGCACGCCTACATGAAGCAGCTCAAGGCCTCGCCGCGCGCCGTGGACTACCTCAAGGGCCGCGGCCTCTCGGGCGAGATCGCCAAGACCTTTGGGCTGGGCTACGCGCCCGAAGGCTGGCGCAGCCTGGCCAGCGTGTTCCCGGACTATGCGGATGCGCTGCTGGTCGAGTCCGGCATGGTGATCGAACACGCCGACGAAAAAGGCCAGGACGGCGAAGCGAAACGCTACGACCGTTTCCGCGACCGCATCATGTTCCCGATCCGCAACGTCAAGGGCGAGTACATCGGCTTCGGCGGGCGCGTACTCGACAAAGGCGAACCCAAATACCTGAACTCACCCGAGACGCCGGTGTTCAGCAAGGGCCGCGAACTCTACGGCCTGTTCGAAGCGCGCACCGCCATCCGCGTGGCGGGCTATGCGCTCGTCACCGAGGGCTACATGGACGTGGTGGCCCTGGCCCAGCTGGGTTTTGCCAACGCCGTCGCCACGCTGGGCACCGCCTGCACGCCCGACCACGTGCAGAAACTCTTCCGCTTCACCGACAACGTGGTGTTCAGCTTTGACGGCGACGGCGCCGGCCGGCGCGCCGCGCGCAAGGCGCTCGACGCCGCCCTGCCCCTGGCCACCGACACGCGAAGCGTGAAGTTCCTCTTCTTGCCGGCCGAGCACGACCCAGACAGCTACATCCGCGCCAACGGCGAAGAGGCCTTTGCGCAATGCGTGAAGGATGCGGTGCCGCTCTCGCGTTTCCTGATCGACGCCGCCAGTGCCGACTGCGACCTGACCAGCGCCGAAGGCCGCGCCCGCATGGCCAGCCAGGCCCGCCCGCTGTGGAGCGCCCTGCCCGACGGCGCACTCAAGCGCCAGTTGATCACCGAGCTGGCCAACGGCATCGGCATCGGCAGTGCCGACCTGCTGCAGCTCTGGCAACAGGCCGGTGGCGGCGCGCGCCCCCAGCGCCCAACGAACCACGAGTCCCCGGCGTCCCCGGCGCACGCCTATGACGGTGGCAGCCACACCCAGGACCTCGGGGATCAACCGGGAGGCGGCTACACCCAGTCATTCAGCCCTTCAGGCGGTGGATCGTATGGCGGCGGCGCAAGCAGTGGCTACGGCAAAGGCACCTACGGCAACAAGGGTTTTGGCAAGTGGCGCAAAGGCCCACCCCCACCGCCGCGCATGCTCGGCCAGCGCCGCGCAGGCGGCAGCCGGGCCGACCGGGCCGTGGGCCTGCTGCTGGCCAATGCCCAGGCCTGGGACACGCTGTCCGCGGACGACCACGCCATGCTCGCGCACCTGCCGGCGCCCCATGGGCCGGTGTTCGCCTGGCTCGAGGCGCAGCTGCACGAACACGGCCCGCAGCCCTGGGCGGCGTTGCGCGAGGCCCTGCGGGGCGGTGAACACGAAGCTTTTGCCTGCGGCCAGGTGGAACAGGCCACCATGGGCGCCGACTCGGCGCTGGAGCTGGCCGAGCTGGCCGACGTGATGGACCGACTGCGCGGCGACGCCCTGGAGGCCCTGGCCGGCCTGCTGGCAGCCCGGGTGCAGCAGGGCGACGCCACGGCGTACGAAGACTACAAGCGGGTCAATGA
Source organism: Hydrogenophaga sp. ZJX-1 (assembly GCF_048590325.1). Taxonomy (NCBI): domain Bacteria; kingdom Pseudomonadati; phylum Pseudomonadota; class Betaproteobacteria; order Burkholderiales; family Comamonadaceae; genus Hydrogenophaga; species Hydrogenophaga sp. ZJX-1. The sequence goes on from NZ_JBMBRA010000004.1 coordinate 124,211, forward strand.
ACGCATCAAGGCCTTGAAAAGCGCTCCGCCGGTATAATGTAAGGTTACGCACCGCAAGCGCGACAGCAGCACCTCCGGCACAGGCCTGCCCCCAGACAGGGGCAACTCGGGAATCCCCCTGGCCACCTCAGCGCCCCTTGGGCCTGATGGAACCCCGCAAGGACTGCACACCAAATGATCGCCCACACAGCTTGCAGGCCCGCCCTTTCCGGCGAAAGGTGGGCGTAGTGCCAGACAAAAACCACCGGAGTGGCCGCCTGCGGCGACCTTTTTGGCGATTTTTGTGAGTTCTGCCGGTCCTGTTCCTGCCATTTTTTGAGGTCCTCATGCCTGCGAAGAAGTCCAGTACGCCTGTCCAGTCCCGCACAAAAACAGCCACCAAGGCCCCAGCTGGCACAGCCGCTCCCGAAGTGCCCAAGAAAACCTCTGTGACCGCCAAGATGCCTGCAAAACCCGCTGCCAAATCCACCGCCCGCAAGACCGCTGCCGACGAGCTCGACGTTGTCGACGCGAGCGCCGAGTCGAAGAAAAAGGCGGGCCGCCCGGCCAAAGCCGCTTCGGCCGGCAAACCCGCTGCCAAACGCGGCCGCAAACCCAAGGCCGCTGCCAAAGAAGGCGCCGACCTGGATGACGCCGACCTGAGCGACATCGAAGACGACCTGACCGGTGAAGTCGAAGCCGAGGCCGAAGTGGTCGACGCTACCGCCCAGCCGGTCGAGAAGGTCAAGCCGCTGCGCATGAAGATCAGCAAGGCCAAGGAGCGCGCGCTGATGAAGGAATTCGGCCTGGACGAAACCGTCCTGTCCGAAGAAGAGGCCAAGAACCGCCGCGAACGCCTGAAGACCCTGATCAAGCTGGGCAAGACCCGCGGCTACCTGACGCACGGCGAAATCAACGACCACCTGCCCGACAAGCTGGTCGAGGCCGAGACGCTGGAAGTGGTGGTTTCGCTGCTGAACGACATGGGTGTGGCCGTCTACGAACAGACGCCCGACGCCGAAACCCTGCTGCTGAACAACACCGGCCCCACCGCCGCGACCGAAGAAGAAGCCGAAGAAGAAGCCGAAGCGGCGCTCTCCACGGTGGACTCGGAATTCGGCCGCACGACCGACCCGGTTCGCATGTACATGCGCGAAATGGGAACGGTCGAGCTGCTGACGCGTGAGGGCGAGATCGAAATCGCCAAACGCATCGAAGGCGGCCTGAACGACATGATGGCCGCCATCAGCGAGAGCCCGGCCACCATCGCCGACATCCTGGCCATGGCCGAGGACATCCGCGAAGGCAAGGTCGTGATCTCTACCGTGGTGGACGGTTTTGCCGACGCCGACGCGGCCGACGATTACGTGGCCGAAGAAGACTTTGACGACTACGACGAAGCCGACGACGACGACGGCAAGGGCGGCTCCAAGGCCCTCACCCGCAAGCTCGAGGAACTCAAGCGCGAAGCGCTGACCCGCTTCGACACCCTGCGCACGCTGTTCGAGAAGCTGCACAAGACCTACGACAAGGAAGGCTACGGCACGCCGACCTACCTGAAGACGCAGCTCGCCATCACCGAGACGCTGATGTCGATCCGCTTCACCGCCAAGGCGATTGAAAAGCTGTGCAGCACGATGCGCAGCCAGGTCGATGAAGTGCGCAAGAAAGAGCGCGAACTGCGCCGCATCATCGTGGACAAGTGCGGCATGCCGCAGGACAAGTTCATCGCCGACTTCCCGGCCAACCTGCTGAACCTGAAGTGGGTTGAAAAGCAGGCCGCTGCCGGCAAGCCCTGGAGCGTGATCATGCAGCGCAACATCCCGCCGGTGCAGGAACTGCAGACCGGCCTGATGAACATCCAGAGCAGCGTGGTCGTGCCGCTGGCGCACCTGAAGGACATCCACAAGCGGATGAATTCGGGCGAGTCCACGTCGCGCGACGCGAAGAAGGAAATGATCGAGGCCAACCTGCGCCTCGTGATCTCCATCGCGAAGAAGTACACCAACCGCGGCCTGCAGTTCCTGGACCTGATCCAGGAAGGCAACATCGGCCTGATGAAGGCGGTGGACAAGTTCGAATACCGCCGCGGCTACAAGTTCTCGACCTACGCCACCTGGTGGATCCGCCAGGCGATCACGCGCTCGATCGCCGACCAGGCCCGCACGATCCGCATCCCGGTGCACATGATCGAAACGATCAACAAGATGAACCGCATCAGCCGCCAGCATTTGCAGGAGCACGGTTTTGAACCCGATGCGTCCATCCTGGCCGAGAAGATGGAGATGCCGGAAGACAAGATCCGCAAGATCATGAAGATCGCGAAAGAGCCGATCTCGATGGAAACGCCCATCGGCGACGACGACGATTCGCACCTGGGCGATTTCATCGAAGACCAGGCGAACACCGCGCCGATCGAGGCTGCGATGCAGGCCGGTCTGCGCGACGTGGTCAAGGAAATTCTGGACAGCCTGACGCCGCGCGAGGCCAAGGTGTTGCGCATGCGTTTCGGCATCGAGATGTCGACCGACCACACGCTGGAAGAAGTGGGCAAGCAGTTCGACGTGACGCGCGAGCGCATCCGTCAGATCGAGTCGAAGGCGGTGCGCAAGCTCAAGCACCCGAGCCGTTCGGACAAGCTGCGCAGCTTCATCGATTCGATGTAATCGGCGGTCTTTCTGACGTGCCTGTAGAGGGAGCCTTTGGCTCCCTTTTTTGTGCCTGCTTGGTTGGCGGGTTCGACGCAGCCGGGCGCTCTGCGCCGCTCATGTCCCCCGGCGGCGTTCCGCCGCCTCCTCCTTTACTTCGCTATGCAGAACACCCGACTGCGTCGAACCGGGCGTATTGCTGGCTCGCCACCGCAGGCGCGCCCACACGGTCTCAGTGCATGGAGCGTCGGGTGCTTGACGCAGCGAAGTAAAGGAGGAGGAACGGGCGCAGCCCGTTCCGGGGGACATGAGCGGAGTCAAGTACCCGGCGCTCCATGCACCCGCCTACCAAGCAGGCACGAAAAAAGGGAGCCCAAGGCTCCCTCTCTCAAATCACGACAAGAACAACGTCAAACCGTCTCCAGCGCCAACACGCCCGTTGCGGTGTTCGAAATCGGGATGTGGTAATTGCTGTGCACCTTGCGAACCCCCGAACCACCGGCGGTCAGCGCCGCGCGCATGGCCAGCCACATCAGCAGCTCCACGCCCTGCGTGCCCGCCTTCTCCACCAGCTCCAGATCGCTGAACTGCGTTGCCCACTCGGGGTTCGTTTCCATGCTGTCCAGGAACTGCAGGTCGAACTTCTTGTTGATGAAGCCGGCGCGCTCGCCTTCCAGCTGGTGCGAGAGGCCACCCGTGGCCATCACCGCCACGCGCTTGTCGCTGTCCCAGCTCTGGATCGCCTCACCCACCGCCTTGCCCAGCTTGTAGACCCGCTTGGCCGTCGGCAGCGGGAACTGCACCGTGTTGATGTCGATCGGCACGATCTGCACCGGCGCCACCTCGTGCTCGGGCCAGAACAGCTTGAGCGGCAGCGTGCAGGCGTGGTCCACCAGCATCTCCTGGCAGGTCACGATGTCGAACTCTTTCGCGATCAGCTGGTTGATGATGTGCCACGACAGCTCCGGACAGCCGGGAATCGGCGGCAGCGTGGGGATGCCCCAGCCTTCGTCGGCGTTGCTGTAGGTCGCGGCGGCGCCCACCGCGAAGGTCGGCATCTTGTCGAGGAAGAAGTTCAGGCCGTGGTCGTTGTAGAACACCACCACCACGTCGGGCTTGACCTTGCCCAGCCAGTCGTGGATCGGCGGGAAGCCGTCGAAGAAGGGCTTCCAGTAAGGCTCGTTCTGCTTGCCCTTGTGGATGGCGCCGCCGATGGCGGGAATGTGCGATGTGGCTAGGCCACCGATGAGTTGTGCCATGTCTGTTCTCCTATGAATTCCGGTTATCGATCCAGCACGCGCCGTGGAACTGGCTTTGCCAGGCCACAGGCGTGGTCCCCCTGGGGGGAAGCCGCGCAGCGGCGCAGGGGGGTCAGCATTGCAGGTTCGCGGCCACCAATTTGGCCTTGAACTCGTCTTTCGTCATGCCGGTCTGCTGCGCGCCGATGTCCTGCATGTCCAGGCCGAAGATGCCGGCGAACTTGGCGAGGTAGTAGGCGTTGCCGCCGGCGTCCAGCAAGGCCAGCACCTGCTTGGAACGGATCGCGTCGGCCTGTTGCGGGTTCAGGCCGTATTGCGCCATGTAGGCCTCGGGATCGGCGACAAAGGCATCGCGGTTGGCCTTGTCGTTGAACGAGAAGCACATCTTGTTCAGGGCGTAGCCCTTCTTGGCCATGTCGCCGTCAAAGGGCGTGGTGCCGGGGATGGGTTTGCTCACGGGTATCTCCTGCGTGGGGTGGATTGACTTGGGTCAAGCCGCCAGTATTCCCAGACCATTGCCAAAGATAAACAGATGAATGATCATCAAATACATGAATGATTTCGATTGGTCAGATCTGGATGTCCGCTTGTTGCAGCTGCTGGTGGCCGTGGTGGAAGCGGGCAGCATCACCGGCGCGGCGCAGTCGCTGGGCGTCACGCAGTCGGCCGTGAGCCACCAGCTCGACAAGCTGCGTGGCATCACCGGCGACGCGCTGTTCGTGAAGAGCGGGCGCGGCATCGTGGCCACGGCGCGCGCGGGTGAGCTGGCCGTGCAAGCGCGCGAACTGCTGCGCCAGCTGCAGGGCTTTGCCCACACCGGCGCCTTCGACCCTGCGCGCTGGCAACGCACCATCACCATCGCCGCCAACGACTTCCAGCGCGACGTGCTGCTGCCCGCGCTGGCGCGGGTGCTGCGCGAACAGGCGCCCGGCGTGGCGCTGCGCGTCATCCCCTCGGACATCCCGAGCCTGGAGATGCTGCGCGACGGCGTCTGCGATATCGCCATCAGCCCGCGCCCACCCGAGGGCAGCGACATCGTGCAGAAACGCATCTTCGAAGACCGCTACTGCGTCTACTACGACGCGGCGGTGCGCGAGGCGCCGGCCACGCTGGCCGACTACCTGGCCGCCGACCACATCACCGTGGTCTACGAGCCGAAACGCACGCTCTACCTGGACCGCACGCTCGCCGCGCAGGGCATGCTCCGGCGCTTTGCCGTCATGGTGCCGGGCTTCGGCGGCCTGCCCGCCTTCCTGCGCGGCAGCCCGCTGCTGGCCACGGCGCCGGCCCTGCTGCACGACAGCTTCATGCGCGAGTTCGCCCGCACCGAAGTGCCGACGCCCTGCCCTTCGCTGCCGATGTACATGATCTGGCACCGGCGCCACCAGGACGACCCCGCCCACCGCTGGCTGCGTGAACGGCTCGACGCGCTGGCGCCGGACGCGACGGCCGGGGTACCCCGCGCCACGCGCTGATCAGCGCTGCGCCTCGCGCCAGCGCTGCGGACTCAGGCCGGTGCGGCGCTTGAAAAAGCGGGAGAAGTAGGCCGGGTCTTCAAAGCCCAGCTCCAGCGCCAGGCTGGCCGCCGGCGCGGCGATGTACACCAGCCGCCGGCAGGCCTCGCGCGTGAGGCGCTCGTGCACCAGCTCCAGCGCGCTGCGCCCGCTGCCCGCGCGCGCCAGGCGGTTGAGCCGCTGCGTGGACAACCCCAGGCGCGAGGCGTAGCGCTCCAGTGGCCAGTGCTCCAGAAAATGCTGCTCCACCAGCAGCAGGAAGCGCGTGAACAGCGCCTGGTGCTGGTGGGCGCGCTCGCCACCCTCGCGCTGACCCTGCTCGCTTGCGCGGGCCAGGCGCCAGACCACGGCCCGAGCCAGCCACTGCACCACCGGCGCATCGGCCGAGCCGGGCAAGGCGAACTCGGCGGCCAGCTCGCCGAGCTGCACGCTCAGGCGCTGGGCCTCGCCATCCTCGGGCGAAAAATGCAAGACACCCGGCGCCGAGAAAAGCGCCTGGAACGCCTCCCCCACGGCCTGGAACTCCCCCTCCACCAGAAAACGCGCGCTGAGCGTGAGCACGCGGCCATCGGTTTCGGGCGCAAAAACGAAACCATGCACCACCCCCGGCGGCACCACGATGGCGGCCGGCCCGGCCACCGAGGCGCGCCATTCGTCCAGCACCACCTCGGCCGAGCCCCTTTGCAGCCAGAGGATCTGGTACAGGCCCTGGTGCACGTGGGGCTCGATCTCCCAGTGGTAGAGCCGGCTGCGCGACTCCACCGACTCGATGTGCAGCATGTCCTGGCCGGGTGCCGCGGCCTCGCCGTAGAGTGCAAAACGCGGGATGGCCACGGGCTGGCCGCGCGAGGGCCGGGTGCGTGGCGGGGTGTCGTTCGTTTGAGGCATGGCGGAACACCTTGATCCAAAAGTACAAGAATTATCCCTGCTAAGTGCAGTGCCAATCGGCGCCGGGAGGCCTACAGTCCGTACCGGATTCCACCCACAGGAGACACTGCCATGAGCTTCCATTTCGATCCGTATTCACCGGCCGTCGATGCCGACCCCTTCCCTTATTACAAACACCTGCGTGACGAGGCGCCCTGCTTCTGGAGCGAAGAGGCCCAGATGTGGATCCTCTCGCGTTACGCCGACATCGTCTCGGCCGGCCAGGACTGGCAGACCTACTCCAGCGCCAGCGGCAACCTCATGACCGAGCTGCCCGGCCGCGCCGGCGCCACGCTCGGCAGCTCCGACCCACCGAAACACGACCGCCTGCGCGGCCTGATCCAGCACGCGTTCATGAAGCGCAACCTGCTGGCGCTGGAAGAGCCCATCCGCGACGTGGCCAAGCAGGTGTTCGGCCAGCTCAAGGGCACGAAGCAGTTCGACTTCAAGGAAGTCTCGTCGCAATTCACCGTCAAGGTGCTGATGGCCGCGCTCGGCCTGCCCATGGGCGAAGAGGCCATCGTGGACGAACAGATCGTGCGCGACAACGCCGTGCTGATGGTGCAGAGCGATGCCCGCACCCGCGCCAAGGGCCCGGAGCACATCGCTGCCTACAACTGGATGCAGGAGTACGCCAGCAAGGTGATCGCGATGCGCCGCGCCGAGCCGCGCAACGACCTGATCAGCAACTTCGCGCTGGCCGAGATCGACGGTGACCGGCTGGACGACCGCGAGGTGCTGCTGACCACCACCACGCTGATCATGGCCGGCGTCGAATCGCTCGGTGGCTTCATGATGATGTTCGCCTACAACCTCGCCAGCTTCGACGACGCTCGCAAGGCCGTGGTGGCCAACCCCGAGCTGCTGCCCGACGCGATCGAAGAAAGCCTGCGCTTCAACACCTCGGCCCAACGCTTCCGCCGCCGCCTGATGAAGGACGTGAACATCCACGGCCAGACCATGAAGGAAGGCGACTTCGTCTGCCTGGCCTACGGCAGCGGCAACCGCGACGAACGCCAGTACCCCAACCCCGACGTGTACGACATCACCCGCAAGCCGCGCGGTCACCTCGGTTTTGGCGGCGGTGTGCACGCCTGCCTGGGCACGGCGATCGCGCGCCTGGCGGTGAAGATCGCCTTCGACGAGTTCCACAAGGTGGTGCCCGACTACAGCCGCGTGGCCGACCAGCTGCCGTGGATGCCCTCCAGCACCTTCCGCAGCCCGCTGGTGCTCGAACTCAGAGCCGCTTAAGGCGCATCCCCTACCATCGCGCTGCCTGTCACCGGGCAGCGCCTTTCTGTTTTCAGGAGACACCATGGCAAACATCACCTTCATCGAGGCCAACGGCCAGTCCACCACCCTCAACCTCGCTGACGGCTGGAGCCTGATGCAGGGCGCCACGGCCAACGGCGTGGACGGCATCGTGGGCGAATGCGGCGGTTCCTGCGCCTGCGCCACCTGCCACTGCTATGTGGACGAACTGCTGGCCGGCGTGCTGCCCGCGCCTACGCAGGGTGAGCTCGACATGCTGGAGAACGTGGTGGCCGAGCGCCGTCCGAACAGCCGCCTGGCCTGCCAGATCAAGGCTGGCCCCGCGCTGGAAGGCGGCGTGGTGCACCTGCCGGAATGCCAGGAATGAACGCCGAAACCAGCGCGGCCGGCATCGTCATCATCGGCGCGGGCCAGGCGGGCGTGATGACCGCCGAAGCCCTGCGCACCGGTGGCTACGAAGGTGCGATCACCTTGCTGGGTGACGAGCCCCACGGCCCCTACCACCGCCCGCCGCTCTCCAAAGCCTGGATGGCCGGCGAGATCGAAGCGGCCCAACTGGTGATGCGCGCGCCCGAGATGCTGGCGCGCAAGAACATCGCGCTGCGCACCGGCGTGACCGTCAAAGCCATCGACCGCAGCGCCCGGACCGTGATGCTCGGCGACGGCTGCGTCCTGCCCTACACCGGCCTCGTGCTCGCCACCGGCAGCACGCCGCGCGCCCTGCCCCTGCCCGGCGGCAATGCGCCCGGCGTGCTGGCCCTGCGCACGCGCGACGACGCCAGCGCCATCGCCGACCGCCTGGCCGCGTGCATCGAACAGCAGCGCCCGGTGGTGGTCATCGGCGGCGGGTTCATCGGCCTCGAAGTCGCGGCTACCGCGCGCAAGAAAGGCCTGGCCGTCACCGTGCTCGAAGCTGCGCCGCGCCTGCTCGGCCGCGTGCTCGCGCCGGTGCTTTCCGACTGGTACGCCGAGCTGCACCGCGGCCACGGCGTGCAACTGATGCTGGGTGCGCAGGTCGCGGCCATCGAAGCCGACGCGAACGGGGTGACCGGCGTGAAGCTCGCCGACGGCAGCGTCGTTCCCGCAGGCCTCGTGGTGGTCGGCATCGGCGTCAGCGCCAACGACCAGCTCGCCCAGGCCGCCGGGCTCGCCTGCGACCGTGGCATCGTGGTCGACGCCTGCTGCCGCACCAGCGAACCTTCCATAGTGGCCGCCGGCGACTGCACCGCGCGCCGCCTGGCCGACGGCAACCTGCTGCGGCTCGAATCGGTGCAGAACGCCACCGAACAGGGCAAGAGCGCCGCCGCCGCGCTGCTGGGGCAAGAGCGCCCCTTCACCGCCACGCCCTGGTTCTGGAGCGACCAGTACGACAAGAAGCTGCAGATGGCCGGCCTCTCCATGGGCGCCGACGGCTGGGCCGTGCGCGGTGACATGGCCGCTGGCACGTTCACCGTCTACCACTTCAAGGGCGAGCAACTCATCGCCGCCGACAGCGTCAACGCCAGCAAAGACCACCTGCTGGTGCGCAAACTGCTCGACGCCGGCGTCTCGCCCACGCGTGAGCAGGCGGGCGATACGGGGTTTGATCTGGCGAGCCTGCTGGTGAAGTGAGCGGCTGCGCGGGGTTCAGGCCTCGCGCGCCTTCACCACCAGCTCGGCGAACCCGGTGGAGGCGTCCGCCTCACGCGTGAACGCCCATTCCGGCAACAAGGCCAGCAACACCTCGGCCGTGGTGCGCACCTGGCAACCCGGCGCCACGTGACCGCCAAACACCTCGCCCGTGGCGGCCGCCACGGCCATGTGCAGGTGCGAATGCCCCCGCCCGGCATCGCCCGCAGCACCCACCCCCACCGTGCCCGAGAGGCTCAGGATTTCCGAGTTCCCGCAGATGCGCAGCGACTCGTCCGCCCCGGCGAAGCGGATGCGCGCATCCACCAGACTGCCGATGCCCGAGAGCACGAACGCGGCCTGGCAACCTTGTGCGCGCACGGCGGCTTCGAGCGCTTCGCGCAGGTCCTGACCGGGGGTGAGGCGGAGGGGGAGGGTTTTCATATGCTCTGTTTCGAATCTGGGTGGTCCCGTGCATCACGGGTTCATGATCGCCCTGCCCACTAAGCGGCAGGCGATTGCTCTGGCGCTTCAACCAGCGCACCCAATGCCCCCACCCCCACCGGCGCCTCCGGCAACCAGGGCAGCACAAACGTCCGCTTCGCCAGCCCGCCCGCGATCCGCTCGGTCTGCCGGATTTCCCCCGCCAGCCGCGCCTGCAGCAGCGGGTCGGTCGTGCCGGTGGCGGCGATGCTTTTGTTGATGACCCAGGCCCAGGGCTCGATCTGGGCGCGACGCAGGTCGTCCTGCAGCGCGGCGGCCTGGCTGACCGGGGTGATTTCCGGCAGGGTGACGATGATCACGCGCGTCATGCTGCCGTCTTGCAGGCGCATCAGCGGCGTGATGATGTGCAGGCCCTTGCCTTCCGCCTTGCCTTCGTACTGCCGCGTCATCTGCCGGTGGTAGGCACCGGTGGCGTCCATGAGCAGCAGGCTGTGGCCGGTGGGCGCGGTGTCGAGCACCACGAAGGCGCTGCGCGCTTCGTTGACCACGCGGCTGAAGGCGTGGAACACGGCGACTTCTTCGGTGCAGGGTGACTGCAGGTCTTCGAGCAGCAGGGCCTTGCCGGGTTCGTCCAGGTCCTTGCCGCGCGTGGCCATGATCTTGGCGATGTAGGCGGAGGTCTCGGCCTTGGGGTCGATGCGACCGACCTTGAGGCCTTCGAGGCTGCCGTTCAGCGCGTCGGCCACGTGGGCGGCCGGGTCGGTGGTGGTGAGGTGCACGCTGTGGCCGCGTTGCACCAGGCCCACGGCGAGCGCGGCGGCGATCATCGTCTTGCCCACACCGCCTTTGCCCATGACCATGATGAGGCCGTGGCCCACGGCGGCGAGCTCGTCGGCCATTCTGGACAGCGGCTCGGCGGGCAGCGCGGGCGTTGCCGATGCGGGTACCGGTGCGGTTACCTCACCGCCCTGCAGCAGCGCCCGCAGCGCCGGCAGGCCCACGGTGTCGAAGGCACGCAGCGGCACCTCGTCGCGCGGCAGACGGGCGAGTTCGTCGGGCATCTCATTCAATGCCTGACGGCCGAGGGCTTCGATGGCGTTGGCGATGGGGTCGCTGGCGCTGATGGCGTGGAACACGCCGTTGACGGCGAGGCGCTGGTTGGCCAGGCCAAGCCGGCGCAGCTCTTCAGCGGTGCGCGCGGCCTCCTGCATGGGACGCGGGTCGGGCCGGGTGACGAGCACCACGGTGGTGAGCGTGGGGTCGCTGAGAGCCCGCAGCGCGGCGTTGAAGCGGGCTTCCTGCATCTTCAGCCCCGAGTGCGGGCCGAGGCAGGAGGCGCCACGGTCGTTGCCGGCGAGGAAGCCGGTCCAGGCCTTGGGCAGGCTCAAGAGCCGCAGGGTGTGGCCGGTGGGTGCGGTGTCGAAGACCACGTGGTCGTAGCTGCCGTCGATGCCCTCGCCCGCCAGCAGCGCGGCGAACTCGTCGAAGGCGGCGATCTCGGTGGTGCAGGCGCCCGAAAGCTGTTCGCGCACGGTCTGGCGTTCGTCGTCGCTGGCGCCGGCTTCGAGCTGCGCGAGCACGCGCTGGCGGTAGGCCTCGGCGGCGATATCGGGGTCGATGTTGAGCATCTCCAGCCCCGGCACACCGGGCACGGATACGGGCCGGTTGGACAGCGGCACGCCAAGCATTTCATCGAGGTTCGACGCGGCGTCGGTGCTGACCAGCAGCACGCGCTGGCCCGCGTCGGCCAGCGCGATGGCCGTGGCGGTGGAGAGCGATGTTTTGCCGACACCACCCTTGCCGGTGAAAAACAGGAAGCGGGTGGGCGCGGTGGCGAAGCCGGGAAGCGTGGGCATGTTCATGCCAACAGCATCGCACAACCCCGGCCCGCCAACCATGACGCACAACAAGCCACGTGACGCTGCGGCGCCAGTCCCGGCGGGGCAACCGTGACCGGCTTGCGGGCGCCCAGCGCCGCTCACTCCACTTCAGTTTTCTATGGTGCCGGAGCGCCACCCGCGCCGCATGAAACGGCCCAACCCAGGGCACCGCCGGGCCGGCTTTGCCGGACGGCCAGTGCCGCCCCCCTTGAGGGGGGTGACGCGAAGCGGCGCGGGGGGAGTTTCATCCTAGCGGGCGGGTTGCGCGGGCGAGCGCATGAAAGGCGATTCGGTCCACATCTGCCAGTAGAACTGGATGGGCGAGGTGATGCCGCTGATCTTGCTGCTGTAGGCCACGGGCTCGAAGAACTGCCCGAGGATGCCCACGGCCGCGTCGTCGACGATGCGCTGCTGCACCTTCTCGGCCGCGGCCTTGCGGTCGGCCGGCGTCATGGCCCGGCTGAAGGCGGCGCGCTGGGCTTCGAGCTCGGCGTCTTTGAGCCAGCCGAACCAGCCGGTCTCGGGATCGCCCGAATAGGCGATGGCCGAAGGGTCGAGCAGGTCACCGGCAAGCCACCAGGTGTGGAACATGCTCCAGCCACCGTCTTTCACCGGTCCGCGGTTCACGCGGCGCTGCGTGAGCTCGGCCCACGGCATGTCCTGGACCTGCACCGTCATGCCGATGGCGCGCAGCTTCTCGGCCGTGACCTGCGTGAGGGCCGAGATCACCGGGCTGTCCACCGGGTTGAGGATCACCACCGGCGCGCCGTCGTACCTGGCGTCCTGCAAGGCCTTGCGGGCCGCATCCAGGCCAGGGGCCTTCAGCGCGGCACTGCCGGCGTCGTTGGACAAGGGGGTGCCGCAGGGGAAGATGGAGTAGCAGGTGCGCCAGTATTTGGGGTCCCCCAGCGCAGCGCGCATGTAGTCCTCCTGCTGCATCACCATGAGAACGGCCCGGCGCACGCCCAGGTTGTCAAACGGGGGCTGCAGCATGTTGAAGCGCGCCATGGCGATGTTGCCCAGCGGATCGGTGGTGTTCACCACGATCTTCTTCTTGCCTTCGAACAGCGGCAGCACCCGGACCGAGGGCGACTCGATGTAGTCCACCTTGCCCCGGATCAGCGAACGGGCCATGTCTTCCTGCGTGTCGTGGTAGATCCACTCGATGCGGTCGGCCTGGCCCGCCTTGCTGCCCGCCGTCATCGACAGCGGCTCCGCGCGCGGCACGTAGTTTTTGTTCTTGAGGTAGACCGTCTTGACGAAGGGCCTCGACTGCGCCCAGCTGTACCGGTAGGGGCCAGACCCGACCTTGCTCGTGATCGGCGTGAAGGGATCGGTTGCAGCGACCGCCTTGGGCATCATGAAGGGCACATTGGCCGACACCTTGGCCAGGGTCTGCAGCACCTGGCCGTTGGGCTCGCGCAGTTTCAGGGTGAAGCTGCGGGCGTCCTGGGCGGTGAGGCTCTCGACGTCGCGAAACAGCTGCTGACCCGCGCCGTCGCGCTTGCTCCAGCGCTGCAGCGAGGCCACGCAGTCCTCGGCCGTCACGTCGGTGCCATCGTGCCACTTCAGGCCTTCGCGCAGGGTGAAGGTCCAGGTCTTGCTGTCGGGCGAAACGGTCCACTTGTCCACCATCTGCGGCTGGGGCTCGAAGTTCTCGTCCATCGCGAACAGGGTGTCGTAGATCAGGTAGCCGTGGTTGCGCGTGATGTACGCGGTGGTCCATACCGGATCAAAGACCTTGAGCTCGGCGTGGGGTGCCACGCGCAGCACGTTGGCGCAACCCGTGAGCACCAGGGGCATGGCCAGTGCGGTGAGCGTCAATGCGGATTTTTTTCCCAGTTTCATCATCATGATCTCCTTCAGGTTGGACACAAAACAGAACCTCGCCGCCGCGAACACCGTCAAACGGTGGGCGCGGGCTCAAAGGACAGGAGGCGGTAAGTGAGGACCCCGGTCGCAAATTCGGCCTGGAGCTTCACAGGTCCCCGCAAGGGGGCAAACTGGCACGTGAGCTTGTGCGGCCCGGACGCACCGGGTGTCTGCAGGATGCTCACCCACTCCAGCAGCGAACCGCTCGGGCCAGGCTCCGCGACGGCGGTGCAGATACCGTTGACGACGGGAAACGGATGGGGCCGGTAAGGCGCCAGCAGCAGCGCCCAGGGCCGCCACCAGCCGCCACCGGGCACCACCGGCGCGACATCGCTCCAGCGGGTTCCCACGCGCGCCGCATATGGCATGGAAACGGCCCCCATCGCGAGCAGGCGCAACAAGGGCGCGCTCGCATCGTCCAGCGCCATGACACGCAGTGCATCGGGATCGAGCGCCAGCACGAGTCGCCCTTGCGGGCCAGCGTCCAGCACCTGCTCACCCAGGCTGTCGATGCGTACCCGGAGCTGTTGCACATGGGCCTGCCCGGGATTGAACGCGCGCGGAATGTCGCCCTGCACCTCGCTGGTCCACACCGCGGTGCCCGGGGCCATGCCAACCAGGGTGTTGTAGACCACCGGATTGGCCTGCGCCTGGGCCAGCACTTCGCCCTCGGGGGGAACGGCCGAGGCGTGCCAGTGTGTCAATGCGGCTGCGGTCGCCTCGGCGGTGAAATAGTTGGCGAGCCGGAACGGGCGCGTGGCCGCACCGGGTTCGGGCGAGCCCTGCAACTGCAGGTGCAGGTGCGGCGTCGGTGAGCGACCGGAATTGCCCACGCGGCCGAGGTAGCTGCCGGTCTCGACCCGGGCTCCCGGCACCACCGCCACCGTGCCCTGCTGCAGGTGCGCGAGCATGGCCCAGCCGCCTGCATCGAGGCGGATCACCACATGGTTGCCCCACTTCTCGGCGTAGTTGCTCACGCCCAGCGGGTTGTCCGCCACGCCGTCGTGCGCCCGCTCGATGATGCCGGGCGCCGGCGCCGTGACGGCAGCGCCCCAGATCGAACCGCCCACCGCCTCGGCCGCGGGGGAACGCTGGAAGTCCAGCGCATGGCAGTAAATGCCGGTGTGGCTGATGCGCCCGTCAAAGCCCTGGGCAATCTGCAGCTCACCGGCCACGGGCACGGCAAACAGCGGCACCGGGCGGCCGTAGCGCACGCGCCAGTAGGCCTCGACCCACCAGCGCTGTTCGGGCGGCTCGCCCGGCATGGCGTTGCGCTCCACGATGGCCCGCTCGCCAGCGAGCGTGAGCGCGCCCATGCCGACCCAGATGACCAGCGCCGAGGACACGGGCAGGTAGCTGGTGGCCGACCAGCCCAGCATGTACTGCAGCACCAGCCCGAAGAAGGCGGTGAGCACACCGGCCACGGCGGCCACCGGCAGGCTCAGCCGTCCCGGCAGGAAGATCACCGCACCCAGCGCCATGCCGGCAATGAAATAGTTGTACGACAGCGGCAGCCAGACAAAGCTCAGCCCCAGCCGCTGGAAAGCCAGCGACAGCAACGCCCCGCCGAGCCAGCCCGCCAACCCGGCCAGGAACATGGCACGCGACCACAGCAGCACCGCGATGCACACCAGCACGCCGGCCACGGCATGCGGCGAATACATGAGCGACGCCATGGAACGCAGGAAGCTGCCGAGCCAGCCCTGGGCGTCGGCCGGCATCGGCCACACGGGCATGGTGTAGGCGGCGCGCACGGTGCAATCCGGGCAGATGCCGAACAACATCGCCGCGACCAGGCAGTAGCCCCAGAGCAGCACCGGCAGGAAGCTGCGGGCCAGCACCCGCATGAGGGATGCGGTCACCAAGGCTGCGGCCATCGCGGCGGCGACGGCCAGCACCAGCTGCTGCGCCCAGGACATGCCCATGGGACCGCTCATCCAGCCCGAGACCACCGCCGTCAGCAGCGCATTGGCCTTGATGCCGCCACCCAGGCCCGGCACTTCCGGGACACGCAGGATCCACTGGACCAGCACGCCCGCCAGCAAGCCGCACAACGCAAACAAGGCCAGCGCCGGGCTGCTCAGCAACGCGGCCCAGAGCAGCAGCCCCAGCCAGGGCTGCCCGATGAAAAAGACGCTGCCCAGCGACTGCCCGAAGGCCCCGACCACCCCCCGCACCGACACACGCCGGACCTGGACCGTGGCGCCCGTGGGCGCTTCGACTTCGGGGCCGTCGGTGCGTCCGGTCATGGGGCTTGATAGCGCTTTTGTCACGGATGCACCAGGTGAGCGGGCATGCGCTCGGGGCCGTCCACATCGTGCAGCACCTCGTGCGCACGGATGAGTTCGGGCCTGCCATCCATGCCGATGAGCACCACCGCCGGGCGGTAGTCGATGAACTGCATGGCTTGCGACACGTTGTAGGCCCCCACCGGGTGCAGGGTGAGGATGTCCCCCACCTTCAGCGGCGGCAGATCGATGCTGTAGCGAAGCACATCGATCGCCATGCACAGAGGCCCGTACAGGCGCGACGGCGCTGGCGGCGCTTCGACGGAGCGCGAGGGCAGTATGTCCATCTGGTACCAGGCCGCGGTGTAGAGCAGGTTGACACCGGCGTCCATGACGTAGCTGGTGCGGGCCGTCTCGCCCACGAGCAGTTGTTCCTTGTAGTCGCGCAGACCGGCCTGCTCGCTCATGGGGTGCCGGATGCCCTTGATGGCCACCACGGAGGTGAGCAGGTAACCGGCCTCATCCACCAGGTGGCGCCCCGTCTCGAAGCGCAGTTGTGGCTGCTGCCCGGGGGGCAGGCGGTTGAGCACTTCGGTGATGGCCTCGGCGTAGGCATCGATGGGTGGCACGACCAGCTCGGCGGGCCCGGTCATCCCGTGCAACAGGCTGTTCGATGGAAAGCCTCCGCCCAGGTTGACGCAGGGCACCCAGTGCTGTTGCGCGGCATGGAGCTGTTCGCGCAGGGCCAGCAGTTTGGTGACGGCCACGCGGTAGGCATTCGGATCGAGGATGTAGGTGCCGATGTGCGTGTGCAGCGTGTGCAGCGAGAGCTTCGGGTTCGCCTGGATGCGGTGGGCGGCGCGCGCCGCTTCGCCGTTTTCCACGGCAAATCCGAATTTCGACCAGATCGGGCGGACACCGGCATCGAGCCAGACGCGGACGCCCACCTCCAGGGGTACATCAATGTCCCGGGTCAGCTCTTCGATGAGGCCGAGTTCGTCCCAGTTGTCGATCTGGATCAGTGCCCGCTCACGAATCGCCTGCTCCAGGATCGGGCGTGGCTTGTACGGCCCGTTGAAAACGATGTCCTTGCCCGTCATGCCCAGCTTGCGGGCCTTCTGGTATTCGAAGTCCGAGACCACCTCGGCCATGCACCCTTCATCGTGGAACACCTGGCAGATGGCCGAGAGGTAGTTCGTCTTGTAGGACCAGGCAAAGCGGGTGTTCGCATAGCGGCTGGTGAAGGCCGCCCGCAAGCGGCGTGCCTGTTCACGCAGTCTGTGCTCGGAGAACACGAACAGCGGTGAGCCGAACTGCTGCACCAGCGCCGACACAGGAATGCCATCGATCTCGAACAAAGTGGGCGCGCGCGTGCCACGGGCATAGAGGTTGCGATCAGCGGCGGCGTCCAGCGCGTGACGGCCCAGCTCGGCGCTGATGGAAGGCGGAAGGTAGTTGTGGCTCATGGTGTGGCCTGCTCTGGTTTCTGTAAGGGCCGGAAGATGCGTTCGCCGCTGCTGGCCATGGCCGCAAAGTCGGCGAAGTCCCCCGCGAGATCGACGCTGTGGCGCACGAACATCTGGCCGGGCCTGCAGGCCGGTGGTGGTTTGACGGGGTGCCCGAGCAGGCGCTCGAACAGCAGCGCGGGCAGGTTGCACCCGATCTGCGAGGGGAAGTCGATCCAGGCCGGAAAGCGCGGGTTGATCTCCATCAGCGCGTGCGGCCGACCCGGCACCTTGATGAACTCGAGTTCGAAAGGGCCGTTCCAGCGCAGCGCGCGGATGATCCGTTCGGACAACGCATCCATGGCCGGGTCCTGCACGACGATGCCGGCGAAACCCTTGCCGTGAGAGGTGCGCAGGAGCTTGCGGATGGAACAGCTCTGCACGATGCCGCCCTCGCCATCGCCCACGCCCGTCACGTCGTACTCCTCGCCACTGAGGGTTTCCTGCACCATCACGGGCCAGCCCCAGGTCTGCACGATCTCCTCGTACCCGGCCACCAGCCCCTCGCGCGAGTGAACCAGTTCGGCGTGGTAGAGCCGCCCCTTCACATAGACCGGATAGCCGACCTCGGCCGCACAGCGCTCCACCGACAGCGCGTCGTGGGCGATGAGGGTGACCGGACTCGGGATGTCGTGGCGCAGGCAGAAGTCGTAGAGCGAAGCCTTGTGCCGGTCCTCGAACGACTGGCGGGTGGGCAGGATGCAGCGGATGCCACGCTCCCTCAGCGGCGCTTCGAGCTGCAGGAAGTTTTCGATCTCGGAGTCGAGGCAGGGAATGATGAAGCCGATGTCTTCGCTCTGGCGGATCATGTCCAGCCGGTCGAGCAAAGCCCGCGCACCCGCGCCGGGAAAGGGGATCAGGTAGGCCGCATCGGGGTGATCGCCCCCCCGACCGTACAGGCTGC
Organism: Hydrogenophaga sp. ZJX-1; assembly: GCF_048590325.1. Classification (NCBI taxonomy): domain Bacteria; kingdom Pseudomonadati; phylum Pseudomonadota; class Betaproteobacteria; order Burkholderiales; family Comamonadaceae; genus Hydrogenophaga; species Hydrogenophaga sp. ZJX-1. Next base: position 142,251 of record NZ_JBMBRA010000004.1, read on the forward strand.
TTTCCAGCGGATCGTAGGAAAGCCCGACCGTGCGCAGCCCGGGAAACTGGCGACGCAGACTGGCGACAACGGAAGCTCCCGGCTGGGGGTTTTCACCGCGGTGCATGCCGGTAACCGCCACGCTGCGCTGGATCGTGCTCATGGGCGTACCTTCGCCCTGCGGGCTGCGGTGCGAGCTTGCTTGGGAACGGCCCGGCGCTGTGCTCATGCCCTGCCCTCCTGAAGCCGCTTCGGCTGCTGGTGCAGCAACCCCAGGGAAGTCATCTGGTTGAGCAGCAGCTCGACATCGCGCACAGCACTCGCCGGGTCAATGCCGTAGTGCTGCGTCAGAAGCTCCGGGAATTGCGGGCTCTGCAGACCCTGTTCATGGGCCTGCAGCACGAGATGGGCCGCCGGCGAGAGCCGGTAGAACAGGCCCGACACCGTGTCGAGCACGAATTCTTCGCCAAAGAACTGCAACCGCCGCGAGTCCCTTGACACGGTTTGACCGGGATCCGCGGTAACCGTTGTCTGCCCGTTTTTCTTATTCATGAAAGCACCTTCTTGCCAAACATCAAGACGCGTACCCACTCACCCCTGAGTACGAAACACCTCGCCTTTTCCAGCTTCCAGAGTGCCTTTGTATTTGTAAGTTTATGTTAGCGAATACACCTATGACAGTCATTGAGCAGACGCAATGTTCTGTTGACTGCAACCTCTAATTTCGCTGCGGCCGGTGGCCTGCGAGCCAGGCACACCGTTCGCGCTGGAATGAGCGCCTTCTGGCCGGTTGCACCTTGCAGGTGCTGAGGGGGGTATCCGAGAATCCAGCCCTTGGTTCGACCCGATGGCGGGTTGCCCCGTCACACAACGCCAGAGGGTTGAACGATTTGAAGCACACGAGCGGTCTCGCCAAGCACGCCTGGTCACGCCGGTTGCCACTGTGGCTGGGCAAGCTGATCCTCGGCGTGCTGCTGGCCCACTCGGCGCAGGCCAGCGAACGGGTCACCTTTGAGGCCACACAGGGTCACAGCGCGAACAAGATCAGCCTGCGGGCTGAACTCTCGCGACCCGAAGGCGATGGCCCCTTTCCGGCCGTGGTGCTGATGCATGGCTGCGGTGGCTGGCAAGCGCCGGTTCGCTACACCATGAACCGCTACGCCGAACACCTGGTGAGCAAGGGCTTCGTGGTGCTCAACCTCGACAGCTTCGGGCCCCGCAACCAGGGCGGCGGCAAGGTGTGCGAGAGCTTCGACCGGCTGGCGGATGCCCGCGACTACCGCACCTACGACGCCCACGATGCGCTGCGCTACCTGCAGGCACAGCCCTTTGTCGACCGTGGCAACGTGTTCCTCATGGGCCAGAGCAATGGCGGCAGCGTGGCCATCAAAGTGGCCAAGGGCGATGGTCCGCACGGCCAGGCCAGTTCCACCGACGGCTTTCGCGGGGTCGTGGCCTTCTACCCCTGGTGCGGCGCCTTCGAACGCCGCTCCGTGCAACTGAAGACACCGCTGCTGGTGTTTGGCGGTGGCCAGGACGACTGGGTGCCCGCCAGCGAATGCGAAGGGGTGCGTTCCACCGGCGCCAGCCTGCAGCTGGTCGTCTACCCCGAAGCGGCCCACTCCTTCGACCTGGACATCGTGCCCCAGCGCTACCTCGGCAAGCTGGTGGGCCGGAATCCCCAGGCCGCTGACGACAGCCGGGATCGCATGCTCGCGTTCTTCATGGCGCTCAGCCGCCATCCGGGCAGCGAAGACACCCGGGTGGCGCAGAAGTAGGCTTCCGGCCGTCAGCGCGGCGGCAGCACCACCCGCACCGCCAGCCCGGGCAACGCGTTGCGCACCGCAAATGTGCCGCCGTGCGCCTGCGCCACCAGCTTGCAGAGGTACAGACCCAGGCCCACACCACCTTGCGCGCGGGTGCGTGCGGTGTCGGGGCGGAAGAAGGGTTCGGTCAGGTGGGGGATCTGCTCGTCGGGCACACCCGGACCGTGGTCGCGCACCTCGATCCGGATGCCCTGCCCTTCGGTGCTCAGGTGCAGTTCGGGCGGCAGCGGCGCCCCCGCGCTGTGGCGCAGTGCGTTGTCGAGCAGGTTGCGCAGCAGCAGGCGCATGCGCGCCGGGTCGAGTTGCAGGGTGGGCAGGCCGGGCGCAACGTGCAGCGCGGTGCGTGCGGCCCCGGGGTGGCGGGCCTGCAGCTCGCCGATGACTTCGCGCGCCAGCGCTTCGAGCGCCACCGGTTCGCGCTGCAGCGCGGCGTGCTTCGTGGCCAGGCGTTCGCTCTCCAGCAGGTCCGTGATGAGACGGGCCATTTCCTGCAGGTCGCGCAACAGGGCTTCGCGCTGCGGGTTCACCTCCGCGCTTTCGGGCAGCAGCTCGGTGTTGAGCCGCGCACGTGTGAGCGGGCTGCGCAGCTCGTGGCTGATGGCGAGCAACAGCGTGCGCTTGGCTTCGAGCATCTGGTGGATGTCCTGGCCCATGGTGTTGATGGTGGCGGCAAGTTCGCCCAGTTCGTCGGGGCCGTGCAGGCAGCGCTCGGGAATGGGCTGGCTGAAGTCGCCCGCACCGAAGCGGCGAGCGCCTTCGCCGATGGCGTCCAGCGGCTTGAGCAGACGGCGCACGTAGAGCCAGGCCAGCAGCGTGAGCACGAGCAACGAGGTGAGCGCGTAGCCGATCAGGCGCGGGCGGCGCACGAACACCTCGTCATTGATACCGAACTGGATGGTGTGCCCGTCGGCGGTGTCGCGCTGCAGGATGCCGTTCCAGTCTTTGCCGTTGCCCCATTTTTCGCCGTTCTTGTCACCGTTGCGCGGCCCGCTGTCATCGGGTTTGTCGCGCATCCAGTCCGACTCGGCCTGACCGGGGTGCGAGGCCCAGTTCACCTGCGGTCCGGCGATGCGCACGGTGAGCGGCAGGCGCTCGGTGATGGACAAGGCGCGCTCCACGCTGGGTTGACCGCCGTTCGTGATCTCGGCGGCGATGCGGTCCACGTAGTCCATCAGCAGCGGGCGCGCGGCTTCGCGCCAGCCCATGGAAAACGCCTTCTGCGCACCCGTGAAAAACACGAAGGTCATGCCCGCCGCGAGCAGCAGGAACACCAGCACCATGCGCAGCTTGATGGAGTGTGCGATGCGGTGCTTGGCGCGCTTCCACGAAGACAGTTTCTTGGCTCGAGCGTCGATCATGGAGAGCGGCTCACTAGGTCAGGCGCCGCAACGCCAGCGAGTAGCCGGCGTTGCGCAGGGTCTTGATGCAGTCCAGCGGCTCCAGCTTCTTGCGCAGGCGGCTGACCACGATGTCCACCGCGCGGGTGTACAGCTCGGCCTCGTGACCGCGCAGCTGGTTGAGGATGTCGTCGCGGCTGAACACCTTGCCCGGTTCCCGCGCGAGCAACAGCAGCAGTTCGAATTCGGTGCCGGTGAGTTCGACGTCTTGCCCTTCGCGCACGACACTGCGGCGCGCGGGGTCGAGCGTGAGGCCTTCGAAGCGGAGCTCACCGTTGGTGGGGTCTGGCGCGGTGTGCAGCGGCGCCAGGCTGGTCCGGCGGCGGCGCAGCACGGTCTGCAGGCGCGCCACGAGTTCGCGCGGCTCGAAAGGCTTCGGCAGGTAATCGTCGGCGCCGATCTCCAGGCCGACCACGCGGTCCATCACCTCGCCGCGCGCGGTGAGCATGACGATGGGGATGTCGCTCTCCTTGCGGATGGTGCGGCAGAGTTCGAAGCCGTCCATCTCGGGCAGCATCACGTCGAGGATGGCGGCATCGAAGCTGCCTGCGCGCAAACGGGCCAGTCCGTCGCTGGGTCGAAAAGCGTGGGTGAGTTGCAACTCGAAACGCTGGAAGTACGTGGCCAGCGGAGGGCCGAGCTGTTCGTCGTCGTCGATGAGCAGGATGCGGTGCATGAACTCATTCTGACAGCTGAACACGGCCCCCACGCTCAGTCGCTGCGTGGGTTGCTGCCCCTCGAGGGGGCTGATCCGCCTCGGGTCGGCCCGGCGGCGAATCATGGCCTCCACGAGCTGTCGCTGCGTGGTGTCGCACGATCAGGCGGCGCAGCCGGTGCTGCACCGGAACGCCCAGGGCGTCGAAGCGGTCGGCCGCCGAGATCAGCGCGGGCAGCAGCGGCAAGGCCTCGGCGGGTTGTTGCTGCGAGAGCCGGGCCCAGAGATCGAGCGCGTGCTGGCGGTCGAAACGCGGGCCCCAGACCATGGCCAGCAGCTCGGCGTGTGGGTCGTCGGTCCCGGCCAGCAAGGCCGGGGCATGGGCCCGGCTCTGCTGAGCCAGGTGGTGGATGGGTTCGAAGACGGGCGACATGGTCGGTGCATTCAGAACGTGTGCTGCGCTCGCCCGATCAGCCCCTGCCCCACCGGCCGTGGCCGCGCTTGTCCAGCTTTTCGCGCACCTGGCGTTGCTGCTCGGGGTTGAGGCTGTCGTAGAAGTCGGCCAATGCAGCCAGCACCTTGGGCGCGCTGCCTTGCACGGCGGCGGTTTTCTGATCGAGCAGGCTCTGCGCCTTGGCGCGGTCGAACTTCTCGCCCGCGACCAGGGTCTTGAAGTCGGCGCGCGGATCGGCCCCTTCACCCCGGAAGGCCTTGCGCGAGGCGATCATTTCATCGGCCAGCACACCGAGCTTCTGCTTCTGTTCGGCGTTGAGTTCAAGCTTGCTGCTGATGCGTTCGATCGCCTTGCCGCGCATTTCGGTGACGCGTTCTTCGCTCCAGCCACGGGCGTGGTCGCCACGGCTGCCGCAGGCGGTAAGGCCGCCGAGCACGACGGTGGCGGCGGTGAGGCCGATGAGACTGCGTTTGATCCAGGTTTTCATGACGGGGGTCCTTTCAGAACCTTGTTGAACATGACCGTCATGGTGCCGGGGCCAGGCCGTCCCAGGGTGTCAGCGAGGTACCGGTTCTTTTCGTTTTGTTTCAGCGCCCACCTGGCGCACCCGCTGCAGGTGCAGGTCCACATGGACCGCCAGCGACTCGGCCACGATGCGCGCAATGCGTGGCAGCGGTCGGCTGGCGCTGGTGGCCACCGAAACGCTCTGCGCCTGCGCGCTGCGGTCGCGCAGCGGCACAAACACCACGCTGCCGTCCAACACCTCGGGACCCACGTCCAGCTCCGAGGTCAGGGCCACGTGGCTGCCGCTGCGCACCAGGCTCTTGACCAGCTGCAGCGAGTTCGTCACCAGCGGTGGCCGCGCTTCCTGCAGCAGCCAGCCGTGGCGCTTTTCCAGGTAGCGGCGGATCGCCAGCGCGCGGCTCTGCGCGGCCAGCGGCCAGGCCGCCACGTCCTTGAAACCGACCTCGGCCTGCGCTGCCAGCGGGTGCGAGGCCGCCACCGCGCAGCCCAGCGGCAGCTCGGCGCTCCAGATCAGGTTCAGGTCGCGCTGGGGCTTCAGGTTGAAGGCCACGGCAATGTCCACGTCGCCGCTCAGCAGGTGGGTCACGGCCTCGTCGGGACTGACGATCTCGATGTCGATCACGATGCCCGGGTGCTCGCGCGCCGCCGCCTGCAGGAAGTCGGGCAGGAAGCCGTTGGCATGGCTGTCCATGGCGGCCAGGCGCAGCTGGCCGTGGTTGACGCCCTGCAGCTGCTTGATGTCGGACAGCGTGCGGTTGAGGTCGGCCTTCCAGCGCTGCGACAGCGCCAGCAGCAGCTCGCCCGCCGCCGTGAGCCGCATGCCGCGCGGCAGGCGCTCGAACAGCGGCACGCCCAGGTCTTCCTCCAGGATCAGGATCTGGCGGTCGATGGCCGAGGCGGATATCGACACCTCGCGCGCGGCGGCCTGGACCGATCCCAGCTGGGCCACGGCCGCCACATAGCGCAGCGCTTTCGGATGCAGGGGACTGTTGAGGTTGCTCATCGTGCTGTTTATTCGAACAAATGACAGCAAATTATGCGATGGACGGCAACGCAAAGCGAGCTCAAACTGCGGCCCAAGATGTCCTCCAAGCCCACCACACCCTTGACGATCACCGAGCTCCATTCGCTGGACGAAGCCGCGTTCAATGCGCTTCTGGGCTCGGTGGTCGAGCACTCGCCCTGGGTCGCGGAGCGCGCGTGGTCGCTGCGCCCGTTCGCCAGCCAGTCCGCCCTGTTCGACGCCATGGCCCGCGTGATCCACGGCGCCGACGAGGCGCTGCAACGGGCGCTGCTGTGCGCCCACCCCGAACTCGCGGGCCAGGAGGCCCAGGCGGGCACCATGACCACGGACTCGCAAAACGAACAGGCCCGCCTGGGCCTGCTGAGCCTGGACGCCGCCACCGTGCAACGCATGGCCGCGCTCAACCAGCGCTACCGCGCGCGCTTCGGCTACCCCTTCATCGCCGCGCTGCGGCTGCACGACACGCTGGCCTCGGTGTTCGAGTCCTTCGAACAGCGCCTGGCCCACGACGAAGCCACCGAACGCCAGGCCGCCTTGCAGCAGATCTGCGAAGTCATGCGCGGACGGCTGGCCCGTGTGGTCCAGCCCGGCGCCCCCCTTTCGTCTCGCCCCGCCGTCTCCACCCTTGCAGGAACCCAGCCATGAAACCCACCCGCCGCATCCTCCTCGCCGCCAGCGCCCTGCTGCCCTTCGCGGCAGCCACCGCCCACGCCCAGTCCTGGCCGACCAAGCCGATCAAGATCGTCGTCACCTTCGCACCCGGCGGTTCGTCGGACATCGTGGCACGTCTGTTGCAGCCCGGCCTGCAGGAGAAGCTGGGACAGACCGTGATCGTCGAGAACAAGCCGGGAGCCGGCAGCACCATCGGCGCCAACGAGGTGGCCAAGGCCGCGCCCGACGGCTACACCCTGCTGCTGTCGAACACCGCGCCCATGAGCATCTCGCCCTTCATGATGGACAAGGCGCCCTACGACCCGGTCAAGAGCTTCACCCACATCGCGCACATCGGCTCGGTACCCAACGTGTTCGTCGTGCACCCTTCGGTGCCAGTCAAGACCATGCCCGAGCTCGTGAAGTGGATCAGCGCGCAGACGACGCCGGTCAACTACGGCAGCGGCGGCGTGGGCTCCATCGGCCACATCGTGGGCGAGATGTTCAAGAACCAGTACAAGCTGAAGATGGAACACGTGCCCTACAAAGGCTCGTCGCCCATGCACACCGACCTGCTCGGCGGCCAGCTGCAGTTTGCGGTGGACACGCTGACGCAGAACGTGCCCTACATGAAAGACGGCAAGCTGGTCGGCATCGCCGTCACCTCGCGCGCCCGTGCGCCGATGTCGCCCGGCGTGCCGTCCGTGGTCGAGGCCGGTTACCCCAAGCTGCTGGCCGAAAACTTCCTCGGCATCTCGGCGCCGGCCGGCACGCCGAAAGACGTGGTGGACAAGGTGAACGCCGCCGTGGCCGATGTGGTGTCGCGCCCCGACGTGGCCCAGCGCCTGGCCGATCTCGGTGTCGCGGTGGAGAAGATGAGCCCGGCCGAGTTCACCAAGTTCGTCAGCGACCAGGTCACCGAGTGGGCGCCGGAGGTGAAGGCCTCGGGCGCGCGTCTGAACTGAGCCCGGCATGAACGGTGGACTCTCCATTCACTGTGTGGACGTGGCCAGTGGCCGTGTCGCAACCGGCCTGCGCGTGGCGGTGCAGCGCCTGGGGCCTGACGGCCTGCCGCACGGCCCGCTGATCGCCGAGGGCGCCGTGGGCGGCAACGGCCTGCTGGCCGACCCGGCGCTGATGAGCGAAGCCATCACGGCCGGCGGTTACGAGGTGCGGTTCGAGGTGGGCGCCTTCTACCGGGGCCAGGGCGGGGCCGTGTCCGACCCGGCGTTTCTGGAGGTGGTGCCCTACCGCTTCCACATCACCGACACGGCCCAGCACTACCACCTGCCGTTCAAGTTCACGGCCTGGGGTTTCTCGCTGTTCCGCGGCGGCGCTTGAAAGGAAACTCCCCCCTCGCCGCTTCGCGTCACCCCCCTCAAGGGGGGCGGCACTGGCCGTCCGGCAAAGCCGGCCCGGCGGTGCCCTTGGGCTGCGCTGCCTCATGCGGCACGGGCAGCGCTCCGGTGTGATGGAAATAAGAAGAGATCGGCACAGCTCTGGGGCGCCTGTCACGGCGTTGCCATCGGACCGTCGCCGTCGCGTCAAACACGCGCGGCACAGTGGCGCGGCCGCCTGCAACGTTGCAGGCGTTCCCCACCACCGACGACCGAGAGCCCCGACCATGCGCCGTTTCCCCGCCTTGTCCTTCAGCCTGAGCGCCACCCTGCTCGCCCTCGCCAGCCTGCCGCTGAGCGCCCAGGCCCAGACCGCCTTTCCCGCCGTCCTCGCGGGCCACGCCGTGCTGCCTGCGAAGACCTTCATCGCCGCCCCAAAGGACGCTCCGGCCGACCTGCAGGTCAGCGGCAAGTTCACCACCGGCCAGCGGGTCGACAAGATCGGCGGCGTTGAAGGCAAGTCCGCCGGCCGCCCCACCGGCGTGTCGCTGCCGTTCAAGGGCCAGCCCGTGCAGGGCCACTCGGGCATCAAGCGCCTGGCCGACGGCAGCTTCTGGCTGCTGACCGACAACGGCGCCGGCTCCAAGGCCAACTCGCCCGACTTCGCGCTGTTCCTCAACCGCTACACGGTGGATTTCAAGAGCGGCCAGTTCAAGCGCCTGGAGACCGTGTTCCTGCACGACCCCGACAAGAAGGTGCCGTTCCGCATCGTCCACGAGGGCACGAAGCAGCGTTACCTCACCGGCTCCGATTTCGACACCGAAGGCTTCCAGATCGCTGGCGGGCACTTCTGGATCGGCGACGAGTTTGGCCCGTACCTGATCAAGGCCGACATGAAGGGCCGGGTACGGGCCGTCCATGAAACGAAGGTGGACGGCAAGACCATCGTCTCGCCGGACCATCCTTCGGTCATCACCCCGGGCGCGCCGAACGGCGAACTGAAGTTCCAGTCGCGCCGCTCCAAGGGCTACGAGGGCCTGGCCTCATCGCCCGACGGCAGCAAGCTCTACGCCCTGCTCGAAGGCGCGCTGTGGGACGAAGCCACCAAGGCCCCCGAGATGCTGGACGGCAAGCAGTACCTGCGCGTGCTGGAGTTCGACGTGAAGACCGAGCAATGGACCGGCCGCCACTGGAAGTACGTGCTCGACGCCAACCACCACGCCATCGGCGACTTCAACATGATCGACGCGACGACGGGCCTGATCATCGAACGCGACAACGGCGAAGGCACGGTCGACAAGGCCTGCCCGGAAGGCCAGAAGCGCACGGACTGCTTCCACGATCTGGCGAAATTCAAACGCATCGTCAAGGTCGAGTTGAGCGACGCCAACGTGGGTGGCCCGCTGCGCAAGATCGGCCACATCGACCTGATGGCCATCGCCGATCCGGCCAAGCTCTCGCGCAAGCCCTTGACCAACGGCGTGCTCACCTTCCCCTTCTTCACGATCGAGAACGTTGACGTGGTGGACGCGACGCACATCGTGGTCGGCAACGACAACAACCTGCCGTTCTCCAGCAGCCGCGAGCCGAACAAGGCCGACGACAACGAGCTGATCCTGCTGGAGGTGGGCGACTTCCTGAGCGCCCGCTGAAGCTCCCGCAATGCAAGCCCCCTGCGGCCGAGGGCAGCAGGGGGCGCTGGATGGGGAGAATGGTTCCGGGAAGGTCGCCGCCGGAGCGCGGCCGTCACCGCATCTCGAACAGTTCCTGATGGAAGCGTGTCTCGTCCAGACCCAGCGCCACGAAATCCTTCTTCAGCGTGCGGCCGAACGCGGCCGGTCCGCAGAACCAGAAGTCCGCATCGCGCCATCCGGGAACCTGTTCGGCGATGCGTGCCGCGGTCAGCCAGCCGTCGCGTTCGTCCCACGACACGTGCAGATAAACACCCGCGGCTTTCGCGTCGGCCTCGATCAGACCGATGGCGTGCTCATCGTAGACGGCCGTGGTGTGGAACAGGTCGATGGTCTTGCCATCGGACGCCTGGGCCAGGGCCTTCATGCGCGAGATGAAGGGCGTGATGCCGATGCCCGCGCCCACCCAGATCTGGCGCGGCTGCTGGCCCGCGAAATTGAAGCGTCCGTAGGGACCCTCCACCTTGACCACGTCCCCCACCTTGACCGTGTCGGCCAGGGTGCGGGTGTAGTCGCCCAGGGCCTTGATGATGAAGGTCAGGCGGCCATCGTCGGCCCACGCGGACGTGATGGTGTAGGGATGCGCGCCCTCCTTTTCGTGCAAGGTCACGAAGGCGAACTGGCCCGCCTCGTGGCCCGCCCAGCGCCCCTGGAACCCGATGTCGACCTCGACGACATCCAGCGCAGGATGGAGACGGACCGCCGCCACCTCGCCCACCAGTTGCCGGTGAACGGCCACGCGGCCGGCCAGCACCATCACGGCGGCGATGCTGCCCGTGGCCATCAGCAGCGCCATCACCGGCCCCAGCGCACCGCTCCAGTAATCGAACTGCAGCAGCACCACCGAGTGCCACACCAGCACCAGATAGGCCACGGCGAGCAGGTGGTGGGTGCGGAAGAAGTACCGGTACGGGAAGCGCTTGATCAGTGCCAGCGCCATCAGCGCCACGGCCGCATAAAACGCCCACTCGCCCAGGCCCTCGGCCATCCCGCGCTGGTCCATGAAGAACTGCCGGACCGGTTCATCCACCAGGGTCGGTCGGGGCCCGCGCTCGGGGCGCGCCAGCCAGCCCAGGCCGACCATCCATTTGGCCGACTCCGACAACAGCCAGTGGCCGATGGACAGCACCAGGCCCGAAATGCCCAGCCACTTGTGCAGCCGGTACATCTTGTCCAGCCCACCCAGCCAGGGCTCGAACACCACAGGCCGCACGGCCAGCACCATCGCCGCACTCATCACGCCGATGGCCAGCACGCCACTGCCCTGCATCAGGACGCTGCGCCAGGCAAAAAAGTGGGGAAGCCCGGCCCAGACGGTCGGATCGGTGAACCACCAGAGACCCGTCAGGACCAGCAGATAGGCCCAGAAAAACCGCTGGATGTGCTTCATGACGCTCCCTTTCCTGTTGCTTCTATTTCAGACCTGTTGATAGCTTACCCCTGCACAGGCCAGCACCAGCACGGCACACCATCACGACTCAAAACACCTCGGTGTCCACCTCGCTGTTGCCCTGCGCGTTGTAGCGCTCGCCCTTCACGGTGTGCTGGTTGATGTGGTCGTCGAGCCGCGCCATCACGGAAGCGTCGAGCTTGACGTTCACCGCGCCCAGGTCGTCCTGCAGGTGCTCCACGCTGGTGGTGCCCGGGATGGGCAGGATGTTCTCGCCCCGGTGCAGCAGCCAGGCGATGGCGAGTTGCGCCGGGGTACAGCCGACCTCGTTGGCCATGGCCAGGTAGCCGGGCAGCAGCGTGAGGTTGGCGGCGTAGTTCTCGGGCGCAAAACGCGGCATGCTGCGGCGAATGTCCTTGGCGTCGAAGCTGCTCACGTTGAGCTCGCCGCACAGGAAGCCGCGACCCACCGGGCTGAAGGCGACGAAGGCGATGCCGAATTCGCGGCAGGTGTCGAGCACGGCGATCTCGGGGTTGCGCGTCCAGAGCGAGTACTCGGTCTGCAAGGCGGTGATGGGGTGCACCGCCTGCGCACGGCGCAAGGTGGGGGCCGACACCTCGGAAAGGCCGATGGTCTGGATCTTGCCCGCGCGCACCAGGTCGCTCAGGGCGCCCACGCTGTCTTCGATGGGCACCTGCTTGTCCCAGCGGTGCAGGTAGTAGAGGTCGATCACATCGGTCTGCAGTCGCTTCAAGGCGGCTTCGCAGGTCGCCTTGATGGTCTCGGGTCGGCCGTCGATGACGCGCACCTTCACACCGTCGGCGTTGGGCACGCCCTGCATGCCGCACTTGCTGGCGAGCGTGAATTTCGAGCGGTGCTTCGACAGCACCTTGCCCACCAGCGTTTCGCTGGCGCCAAAGCCGTAGAGCGCTGCGGTGTCGAAGTGGGTCACGCCCGCGTCGAGCGCGCCGAGCAGCACGCGCTCGGCCTGCTCCTCGGACACGGGGGCACCGTAGGCGTGGCAGATGTTCATGCAGCCCAGGCCGATGGCCGAGACTTTGAAAGGACCGAGTTGGCGTTGTTGCATGGTGTGAGCTCCTGAAATGGAAAACGGCCCCAGCCGTGAGGATGGAGCCGTGAATGGTATGCCCCGGCGCGAGGTGGATCCACCCAGTGACGCCGCGGAACCGGCTTTGCCGGGCCGCTGGCGTCGTCCCTTGAGGGGAAGGCGCGCAGCGCCGCAGGGGTGGGCTTATCCTTTCAGCTGCTGTTCCAGGTTGTGCAGCACCTGGTAGCAATTGAACACCTTGCCCACGCTGGAGTTCGGCTCGCGGCCTTCCTTGATGGCGGCGAAGAACTCGCGGTCCTGCAGCTCGATGCCGTTCATGGACACCGCCACCTGGCTCACGTCGATCTTCTCTTCCTTGCCGGTGAACAGGTCGTCGTAGCGCGCGATGTAGGTCGCGGTGTCGCCGATGTAGCGGAAGAAGGTGCCGAGCGGGCCGTCGTTGTTGAAGCTCAGGCTCAGCGTGCAGATGGCGCCGTTGGCGGCCTTGAGCTGGATGCTCATGTCCATGGCGATGCCCAGCACGGGGTGGATCGGGCCCTGGATGGCGTTGGCCATCACGATGGGGCTGTTGCACTGGTAGGCGAACAGGTCCACGGTGTGGGCGGCGTGGTGCCACAGCAGGTGGTCGGTCCAGCTGCGGGCCTGGCCCAGCGCGTTGGTGTTGGTGCGGCGGAAGAAGTAGGTCTGCACATCCATCTGCTGGATGTTGAATTCGCCGGCCTGGATCTTGTTGTGCACGTACTGGTGGCTGGGGTTGAAGCGGCGGGTATGGCCGCACATCGCGACCAGGCCGGTCTGCTTCTGCAGCGCCACCACGTCTTCAGCGCCCTTGAGGTTGTCGGCCAGCGGGATCTCCACCTGCACGTGTTTGCCGGCCTTCAGGCAGGCCAGCGTCTGCTCGGCGTGCATCTGCGTCGGGGTGCAGAGGATCACGGCGTCCACTTCCTTCATCGCCAGGCTGTCGGCGAGGTCGGTGGTGACGTGGCCGATGCCGTACTTGTCGGCGACTTCCTTGGTCTTTTCGAGGTCGCGGCTGATCAGCGAAACCACTTCAACGCCGTCGATGTTCTTGATGCCGTCCAGGTGCTTGATGCCGAAGGCGCCGGCGCCGGCGAGGGCTACTTTGATGGTCATGTCAGTTGTTCTCCAGGATGAGGTGGCCCACGGCCGTGTTGGACGCGGGCACATGGTAGAAGCGGTGTCTCACGGTCGGGGCCGGGCCCTGCACCTTGCCGTCGACGATGTCGGACATGGCGCCGCGGGCGATCAGCCACATGACGAGTTCGATGCCTTCGCTGCCGGCTTCACGCACGTAGTCGATGTGCGGCGTGTTGGCACAACCCACCGGGTCGTTGATCATTTTGTCGAGCCAGGCGTTGTCCCACTCGCGGTTGATCAGGCCGGCGCGCGCGCCCTGCAGCTGGTGGCTCATGCCGCCCGTGCCCCAGATGTGCACGTTCAGGTCTTCGTCGTAGCTTTCCACGGCTTTGCGGATGGCCTGGCCGAGCATGAAGCAGCGCTTGCCGGAGGGCACCGGGTACTGCACCACGTTGACCGCGAACGGGATCACCGGGCAAGGCCAGGCGTCCTTCTTCGGGTCCAGCTCGCCGCACATCAGCGACAGCGGCACGGTCAGGCCGTGGTCCACGTCCATCTTGTTGACGATGGTGAGGTCGAAGTCCTGCTGGATCACGCTCTGCGCGATGTGCGAGGCTAGGTCCGGGTGACCGATGACCGTGGGCACCGGGCGCGGGCCCCAGCCTTCGTCGGCCGGCTGGAACTCGGCCGCGGTGCCGATGGCAAAGGTGGGGATCATCTCCAGGCTGAACGCCGTGGCGTGGTCGTTGAAGACGAGGAAGATGACGTCCGGCTTGTTGTCCTTCATCCATTGTTTGGAGAAGTCGTAACCCGCGAACACGGGCTTCCAGTAATCCTCCTGGGTCTTGCCCAGGTCCATGGCCGCGCCGATGGCGGGCACGTGCGATGTGAAAACGGATGCGGTGATCTTGGCCATGTTCAAACTTTCTTTCCTGCGGCGCCCTGTGGCTGGCGATGGGCCTGCGCGTCGCCGTCTTCACCCACGTAGCGGTTGCCTTCGACGGACCGGCCGCCCTGGACCATCATGTCGCGGTATTCGGTTTCGGTCATGCCGGTCATGGAGCCCGCCATCTGCTGAAAGCTCTTGCCGTCGGTGGCGCCGATCTTGGCCAGGAAGTAGATGTTGCCGCCGGTGCGCATGCACCAGTTGAGGTCGCGCGCCAGCACGGCCTGCTTCTGCTCTTCGGTCATCGGCCATTCGTCGAGGTAGGCGCGCTGGTCGCTCTTGAAACGCTCGCGGTTTTGTGCCTTCATGAGCGACATGCAGAACTGGTTGAGCCAGTAGCCTTTGCGGCTCTGCTCGGCATCAAAGATGATCGTGCCGGGCACGTCGAGGTACGGTTTTTCGAGGGACATGTCAGACCTCCTCGGGCCAATAGAGACGCATCGGGTTCGTCACGAGCAGCTTCTGCTGCAACTCGGGCGTGGTCGCGATGTGCGGGATGAAGTCGACCAGCAGGCCGTCGTCGGGCATGTGGTCCTTGAGGTTGGGGTGCGGCCAGTCGGTGCCCCAGAGCACGCGGTCGGGGAACTGCTCGACGATGCGTTTCGCAAACGGGATCACGTCGGTGTAGGCGTTCTGCTCGCCGTTCAGCGCCTTCGGGCCGGTGACCGACAGGCGCTCGGGGCAGCTGACCTTGCTCCACACGTTGCTGTGTTCGCGCATGAATTTCTCGAACAGCGCGAACTGCGGGCCATCGACCGGCAACGACACATCGGGCCGGCCCATGTGGTCCACCACCACGGTGGTCGGCAGCGCGGTGAAGAAGTCCCACAGCTCGGGCAGGTCCACCGCCTCGAAGTAAATCACCACATGCCAGCCCCACTTCGCGATGCGGCCAGCGATCTCCAGCAGTTCGTCCTTGGGCGTGAAGTCCACCAGGCGCTTGACGAAGTTGAAGCGAACGCCACGCACACCGGCGTCGTGCATGGCCTGGATCTCGGCGTCGCTCACGCTGCGCTTGACCGTGGCCACGCCACGCGCCTTGCCGCCGCTGTTGACCAACGCATCGACCATGGCGCGGTTGTCGGCGCCGTGGCAGGTGGCCTGCACGACCACGTTGCGCGCAAAACCGAGGTGGTCACGCAGCGCGTACAGTTCGTGCTTGCTCGCATCACAGGGCGTGTACTTGCGCTCGGGCGCATAGGGGAACTCGGCACCGGGCCCGAACACGTGGCAGTGCGCGTCCACGGCGCCTGCCGGCAGCTTGAAGGTCGGCTTGGACGGGCCGGTGTACCAGTCCATCCAGCCAGCGGTTTTGGTGAAGTCGCCTGAAGTGGGTTTGCTCATGGGGACTTCCTCAATCGATGTATTTCAGACCGGCAGCGGCCAGCGGTTCGCGCATCTTGTACATGTCCAGGCCCAGCACGCCCGAGGCCAGCTTGTCGCGCTTCTCGCCTTCGAAACTCTCGCGCTTGATGGCGGCCGCCAGCGTTTCCGCCGCACGCGCCGCCGGCACGCAGACCACGCCATCGTCGTCGGCCACGATCACGTCGCCGGGCGTCACCAGCATGCCGGCGCACACGATGGGGATGTTCACCGAGCCCAGCGTGGCCTTGATGGTGCCCTTGCTGCTGATGGCCTTGGACCAGACCGGGAAGTTCATTTCCTTGAGCGTCTTCACGTCGCGCACGCCGGCGTCGATGATCAGGCCGCGGGCACCACGCGCCTGGAAGCTGGTGGCCAGCAGGTCGCCGAAGTAGCCGTCCGTGCACTCGGCCGTGACGGCCGCGACCACGATGTCGCCGGGCTGGATCTGCTCGGCGGCCACGTGCATCATCCAGTTGTCACCGGGCTGCAGCAGCACGGTGATGGCCGTGCCCGAGACCTGAACGCCGGTCTGGATCGGGCGCATGTAGGGCTTCAGCAGGCCGACGCGGCCCATGGCTTCGTGCACGGTGGCCGAGCCCAGCGCGGCCAGGCCGTCGGCCGCAGCGCGGTCGGCACGGGTGATGTTGCGGTAAACGACGCCGAGTTCGTACATGGTCAGATTCCTTTCTGTTTCAAAGCGGCGTCCAGGCGCGGGAACACGCGCCGGGCATTGCCTTCGTACACCTTGTAGCGGTCGTCGCCCACGACGATGGTCGAGGCTTCGATGTAGCGCTTGGTGTCGTCGTAGTAGTGACCGGTCTCGGGGTCGATGCCGCGCACGGCGCCGATCATTTCCGAGGCGAACAGGATGTTGTCCACCGGGATCACCTTGGTCAGCAGGTCGATGCCCGGCTGGTGGTACACGCAGGTGTCGAAGAAGATGTTGTTCAGCAGGTGGTCTTTCAGCAGCGGCTTCTTCAGCTCCTGCGCCAGGCCACGGAAACGACCCCAGTGGTAAGGCACCGCGCCGCCGCCGTGGGGGATGATGAACTTCAGCGTCGGGAAATCCTTGAAGAGGTCGCTGGTCAGGCACTGCATGAAAGCCGTGGTGTCGGCGTTCAGGTAGTGGGCACCGGTGGTGTGGAAGCAGGCGTTGCAGCTGGTGCTCACGTGCACCATGGCCGGGATGTCGTACTCGACCATCTTTTCGTAGATGGGGTACCAGGCCTTGTCGGAGAGCGGCGGGCTGGTCCAGTGGCCTCCCGAAGGATCGGGGTTGAGGTTGATGCCGACGTTGCCGTATTCCTTGACGCAGCGCTCCAGCTCGGGGATGCAGGTGGCCGGGTCCACGCCGGGGCTCTGCGGCAGCATGGCCGCGGGAATGAAGTTGTCGGGGAACAGCTGGCTCACGCGGTAGCAGAGCTCGTTGCAGATCGCGGCCCAGGTGGAGCTGATGTTGAAGTCGCCGATGTGGTGCGCCATGAAGCTGGCGCGCGGCGAGAAGATGGTGAGGTCCGAGCCACGTTCCTTCATCAGGCGCAGCTGGTTGGTCTCGATGGACTCGCGCAGTTCGTCGTCGCTGATCTTCAGGTCCGACACCTTGGGCATGGCCGCCGGGTCCTTGATGCCGGCGATCTGCGCGTTGCGCCAGTTCTCCAGCGCCTTGGGGGCCGTGGTGTAGTGGCCGTGGCAGTCGATGATGAGGGGCTTTTGCTGGCTCATGCGGAAGGTTCCTGGTGCGGTTGCGGCCCATGCCGGACGGGGCTTTGAATGGCGGATTGTGAACTTCACCACGCCGCGAAACCAGCCTCCCGGTGCGCTATCAGCTAGAACAAAAAACTATATCTATGATGGAGCTATTCCTCAGAAATACAGGTCATGGATCTCAAACAACTCGAATACTTCGTTCGCGTCGCGGAGCTGGGCAGCTTCACCAAAGCCTCGCTCGCACTGGACGTGGCGCAACCCGCCCTCTCGCGCCAGGTGCGCCTGCTGGAGGTGGAGTTGCGGCAGAACCTGCTGGTGCGCAACGGCCGCGGCGCCACACCCACCGAAGCCGGCAAGCTGCTGCTGGAACACGGCCGCGGCATCCTGCACCAGGTGGAGCGGGCGCGTGAGGAGCTGGGCCGGGTGCGCGGTGCGCTGGCCGGGCGCGTGGCCATCGGCCTGCCGCCGAGCCTGGCGCGCGTGCTCACCGTGCCGCTCACACGCGCCTTTCGCGCCCAGTTGCCCGAAGCCAGCCTGTCCATCAGCGAAGGCCTGTCGGCCACCATGCAGGAATGGCTGGTGACCGGACGCCTGGACATCGCCGTGCTCTACAACGCCCAGCCCGCGCCGGAGATCGAGATCTCGCCGCTGCAGGACGAAGAGTTGCTGCTGGTCGAAACCCGCCCGGCCGGGCTGGCCGAAGAGCCCCCCCCGCCCCCGGTTTCACTGGCCGAGGTGGCGCAGTTGCTGCTGGTGATCCCGAGCCGGCCCAACGCGCTGCGCATGCACGTGGAGTCCGAAATGGCCAACATCGGGTGCCGTCCGCGGGTGGCGCTGGAGATCGACGGGGTTTCGGCGATTCTCGACCTGGTGGCCGACGGCGCGGGCGCCGCCCTGCTCTCGCGCAATGCGGTGGCCAGCTCGATCCGGCCGTCGGCCTACCGCACGCGCTCCATCCAGCCGCCGCTGCGCACCCGCCTGTGTCTGGCCACCAGCTCGCTGCGGCCCGCCACGCTCACGCAGCAGACCACACTGAATCTGATCCGCCAGACGCTGGATGCGATCAATTCATCAAGCTAGCCAGCCTGCGCTGTGGCGCATCAGCCAGAGGATGGCACTGAGCGTGAAGAAGGAGGCCGCCGTGGTCGCCAGCAGCGCCGCGGCGGTGAAGCCTTCAAAGCCGTGCCGCTGCGCCAGGATGGAATAGATACCCAGCATGGGCATGGCGGCCGAGAGCACGGCCGCGGTGCGCAGATCGCCGTCAACGGAAGGCAATCCCAGCATCGGCAACAGCATGATGGCGGTGAACACCGCCAGCGGGTGCAGCAGCAGCTTGCCCACCGCGATCAGCGACACCTGGCGGCGCATGCCCTTGACCTGCAGGCCCACCAGCGTGCCGCCGATGATGAACAGCGCCATGCCGCTGCTCGCGGCGGAAAACAGGGTCACCGTGCGCGTGAGCACCGCGGGCAGCTGCCAGCCCAGCAAGGCCACCACGAAGCCGGCAAAGATGGCCACGATCATGGGGTTGCGCACCAGGCGCTCGCCCGTCTGCTTCAGCGCCTGCAGCAGCGAAGGCCGTTCGCCCTCATGGGCACCCGTGTCGGCCAGCGTGAACAGCAGCGGCAGCTTGATGAGGTTTTCCACGATCAGGTTGAGCGCCAGGATCACGCCGCCCAGCGGCCCGAACAGCAGCAGCATCACGGGGTAGCCCACATAGCCGCTGTTGGAACAGGTCATGCCCATGGCCACATAGGCGCTCTCGGTCAGGCCCTTGCGCAGCACGGTGCGAGAGAACCACAGCGCCCCCCCGATCAACGCCAGCGAACCCGCGGTGAACGCCAGCAGGTAACCCGGGTGCACCACCTCACCGAGCGGGCGCGAGGCCAGCGCGTTGAACAGCAGCGCGGGCAGCGCGATCTGGATCACGAACTTGCCGAAGACGCGCATGTCGGCCTTGGTGAACAGGTTCCAGCGCACGCTGGCGTAACCGGCCGCGATGCAAAGGTAGATCGGGCCGGTGATGGCCAGGATGTCGAGCATGAAGAAGCGTTCGATTTATGCGTCGTTGGCGGCGGGGCGCGCTGCCAGCAGGCGGTCGGCAAAGGCCTGCCACGGCGGGTTCTGGCCCAGGTCGGCGAAGTGCCCGGCGCGCGACTGCGCCGCCATCCAGTCGTGTTTCTCGGCGATGGCCGCGGCCATGAAGGGCTCGAAGCCGGCCTCGCGCACAGTGTTGGCCACCTCGCGCATCTCTTCGGCACGGCGCTTGCCGTGCTGCGCCACGCGGCTGAAGAAATAGCTGCCCTGCTTCTGCCAGTCGATCGATGGAAATGTCTCCTGCAGCGTGGCGATCATGGCGTCCTGCACGCCGTAGTGGCGCGCCGTGGTGTAGCTCTCGATCACCAGCGCCTCCAGTCCCTTGATCATCACGCTGCGGCACATCTTGGTGGCCGAAGCGATGCCCAGCTGCTCGCTAGCCACCTTCGCGTCCATGCCCAGCCCGGCCAGCACCGGCGACAGGCGCGCCGCGTGCGGACCGCCCAGCAACATGGGCACGCGGATGCCATAGGGCGGCACCGAGGTCATGACGCCGGCCTCCACGTAGTGCGCGCCCGCCGCTTCGATCAGGGCAGCGGCCCGCTGCTTGGTGCCGGGTGACGCCGAGTTGAGATCGAGGAAAAAACTGCCGGGCCGGATGTGGGCGGCTGCGGCCTGCGCCACGGCCAGCGTGTTCGATGCGGTCACGGCCGAGATCACCAGCGTGGACCGGGCACACAGGCTGGCCACGCCATCGCAGGCCTCGATGCCCTGCGCAGCGGCATGGGCCAGCGCTTCGTCGCGCTGCGCCGGATCGGCAAACTTGAGGTCCCAGGCTGCGGTCGCGTTGAGGCCAGCGCCAAAGATGCGGCCCACCTCTCCGTAGCCGATCAGACCAATACGCAATGCGTCCACTGGCAAGGTGTCCATGAGCCGTCCTCTCTCATTGTTTCGGGATGTTCGCGCGCTCGATCACCGCGCCCCAGCGTTTGATGTCAGCGGCCAGCAGTTCTGCCGCCTGCTCGGGCGTGCTGCCATCGGGGTCGATGTTCAGGTCGGCCAGCTTCTTGCGAACGTCGGGCTTCGCCAGCGCGGCGTTGATGTCCTTGTTCAGGCGCGCCACCACGTCACGCGGTGTCTTCGAGGGCACGGCCAATGCATTCCACGACGAGGCCACAAAACCCTTCACGCCCAGCTCGACGGCGGTCGGCACCTCGGGCAGCGCGGTGGAACGCTTCTGGCCGGTGACCGCGAGCGCGCGGAAGGCGCCGGCCTTGATCTGCGTCAGCGCCGGGCCGAGAATCTCGACGGCGGCATCCACCTGTTTGCCACGCAACGCGCCAATCAGGTTCGGCGTGCCATTGAACGGCACGATCTGCGCTTCCATGTCGGCGCTGGACTTGAACAGCTCGGCCGCCAGATTCTGCGTGCTGCCGATGTTGATGCTGCCGATATTGAGCTTGCTGGGATGGGCCTTGGCGAACGCGACCAGATCGCCCAGGGTCTTGTGAGGCGAGTCGGCCGGCACCAGCACCACCAGATCAAAAGTGCCGAGTGTGGAGACGGGCGTGAAGTCCTTGAGCGTGTCGTAGGGCAGATTCTTGTACAGGCTGGCGGTCACGGCGGTGCCGTTGGACATGAGGAACAGGGTGTGGCCGTCGGACTCGGCACGCGCCACCGTGCTGGCGGCCACCACACCACCGGCGCCGGGGCGGTTTTCAATGGTGACCGGCTGGCCCAGCGACTGGGTCAACTCCGCACCCACGATGCGGGCGGTGAGGTCACCGGCACCACCGGCGGCGAACGGCACCACGATGCGCAGCGCTTTGCCGGGGAAGGCCTGCGCCATCGCGGGGGTGGCCAGGCCGAAACAGGCCATGGCGATGGCTGAGCCCATCAAGGTGCGCCGGGAAAGCCAGCTCTTGAGGTTCATGCGGGTCTCCTGTTATGGGGTGTCGATCGCAAAATCCGCACCAATGTAGCGCCAAGAAAAAGGGCCCGCAATTGCTTGCAGGCCCTTTCAGCTATGCAGGCTTTCGATAACCGGTCTTCACAGGCGCAGCACAAACAGCGTGATGCCGGGGAAGGCCACCAGGATCGCGGTGCGGATGAAGTCGCTGGTCACGAACGGCAGGATGGCGCGGTAGGTCTGCGTGATCGGGGTGTCGCGGGCCATCGAGTTGATGACGAACAGGTTCATGCCCACCGGCGGCGTGATCAGCCCCACCTCCACCACGATCAGCACCAGGATGCCGAACCAGATGGCGAACTCCTCGGGCGGCAGGCCGAAGTCGAGCGCGGTCACGATGGGAAAGAACACCGGGATCGTCAGCAGGATCATGGACAGCGAGTCCATGAAACAACCGAGGATCACGTACAGCAGCAGGATGGCGATCAGCACCAGGATCGGGCTCACGCCCCAGCCCGACACCATGCTCGCGGCTTCCTGCGGCAGTTGCGACAGGGCCAGGAAGGTGTTGTACAGGCCGGCACCGAGCACGATCATGAAGATCATGCCGGTGGCGATCGCCGTACCCAGCACGGCTTCGAGCAGGGTCTTGCGGTTGAGACCGCCACTGAACCAGGCCGAGAGGCCGGTACCGAATGCGCCAATGGCCGCACCCTCGGTGGGCGTGAACAGGCCGGTGTAGATACCGCCGACCACGGCGATGAAGATCACCATCACGGGCCACACCTTGACGGTGGCGATCCAGCGGTCCTTCATGGGCATGGGCGCCATGGAGCCGACTTCATGCGGCTTGAGGCGCGCGTAGATCGCGATCACGATCATGTAGCCCACGGCCGCCAGGATGCCGGGCACGAACGCGGCCAGGAACAGCTTCGCGATGTTCTGCTCGGTCAGGATGGCGTAGATCACCAGCACCACCGACGGCGGGATCAGGATGCCCAGCGTGCCGCCAGCGGCCAGGCAGGCGGTGGAGATGCCACCGGCGTAGCCCGCGCGCTTGAGTTCGGGCAGGGCCACCTGGCCCATCGTCGCCGCCGTGGCGAGCGAGGATCCGCAGATCGCGCCGAAGCCGGCGCAGGCGCCCACCGCGGCCATGGCCACGCCACCCTTGCGGTGGCCGATCCAGGCCTCGGCCGCCTTGAACAGCGCCTGCGACAGGCCGCCCAGCGCAGCGAACTGCCCCATGAGCAGGAACAGCGGAATGACCGACAGGTTGTAGTTCGAGAAGGTGCTGTAGGTCACCTGCTTGAGCTGGTTGAGGATCGGGTCCACCGATCCGTAGACCATCCAGGCACCACCCAGTCCACACACCAGCATGGACAGCCCGATGGGCACGCGGATGAAGATCATCAGCAACAGGAGCGGAAACGACCAGAGCGCGAGTTCGACGGTTGACATGATGTTCAGTGCCCTGCGTTGGATTCAACCGTCCAGCCCTTGGGCTCGGATCCCAGACCAAAACGGGTCAAGGTCTTGGTGACGTAGCAGACACAGCCGATCACGGCGCCCACCAGACACAGGGCATAGGCCCACCACACCGGCATCTGCAGGATGAAGGTGGTCTCCAGATACTCCTTTTTCTCCAGCATGCCTTCCCAGAGCTTCCAGGTCAGCACCAGCCAGACCAGCGTCATCAGGACGTCGCTGGCGGTGTCCACCGCCTTTTGCGCCCAGCGCGGCGTGTGCATGTAGAGCAGGTCCACCGTGGCGTGACCGCCGCGCAGGTAGCACCAGGGCATGAAGAAGAAGATGGCGATACCGACGCCGACTTCCACCAGTTCAAAGTCGCCCGGCACGGGCCCCAGCCCGATGCCGATCAGCGCACGTCCGGCGACGCTGGCCACGACCATGAGGGTCAGTGCCACGAGCACGATGCCGCCAAACAGGGCGGTCCACCGGGCAAACCGGTAAATCCAGTCAATCATTTCTGGTCCTTGTTACGGGGGTTGGCCAGCGCCAATTGTCTCCCATGGTTCTTCTTCCACCGCCGCCTGTTGCGCAGCGGCGGGACTATAGCTCAAAATTTCTTATTGTTAAATCAATTTCCCTTACCGAAATTTTTTCGATGTCCTGCCCCTGGCAGGACATCGCCCCGAGCAGCCATCCGTCAGAAGACGGCGTCCACCCCGGGTCGGCACCACAAAGCCCTTACTTCGCGTGTTTGGCAATCAGCGCACGGGCCTCCGAGGCCAGCTTGGCGCCGTCGATGTTCTTGCCCTTCATCTCCTTGACCCAGTCGGCCTCGACCGCGCCCGCGGTGCGGCGCCAGCGCTGGGTCTCGGCCACGTCGAGGGCCACGATGTTGTTGCCCGCCTTGACGGCGATGTCACGGCCCACCTTGTCGGCCTCGTCCATCACGCGACCGAACATGGCCGCGGTTTCGACACCCGAGTTGTTGTCGATCACCTTCTTCAGGTCGGCCGGCAGCTTCTCGTAGGCCGTGCGGTTCATGGTGAAGGCAAAGGTCTGGGTGAACAGGCCTTCCTTGCCCGCGAACGTGGTGTGGTTCTTCACCAGCTCGGTGATCTTGAGCGAAGGCGTGACTTCCCAGGGAATCGTGGTGCCGTCGATCACGCCCTTGGACAGCGCCTCGGTCACCGCCGGCACCGGCATGCCCACGGGCGTGGCACCCAGCTTGCCCAGCATGTTGTTGATGATGCGCGAGCCGCCACGGATCTTCATGCCACGCAGGCTCTCCAGGCCGGTCACCGGCTGCTTGGTGTGGAACAGGCCAGGGCCGTGCGTGTGCACGGCGATCAGCTTGACGCTGCGGAATTCGTCGGCCGCGAACTTCTCGACGTATTCCTGAAAGGCCCGCGAGGACTGTTCGGACACACCGCCCATGAAAGGCAGCTCGAACACCTCGGACTTGTTGAAACGGCCCGGGGTGTAACCCAGCACGGTCCAGGTGATGTCCGCCACACCGTCACGCGCCTGGTCAAACAGCTGGGGCGGGGTGCCGCCCATGGCCATGGCGTGGAACAGCTGCACCTTGATGCGGCCACCCGATTCGGCCTCGATCTTCTTGGCCCAGGGCACCAGGGCCTTGGAGGGAATGGGGGCCTGCGGCGGCAGGAACTGGTGCAGACGCAGCGTCACGGTCTGCTGGGCCAGCGCGCTACCCGCCATCAGGGTGGTCAGGGCGGCGCCCAGCGCGGCCAGGGTGGTTCGGCGTTTCATGAAGCTCAAGGGGTTCTCCGGTCGATGAAAAAAGCGGTCCGCTCAACAACGGCACAGGTGGCCGCGTCGTGGCGCAACCATCGTCTGGCAAGCGCCGGGACTTTGAACCGGATCACGGGGGTTGACCAGACCGGATCGCTTCTTTCAGCTATGCCGGGTTGATATGTACCAACTGGTTCAATGTCAGAATGGCATGACAAAACCTGATATCCATCGAACGAACAAGCGCACGCTCCCAAAAAAACGCCAGCCCCTGTGGAGCTGGCGCATCAGGAAACGCACGGACGACAGGCCCCGACGGCCCATGCGCCCGCTCAGGCGTTCACTTCGAGTACTTGGCAATCA
This sequence comes from Hydrogenophaga sp. ZJX-1, assembly GCF_048590325.1. Classification (NCBI taxonomy): domain Bacteria; kingdom Pseudomonadati; phylum Pseudomonadota; class Betaproteobacteria; order Burkholderiales; family Comamonadaceae; genus Hydrogenophaga; species Hydrogenophaga sp. ZJX-1. The sequence continues at coordinate 166,896 of NZ_JBMBRA010000004.1, forward strand.
GTGCACGGGCCTCCGACGCCAGCTTGGCGCCATCGATGTTCTTGCCCTTCATCTCGTTGACCCAGTCGGTCTCCACGGTGCCAGCGGTGCGACGCCAGCGCTGGGTCTCGGCCACGTCCAGCGCCACGATGTTGTTGCCGGCCTTCTCGGCGATCGCGCGGCCCACCTTGTCGCCTTCGTCCATGGCCCGGCCGAACATGGCCGCGGTTTCGACACCCGAGTTGTTGTCGATGACCTTCTTCAGATCATCGGGCAGCTTGTTGTAGGCCGCGCGGTTCATGGAGAACGCGAAGGTCTGGGTGTACAGGCCCTGCTGGCCGGCGAAGGTCGTGTGATTCTTCACCAGCTCGCTCACCTTGAGCGCAGGCGTCACTTCCCAGGGAATCGTGGTGCCGTCGATCACGCCTTTGGACAAGGCTTCGGTCACGGCTGGCACCGGCATGCCCACCGGGTTGGCACCCAGCTTGGTGAGCATGTTGTTGATGATGCGCGAGCCGCCGCGGATCTTCATGCCGCGCAGGCTCTCCAGCCCCGTCACCGGGGCCTTGGTGTGGAACAGGCCCGGGCCGTGGGTGTGCACCGCGATGAGCTTGACGTCCTTGAACTCGTCGGCGGCGAACTTCTCCACGTACTCCTGGAAGGCACGCGAGGACTGCTCGGCCGAGCCGCTCATGAACGGCAGCTCGAACACCTCGGACTTGTTGAAGCGTCCCGGCGTGTAGCCCAGCACGGTCCAGGTGATGTCCACCACGCCATCGCGTGCCTGGTCAAACAGCTGCGGAGGCGCGCCGCCCAGCTGCATGGCATGGAACAGCTGGATCTTGATGCGGCCGCCGGACTCGGCCTCCACCTTCTGGGCCCAGGGCACGATGGCCTTGGCGGGGATGGTGGCCTGCGGAGGCAGCATCTGGTGCAGCCGCAGGGTCATGGTCTGCTGGGCCAGGGCGGCGCCCGCGAACAAGGTGCTGGCGGCGGCGCCCAGGGCCGCCAAGGCGGTTCGGCGTTTGATGGTACGCATTGCAGTCTCCTGTCGTTGAAAAAATGTTCTGCTCCAGCCTGCTCCGACGGGGCACAAGGCGGATCGGCCCGGCGTGGAAAAGCCAGGCTGTGCGGCCCAGCTTCTCTTGTACCCGAACCGGCGCTTATTTGGCGTGTTTCGCGATCATCGCGCGCGCATCGGATACCAGCTTGGCGCCGTCGATGTTCTTGGCCTTCATGTCGTTGATCCAGTCGCTCTCGACCACGCCAGCGGTGCGCTTCCAGCGCTGCACTTCGGCCACGTCGAGTTCGGTGATTTTGTTGCCCGCCTTCACAGCCAGGTCGCGGCCCACGTTGTCACCCACATCCTGCGTGCGGGCAATCATCGCGCTGAATTCGAGGCCCGAGTTGTCATCGATGATCTTCTTGAGATCGGCTGGCAGCTTGTTGTAGGCGCCCTTGTTCATGGCGACCACAAAGGTCGTGACATACAAGGCCTTGTCGCCGGCAAAGGTGGTGTGGTTCTTCACCAGTTCATGCACCTTCAGCGCAGGCGCCACTTCCCATGGAATCGTGGTGCCGTCGAGCACACCCTTGGAAAGCGCTTCGGTCACGGCCGGCACCGGCATGCCCACAGGCGTGGCGCCGAGCTTGACCAGCATGTTGTTGACGACACGGGTGCCACCGCGGATCTTCATGCCACGCAGGCTTTCCAGGCCAACCACCGGCTGCTTGGTGTGGAACAGGCCGGGGCCGTGGGTGTGCACAGCCAGCACGTGGACGTCCTTGTACTCATCCATGGCGTTCTTCTGCACGTACTCCCACAGCGCACGGGAGGTCTTCTCGGCCGACAGGCCCGCGATGAAGGGCAGCTCGAACACCTCCGACTTGGGGAATCGGCCCGGCGTGTAGCCCGGCAGCGTCCAGACGATGTCCACCACGCCGTCGCGCGCCTGGTCAAACAGCTGCGGCGGTGTGCCGCCCAGCTGCATGGAACTGAACATCTGGATCTTGATGCGACCGTTCGAATCGGCCTCGATCTTCTTCGCCCAGGGGGTCAGCGCCTTGGCCGGCACCGTGCCCTGCGGCGGCAGGAACTGGTGCAGGCGCAGGGTCACTTCCTGCGCGAAAGCGGACAGGCTGGCCGAGGCGGCCAGCGCCAACGTGGCGATCTTGAATTTCCATGCAGTCATGCGTTTCTCCGATGATGGTGCTCAATCAATGAGCGGCGGCGAGCGTTCTACGTCATCGCAACCGCTTAGTTATTGTTTATAACCATAAGCAAGCCGGACTGCATGGGTATTTTCCCCTAGCGCCCCCATCCCATCAGCACATCCGGCCACGGCACCACAGGTGCCGTGGCCGGAGCCTCAGGGTGGTTCAGGCCAGTCCCAACAGGCGAACTGCGTTGCCTTTCAGAATGCCCGGCATCACCTCGGGCTTGAAGCCGGCCACCTCGAAATCCTTCATCCAGCGCTCGGGGGTGATCAGCGGGTAGTCGCTGCCGAACAGGATGCGGTCTTTCAGCAGCGTGTTGGCGTACTGCACGAGCTGCTTGGGGAAATATTTGGGGCTCCAGCCCGAGAGATCGATCCACACGTTGGGCTTGTGGGTGGCCACGCTCAACGCTTCGTCCTGCCAGGGGAAGCTGGGGTGCGCCATGACGATCTGCATGTCGGGAAAATCGATCGCCACGTCGTCCAGGTGCATGGGATTGCTGTACGCCAGCCGCAGGCCGCCGCCGCAGCGCATGCCCGAGCCGATGCCGCTGTGGCCGGTGTGGAAGATCGCGGGCAGCTTGTGGGCGTTGATCACCTCGTAGATGGGCCAGGCCATCTTGTCGTAGGGGTGGTAGCCCTGCACCGTGGGGTGGAACTTGAAGCCCTTGATGCCCTCTTCCTGGATCAGGCGCTCGGCCTCGCGAGCGCCCATCTTGCCCTTGTGCGGATCGATGCTGGCGAAGGCCACCATCATGTCGCTGTTCTCGCGCGCGGCCTGGGCGATTTCCTCGTTGGGGATGCGGCGGCGGCCCAGCTGCGATTCGCTGTCCACCGTGAACATCACCAGACCGATTTTGCGTTCACGGTAGTACGCCACCGTCTCGGCGATGGTCGGCCGGCGGTCGCTGCCGAAGTACTTGTCGGCGGCACGGTCGTACTCCTCGCCGTAGTTGTCAAAGGGGTTGCGGCAGCTCACTTCCGCATGGGTGTGGATGTCGATGGCGATGAGGTTGTGGTGGTCCATGGTGGCTCTCTTCTAAGGGTAAACACGGGGGTTATTTCGAAGGGTTTTTCTTGATTTAGTTATGGGTTATAACAATAATCACATCACTCAACAAGCAGGTTACTCCCTTCATCATGAACGCCAATACCCATCCCGATCTCACCCTGAGCCTGCGTGGCGAACAGTCCGAGGTGGCCGTGGTCACGCTCAACCGCGCCGCCAAACGCAACGCACTGAACGACGGTCTGATCCTCGCGATCCGCGATCTGTTCCAGAACCTGCCCAAGAGCGTTCGTGCGGCAGTGATCGACGGCAGCGGCGAACACTTCTGCGCCGGTCTGGACCTGTCGGAACTGAGCGAGCGCGATGCGGGCGAAGGCGTGATGCACTCGCGCATGTGGCACACCGCGCTCGACTGCGTCGAAAAAGGCACCGTACCCGTGATCGCCGCGCTGCACGGCGCGGTGGTCGGCGGCGGTCTGGAACTGGCCAGCGCCTGCCACATCCGCGTGGCCGACGAAACCACCTTCTACGCCTTGCCCGAAGGCACGCGCGGCATCTTCGTGGGCGGCGGCGGCGCGGTGCGCATCCCCAAGCTGATCGGCGCGGCGCGCATGACCGACATGATGCTCACCGGCCGTGTCTACAACGCCGCCGACGGCGAGCGCATCGGTCTGGCGCAGTACCTCGTGCCCACCGGCACCGCGCTGGACAAAGCCATCGAGCTGGCCACCCGCATCGCCACCAACGCGCCCATGACCAACTACGCGCTCATGCACGCCCTGCCCCGCATTGCCGAGCAGCCCGCCGACCATGGGTTGTTCACCGAAGCGCTGATGGCGTCGATTGCGCAGAGTGCGCCCGAAGCCAAAGAACGTGTGCGAGCCTTCCTCGAAGGCAAGGCTGCGAAGGTGACCAAGGAATAACCCCCGCGCCGTTTTCAAAGGGGGCGATGCCAGAGGCCCGGCCAAGCCGGTTCCTCGCCATCTCCGGGTTAGGCGCGCGCGCCGGACACCACCCTTGAATCAGGTCGCAGAGACGACAAAAGACAACCTCGGAGACAACATGACCGCAGCGAAATTCCGCCCCCTGAAATTCGGCGTCACCCGCGCCACCTTGCGCGACGGAGATACCGGTGTGCACTACCTGGCCGCCGACCAGGCGTTGTTGCCCTTCCCCGATCGCCTGACCGACCGGCTGGTGCACTGGGCGAAAGAACGCCCGGACCAGACGCTGTTCGCGCGCCGCGTGAAGAACGCCGACGGCAGCACCGGCGACTGGCAACACATCACGTTCGCGCAGGCGCTGGACGCGGCGCGCCGCATCGGCCAGGGCCTGCTGAACCGCGGCCTGAGCGCCGAGCGACCGGTGTTGATCCTGAGCGAGAACGACCTCGAACACGCGCTGCTGGCGCTGGGCTGCCTGTACGCCGGCGTGGCCTACTGCCCCACCTCGCCCGCCTATTCGCTGATCAGCCAGGACTTCGACAAGCTGCACCACGTGGTGAAGACGCTGACGCCGGGCCTGGTGTTCGCCAGCGATGCGCTGCGCTACAGCCGCGCCATGCTCGCCACGCTGAGCGACGGCGTGGAACTGGTCACCACCAAAGGCACCGTGCCAGGCCGCGACACCACCTCGTTCGCCGCGCTGCTGGCCACCGAACCGACGTCCGCCGTGGACGCCGCCATGGCGGCCACCGGGCCGGACACCATCGCCAAGTTCCTCTTCACCTCGGGCTCGACCAAGATGCCCAAGGCCGTGATCAACACGCAGCGCCTGTGGTGCGCCAACCAGCAGCAGATGACGCAGTCCATGCCCGTGCTGGCCGAGAAGCCGCTGGTGCTGGTGGACTGGCTGCCCTGGAACCACACCTTCGGCGGCAACCACAACTTCGGCATGGTGATCTACCACGGCGGCACGCTGTACATCGACGACGGCAAGCCAACGCCCGCGCTGATGAACGAGACGCTGCGCAACCTGCGCGAGATCGCGCCCACGGTGTACTTCAACGTGCCGACGGGTTTCGAAGCCATCGCCAACGCGATGCAGACCGACGACCTGTTGCGCAAGACGCTGCTGTCCAAGGTCAACATGTTCTTCTACGCCGGTGCTGCGCTGGCGCAACCGATCTGGGACAGCCTGTTTCAGAGTCAGGAGCGCGAGATCGGCGAACGCATCGTCATGACCACCGGCCTGGGCATGACCGAGTCCGGTCCCTTCGGCATCTTCGTGACCAACCCCAACGTGAAGGCCGGCGACCTCGGCTTGCCCACGCCCGGCCTGGAACTCAAGCTGGTGGACATGCAGGGCAAGACCGAGGTGCGTTACCGCGGCCCCAACATCACGCCCGGCTACTGGCGTCAGCCCGATGAAACGGCCGAGGCCTTTGACGAAGAAGGCTTCTTCAAGACCGGCGATGCGGTGAAGTGGATCGACGAAACCGACGTGCACCAGGGTCTGAAGTTCGACGGCCGCATCGCCGAAGACTTCAAGCTCGCCACCGGCACCTTCGTGAGCGTCGGCCCGCTGCGCGGCAAGATCATCGCGGCCGGCGCGCCCTACATCCAGGACGTGGTGCTCACCGGCATCAACCTGAAGGAGGTCGGGGCCATGGTGTTCCCCACCGCGGCGGTGCGCAACCTCAGCGATCTGCCCGCGGACGCCTCCCTGCACGACGTGCTCGACCACCCCGCCGTGCTGGCGCAGTTCCAGTTGATCGTGAACGAACTGGCCAAGACCGCCACCGGCAGCGCCAACCGCATCGCCCGCATGTGCCTGCTGGCCGACCCACCCACCATCGACCGCGGCGAAGTCACCGACAAGGGATCGATCAACCAGCGCGCCGTGCTGACGCACCGCGCCGACACGGTGGCCAAGCTGCACGCTGAAGGCCTGCGCTACATCATCAAACCTCAAGTCTGAGGAGACACCCACCATGGCACAAAAAGGCTTCTTCAACGCGTTTGCCGACGTGTTCATCCTGGACGGCGTGCGCACGCCGATGGTGGACTACTGCGGCGCGCTGGGTCACATCTCTCCGACGGACCTGGGCATCAAGGCCGCCCGCGAAGCTTTGGCGCGCGCGGGCGTGCCGGGCGATCACATCGGCTCGGTGGTCACGGGCAACATGGCGCCCGGCGACTTCGACCAGTTCTTCCTGCCGCGCCACATCGGCCTCTACGCCGGCGTTCCGGTGGACGTGCCGGCGATCATGGCGCAACGCATTTGCGGCACCGGCTTCGAGCTGTTCCGCCAGGCCGGTGAACACATCCAGGGCGGCGCCTGCGAGGCCGCGCTGGTGGTGGGCACCGAGAGCATGACGCGCAACCCCATCGCCGCGTTTGACCACCGCACCGGCTTCAAGCTCGGCGCACCGGTGGGCTTCAAGGACTACATGTGGGAAGCCCTGAAAGACCCGGCGGCCGGCATCAACATGATCCAGACCGCCGAGAACCTGGCCAAGAAATACGGCATCACGCGCGAAGAGGTCGATGCGTTTGCCTCGGCCTCGTTCGCCAAGGCCGTGGCTGCGCAAGAGAGCGGTTTCCTGGCGGGCGAAATCGTGCCGGTGGTCAGCGAGAAGTTCGAGCTGGACGGCTACAAGCCACGTGGCATCCGGCTGCAGGGCAAAGTCACCGAAGTGGCGACCGACACCCACGCGCGCATCTCACCGCCCGAGGTGTTGGCCAAACTCAAACCTGTGTACGAGGGTGGCGTGCAGACCGGTGGCAACAGCGCTGCTTTGGTCGATGCGGCCGCTGCCTGTGTGGTCGCCTCCGGTGCTTACGCCAAGGCCCAGGGCAAACGGCCACTGGCGCGCGTGGTGGCCGCCGCCGCCGTGGGCGTGCCGCCCGAGATCATGGGCATTGGCCCGGCGCCGGCCATCCGCCTGCTGCTGGAACGCACCGGCCTGAAGCTCGACGACATCGCCCGCTTCGAGATCAACGAAGCCCAGGGCGCGCAGACGCTGGCCGTGGGCCGCGAACTCGGCCTGGACCTCACGAAGCTGAACGTCAACGGCGGCGCCATCGCGCTCGGCCATCCGCTCGCTGCGACCGGCGTGCGGCTCACGCTCACGCTGGCGCGCGAACTGCAGCGCAGCGGCAAGAAGTACGGCATCTCCAGCGCCTGCGTCGGCGGTGGCCAGGGCATTGCCCTCCTCATTGAGAACCTGGAAGGAAACTGACATGAACATCCAAGGACAAGCCGCCCTCGTCACGGGCGGGGGCTCCGGCCTCGGTGAGGCCACCGCCCGCGAACTCGCCCGCCTGGGCGCCAAGGTCGCGGTGCTCGACCTGAATCTGGAGAACGCGCAACGCGTCGCGGCCGAGATCGGCGGCGTGGCCTGCCAGTGCGATGTGAGCAACCCGGAGAGCATGCAGGCCGCCATCGACACCGCCGCCGCGGCCCATGGCCCGGCCCGCATCCTGATGCAGATCGCCGGCATCGGCAGCGCCAAGCGCGTGGTCGGCAAGGACGGCAACGCCGCCCCGCTGGAAGACTTCACGCGGGTCATCAACGTCAACCTGATCGGCACCTACAACGCGGCCCGCCTGTTCGCCGCGGCCTGCGCCAGGCTCGACCCGATGGAGGACGGCGAACGCGGCGTGATGGTGTTCACCGCCAGCGTCGCCGCGTTCGACGGCCAGGTCGGCCAACAGGCCTACAGCGCATCCAAGGCCGGTGTGGCCGGCATGACGCTGCCGATGGCGCGCGACCTCGCGCAGCACGGCATCCGCGTCTGCACCATCGCCCCGGGCCTGTTCCTCACGCCACTGATGAAGACGCTGCCCGAGCCGGTGCAGCAATCGCTGGCCGCGAGCATTCCGTTCCCGCAACGCCTGGGCAAGCCCGAGGAGTTCGCACAACTCGCTGCCCACATCGTGGGCAATGGCCATCTCAACGGCGAAGTCATTCGTCTGGACGGCGCCCTGCGCATGGCACCTCGCTGAAAGATCCCATGTCCAAAACCGTTGTCTATGAAGTCGAGGTGATGTTCGGCGACTGCGATCCCGCCGGCATCGTCTTCTTTCCCAATTTCTCGAAGTGGATGGACGCGTCCTCGCTGAACTTCTTCGTGCAGTGCGGCGTGCCGCCCTGGCGTGAACTGCAGAAGACCACCGGGATCATCGGCACGCCCCTGCTGGAGATCCACACCAAGTTCATGAAGCCCGCCACCTACGGCGAACGCCTGCAGATCCACACCAGCGTGACCGAATGGCGCGAAAAGGTGCTGATCCACAAGCACGTCGTCATGCGCGGCGACACCGTGCTGTGCGAAGGCGAAGAGACCCGCGCCTTCTGCATGCGCGACCCGCAGAACCCGGACCGCATCAAGGCCATCCCGATTCCGCCCGACATCCGGGCCCTGTGCACCTAGTGCCAAGGCCCTCGCAGAAGGGCCCGGCTTTTCAACAACCACCAGGAGACATGCATGCGCGTCCAACGTCGTCAGTTCGTCCAGGCGTCCGCCGGTTCCACCCTGCTGGCCAGTCTTGGCCTTCGGAACGCCAAGGCCCTGGCGGTCATCCCCGCGCTGGCGCTGACCGCCTGCTCCCAGATGGGACCGACACCCAAAGCTGGCCCGACCGGCGCCGCCAGAGAAGCGCTCCTGCGGCAATGCGAAACCCTGGCGGCCGGCTTCCACCACGACCAGACCCGCATCGAATCGGCCACCGTCCAGCCGGCGGGCGCACTCACGCTGGCGAACGCGCCGGTGGCCGAACACTGTCTCGTCAAAGGGGCCATGCACAAGCGCAAGGGCAGCGATGGGCGCGACTATGCGATCGGCTTCGAGATGCGTCTGCCCAAGGCCTGGAACGGGCGCTTCTACTACCAGGCCAACGGCGGCCTGGACGGCTCTGTGAAAACGGCCGAGGGCGCGCTGGGCGGCGGCCCGTTGACCGGCGCGCTGATGCAGGGTTTTGCCGTCATCAGTTCCGACGCGGGTCACGCGGGTCCGCAGACGCCCTACTTCGGCCTTGAGCCCCAGTCGCGTCTGGACTACGGCTACCAGGCCGTGGCCAAGCTCACGCCCATGGCCAAGGCGCTGATCGCCACGGCCTACGGCAAGGGGCCGGACCGCTCCTACCTGGGTGGCTGCTCCAACGGCGGACGCCACGCCATGGTCGAGGCCGCGCGCGGCCAGGCCTACGATGGCTACCTCGTCGGCGCGCCCGGCTACCGCCTGCCCAACGCCGCGCTCGCCCAGCTCTGGGGCGCGCAGCAGTGGGCGCCGCTGGCCGTTCCCGGCGCGACCACCCAGCACCCGCTGGTGCCCACCGCCAGGATCCCCGACCTGAGCGGCGCCTTCACCAAGGCCGAGCGCCAGTTGGTGGCCGACACCATGCTCGGCAAGTGCGACGCGCTGGATGGCGCCAAGGACGGTCTGGTCCAGGCCACGCAGGCCTGCCAGACGGCATTCAACCTCAAGACCGACGTGCCCACCTGCAAGGGCGAGCGCAACGGCCAGTGCCTGAGCGCAGCGCAGAAGGAGGTGCTGGCCCGCGTGTCCGCCGGTGGCCGCACGCCGTCGGGCCAGGCGATCTACTCGGCTTTCCCGCTCGACCCCGGCCTGGCCGGCGACAACTGGGCCACCTGGAAGTTCACCAACTCGGTGGCGCTGGATCCGCTGTCGGTAGGCACCGTGTTCAGCGTGCCACCGGGCATGTTCGACCCGCTCAAGGTCGACATCCATGCGCGCCTGCCCATGTTCAGCGCCACCAGCGACGTGTACCGCGAGTCGGGCCTGTCGCTGATGACGCCACCCGGCAACGAGAACCCGGTCAATCTCGCGAAGCTCAAGGACCGGGGTGCCAAGATGGTCATCTACCACGGCGTGGCCGATGCGATCTTCTCGGCCGAGGACACGCGCCAGTGGCTGCTGCGCCTCGACCAGGCACTGGGCGGCAAGGCCGACAGCTTCGCTCGCTTCTTCCCGGTGCCGGGCATGGCGCACTGCAGCGGTGGCCCATCCACGGACCAGTTCGATCTGCTCTCCCCGCTGGTGAAGTGGGTTGAGCAGGGCGAGGCGCCGCAGGCCGTGAAGGCCACCGCGCGCGGCGCGGGCAACCCCGGCGGTGAGAACAAGGAGCTGCCCTCAAGCTGGGCGGCCAACCTCAGCCGGCCGCTGTGCGCCTACCCCACGGTCGCGACCTACAAGGGCTCGGGGCCGGTGGAAGACGCGTCCAGCTTTGCCTGCCGCTGACGCCTGCACGTCCACCGAACGGAATTCCGGATGTACTACGAACCTGGCCAGACGCCTCACGGCTTGCCGCACGACCCGTTCAAGTCCTGCGTGATCCCGCGCCCCATCGGCTGGATCTCCACGGTGGACGCGCAGGGGCGCGACAACCTCGCGCCCTACAGCCAGTTCCAGAACGTGACCTTCGACCCGCCCATCGTCATGTTCAGTGCCAACCAGAGCACGCAGGGCGAGCGCAAGGACTCGGTGCGCAACGCCGAGCAGATGGGCCAGTTCGTCTGGAACATGGCGACGTATGCGCTGCGCGAGGCGGTCAACATCAGCGCCGAGGAGCTCCCGCACGGCGTGGACGAATTTCAACGCGCCGGGCTGGAAAAACTGGAGAGCCGGCTGGTCAGGCCCAAGCGCGTGAAAGGCTCGCCGATCCAGTTCGAGTGCGAGTACCTCAACACCCTGCGTTTCCCCGGCCGCCCGCCGATGGGCACGGTGGACGTGGTGTTCGGTCGCGTGGTCGCTATCCACATCGACGACGCCTACATCGATGGCAACGGCATGGTCGACGTGCTCAAGATGCAGCCCATCGCACGCATGGGCTACTACGAATACACCACCGTGGACAACAAGTTCCAGATGGTCATCCCCGGCAACAGCAAGGCCTTGCTGGCCGGCCTCGAAGGTTCGCCCGACAAGGCCGCGCAGGAAACCCGCTCCCGCTGACACCCCCCAAAAAAACCAGAGCCATGAACGCCTACCAGCCCCAGCCCGCCGAACAACGCTTCATCCTGCAGAACGTGCTGCAGGCGCCGCAGCAATTCGCCGCCCTGCCCGCCTACGCCGACTTCGACGAAGACCTGCTGGTGCAGGTGACCGACGAGGCCGGCAAGTTCGTGGGCGAGGTGATCGCGCCGCTCAGCCGCGAGGGCGACGAGGTCGGTGCGCAATGGCAGGCCGGCGCCGTCACCATGCCACCGGGTTTTCGCGACGCCTACCAGGCCTTCTGGCAGGCCGGCTGGCCGTCGCTGGCCTGCGCCACCGAAGACGGTGGCCAGGGCCTGCCCGCCGCGCTGGAGGCCATGCTGTACGAGAACCTGAGCGCCGCCAACCACGGCTGGACCATGGCGCCCGGCCTGCTGCACGGGGCCTATGAGTGCATCAAACACCATGCCTCGCCCGAGCTGAAGGCGCGCTACCTGGAGAAGGTGGCCACCGGCGAGTGGCTGGCCACCATGTGCCTGACCGAACCGCACGCCGGCTCCGACCTCGGCCTGATTCGCACGAAGGCCGTGCCCCTGGCCGATGGCCGCTTCTCGCTGAGCGGCACCAAGATCTTCATCTCCGGCGGCGAACACGACCTGACCGACAACATCGTGCACCTGGTGCTCGCGCGCCTGCCCGACAGCCCACCCGGCCCGAAAGGCCTGTCGCTGTTCCTGGTGCCGAAGTTCTACGAAGACGGCTCCAGAAGCGCGGTGGTCTGCGAACGCATCGAAGAAAAGATGGGCCTGCACGGCAGCCCCACCTGCGTGATGCGCTTCGACGAAGCCCCTGGCTGGATCGTCGGCGAACCCGGCAAGGGCCTGAACGCCATGTTCGTGATGATGAACGCTGCCCGCCTGCATGTGGGCCTGCAGGGCATCGGCCTGCTCGACGCGGCCTGGCAGAAGGCCGACGCGTATGCGAAGGAACGCCGCCAGATGCGCGCACCCGGCGGATCGGCCAAGGCCGGCGAGGCGGACCTGATCGAACAACACCCGGCGATGCGCCGCATCCTTGACGCCCAACGTGCCTGGATCGACGCCGGCCGGGTCGTGGCCTACCGCACCGCGCTGGAACTCGACATCCTCAAACACCACGGCGACGCCGCCCGCCGCGACCTCGCCAGCCGCTGGTGCACGCTGGTCACGCCGGTGCTCAAGGCGGCCTGGACCGACCAGGCCTTCCACGGTGCCAGCGCCTGCCTGCAGGTCTTCGGCGGCCACGGCTTCGTGCGCGAATGGGGCATCGAGCAGATCGTGCGCGATTCGCGCGTGGCCATGATCTACGAAGGCACGAACGAAATCCAGGCGATCGACCTGCTGCTGCGCAAGACCCTGCCGGACGGCGGTGGAGCGCTGCTGCAGCTGCTGACCGACATCGGCAGCGAGCTGGGCGAAGACGCGCAAGCCGCGCGCGTGAAGGCACAATTCGCCCGATTCACAACCTTCCTGCGCGAGCGTCTGCTGCCGCGCGCCGCCGCCAAAGACGCCCCCGCCGACCTGGCCCACTGGCTGGCCGACGACTTCCTGCGTGCCGTGGCCATGCTCCTGATGGCCTGGGCCTGGGCCCGCATCGGCGCCACCGCCGGGGCCGACGCGCTGCGCTGGCAAGCCGCACAGACCGGTTTCTGGCGCTGGGTCTGGCCCGAGTTCGACATGCGCCTGGCCATGCTCGACGCCAGCCTGGGCACGGCATGACCCCTGTCAAGGACGAACTTTGCGCTCGCGCTATGCTTGCCAGCCATGTCTGAACCTTCCGTCGCCAACACCCTGCGCCGTCCCCGTGCGCCCCGCAAAACCGCTGGCACCGATCCGGTGAGTCCGTCCGTCGACACGCCCGAGCCCTCTTCGGGCCTGGACACCAGCTACCTCGAAACCCTGCTCGGCTACAACGCCCGGCGCGCCGCGCTGGCGGTGATCACCGTGTTCCTGCGTCGCATGGAGCCCTTTGGCCTGCGCCCGGTGGATTTTTCGGTGCTCACGCTCATCGCCCACAACCCGGGTGTGACTTCGCGCCAGTTGTGCGCGGAACTCGACATCCTGCCGCCCAACCTGGTGGGCATGATCAAAAGCCTGGACAAACGCGGCCTGATCGTGCGCAAGCCCCACCCCTCCGACCGCCGAGCGCAGGGGCTGCACCTTTCGGCCGAGGGCAAGCGCCTGCAGAAACAGGCCCAGACCACCGCCACGCGGCTGGAGCACGACGTCTCCCACGCCCTGACGCCCGCCGAGCTGGAGACGCTCAATACCCTGCTGCGCAAGGTGTATCTGCGGTAGCCCCCACGCTAGCGCAATCCGGGTATATCCGGAGCCTTGGACATTGCGCCACATTGCTGCAGTGCACACAGCTAGCAAACTGCTAGCAGGCGCCGTATAGTGTTTCTCAAGCCCCGTCACAGAGGGCTGCACCAGGAGACACAACATGAGTGCCAAAGACCCAACCGCAGTGATCCAGCTCTTTGATCTGCTGGAATCGCGCTACGCCATGCGTGTGATCTGGGCTCTGAGCGATGGCCACCCCCAGACCTTTCGCCTGCTGCAGGACAGCGTGGGAGGCGTCACCCCCAACACGCTCAACACCCGCCTGAAGGAACTGCGCGCAGCCCATCTGGTGGACCACGGTGGCGACGGCTACCGGCTCACCAGCCAGGGCGCCGACCTGGCCCGCCGCATGCACGACGTGCAGCAGTTCGCCAGCAAGTGGTCGCACCAGCTGGCGCGGGCGGCGGCACACGCAGCCTGAACCGTCAGCCGGAGAAGGGGGCACCCTTCCAGCACACCGTGGAACCGGCTTTGCCGGGCCACGGGTGTGGTCCCCCGCCGGGGGCGGTCGCGTCAGCGGCGCAGGGGGGTGTCCCTGACCACCTGGCGCTGCTCGCCCAGCCCGCGCCCGCCCAGCGTGATCACGTCGCCCGCCTTCAGGTAGACCGGCGGCTTCTGGCCCATGCCAACGCCGGGCGGCGTACCGGTCGGGATCACGTCGCCAGGCATCAACGCCATGAAACGGGAGAGATAGCTCACGATGGTCTTCACGCCAAAAATCATGGTGCGCGTGCTGCCGGTCTGGCGCCGCACGCCGTTCACGTCCAGCCACAGGTCCACATCCTGCTCGTCGCCCAGTTCGTCGGGTGTCACCAGCCAGGGGCCGATGGGGCAGTGGGTCGGGTAGCTCTTGCCCTTGGTCCACTGGCCCTCGTATTCGATCTGGTATGCCCGTTCGGACACGTCGTTCACGAGGCAGAACCCGGCCACATGGTTCAGCGCATCCGCTTCGCTCACATGGAAAGCGCGCTCGCCGATCACGATGCCCAGTTCCACCTCCCAGTCCAGCTTCTGCGAGCCGGGCGCCAGCCAGACATCGTCCGTCGGCCCGCTGATGGCGCCGTTGTGCTTGTTGAACACGATCGGCTGGCCGGGGGCCTTCAGGCCGGCTTCGGCGGCGTGGTCGGCGTAGTTCAGACCGATGCACACGACATTGCCCACAGCCCCCACGCAGGGGCCCAGGCGGGTGTTGGCCGGCAGCTGCGGCAAGGTCGTTGCATCCAGCGCCGCCAGCCGCGACATAAAATCGACCCCCAGGGTGGCCGGACCGATGTCCGGCACCACGCCCGAGAGGTCGCGCAGCGCACCGTTGGCGTCGATCAGACCGGGTTTTTCGGCACCCTGTGGGCCGTGGCGAAAGAGTTTCATGGACTTGTCTCTGTGAAAAACGCCAATTTTCACCCGCATCGGGCCCTTTTGCCGCCAGCCCCCTTGAATCCGGCCAGACCGCCCCGAATTACCGCGCACGGCCAGCTTTGCCATCGATTTCACGACCATTCTTCATCGACATGATCCAACCACCGAACCCCACCGCCACCCCCGAGCACACCTCCCCCCTCAACGCGGAAGAAGCCCTCGCCGCGGCGGCCGTGGCCGAAGCCGATGCGCTGGCCGCCCTGACCAACGAAGTCACCGAACTCAAGGCAAAAAACGCCGACCTTGCAGACCAGTTCCTGCGTGCCAAGGCCGAGGCCGAAAACGCCCGCCGCCGCGCCGAGGACGACATCAGCAAGGCGCGCAAGTTCGCGGTGGAAAGTTTTGCCGAGAGCCTGCTGGCCGTCGCCGACAGCCTGGAAGCCGGTCTCGGCATCCAGGAAGCCACGCGCGAGCAGCTGCGCGAAGGCTCCGAAGCCACGCTCAAGCAGTTGAAAAGCGCGCTGGAGCGCCACAAGGTGCTGGAAATCGCCCCGGCCACCGGCAGCAAATTCGACCCCCACCAGCACCAGGCCATCAGCATGGTGCCCGCCGAGCAGGAGGCCAACACCGTGGTCGCCGTGCTGCAAAAAGGCTACCTGATCGCCGATCGCGTGCTGCGTCCGGCCCTGGTCACCGTGGCCGCACCCAAATAACGGCATTTGTGCGGCCCCGCCCTTGAAAAACGGCTAAGTTATCCACACATCTTCCACAAGGGATGCACACCGCATCCACACCCTTTTCAACATTCACTTTTCAGAACCGGAGCACACAAATGGGAAAAATCATCGGCATCGACCTGGGCACCACCAACTCGTGCGTGTCCATCATGGAAGGCAACACCACCAAGGTGATCGAGAACTCGGAAGGTGCGCGCACCACGCCGTCGATCGTGGCCTACCAGGAAGACGGTGAGGTGCTGGTCGGCGCGTCCGCCAAGCGCCAGGCCGTGACCAACCCCAAGAACACGCTCTACGCGATCAAGCGCCTGATCGGCCGCAAGTTCACCGAGAAAGAAGTCCAGAAAGACATCGACCTCATGCCCTACGCCATCGTGGCCGCCGACAACGGCGACGCCTGGGTGGAAGTGCGCGGCAAGCAGATCTCGGCCCAGCAGGTCAGCGCCGACATCCTGCGCAAGATGAAGAAGACCGCCGAGGACTACCTGGGCGAGCCCGTGACCGAAGCCGTGATCACGGTGCCGGCCTACTTCAACGACGCCCAGCGTCAGGCCACCAAGGACGCCGGTCGCATTGCCGGCCTTGACGTCAAGCGCATCATCAACGAGCCCACCGCTGCGGCCCTGGCCTTCGGCCTGGACAAGCAGGAAAAGGGCGACCGCAAGATCGCCGTGTACGACCTGGGCGGCGGCACGTTTGACGTGTCCATCATCGAAATCGCCGACGTCGATGGTGAGAAGCAGTTCGAAGTGCTGTCCACCAACGGCGACACCTTCCTGGGCGGCGAAGACTTCGACCAGCGCATCATCGATTACATCGTCACCGAGTTCAAGAAAGAACAGGGCGTTGACCTGACCAAGGACGTGCTGGCCCTGCAGCGCCTGAAGGAAGCCGCTGAAAAGGCCAAGATCGAACTGTCCAGCTCGGCCGCGACCGACCTGAACCTGCCCTACATCACCGCCGACGCGTCAGGCCCGAAGCACCTGAACATCAAGCTCACGCGTGCCAAGCTCGAAGCCCTGGTGGAAGAGCTGATCGAGCGCACCATTGCGCCCTGCCGCATGGCCATCAAGGACGCCGGCATTTCGGTTTCCGACATCCACGACGTGATCCTGGTCGGCGGCATGACCCGCATGCCCAAGGTGCAGGAGAAGGTCAAGGAATTCTTCGGCAAGGAACCGCGCAAGGACGTGAACCCCGACGAAGCCGTCGCCGTGGGCGCTGCCATCCAGGGCCAGGTGCTCAGCGGTGACCGCAAGGACGTGCTGCTGCTCGACGTGACCCCGCTGTCCCTGGGTATCGAGACCATGGGCGGTGTCATGACCAAGATGATCCAGAAGAACACCACGATCCCGACCAAGTTCTCGCAGGTGTTCTCCACCGCCGAAGACAACCAGCCGGCCGTGACCATCAAGGTGTTCCAGGGCGAGCGCGAGATCGCTGCCGGCAACAAGGCGCTGGGCGAGTTCAACCTCGAAGGCATCCCGAGCGCACCGCGCGGCATGCCGCAGATCGAAGTGTCGTTCGACATCGACGCCAACGGCATCCTGCACGTCGGCGCCAAGGACAAGGGCACTGGCAAGGAAAACAAGATCACCATCAAGGCGAACTCCGGCCTGTCCGAAGCCGAGATCCAGCAGATGGTGAAAGACGCCGAGCTCAACGCCGCCGACGACAAGAAGAAGGTCGAACTGGTGCAGGCCCGCAACCAGGGCGAAGCCATGGTGCACAGCGTGAAGAAGTCGCTGGGCGAACACGGTGACAAGCTCGATGGCGGCGAAAAAGACGCCATCGAAGCCGCGATCAAGGACGTGGAAGAAGCGCTCAAGGGCGAGGACAAGGAAGCCATCGAGTCCAAGACCGAAGCGCTCATGAGCGCCAGCCAGAAGCTGGGTGAAAAGGTCTACGCCGCGTCGCAGGCCGAAGCCGCCGCAGCCGGCGCCACCGAAGGCGCCAGCCAGGAGAGCGCCAGCAAGACCGGGGCCGACGACGACATCGTTGACGCCGAAGTGAAAGAAGTCAAGAAGGGCTGATCGCCATTTCGATGGCTTTCAAACCGCCGCCGCGTCTGGGCAACCTGACGCGGCGTTTGTATTCAAACAGATCTGCAAAAGACCATGGCTAAACGCGATTTTTACGAAGTGCTGGGCGTGCCCAAGAACGCCTCGGACGACGAAATCAAGAAGGCGTATCGCAAGCTGGCGATGAAGCACCACCCGGACCGCAACCAGGGTGATGCGGCCAAGGCCGCCGAAGAACGGTTCAAGGAGGCCAAAGAGGCCTACGAAATGCTGTCGGACCCGCAGAAGAAGGCCGCCTACGACCAGCACGGCCACGCTGGCGTGGACCCCAACATGCGCGGTGGCGCCGAAGGCTTCAACGGCTTCGGCGATGCCTTTGGTGACATCTTCGGCGACATCTTTGGCGGTGCCCGCGGCCAGCGCAACGGCCGCCAGGTCTACCGCGGTGCCGACCTGTCCTACGCCATGGAAATCAGCCTCGAAGAGGCCGCCACCGGCAAGGACGCACAGATCAAGATCCCGTCGTGGGACGACTGCGAAAGCTGCAAAGGCACCGGGGCCAAGCCCGGCACCAGCGTCAAGACCTGCTCCACCTGCCACGGCCAGGGCCAGGTGCAGATGCGCCAGGGCTTCTTCAGCGTGCAGCAGACCTGCCCCACCTGCCACGGCAGCGGCAAGATCATTCCCGAGCCTTGCATCAGCTGCCACGGCCAGGGCAAGATCAAGAAGCAGAAAACGCTGGAGATCAAGATCCCCGCCGGCATCGACGATGGCCAGCGCATCCGCAGCAGCGGCAACGGCGAGCCGGGCCAGAACGGCGGCCCCTCGGGCGACCTCTACATCGAGATCCGCCTGCGCAAGCACGACATCTTCGAGCGCGAGGGTGACGACCTGCACTGCCAGGTGCCCGTGAGCATGACCATCGCCGCACTCGGCGGCGAGATCGACGTGCCCACGCTGCAGGGCAAGGCCACCATCGACCTGCCCGAAGGCACGCAGAGCGGCAAGACCTTCCGCCTGCGCGGCAAGGGCGTCAAGGGCGTGCGCAGCAGCTACCCCGGCGACCTGTACTGCCATGTGGCGGTGGAAACGCCGGTCAAGCTCACCGAGCACCAGCGCAAGCTGCTCAAGGAACTGGACGAGTCGTTCAAGAAGGGCGGCCACAAGCACAGCCCGCACGACAAAGGCTGGTTTGAGAAGGCGAAGAGTTTCTTCGTCTGAGTTCGGCTGAGGGGTTCGGAAACGCGAAGGGCGCCGGGTAACCGTCGCCCTTTTTTGCCGCCATCCGATCAACCCGCGGACCGGCTCACCGACGCCTTCTACCCATCAGCCAGCAGCGCCAGCGTCTTCGGGCAGCGGGTGCCGCCGTAGAACTGCCGCAGCGCGGCGGAGAACTCGGGTGTTTCCGGTGACACCGCCTCGAACAGCGTCAGGCAGCTGCGGAACTTGAGAGCGTCCACCGGGCCGAGGATGGAATCGGCGCTCTGGCCAACGTGGTGGCTGACCGCGCGGATGCATTCGATCAGCCGTGGCCCCAGCAGCGGATGGGCCAGATAGGCCGCCGCTTCGGCCTTGCCGCTGATGCCGTAGAACTGGGCGTGGTGGCTGTTCCCCAGGCCCCGGAGTTGGGGCAGCACGAACCAGATCCAGTGGGTCTGCTTGCGACCCTCGGTCAGCTCGGCGAGCGCGGTTTCATGGACCCCGGACTGGGCGTCCATGAAACGCTGGAGGTTGAACGGATCGTGCATGCCGGTGGCGGTTGACGAAGGCGTTGCAGGATTCAAGGTGACCTGGAGCGGCTGCCCCGGCGCGGGTGGGGCCAGTGTAGCCCGCAACTTGCCGGCACAACGCGGCCGGTCGCAGACACCCACCGCCGGTGGTGGCAGGTCGACATGGTGATCCGATAACCGCTATGCGGCAGGCCGTATGGCACAGCCGCCGGTATCACCGATCATGGCGCTTCATCCAGACCATCACCGCCAGTCCATGACAACAATCACCCCAGACACGCCGCACGACCGCCTGCGCACCCTGCCGCGCGCCGAAGTCCATGTGCACCTGGAGGGCTGCCTGCCGGTGCCGCAGCTGGAGACCTGGGCCCGGCGCTTCGGCGAGCCGCTGCCCCGTCCGCCCGAGCAGTTGCTGAAGTTCGAGGGCCTCGCTGATTTTCTGCACTTTCTCGACTGGGCCTGCGGTCTGGTGCGCAGCCGCGAAGAACTGGCCGAGGCAGCCTATGGCTTCAGCCAGCGCCTGGCCGCCGGCGGCACGGGCTACGCCGACCTGATCTTCAACCCCACCCACTGGAAGCCCTGGCACGGCCGCCTGGCGGCCATGATCGACGCGCTCGACGCCGGGTTTCGTGCCGCCGAGCAGGACGGCCTGCCCCCCGTGGGCCTGTGCGTGAGCCTGCTGCGCACGCAGTCGGCCGATGCGGCGGCGGAACTGGTGGACACGCTGGTGGCGCTGCGGCACCCGCGCGTGATCGCCCTCTCCATCGACGGCAACGAGGCAACGGCCGGGCGCACCGGCCCCCGCTTTGCCGAAGCCTTCCGCCGCGCGGGCGCGGCCGGCCTGAAGCGCACCGTGCACGCGGGTGAGTCCAGCGGCCCCGAAGGCGTGCGCGACGCGATCGAGCTGCTGGGCGCCGACCGCATCGACCACGGCGTGCGCGCCATCGAAGACCCGGCACTCGTGGCCCTGCTGGCCGAGCGCCAGATTCCCCTGGGCGTGTGTCCCACCTCCAACCTCAAGCTCGGTGTCTACCCGTCCATCAACGCCCACCCGGTGGACCGGCTGCGCCGCGCGGGTGTGCCCGTCTCGCTCAACACCGACGACCCGGCCCTGCTGGAGACCACGCTCGAAGCCGAATACGCGCTGTGCCAGACCGCCTTCGGCTGGACCGCCGACGATCTGCGCGCCGTCGCCCGCACGTCCATCGACGCAAGCTTCGCCAACGCGGACATCAAGAACCGGCTGCGCGAGGCTCTGGACCGCTGGTGAGTCCACGCTGGCGCCGGGCCGATCCGGCGCGCCGTAACATGCCGGGCATGAGCACTCCAACACACGATTTCATCCTCATCGGCGCCGGCATTGCCGCCGCTTCCACCGGCCACTTCCTCGCGCCGCACGGCCGCTGCGTCATGCTGGAGCGCGAGAGCCAGCCCGGCTACCACAGCACCGGCCGTTCGGCCGCGCAGTTCATCGCCACCTACGGCACGCCCCAGGTGCGCGCGCTGTCACGGGCCAGTGAGCCCTTCTTCCAGCACCCGCCCGAAGGCTTTGCCAGCGCGCCGCTGCTCACGCCACGCGGCCTGCTGACGGTGGCGGGTGCTGACGAGATGCACCACCTGCACGAAGCCTGGGACGTGCTCAAGGCCATCAGCCCGCGCGGCCGCTGGCTGGGCGCCGACGAAGCCCTGGCGATGGTGCCCGCGCTGCGCCCCGAGAAGGTCAGCGCCGCCATCCTGGAGCCCGACAGTTTCGACATGGACGTGCACGCCATCCACCAGGGTTACCTGCGCGGCTTCCGGCGCGCGGGCGGCGAGCTGGTGACGGATGCGGAGGTCGTGGCCATCGAACGCGCAGGCGATCACTGGCGCGTGCGCACCGCGGCCGGCGGCGAATACACCGCCCCGGTGCTGATCAACGCCGCGGGCGCGTGGTGCGATGCCATCGCAGGTCTGGCCGAAGTGGCGCCCATCGGCCTGGTGCCCAAACGCCGCACGGCCTTCACCTTCGCGTCCCCGGCCGGCGTGGACACGGCGCACTGGCCGCTGCTGCTCGCCGCCGACGAGAGCTTCTACATGAAGCCCGACGCCGGCGCCCTGCTCGCCTCGCCGGTGAACGCCGACCCGACCGTGCCGCAGGACGTGCAACCCGAAGAACTGGACATCGCGCTCGGCCTGTACGCCATCGAAACCTGGACCACGCTCAGCCCGCGCCCCACCCACACCTGGGCCGGCCTGCGCTCCTTCGTGGCCGATGGCGATCTGGTGGGCGGTTTCGATGCTTCTGCAGAGGGCTTCTTCTGGTGCGCTGCGCAGGGTGGCTACGGCATCCAGACCAGCGCGGCCATGGGCGAGGCCTGCGCGGCGCTGGCGCGCGGGCTGCCGCTGCCGGCGCACATCGCGGACAGCGGACTGACGGCGGCCATGCTGTCACCCGCACGGGCAACACTGCGGGCCTGAGCGCCCGCCCTCACCCCATCGAGTGCAGACCGACCGTGCTGCCCTCGGTGTCGATGAAGTGGGCGAAGAAGCCGAGGCCGCGGCCGAGTACGGTTTCGCAGAACGCCTTGGCGCGAGCGAAGTCGGTGGCGGGGATTTCTAACCCGTTGATGGCGTGCGGGCTGGTGGGCATGTTGAGCGCCTGTTTGAGACGGGACGGTTGCTGTGCACCACAATGCCAACCTTGTCTCCCTCCATGCCCTCTGCCATGACCCTCATCGTCCACCACCTGAACAACTCCCGCTCGCAGCGCCTGCTCTGGATGCTGGAAGAGCTGAAGCTGCCTTACGAAATCCGCTTCTACGAACGCGACAAACACACCATGCTCGCACCGCCGGAGCTGAAAGAAGTGCACCCGCTGGGCAAGTCGCCGGTGCTGGAGGACGGTGGCGTCAAGCTGGTGGAAACCGGCGCGATCTGCGAGTACCTGGTCGAGAAGACCGGTCTTCTCGGCCCCGCCGACCAGGGCGAGGGCCTGCGCCGCTACCGGCAGTTCCTGCACTACGCCGAAGGTTCGGTGATGCCCATGCTGCTGCTCATGCTGGCGATGTCCAAGATTCCTTTGATGGGCAAGATAGCGATCAAGAAGGTGCAGCCCATGGTGGACGTGCACCTGGACTACATCGAGCAGGAGCTGGCGTCCCGCCCCTGGTTCGCGGGCCAGCAGATGAGCGCCGCCGACATCATGATGAGCTTCCCGCTCGAAGCGGCCGTCTCGCGCGCCGGCCTGAGCCCTTCGCGGCCCGCGACCATGGCCTGGCTCAAGAAAATCCATGCCCGCCCGGCCTACCAGCGCGCGCTGAAAAAGGGCGGTAGCTACGATTACGCCTGAGAGGCTGGGCCTCGAACTTGGTGTGCGCAGACCCTCACAGCACCCCGACCAGAAACCCCATGCCCTTCCCCTACACCCACAACTACCCCAGCACACGCCTGCCGGTTTTTGCCCGCAACATCGTCAGCACCTCGCACCCGTTGGCCGCTCAGGCCGGGCTGCGCATGCTGCTGCAGGGCGGCAACGCGGTGGACGCCGCCATCGCCGCCGCGGCCGCGCTGACCATCACCGAGCCCGTGAGCAACGGCCTGGGCTCGGACGCGTTCTGCATCCTCTGGGACGGGCAGCAACTGCACGGTCTGAACGCGTCGGGCACCGCGCCGATGGCCTGGACACCGGACCATTTCCACCGCAAGTACGGCGCCGACGCGCTCGCGCCCCCGAAGCGCGGGATCGATTCGGTCACCGTGCCCGGCGCCGTGGCCGGCTGGGCGGCCCTGAGCGAACGCTTCGGCCGGCTGCCCTTTGCCGATCTGATGCAACCTGCGATCGAACTGGCCGAGCGAGGCTGTGCGGTGCCGGTGGTGGTGCGGCAGAAATGGGCCGCGGCCACACCCGAACTGCAAAGCCAGCCCGGCTTTGCCGAGCACTTCCTGCCCTGGGGCCGCGCGCCGCAGGTGGGTGAACTGTTCAAGTTTCCGGCCGCCGCGCGCGGCCTGCGCGCCATCGCCGAATCCAGAGGTGAAGCCTTCTACCGCGGACCCATCGCGCAGGCGCTGGCGCGCTTCGCAGCGCAACACGGCGGCGCGCTGACCGAGGCCGACATGGCCGCCTTCCGCCCCGAGTGGGTCGCGCCCATCGGCCAGGACTACCGCGACCACACGCTGCACGAGATCCCGCCCAACGGCCAGGGCATCGCCGCGCTGATCGCGCTGGGCATCCTCTCGAACTTCGACCTCGCCGCGATGCCGGTGGACAGCGTGGCCGCGCAGCACCTGCAGATCGAAGCCATGAAGCTCGCCTTCGCCGACGTCTACCGCTACGTGGCCGAACCCGGCGCGATGGACGTGAGCACCGAACAGATGCTCGATCCGGCCTACCTGCGCGGACGCGCGAAGCTGATCGACCGGCAGCGCGCGCAGGACTTCGGTGCCGGCAACCCCGCCAAGGGCGGCACGGTGTACCTCAGCGCGGCCGACGAGCGCGGCATGATGGTCAGCTTCATCCAGAGCAACTACATGGGCTTTGGCTCGGGCACCGTGGAACCCTTGTTCGGCATCAGCCTGCAGAACCGTGGCCACGGCTTCAACCTGCAGGCCAGCCCCGGCCGCAACACGGCCAACCTGGTGGCACCGGGCAAGCGGCCGTTTCACACCATCGTGCCGGCCTTCCTCACGAAAGACGGCCAGCCGGTGATGAGCTACGGCGTCATGGGCGCCAACATGCAGCCCCAGGGCCATGTGCAGACGCTCGTGCGCATGCTCGACCACGGCCAGAGCGTGCAGGCCGCCTGCGACGCGCCGCGCTGGCGCTTCGACGCCGGGCTGCACATCAACGTCGAATCCGCCATGGATCCGGCCACGGTGCAGGGCCTGAAAGACCTGGGCCACCAGACCCGCCTGATCGACGACCCCTACCAGGACTTCGGCGCGGGGCAGTTCATCTGGCGCCTCGGCGACCCGGCGAGCGAGGGCTACGTGGCGGCGAGCGATCCGCGGCGCGACGGACAGGCGGTGGGGTTCTGAAACTGCGGGTCGCTGCGCCCTATGCGACGTACAGGCGGACAACCCAATAGACCGCAATGCCCATCTGCACCGCAAACGCGGTGAACCGGGCCGTCACGGCCGCCGGCGAGGTGGACGCCAGGTGGATGAGCGACTGCACGACCCGCGCGCCCAGCAGCACCCAGGCCAGTGGATCGGTGACCGCGGTCCGGCCCGCCACCGCCGCCAGGAGCAGCAACCCGCCGAAAACGGGCAGACCTTCGAGGCAGTTGGCGTGGGCTCGCGCCAGGCGCTGCATGAAGGGCGACAGGTTGGCGTTGTCCGGTTGGAATCCGTTGGCCGCTACCGCGCCCGTCAGGACCAGCCTGGACCGGATGGTCTCCATGATCACCAGCAGCAACAGGGTCCAGGCAATGAAGCCCAGCAGGGCCAGCAGCGAAGGAGACATGGTGGGGGGCTCCAGGTGGGGGGGATGGGACAGCGACGGGCGAGGGCCAGCCGACATGATGCGACAGGACCTCACCGGCAGGCAAACCGGTGTCCGCCGCGGCACCTGCCAGGCAAAGCGTCAAAAGGAAGGGGTCAGCACGCCTGTGGCTGCAAAAAAACGCGCGCCTTGCGCGGCGACACCACCAGCGTCTCGCCATCCTTGAAGCCCAGCTCGCGGAACTGCAACGCGGGAATCTGGGCCTCGATCAGCGGGTCGTGGCCGGCCGGCTGGTGGTTCTCCACCGGCAAGAGCTCCAGCCGCGCGATCGGGCCGACCACGATGGCGCGGTTGAGCGTGGCGACGATGCCGCTGGCGCCCGGCGTGTGGCGCAGCACGTCGAGGTCGTGCGGGCGCACATAGGCGAAGGCCTGGGCGTTCTGGGCATCAGCGTGTTCGGGCGTCTGGATGGCGACACCGTCGAGGTGCAGCAGACCCTCGTGCGCGCGGCCGTGGAACAGGTTCACGTCGCCCAGGAAGCCGTAGACGAACGGGCTGGCCGGGTGGTCCCACACCTCCTGCGGTGAACCGCACTGCTCCACCACCCCCTTGTTCATCAGCACCACGCGGTCGGCCACCTCCAGCGCCTCCTCCTGGTCGTGGGTCACGAAGATGCTGGTCACGTGCAGCTCGTCGTGCAGGCGGCGCAGCCAGCGGCGCAGCTCCTTGCGCACCTGGGCGTCGAGCGCACCAAAGGGCTCGTCGAGCAGCAGCACCTGCGGCTCCACCGCCAGCGCCCGGGCAAGCGCGATGCGCTGGCGCTGACCGCCGGAGAGCTGCGAGGGGTATCGGTCGGCCAGCCAGTCGAGCTGCACCAGCTTGAGCAGGTCGGTCACCTTCAGTCTGATCTGCGCCTCGCTGGGGCGCTCGCCGCGCGGCTTCACGCGCAGGCCGAAGGCCACGTTCTCGAACACGGTCATGTGGCGGAACAGCGCGTAGTGCTGGAACACGAAGCCCACGTTGCGCTCGCGCACGTGCACGTCGGTGGTGTCTTCGCCGCTGAAGTGGATGCTGCCGGTGTCCGGCGTTTCCAGGCCGGCGATGATGCGCAGCAGCGTGGTCTTGCCGCAGCCCGAGGGGCCGAGCAGCGCCAGCAGTTCGCCCGAGGCGATGTCGAGGTGGACGTCGCGCAGGGCCTGAAAGCTGCCGAAGTGCTTGTTGACGTTGCGGATCTGGATGCTCATGGGGATTCCCGTTGAAGGTCAGTGGGTGCTGCCGGCGGTGGCGCCCAGCGCAGGGGTGGGCCGCTCGGGCGGCAACTCAGCCAGGGCCTTGAGTTCGCGCTCCATGCGCCACTCGGCCACCGACTTGATGGCCAGCGTCACCAGTGCCAGCAGGGCCAGCAGCGAGGCCACGGCGAACGCGGCGGCGGACTGGTATTCGTTGTAGAGCACCTCGATGTGCAGCGGCATGGTGTTGGTCTGGCCGCGGATGTGGCCCGACACCACGCTCACCGCGCCGAACTCGCCCATGGCCCGCGCGTTGCACAGGATGACGCCGTAGATCAGGCCCCATTGGATGTTGGGCAGGGTCACGTACCAGAAGGTCTGCCAGCCGGTGGCGCCCAGCACCATGGCGGCCTGTTCCTCGTCGTTGCCCTGGGCCTGCATCAGCGGGATCAGCTCGCGCGCGATGAAGGGGAAGGTCACGAACACCGTGGCCAGAATGATGCCCGGCACGGCGAACACGATCTTGATGTCGTGCTCCATCAGCCAGGGACCGAACCAGCCCTGCGCACCGAAGACCAGCACGTAGATCAGGCCGGCCACCACGGGCGAGACCGAGAACGGCAGGTCGATCAGCGTGGTGAGGAAGGACTTGCCACGGAACTCGTACTTGGCAATCGCCCAGGCGGCCGCAATGCCGAACACCAGGTTCAGAGGCACCGCCACGGCGGCGGTGAGCAGCGTCAGGCGGATCGCCGCCCAGGCGTCGGGCTCCTTGAGCGCTTCCCAATAGGCGTCCCAGCCCTTGCGCAAGGCTTCGGTGAACACGGCCGCCAGCGGCAGCACCAGGAACAGGAACATGAACACCAGCGCGACGCCGGTGAGCAGGTAGCGGACCCAGGGCGCTTCGGTGGTGCCGCGCTGGGCGGTGCGGATGTTGTTCTGGCCACTCATTGCGAATTCCCCGCTGAACGCTTGCGCTGCCAGCCCTGCAAGCCATTGATCACCAGCAGGAGTGCAAACGAGAACATCAGCATCACCGTGGCCACGGCCGTGGCGCCGGCGTAGTCGTACTGCTCCAGCTTCGCTGTGATGATCAGTGGCGTGATCTCGGACACCATGGGCATGTTGCCGGCGATGAAGATGACCGAGCCGTATTCACCCACGGCGCGGGCAAACGCCATGGCAAAACCGGTGAGCAGCGCGGGCGCGATGCTCGGGAAGATCACGCGGCTGAAAGTCTGCCAGCGCGTGGCGCCCAGGCAGGTGGCGGCCTCTTCCAGCTCCTTCTCGGCGTCTTCGAGCACCGGCTGCACCGTGCGCACCACGAAGGGCAGGCCGATGAAGATCAGCGCGATCACGATGCCGTTGGGGTTGAACGCGAGCTGGATGCCGTGCGGCTCCAGGTACTGGCCGATCCAGCCGTTGCCGGCCAGCAGCGCGGTCAGCGAAATGCCGGCCACGGCGGTGGGCAGTGCGAACGGCAGGTCCACCAGCGCGTCCACGATCTTCTTGCCCGGAAAGGGGTAGCGCACGAGCACCCAGGCCACCAGCAGGCCGAACACCACGTTGACCAGCGCGGCGATGAACGAGGCGCCGAAGGTGAGCCGGTACGAGGCCAGCACACGCGGCGCGGTGACCGATTCCCAGAACTGCGGCCCGGTCAGCGTGAAGGTCTTGACGACCAGCGCCGACAGCGGGATCAGCACGATCAGGCACAGGTAGAACACCGTGAAGCCGAGCGTGAGCTTGAAGCCGGGCAGCACGCGGCGCGGGGCGCGACGAGGACGGGTATCCCGTGGAATGACGGCAGGGAGCGTTGAGGTGTTCATGTGGTGGGTTCTCTCGCATGAAAAAGCCATGCGGGTCGTGTGGTTGACGTGCGCGCTCGATCAGGTCAGGCTGTTGGCACAGAAGCGTCGCTCGCCGCGATGCAAGCGTGAAAGGCCCTTGCCATGCAGCACCATCAGCCACCTCCCGATCAGGCCCTGGCCGACCATCCGAGGACCTACTCCGACCCGGAACTGCGTGCGTACGCCGAAGAGCACGCGGAAGACATCCTCGACAGCGTCGTGCACTACATGCCCCTCATCCTGCCGGCCATGGCGGCCCTGCTGATCTTCATGCTGGCCTTCATCGCCGTGGTCATGGCCTGATGGCGGCGTTGTTGAGGTCTCTTCAAACCGATGGCCATCAGGCCGCACGCCGCAACAGCTCGGCGGGGTCGACGTCGACACCCAACTGAGCCAGCAGCTGCAGGCCCTGTGGCCATTCGCCAAAACCGGAAGCCACGTTGATGTGGCCCGCGTTCTCCAGCCTCAAGAACTCGCTGCCCCAGGCCCGGGCGTAGGCGCCGGCCAGTCGCACCGGGCAATACGGGTCGTTGCTGCTGGCCGCCAGGATGCTGCGATAGGGCAAGCGCTGGTGCGGCACCGGGGCAAAGTCGGCGAGTTGCGCCCGCCGCTCCGGGTCGGCTGGCGCCACCAGCAGGGCCGCGCTCACGCGTGCCGCCGCCTCGGGCGGCAGGTGGACGGTCGCCATGCAGCCCAGGCTGTGCGCCACCAGCACGACCCGTTCGCCACGGCTCGCAAGGATCTCGTCCACCAGCCGGTCCACCCAGTCCTGCCGGCGTGGGAACAGCCAGTCGCCTTGCTCCACACGGCGGGTGTTGGGCAGTCGATCGGCCCACAGGCTCTGCCAGTGTTCGGGCTCGGAGTTGCGCCAGCCCGGCACGATGAGGATGCGGGCGGCGTTCACTGGACCAACCTCCGTGCTGCGCACTGCTGGGCTGAGCGCCTTCGGAGCGGCCGGGCGGCGCTCACTGGACTTCCCTCCGTGCTGCGCACTGCGGGGCTGAGCGCCTTCGGAGCGGCCGGGCGGCGCTCACTGGACTTCCCTCCGTGCTGCGCACTGCGGGGCTGAGCGCCTTCGGAGCGGCCGGGCGGCGCTCATGGGCGGATGCTGTAGATCTGGTCGAAGCTGCCGCCGTCGGCGAAGTGCAGCTTGGCCGCCTGCTCCCAGCCGCCAAAGGCCTCTTCGATCCTGAACAGCTTGAGCTTGGGCAATTGCCTGGCGTACCTGGCCTGGGCCTTGGCCGAGGTCGGGCGGTAGAAGTGTTTGCCGATGAGGTCCTGGGCCTCTTCGGTATACAGGTACTCCAGGTAGGCCTGCGCCACGGCGCGTGTGCCCTTCTTGTCCACGTTCTTGTCCACCACGGTCACGGCCGGTTCGGCCAGGATCGAGAGCGAGGGGTAGACAAAGTCCACCTTGTTGCCGAACTCCTTCTCCAGCAGGTAGGCCTCGTTTTCCCAGGAGATGAATACGTCGCCCTGGGCGCGCTGGGCGAAGGTGACGGACGAGCCGCGCGCGCCCGAATCAAGCACCGGCACGTTGGCGTACAGCTTGCCCACGAATTCCTTGGCCTTGGCCTCGCTGCCGTACTTTCGCTTGGCGAATTCCCAGGCCGCGAGGTAGTTCCAGCGCGCGCCGCCCGAGGTCTTGGGGTTGGGGGTGATGACCTTCACGTCCGGGCGGATCAGGTCGTCCCAGTCCTTGATGGCTTTGGGGTTGCCCGCGCGGGTGACCAGCACGATGGTGGAGGTGTAGGGCGAGCTGTTGTGCGGCAGGCGCTTCTGCCAGTCTTTCGGAATCCAGCCGCCGTTGTTGTGCAGCGCGTCGGTGTCGCCGGCCAGGGCCAGGGTGGCGACGTCGGCGTCCAGGCCGTCGATGATGGAGCGGGCCTGCTTGCCCGAGCCGCCGTGGCTCTGTTTGATGGTGACGTCCTGGCCGGTCCTGGCTTTCCAGTGCTTGATGAAGGCGGCGTTGACTTCGACGTAGAGCTCGCGCGTCGGGTCGTAGGACACGTTGAGCAGGGTGACGGGGGCGGGCTGAGCAAAGGCCGGCAACGCGGCGGCGGCCAGGGTGCCGGCGATCAGGGTGGTGGTGAAGCTGCGGCGGTTTTTCATGGGTTTTCTCCGGAAATGAATGAACAACGGAGCGGATCATGGAAGCCGGGCAACAAAACAGGAACGAATACGTTTTCAGTTGTTTATTACTAAAACAGCTGAGCCAAATGTGTCTTGACCGCTAGGACCCGGCGCAGACCCCCGCTGCGGCTATGGGCTCCATCAAGGCAATCAAATGGCGCTGCTTGATAGTTTTTGACAAACTATCCATCCAGAACGGTAGAAAACACCGCCAAACACCCCGCCAGGAGCCCCCATGACCGCCCTCATCCGCCAGATCCAGCCCGTGTGGTTCCAGATGCAGCGCCTGGAACGGCCGGTGCCACCGCACGCGCTGCGCAACGCCCTGTTCGCGCTCGGTGCCGGCCTGCTGCTGATGGCCGGGCTGGCCGCAGGCAGCACCTTCTGGGCACCCACCCGCGGCTGGTGGGACGCCACCGGCGCCAGCAGCACCATGACGGCGGGTGTGCAGGCTTCGCTGCTCGCCGCTTTGGCCACCGCCGTCGGGGCGCTGCCAG
The DNA here is from genome assembly GCF_048590325.1 of Hydrogenophaga sp. ZJX-1. Lineage (NCBI taxonomy): Bacteria > Pseudomonadati > Pseudomonadota > Betaproteobacteria > Burkholderiales > Comamonadaceae > Hydrogenophaga > Hydrogenophaga sp. ZJX-1. The sequence goes on from NZ_JBMBRA010000004.1 coordinate 197,350, forward strand.
TGTTTCTGGTGCAGCGCGTGAGCAAGCGCCAGGAGTCGGCGCTCATGTCGTTCGCCGCGGGTGTGATGCTGGCCGCCGCCATCTTTGCCCTGCTCCTGCCGTCCATCGATGCAGGGCAAGCTTTGCTCGCCGCCACCGGTTCGGCGCGCACCGGAGCCGCCGGGCTCACCGCCATCGGCCTCACGCTGGGCATGTTGCTGATGATCGGCATCGACCGCGCCCTGCCGCACGAACACGCGGTGCTGCCCCCGGCCGCCACCGGCCACGCCGCGCCATGGACCACGGCCGATGGCCGCGATCCGGGCGCCACCCAGCGCGCCTGGTTGATGGTGCTGGCGATCCTGATCCACAACGTGCCCGAAGGACTGGCCGTGGGCGCGGCCTACGCAGGCACCGCGCTCGGCGCGGACGGCGGCGCGCCGGTGAACGCGGGCGCTTCGGTGGCGCTGGCGATCGGCCTGCAGAACATGCCCGAAGGCCTGATCGTGGCGATGGCCTTGCGCACGCTGGGCCAGAGCGCGGGCAGGTCGTGGGCGGTGGCCGCGCTCTCGGGTCTGGCCGAGCCCTTCGGCGCCATCGTGGGCCTGGCCCTGCTCGGCAGCCTGCCGGCCTTCTACCCCATCGGTCTCGCGGTGGCCGCGGGCGCGATGATCTTCGTGGTCAGCCACGAGATCATTCCCGAGACCCACCGCAACGGCTTCGAAGGCATGGCCTCGGTCACGCTCATGGCGGGCTTCATCTTCATGCTGATGCTGGACGCCGCACTGGGCTGACCACTTGCCGCCAGGTCACGCCCTCACGCAGCCACGCCCAGCACGTCCAGCACTGCGGTCAGATCGGTGCCGGTGTGATCCGGTCGCCGGCCGATGGTCTCGAAGGGCAGGCCCTGGCGGTTGATCCACAGGGTGGTGAAGCCGAACCAGGCGGCGCCGAGCGCGTCCCAGGCGTTGCTGGAGACGAACAGCACATCCGCCTTCTCGGCCACGATGTGGCGGGCCACCTCGCCATAAGCCACGGGCATGGTCTTGAACTGGCGCACGCCATCGACCGAGATCACATGGTCCAGCAGATCGGCCATGCCCGCGCTCTGCACCGCCGACGCCAGCATCTCGGGGTTGCCGTTGGACAGGATCGCGGTGGTCATGCCGCGCTCGCGCAGGGCCTGCAGCACCCCGTGGTTTTCCGGGAAGGCGGTGAGCTGGGCGTATTGCGCCATCAGCGCTTCCTCGTGCGTGTCCGACAGCGGCAGATTCAGGCGCTGCAGGGCGTAGCGCAAGGCCTGGCGGGTCAGGTCCCAGAACGGCCGGTAGTGGCGGCTGCCGTTTTCGCCGTCGGGGTCCGACAGCGAGATCAGGCGCGTGTATTCGATCTGCTTGTCGCGCCACAGGGTCGAGATCGCCGCACCCTGGCCGGGGTACAGGCGCTCGGCCAGCGCGCCGATCGAATACACGTCGAACAAGGTGCCGTAGGCATCAAAAACAACCGCCTGAATGGCCATGGGTCGGGCTCCGGTGTGTGGCGTTTTGCAACGTGCCGATTCGGTGGAACCGGGTCGTGTTCTCCCGCATTCTGAGCGGTGCGGCCCGGAATGCCAAAGCCCTGCCCGGCACCCTGTGCACGCAGGTCGTCCAGGCACCCGAAGGGTAAGATGGTTCGCATGAATGTACACATCCGATTCCTCGGAGCGGCGGGCACCGTCACCGGCTCCAAATACCTCGTCGAATTCAACGGTCAGAGCGTGCTCGTGGACTGCGGCCTGTTCCAGGGCTACAAGCAGCTGCGCCTGCGCAACCGCGACCCCCTGCCGGTGATGCCGAACCACATAGGCGCCGTGATCCTGACGCACGCGCACCTGGACCACAGCGGTTACCTGCCCCTGCTGGCCAAGGAGGGTTTTCGCGGCAAGGTCTGGGCCACGCCCGCCACGCGGGACCTCGCGCAGATCCTGTTGCCCGATAGCGGCCACATCCAGGAAGAAGACGCCAACTTCGCCAACCGCAAAGGCTTCAGCAAACATGCGCCCGCGCTGCCGCTCTACACCGAGAGCGACGCGTTGGACTGCCTGAAGCTGATGCGCACCGTGTCCATGCACCAGGTCTTTGAACCGCTGCACGGCTGGAAAGCGAGCTTCACCAGCGCGGGTCACATCCTCGGCGCGGCCAGCCTGCTGCTGGAAGTGGGTGGCAAGCGCATCCTGTTCTCGGGCGACCTGGGCCGGCCCGACGATTCGCTGATGAACCCGCCCGACCAGCCGCCCGCGGCCGACGTGGTGGTGGTCGAGTCCACCTACGGCGACCGCGAGCACCCGGAAGAAGACGTGCTCGCCGAACTCGGCCCGGCGCTGGCGCGCGTGGCCGCGCGCGGCGGCACGGCCGTGGTGCCGGTGTTCGCCGTGGGCCGCGCGCAGGAGATCCTGCACGCCATCGCCCTGCTCAAGGCCAACGGCGTGCTGCCGCACAGCCTGCCGGTGTACCTGGACAGCCCGATGGCCATCCACACCACCGACCTCTACGACCGCCACCTGGGCGAACACCGGCTGAGCGCCGCGCAATGCCGCGACATGGAGCACGTGGCCAAGATGACGCGCTCGGCCGACGAGTCCAAAGCCATCGCGCAACAACACGGCCCCAAGATCGTGCTCGCCGCCGCCGGCATGGCCACGGGCGGGCGCGTGCTCCACCACCTGGTGCAGTACCTCGGCCACCACCGCAACATGGTCGTGCTCACCGGGTACCAGGCGCCCGGCACGCGCGGCGCCAGCCTGTCGGACGGCGCGACCAAGCTGCGCATCCATGGCCAGGACGTGCCCGTGCGCGCCGAGGTGGTGCAGATGAAATCGGCCTCGGCCCACGCCGACGCCAGCCAGCTCATGGACTGGCTGCGCGCCCTGCCCGCCGCACCGCACCGCGTGTTCGTGACGCACGGCGACATGGGGGCCTCCGACGCCCTGCGCCACCGCATCGAAACCGAGCTGCGCTGGCAGGCGATGGTTCCAGAGCACGGCAGCACCTGGGCGGCATGAGATGAAACACATCCTGCAACTGGCCGCCCTGGCCATCACCCTGCCCGCGTTCGCTCAGACCTCGCCGCCCGAAGAGTTCACCCGCTGCATCGACAGCCTGCAAGGCGCTGCCCGCGCCGCCGGGGTTTCCGAGTCGGCCTACCGCCGCTTCACCCAGGACCTGCAGCCCGACATGAGCGTGATCGAGAAGCTGGACTACCAGCCCGAGTTCCGCATGCCGATCTGGGACTACCTCAGCGGCCTGGTCGACGAGGAACGGGTGGCCGAAGGGCGCGCCATGCTCACGACGCACGCCGAGACGCTGGCGCGTGTGCAGCAACGCTACGGCGTGGACCCGGCCACGGTGGTGGCGGTCTGGGGCGTCGAGAGCAACTTCGGCCAGACTTTCGGCAAATACCCGCTGGTGCAGGCGCTGGGCACACTGTCGTGCAACGGCCGGCGCCAGACCTTCTTCCGCGGCGAGTTCTATTCGGCGCTGCGCATCCTGCAGGGTGGCCACATCGCGCCCGAGCGGCTGGTGGGCTCCTGGGCCGGCGCCTTCGGCCACACGCAGTTCATGCCCACCACCTTCGAACGGCTGGCGGTGGACTTTGATGGCGACGGCCGCCGCGACCTGATGGACAGCACCGCCGACGCGCTCGCCTCCACCGCGAACTTCCTCGCCAAGGCCGGCTGGCAGGGCGGCCAGCCCTGGGGCTTCGAGGTGAAGCTGCCCGACGGCTTCAACACCACACAGGAAGGCCGCCGCAGCAAGCGACCCCTGAGCGAGTGGGCCGCTCGCGGTGTGCGGCGTGTGGACGGTTCTCCGCTACCGGGAGGCCTCGGCCCGGCCGGCCTGATGACGCCCGCGGGCGCGCAAGGCCCGGCCTTCCTCGTGTTCAAGAACTTCGATGCGGTCTACAGCTACAACGCCGCCGAGAGCTACGGCCTGGCCATCGCCCACCTGAGCGACCGCCTGCGCGGTGCCGGCCCTTTCACCACCCCCTGGCCCACCGACGACCCGGGCATCTCACGCGCCGAGCGCCGCGAACTGCAAGGCCTGCTGATCCTGCGCGGTCACGACATCGGCGAGGTGGACGGCATGCTGGGCGCCAAGAGCCGTAGCGCCATCAGCGCGGAACAGGAACGGCTGGGTCAGCAAGTCACCGGTCGCGGCGGGCAGAAGATCTTGCAGGCCTTGCGTGCGGGCAGGTGAGACGTCAGATCGCCACACAGCGGAGTCGGTGTGCCACGGTTCCGAACCAAAATTCGAGGGAGGAACCATGCAATCACTCAGGACATTTGTACTGCTGTCAGTTGTTTCTTTGACTTTGCTCAGCGGTTGTCTGGCGACCATTGATCTGACCTCCGAGTCCTCGCCGCTGGATGATGCCGATCGGGATGTGGCTCGACGGATCGGTCATCTGACCGAGGAAATCTGCGTCGTCACAACCCAACGGGGAGACACACCCGTTGGAACCAAGGTCAAACTTGCCAAAGAGGTTGCCGTGCGGCGGCTGTATGCCTCCGTTCCCTACTGGTTCAAAGCGGAGGTCAGCGGACAACGGGCGTGGGATGCTATTTACTGGAACCGGTTCACCGACGAACTGGTTTGCGGCGCCTCTGAATGGGCGAAGACGCCTGAATCCACCACGCTGGTCTTCAAGGAAGTCATCGGATCGCAGCGCCGCTGAGCCCGGCGCAGGCCAATCAGAGCCACCCGAACTGCGCCCGCACGTCGCGCGCGGTCAGATTGACGGGCGCGGTCGGCGCCTGGATGTACTGCCGCAGATTCGGCGCGCGCACCCCGCCGCCGTCCTGGCCGAGCACCGCCACGCCCTTGATGCGCCAGCCCCGCTCGCGCAGGGCGGCCACGTAGGTCTGGGCGTCGGGAAATTCCTCCAGGTCGGTCTTGTGCGCCGTGGGCGACAGGCAGAACACCACCGCTTCGCAACGCGAACGCTCCACTTCATGGATGAAATCTTCGATCGAGGTCCGGGTGATCTGCAGGGTGCCGACACGGGCGTAGAAGCGCTGCGGTCGCCGGCTGCCTTGCAGCTGGATGTCGCGCACGCTGCGGTTGAAACAGCCGGTGAGGCTGCGCACCACCGAGGTCTTGCGGGTGTTGGCGTTGCCGATGAGGATGTAGGCGTCCATGGGCATGCGGTGATCCTCAGCCCAGCTTGACCGCCGTGCCGCTGACGGCGACCATCATCATGCCGTTGGTCTCGCCCATGACTTCGTAGTCAAAGTCGATGCCGATCACACCGTTGGCGCCCATCTGTTTCGCCGCCTCGATCAGTTCGTCCATCGCCGCGTCGCGGGCACCGGCCAGTGCCCGCTCGTAGCCACCGGCGCGTCCGCCCACGACATCACGGACCGAAGAAAACAGGTCGCGGAAGATGTTGGCGCCGATGATGGCCTCGCCGTTGACCACGCCGAGGTACTGGTTCAGCTCGATGCCGGGCGGCGTGGTGGTGCTGAGAAAAAAACCGTCGGTGGATTTCGAAAACCAGCCCATGTGAACTCCCATTGGATTGAGACCGTGAAGGCACCCCACGGCGGATGCTGGATCATTGTGCCAGCGGTCACGTGCCCCCTCACCCCACCCCCCTCCAGCGTGCGGGGAGAGGGCGCCAGACCCTCACCAGAGTGAGACCAGCTTCCCGCCCTGCAGCCCCCAGGCGTGTTGTGCCATGGCGCGGGCTTCCTGTTCGTCGTGGGTGACCAGGATGGCGGTCATGCCGGCCTCGGTGATGCGTTCGCGGAACTCGGCGCGCAGCTGTTCGCGCAGGGTGGCGTCGAGCGCGCTGAAGGGTTCGTCGAGCAGCAGGGCGCGCGGCTGCGAGATGAGCGCACGCGCCAGCGCCACGCGCTGCTGTTCACCGCCCGAGAGCGTCCAGACCTTGCGCAGCGCCTGACCAGCGAGGCCGAAGCGCGCGAGCATGATGCGGGCCTGATTCCGCGCCTCGCTGCGGCGCACGCCCTGCTCCACCAGACCGAAGGCCACGTTGTCCTGCAGGTTGAGGTGCGGGAACAGCGCGAAGTCCTGGAACATGAGCGCAAAACCGCGCTGCTCGGGCGGCAGTGCCGTGATGTCCACGCCGTCAAACCACACGCTGCCCGCCTCCGGCGCGTCCAGCCCGGCCACGATCTTGAGCAAGGTGCTCTTGCCGCTGCCCGAGGCCCCGAGCAGGGCCACGGTTTCGCCGGCGGCCACGCTCAGGCTCACACCGTCGAGCAGCGGGCGGTGGTCCCATTGTTTGGTGATGTCGCGCAGTTCAAGCATGGGCGTCATTGTCCTTCTGCGCAGGGCCTTCGATCAGCGTGAACGCGATCAGCGCCAGGCCCATCAATACGCAGGCGAGCACCAGCGCCGCGTCGAGGTTGGCGGCACCGGGTCGGCCCAGGTGCTGGTAGATCAGCGTCGTGAGCGTGGTCCATTCGGGCCGCGAGAGGAACAGCGTGACGGCGAACTCGCCCAGCGCGGTGGCGGTGGCGAAAGCCATGCCCCGGCGCAACGCTGGCGCCACCAGCGGCAGTGTGACCCGCCACAACACGCGCCACGGCCGGGCGCCCAGCGTGGCCGCGGCCTGCGCGTAGCTGGCGGGCAGGCTGTCGAGCGCGGCGGTGAGCGACTTGGCCACAAAGGGGTAGGCCAGCAACGCGTAGGCCGCCACCAGCAAGGCCAGGCTCGCGGTCCAGTCCGGGTAGAGCAGCAGCAGACCGAAGGCGACCGTGACAGGCGAGACCACGAACGGCAGGAAGGCCGCGGCGCGCCAGGCCAGCGCGAGCGCACCGCGCGCTTCGCTGGCCTGGCGCTGCAGGCTGGCCGCGTCCAGCGCGCGCACCGCCAGCGCGTGCGTGAGACCCAGCGCCGTGGCCAGGGTCAGTGCCATGGCGGTGAAGCGCAGCGTGTTCCACAGGGCCGCGCGCGTGTCGGCCTCCAGCAGCACGGCAGTGCCCTGCCCGTCCAGCAACGCCTGTGCCGCGCGCCACACGATGGCCAGCAGCGGTGCGGCGCACACCACGAACAGCACCGCCAGCGCAGCCGCCACCGCCACCCACTGCGCACCGCTGCGCGGGCGCTGGCGCAGCACCGGTGACACGCGGCCCGGCGCCGCGAGCCGCTTTTCCAGCCAGGCGTAGGCCAGTGCCACGGCGCCGGTCAACAGCAGCATCCAGACCGCAAGCACGCCGGCCTGGCCCAGCGCCAGCTCGTGCGCCACCAGGGTGTAGATTTCCACTTCCACCGTCGCGTAACGCTGCCCGCCCAGGATCAGCGCCAGGCCGAAGCCGGCAAAGCAGTAGAGGAACACCAGGCACAGCGCCGAGGCCAGCCAGGGCGCGATCGCCGGCCATTCCACGCGCCAGAAGGCCCGCCAGGGCGTGGCGCCCAGCGTGCGTGCGGCGGCCACGCGCGGCGCGTTCACCTGCTCCAGTGCGTCCACGCCGGCGCGCACCACCACGCAGAGGTTGAAAAACAGGTTGCCGTAAAGCAGCAGCCAGGGCGTGTCCACCAGTTCGATGCCGGCCCCGGCCAGCGGCGCGCCCAGCAGACCGCGCGGACCCCAGAGCGCCAGCACGCCGAGCGCGGCCACCAGCGTGGGCACCACGAAGGGCAGCATCAGCAGGCGCAACACCAGCGCGCGGCCCGGGAACTCCAGCCGCGCCAGCACCCAGGCCACCGGCAGGCCCAGCACCAGGGCCAGTGCGCAGGTGATCGCCGCCTGGGCCAGGGACCACAACACGCGCCAGCGCAGGTAGCCGTCCTGCCAGACATCGAGCCAGCGCAGCGGCTCGCCACCCGACCATGCCCCCGCGCCCAAGCCCTCGGCCAGCAGCCGCACGACCGGCGCCACCAGCAGCAGCGCCAGAAAGGCCAGCGGCAGCGCGGGCAGCAGCCAGCGGGCTGGCAGGCGCGGCATGGGGTTTATTTCAGGACCACCCTGGTCCAGCGCTGCAGCCAGGCCTTGCCTTTGGCGGAGGCATCTGCGGCACTGGGGTTGTCAAACGCGGTCGGCTCGCTGGCGTGCTGTTTCATCACGTCCACACGCGCCGAGCCAACTTCGGCCGGGAACATCCACATCGTGGTCTGCAGGGCCTGCTGGGCCGGGGCCGAGCGCAGGAACTCGATGAACTTGGCGGCGGTATCGCGCGCCGCCGGGTTGCCACCCTTGACCAGCGCCACACCCTCGACCTGGCGGAACACACCGCCCTTGAGGAACAGGTTGGCGGTCGGCGACTCACTCATTTTTTCCTTGGCGTAGAACACCTCGGCGGCCGGGCTGCTGGCGTAGCTGACGACGATGGGCCGTGTGCCGCCGTTGCGCGTGAATTCGGTGTAGTAGGCCTCGGTCCAGCCCTTGACCACCTTCACGCCGTTGGCGCGCATCTGGCCCCACCACTGGAACGCGGCCTCTTCGCCCAGGCCCGCGATGGTGGCGAAGACAAAGGCCTGGCCGGGGCTGGACGTAGCCGGGTTCTGCACCACCAGCAGTTTGGCGTAGGCGGGCTTGGTGAGGTCTTCGAGCGAGGTCGGCAGCGCCAGTCCCTTGCTGACGAACCAGGCCTTGTCGACGTTGAGGTTCACGAAGCCGTAGTCCACCGGGACCACGCCCGAAACCACGCCGTTCTTGTCGGCGCCCTCGGCCATGGCCGCGGCCGAAGCGCGCTGCGCGGCGGGACCGGTGTAGGTGTCGAGCACCTTCGCAGCCACGGCGCGGGGCAGCAAGGTGTTGTCGATGCCGTAGACCACGTCGGCGATGGGCCGGGCCTTGGTGAGGATCAGCTTGTTGACCATCTCGCCGGCGTCACCGGCCTTGACAACCTGCAGCTTCACGCCCGCGTCTTTCTCGAACTGCGCCAGCAGCTCCTTGGGCAGGTCGAACGAGCTGTGGGTGAGCACACGCAGCGGCACCGCCTGCGCCCAGACCGCGGGCGTTGCGCCCAGGGCTGCGAGGGAAACCGAAACCAGTGCCGCAGAAAAAAACCGCCGTTGCATGGGAAGCCGCCTTGTCAAAAAGAACGCCACGGGAAGCGTCTGACAGGGACGGCAACGCACGCATCGGCGGCCGGCTGGTCACGCTCCCTACGCTGGCACGATCCAGATCAGGTGAGAGGGGTATTTCTCAGCCGCGGCCCGCGTCGTTGCGCGCCCGGCACCCCCGGTGAAGCTGCGGATTGTAGAGCGGGGCGGTGCGTGGCGGGGACCCGATCCTCAGATCCGCACGGGCGCCGGGGTCTGCGGCGCTGACGCCACGTGCTGGCTCGCCTGGGCCTGTTCGTTCACCGCCGGCGTGGTTTCGCGCTGCTGCGCCGCTTGCACCAGATGCGCTTCGGTGCTGCGTGCGAGCGCCGGGGCGATGGGCATCTCGCTCAGGATGCGCCCCTCGTGCACGACCCCCAGGCGCTGCCCGTCCTTGCTCACCAGGAAGCGCTCAGGCTCCCCTTGGTCCACGCGCGCGCAGTGCGCCACCGCCGCCGCGCAGACCTGGCTGATCTGCGTGGGGGTCAAGCCCTGGCGCTGCAGCGCTTCGCTGGTCTGCCGATAGGCCTGTGAGAACTGCGCCTGCTGCCCCGGGCTCAGCGCGGGAGCGGCTTGGGCCATTCGGGTCTGCTCATGCCCGCTGGGTGGGGCGCCTTCCCGCATGGCCACGGTCTCGGTCTTGACGGGCTGGCCCTCCGCATCGAATTCGGTGACCCGGGCCGGCTGCGCACGGCGGCCGTTCATTTCGATCAAGGTGCGTTGGCCGCGCTTGTCGTAGTGGTCGATCTCGACGTCGCCTGTGCGGGTGTTGACACCGATGTGCTCCATGCTGCCGTCTTCGTGCCGGATGTGAAACCGGTCGAACGGCGAAACATCGTCGCTGGTCGCCACGCAACTGGCCTTGATCACCGGCGATCCGCCCAGCTTGGCAAACAGCTGGCGCGCTTCGGGTGGCACCCGGGCGAAATCGGCATGGCCTTCTGGAATGCGGTAGCGACCCTGGGCATTCACCGACAGCCCTTGCTGGGCGTTGAACAGGGCCTGGTTGGCGTGATCCTGGCCCATGATGGCCCCGGCCACCAGTGTGCCGCTGCCGCTGAGCACCAGCGCGGTCTTGAGGAATTTGGGCACGGACGGGCCCGGCAAGACGGTGGGCTCCTGCCCCATGCGGCGACTGAGGTACTGGCCCTGCCACACCCCTTCGTAGTTGTAGGTGGCGATGTCGTTGGGCGTGCGCACGTCGTGCACCTGCCGGCCCAAGGCCTGGTAGCGCGCCAGCGCCGCGTCGTAACCCCCCGCGTCCTTGAAGTAATCGCCACGGATGGTTTCGCGCGCGATGGGCAGGCTGTTGTAGACGTACGCGTCGATGTTGTTACGCAGCGCGAAGCTCTGCGCCATGCCGCCACCCAGGCTGTGGCCGGTGGCGGCGAAGCGGTAGTCCTTGTAGCGCTCGTCGTTCCTGAGCGCTTCGAAAGCCCGTTGCGCCTGTTCCTGGATCTTGGTGAACTCGCTGGCGCCGGCATTGCCCAGGTCGGACTTCCAGTTGCTCCAGGCGTCCGAGCCTTTGAAGTCGAAGCTGATTTCGTGGGTCTTGTCGTTGATGGAGACCTTGAACTGGTTCTCCAGCTGGCCATCGGCGTTGTGCTGGGTGTTCCAGCCTTCCTGGGTGACTTGACCGGTGGTGGGGTCCTTGACGAGTGGCTTGTAGCTGGCCGGCAGGTCATCACCCGATTCAGCATATCGCCAGGGCTCCGGGTACTTGGCGACCTTTTCTGCTCCCTGGATGTCCTTGTGCTCATAGGCCCAATAGGCCAAGCGCATGCCGATGCGGGCGTCCAGTCGGTTGGGCAGCCCTTTTTCAGTCTTGGCGTCGGCGTTCATGGATCACCTGCCGCCAATATCCAGCCATTCGTTGCGTGGGGTCATGCAGCCGTTGTCCAACTCTTCCCACTCCCGCTGACGCTCCGCGTCTTTGAGCAAGGTTCTCGATCCGTCGGCGTTGTTCCTGTAGTAGCCGTTTCGAAACTTGGGCCACACGTCATAAGCAATGGAGTAGTACGCCACCTTGGGGCGCCCCTCGTCGAGCACCAGCCGGCGCACCGCGCATTGCTGCTTCAACAAAGGCAGAAGCTGGGCAAGCCCGCGTTCCCAGGCCTCCAGGTGGCCCTTGGGTCCTTTGCTCTTGTCCAGTTGACCCGGGATCGACTCGCTCGTCGCCACCTGCAAAGCCAGCAGGATCTTCGCGTCCATCGACCCCTTGGCCGCAGCCTTCTCGAACAGCGCCGTGATGGCCTTCGGGTCGGTGACGTCGTGGATCCAGCCGTCCGAATTCGCCAGCGCGTAGTAGTAGTCCCCCAGCGGATCGCCATGCGCCTGCAGGTCCTGCATGTGCTTGCGCAGGATGCCGGTCTGCTTGTCGAAGTCGCGCTGCTGGCTGCTGATGTGCACCGGGTCAACGGCTTTTGCCGCCGTCGAGCAGCCGATCTGCACCAGCCCCGCCAGCAGGCACAGGCCCAGGCTGGTGATCCATCGATGTGGTCGTGTCATGTGTGTTCGCTCCCTGCAATATGCCGGATGAATATACATCGAAAGGATTCAATACACGGCGCGTCGCCCCCTGTGTTACCGTGGCCCGGGCCCGCAGCCACTGCGCGGCCCACCCGCGAGATTGCCTCCTCGGCCCGCATGCCCCTGCCCATGGTGCCCATGGAAGCGCTGTGCCCGTTCGACCAGAACCGTTTCACACCGCACACACACCATGAAAAGAACAGCACATGCCTGGCTACGAGGTCCGTCAACAGACCGTCAACATCGGTGGACTGGACTACGACGTCCGCTCCCTGCTCGACAACCAGCAGTACGCTGACCCGCAAGGCAGCGCCGAAGACGCGGGCATGGGCGCCTCGGGCTGGCCGCTGTTTGGCCAGGTCTGGCCCTCGGCGCGCGTGCTCGCCCTGGCCATGCACAGCCACGCCATCGAGGGCAAACGCATCCTGGAAATCGGCGCCGGCCTGGCGCTGGCCAGCCTGGTGATCCACCGCCGGGCCGGTGATGTCACCGTGACCGACTGGCATCCGCTGACCGAGACCTTCCTGCAAAAAAACCTGCTCGCCAACGGCCTGGGCCCGCTGCCCTACCAGCCCGGCAACTGGGCGCTCGACGACGCCAGCGGCGCCAGCGGGCTGGGCCGCTTCGACCTCATCATCGGCAGCGACGTGCTCTACGAACGCCAGCAGCCGGCCCAGCTCGCGCGGTTCATCGACCAGCACGCCACGCTGCACGCCGAAGTCATCATCGTCGACCCGGACCGCAGCAACCGCAGCGCCTTCTGCCGCGAGATGGGGGCGCTGGGCTACCGCCTCACCATGCGCACGGCCGACAAGACGCTGGAGGGTGGCGAAGCCTACAAGGGCCGCTTCCTCACGTTCGCTCGCTGACGCTGCCGGAAAACAAAAAAAGGTCCGCAACGGACCTTTTTTCAGGTGCCGACCCGGAGGCCGGCAGAACAGCCGATCAGCCGCCCTTGTTGGAGCGCTTGCCGGGGTTTTTCTTCGAACGGGTGGCCACGCCACGCTCCAGACTCACGCGCTGACCACGGCCAGGGGTGGCCAGGACCATGCCGGCGATGGGGGTGGGACGGGGGGTGGCTTTGCGGTCGGCTTCGGTGACGATTTTGTTGCCCATGTCGGTTCCAGAGAGAAAAGTTGAAAACCCCTTATTAGGCCACAGGCGCGGCCCGGGCCTGGTGGCGGCGGACGGGCGGATCGGCCTCGCCGGCCCGCCAGCCCCCGCGACCGGTCAGAAGCCGGTGTGCCAGCCGCTGTCGGTGGACAGCGCCTCGGTGCGGTGCACCGGCATCTGCCAGCCGTTCTGCGGATTCACCTGGGCCGAAATGTCGATGACCGGCGCCTGCGCCTGCACGCCGCCAAAGATGGTGGCGAACGAGGCATCGGCGGCATCGCGGCCGGTGCCGATGCGCACGAAGCCCATGGGAATGGCGGTGCCGGACGGATCGAACAGGTACCAGCGGTGGCCGAGGTAGACCTCGACGTAGGCGTGGAAGTCGGTCGGCCCCAGGGCCGGATCGGCGCCGAAGTCGATCGCGGTGGTGAAGCGCGCCGGGATGTTGAGCGCGCGGCACATCGTGATCATGAGGTGGGCGAAATCGCGGCAGACACCCTTGTGGTCGTTCAGGGTGTCCAGCGCCGAGGTCATGGAGTTGCTGGTGTTGGACTGGAACGTGACCTGGCTCTGCACCCAGTCCTTGATCGCCAGCACGCGGCCATAGCCCTGCGGCATCTGCCCGAACAGCGAGTTGGCCAGCGCGGTGACGCAGTCCGACTGGCAGTAGCGGCTGGGGTAGATGTAGACCAGCGCGTCGGTGGGCAGCTGGGCCACCGGGGTCTCGAACACGGTTTCGGGCGCGGCGACGTGGTGCCGGATGTCCAGCGTGGCGCGGTAGCGCACCTGCAACGGGCCCGCGCCGGCGGTCAGGCGCAAGGTGCGGTTGCGTGTGGCGGCGTCGGTGTGCATGACCAGCGGCACCGGCTGGCTGACCTGCAGCTCTTCCCAGACCACGGTCTGCTGCGGCGAGAGCGCCGCCTGGATGTTGAAGATGAAGTCCGCCGAGGGCGGGTTGACCGTGTAGTTCAGGTCGATGGCGAGGTGGATGCGGACCATGGGGATCACCGTTAAAAGAGGTTGGGGCTGCTGGTGCAGCGCGGCAGCGCCGTTGTGCGCCGGGGGGACGGTGAGCTCCAGTTGACAGAGAAAGAATCTTACGCGCCTGGCCCTCGGGCTTCGGTGCGATGGCGCACCTACCAGACCGCCTGCGCATGCCCTGGCAGGCTCGCCGGGCCGGCGGTAAGCTCAAACCCATGCGCGCGCTGCTGACCACCTTCTCATTGCAAGAACTGCGCCACCATCCGTGGCGCACCGCCTCGGCCGTGGTGGCGGTGATGCTGGGTGTGGCGCTGGCGTTTGCGGTGCAGCTGATCAACGCATCGGCGCTGGCCGAGTTCTCCAGCGCGGTGAGCGCCGTCAACGGCCAGCCCGACCTGGAGCTGCGCGCGCGCCAGGGCGCGCTGGACGATGCGCTGCTGGAGCGAGTGGCGGCGCACCCCGATGTGGCGCTGGCCAGCCCGGTGCTGGAGTGGCCCACCGCCGTGCTGCTGCCCGGCGACCGCAAGCTGCCGGTGAAGATCGTCGGCGTGGACGCGCTGGTGGTGGCCCGGATTTCGCCCGCGCTCATGCCGGCGCTGGCGCGCCAGGACGACGGGAGCGCAGCCCGGCGGCTGGACATCTTTGCCCCCGACGCCGTGTTCCTCAACCCGGCCGCCCGCGAAGCGCTGGCCCGGGATGGCGCGGCCCTCGACCGGCTGCAGGTGCAGACCGGCCTGCGCCTGCAGAGCGTGCGCGTGGCCGGCACGGTGAACGCCCCGGGCGCGCCGCTGCTGGTGATGGACGTGGCCGCCGCTCAGGAACTGACCGGTCGCGTGGGCACGCTCAGCCGCATCGACCTGCGCCTGACCCCGGGCGCCCGGCCCGACGCCGTGCTCGCCGCACTGGACCTGCCGCCCAGCGTGATCGCGCAACGCCCCGAGCAGGCGGGTGAACGCGCCAGCAACCTGTCGCGCGCCTACCGCGTGAACCTCACCGTGCTGGCGCTGGTGGCCCTGTTCACCGGGGCCTTCCTGGTGTTCTCCATGCTCTCGCTCTCGGTGGCGCGGCGCCAGCAGCAGTTCGCGCTGCTGGGCGTGCTCGGCCTCTCGGCGCCGGAGCGGCTGCGCCTGGTGCTGGCCGAGTCGGCGCTGCTGGGCCTGATCGGCAGCGCGCTCGGCATCGCGCTGGGCACGGCGCTGGCCGCGCTGGCGCTGCGCGTGCTCGGCGGTGACCTGGGCGGTGGTTATTTTTCGGGCGCCGCACCGCCACTTCAATGGAGCGCCGCGGCCGCGCTGCTGTACGGCGCGCTCGGCGTGGCCGCCGCGCTGGCCGGCGGCTGGTGGCCCGCGCGCGCCACGGCCGCCCTGGCCCCGGCGCTGGCGCTCAAGGGCCTGGGCGGCGGGCGCAGCGCGTCGCGGCACCACGGCTGGGCGCTGGCGCTCATGCTGCTGGCCGCCGCACTGGCCTGGGCGCCACCGGTGGGCGGCGTCCCGCTGGCGGCCTATGTTTCGGTCGGGCTGCTGCTGGTCGGTGGCATCGCCGCGCTGCCGCTGGCCGTGGGCGCCTTGCTGCACTTCCTGGCGCCGCTGGTGGCGCGCCACGCGCTGCCGCTGCTGGCGGTCGAGCGCTCGCGCCGCCTGCGCGAGACCGCCGCCGTGGCCACCAGCGGCGTGGTCGCCAGCCTGGCGCTCTCGGTCGCGCTCACGGTGATGGTGGCGAGCTTTCGCGACTCGGTCACGCAGTGGCTCGACGGCGTACTGCCGGCGCAGCTCTATGTGCGCTCCGGCGGCAGCGGCCCGGGCGACGGCAACAGCCTGCCGCCCGACTTCGTGATGGCCGTGACCGCCCTGCCGGGCGTGGCGCGGGTGGACCCGCTGCGTGCCACCTCGCTGCAGCTCAACGCCAACCTGCCCGCCGTGACCCTGCTCGCGCGTCCGCTGGCCCGGGGCAGCGACGCGCCCGCCGGCCAGAAGCTGCCCCTGGTGGGCCTGCCCTTTCCGCTGCCGCCGGCCGCAGCGGGCGAACGCGTGGTGGCGGTGTACGTGAGCGAAGCCATGCTGGACCTGCACGGCGCGGTGCCCGGCGGCTGGCTGCCAGCCCTGGCGTTGGCCTTTCCGGCGGGTGGCAACACGCGCTTCTTCGTCGCCGGCGTCTGGCGCGATTACGCGCGCCAGCACGGCAGCGTGGTGATGGACCGCGCCGACTACGTGCGCCTTTCGGGTGATGCGCGCGTCAACGACCTGGCGCTGCACCTCGCGCCCGGCGCCGACGAAGACGCGGTGCGCGAAGCCATCCGCGCGCTGGCCGGGCGCCAGGGCGCCGCGGGCCTGATCGAGTTCGCCTCGGCCGGGCAGATCCGCGCCACCTCGCTGCGCATCTTTGACCGCAGCTTCGCCGTCACCTACTGGCTGCAGGCGGTGGCCATCGGCATCGGCCTGTTCGGCGTGGCGGCCAGCTTCAGCGCGCAGGTGCTGGCGCGGCGCAAGGAGTTTGGCCTGCTGGCGCACCTGGGCCTGACGCGGCGGCAGATCCTCGGCGTGGTCGCGCTCGAAGGCCTGGCCTGGACGGTGCTCGGCGCGCTCGCCGGCCTGGCGCTGGGACTGGGCGTGAGCCTGGTGCTGGTGCACGTGGTCAACCCGCAGAGCTTCCACTGGACCATGGACCTCGTGCTGCCCTGGGCGCGGCTGCTGGCGCTGTGCGTGGCGGTGGTGATCGCCGGCACCGCCACCGCCTGGCTGGCCGGGCGCGCCGCCGCCGGCCGCGACGCCGTGCAGGCGGTGAAAGAAGACTGGTGAACCTCCCTCACAATGACCGCATGAACACACCCCACTGGCTGCACCAGGCCATCGCCCGCATCGAGGCCGACTTCTGCCGCAGCGCCGACACCCACCTGATCGCCCTGCCCCTGCCGGGCTGGGCCGCGCACGGCATCGACCTCTACCTCAAGGACGAATCCACCCACCCCACCGGCAGCCTCAAGCACCGGCTGGCGCGCTCGCT
Organism: Hydrogenophaga sp. ZJX-1; assembly: GCF_048590325.1. NCBI lineage: Bacteria > Pseudomonadati > Pseudomonadota > Betaproteobacteria > Burkholderiales > Comamonadaceae > Hydrogenophaga > Hydrogenophaga sp. ZJX-1. Next base: position 214,002 of record NZ_JBMBRA010000004.1, read on the forward strand.
GTTTCTCTACGCGCTGTGCAACGGCTGGCTGCAGCAGGGCACCACGGTGGTGGAAGCGTCCAGCGGCTCCACCGCCGTGAGCGAGGCCTATTTCGCGCGGCTGCTGGGCCTGCCCTTCGTCGCCGTCATGCCGCGCAACACCTCGCAGGAGAAAGTGGACCAGATCGCGTTTTACGGCGGACGCTGCCACTTCGTGGAGCACGCGGGCGAGGTCTACGCCGCCGCGCAACAGCTGGCCCGCGAGACCGGTGGCCACTACATGGACCAGTTCACCTACGCCGAGCGCGCCACCGACTGGCGCGGCAACAACAACATCGCCCACAGCATGTTCGAGCAGATGGGGCGCGAACGCCACCCGGTGCCGCGCTGGATCGTGGTCGGTGCCGGCACCGGCGGCACCAGCGCCACCATCGGCCGGCACCTGCGCTACCAGCAACACGCCACCCGGCTCTGCGTCGCCGACCCCGAGGGCTCGGTGTTCTGCGCCTACCACCGCAGCGGTGACGCCACGCTGACCGCGCCGGGTTCGCGCATCGAGGGCATTGGCCGCCCGCGCGTGGAACCCAGCTTCATCCCCACCGTGGTGGACCGCATGGTCGAGGTGCCCGACGCCGACTCGCTGGCCGCCATGCACGCGCTCACCGGCCTGCTCGGACGCCGGGTCGGCCCGTCCACCGGCACCAACCTCGTGGCCATGCTGGCGCTGGCGCAGGAGATGAAGGCGTACGGCGAACGCGGCTCCATCCTCTCGCTGCTGTGCGACAGTGGCGAGCGCTACCGGCAGACCTATTTCGACGCCGGTTGGGCGCAGAACCGGTTCGGCGACATCAGCGCCGCCCAGGCGCGCCTGGACGCCCAGCTCGCGTCCGACAGCGGCCCCCAGGATGCACCCACCGACCCCACCCGGGAATGACGCCCGGCCCACCGCGAGCGTGAGCGCACGGCGCCGCCTGGTGCTCGGCGCGGCCGCGGCCTGCGCCCTGCCCTGGCGGTGGGCGCAGGCCCAGCAGCCGGAGTCCGCCCGCGGCCCGCTCACACCGCGCGCACTCGCCTTCCCGCGCGACCACGGCACCCACAACACCACCCGCACCGAGTGGTGGTACCTCACCGGCCACGCGCAGGATGCGCAAGGCCGCAGCTTCGGTTTCCAGGTCACGTTCTTCCGCAGCCGCGTCGATGGCACCCAAGGCCTGACCAGCCGCCTGGCCGCGAAGCAGCTGGTGTTTGCCCACGCCGCCATCACCGACGTGAGCGGCCAGCGGCTCTGGCACAGCGACCGCATCGCGCGCTGGAACGGCGAACCGCCCGCCATCACCGGGCGCGGCGTGTACGCGCTGGAAACCGACACCCACGTGGCGCTGGGCGACTGGTTCATCCAGCGCCGGTCCGACGGCGGCTACACCACCCGCGTCAGCGACGACGCGCTGCGCATCGCGATCGACGCGACGCCCACGCAGGCCATCCTGCTGCAGGGCGAACGAGGCTTTTCGCGCAAGGGCCCCGACCCCGCGCAGTCCAGCTTCTACGTCAGCCAGCCGCAGCTGGAAGTGCGTGGCACGCTGGGCTTTCAGGGCCAGACCTTCACGGTCACCCAGGGCAAGGCCTGGCTCGACCACGAATGGAGCGAAGCCCTGCTGCACCCGGAGGCCGTGGGCTGGGACTGGATCGGCATGAACCTGTTCGACGGCCACTGCGTCACCGCCTTCCAGCTGCGCCGCAAAGACGGCAGCATGGTGTGGGCCGGCGGCTCGTTCCGCGCCGCGGGCAGCGCGCAGAACCCCACCGACATCTACCGCTTCCGGCCCGGCGAAGTGGAATGGGTGGCCCAGCGCCACTGGACCAGCCCGCGCACCCGCGCCCGTTACCCGGTGGAATGGATGATCCGCACGCCCGCGGACTTCTACACCGTCAAGGCCGTGATCGACCCGCAGGAACTCGACAGCCGCGCGAGCACCGGCACGGTGTACTGGGAAGGCCTGTCCGACCTGTTCGACAGCAACGGCAAGCACGTCGGCCGCGGCTACCTGGAGATGACAGGCTACGCGCAGCGCCTGGTGCTGTGAACCCGGGCCCCGCCTGCCGCTTCAGCGGCTGGGCAGCAGGCGCTGGCGAGGGCTCAGACAGCCGTCCCAGAATCCCGTAGTCACGCCGTAGCAGCCGAGCGGGCGCACATGGTGGTGCCGCGCGTGCCAGCGCTGGCGGCGCAGGAACCAGGCGTTGCTGGAGTGGCCGTGGTGCAGCGCGTGGTGCAGCGCTGTGTAGACCAGATAACCCGACAGCAGGCCCAGCATGAACGCCTCGGCGCGCCAGTCGCCCAGCAGCCACCGGGCGGGCAGGTAGAACACGCCGCCAAACAGGGCGGCGCTGACCAGCGTGGGTGTGCAAATCAGCGCTTCGGGGCGCCGATGGTGTTCGGCGTGCCAGCGGCTGAAGGGTGGCAAGCCATGCAGCACGAACCGGTGCAGCCCGTATTCCAGCGCCGACCAGGCCAGCGCGCCCAGCAGGCCGTAGACCGCGATACCGCTCCAGTCGGCCAGGGGCAGCGACCAGCCCAGGTAGACCAGCAGCGCCAGCGCGACCACGCTGTAAAGCACGAAGTCGGTGACGTAGGCGGCCCGGCTGTGTTCCGTGTTGAGAAATGGCATGCGGAGGTCCCCTGTCCGGGGCAATGGCGTTGAAAGCTGCGACAAGGCATCGTGGTGTTTCCGCGCGCCGCGGTCTGTGCGCTGGCGAACCCCGAACGGTTCGCCAGCGCACAGACGGCCGCCCGTTCCCGACCTAAAAAGGGCACCGTGGTGGACGTTTCTGTTCACCCGACAACCTGAGGACATCGCATGAACTGGGACACCATTCAAGGCAACTGGAAACAACTCACCGGGAAAGCCCAACAGCAGTGGGGCAAGCTGACCGACGACGACCTGCAGGTCGTGGCCGGTCACCGCGACCAGCTCGCCGGCAAGATCCAGGAGCGCTACGGCATCGCCAAAGACGAAGCCGAAAAACAACTCAAGGACTGGGAAGACCGGGCCGACGACAGCTGGTTGAAATAACCCGCTCGATGCTGTTCGCCTGCGGCAGACCACCGGCCCGGGCGACAGCCGCCGGCGTGGTTCAGTTTTTGCGCCCCGTCAGTTCCTTGTGGAACTGCTTGTCGGCGGCGTAGCAGCTGCAGGCCTCCGCCTCCAGCGCCGCCCGGTCAAGCACCTGCAGCTCGCCCCGGTGGTAGGCAATGAACCCACTCTGCTGGAACGACCCGGCCGCCTCCGTCACCCCCACGCGCCGCACGCCGAGCATCAAGGCCATGAACTCCTGCGTGACGTGAAAGTTGTCGGCCTGCGCGCGGTCCTGGCTCATCAGCAACCAGCGCGCCAGGCGCGGCCCGATCTCGTGAAAACGTTCGCAGGCCGAGGCCAGGGTCTGCTGGTGCAGCCGCACCAGCAGACTGGACTGCATCACTTCCTGCAGCGGCGGGCTGCTCGCGATCTCCGCGCGCAAGGCTTCGGCGCCGATGCGCCAACTCTTGCCCTCACCCTGCACCAGGGCCCGCCAGGGCGTCTTCGCCAGCCCCAGCACCAGCTCCGAACCGAGCATCGACTCCCGCCCCACCATGCCCACTTCGAGCGATGGGTACTCGTCCACATCGATCACCAGCGAGATGAAGCCCGAGATCGGAAAATGCGCGTGGCTCAGCGGCTGACCGCGCACGCTGAGTTCGGCCGACAGCAGCAGTTCAAAAGGTTCGCACTGGTCCAGCAGATGCCGTCGGGCGTCTTTCGGCAGTTGCTGGAGCAGGAGATTGTCGGCGTTGGCCATGAGCGTGTGGTGTCCCTGTTGACTCTGCACCACCCGGGAGGGGCGGCGTCATGTGGTGTGCTCTGGATGGTGTGTCCTCGGCGCATTGAAAAACAGTGTGCGAGCCCGCAGGGCGCTTGACTGTCTGCCAGCGCACACAAGGGGAAAAGAACCGGAAGTGTGGCGCTCCTGCACATGTTCGACAGCGTACCGACGCTGTTCGCGCAGGATCATAGAAACAGGGGGTGCATTCCGCGCAATGCGTCTGAGACGCAAGAAAGACCCCCATGAAAAAGCTGACTGTTCTCCACCTGCTCGGCGTCGCCGGCATGGCCACCTTCCTGGCGTCCTCTGCGTACGCGCAGAGTACCAGCCACTTCTATGGCGGCGGCTCGGTCGGCCAGTCCCGCACCGAGATGGATCCCGCGCACACCACCGGCGTGCTGCTGCCGGGCGTCAACACCACCGGTGTCGCCACCGACAACAAAGACAAGGCCTTCAAGCTCTTTGGTGGCTACCAGATCAACCGCAACATCGCCCTCGAAGCGGGCTTTTTCGATCTGGGCAAGAACCGCTTCAGCACCTCCACCTCGCCCTCGGGCACGCTGTCCGGCGAGACCCGGGTCCAGGGCCTCAACTTCGATCTGGTCGGCACCCTGCCGCTCACCGAACGCTTCTCCGCGCTGGCCCGTGTGGGCGCCCAGCACGCCTGGTCCAAGGACCGCTTCAGCGGCACCGGCGCCGGTGCCGGCATCTCGTCGAGCAGCAAGCACAACGACTCCAACTACAAGGTTGGCCTGGGCGTGCAATACGAGATGACGCCCGCGTTCTGGATCCGTGGCGATGTGGAGCGCTACCGCATCAAGGACGCCGTCGGCCGCCGCGCCAACGTGGACGTGGCCTCGGTCAGCCTGGTGTTCCCGTTCGGCCGTGCGCCCGAGCGCGTGGCCGCAGCGCCGGTCTATGTGGCACCCGCCCCGATGCCGGAACCCGTCGCCGTGGCACCGGCACCCGCGCCGGTCGTGATGGCACCAGCGCCCCAGCGCGTGAGCTTCTCGGCCGACACGCTGTTCGGCTTTGACAAGTCCACCGTGCGCCCCGAAGGTCGGGTCGAACTCGACAAGTTCAGCAACCAGCTGAGCGGTACCCGCTACCAGTCGATCAGCGTCGAAGGCCACACCGACCGCCTGGGCTCCACGGAATACAACCAGACGCTGTCGGAAGAGCGTGCCGAATCGGTCAAGAACTACCTCGTGACCAACGGCAACATCGACCCGACCCGCATCAGCGCCGTCGGCAAGAGCGAAAGCCAGCCGGTGACCGCCGCCGGCGACTGTTCGGACAAACAGGCACGTCCTTCGCTGATCAACTGCCTGCAGCCCGACCGCCGCGTGGAGGTGGAAGTCACGGGCACACGCTGACCCGGTGCTCCCCTGCCGCACCCCTCGCGGGGTGTGGGCAAGGAAAAGGCCCGCTGCCAGACTGGCAGCGGGCCTTTTCCTTTGGGTGCACGGTGGGCGAAGTGCGCTCAGGCCAGGGTCAGGTGGCAGGCCGGTGGCCAGCCACCCAGCACCACCGTGGACTCGGACCGGGGCAGGCCGATGCGGGTGAAATCCTGCTGTTGCTGCGCCCGGCGGCGGCGCGCCATCTGCTCGCCCAGCGCTGCCGTGTCCAGACCGGTCATGCGCACTTCGACGAACAGCACCGCCCGGGCATCGTCCAGGCTGGGCAAGACGCAGTCACCGATGTCGACCACCGCATCGTCGTAGCCCGGGTCGCCGGGTTCCATCTCGTCCAGCCGCGCGATCAGGTGGCGCAGCCGGGCGTGATCGCACAGCGCGGTCTGCGCGAGCCGCGCGCCGTCCAGCACCGGTCGCAGCACGGGGTAGAAAATTTCTTCTTCGATCAGCGCGTTCAGGCTCAGCGCGTCGCACAGGCGGTCCACGATCTCGGCCTTGCGTTCCGCGCTGCAGCCTTCGACCAGGCGCACACCGTCGTATTCGCGCAGCAGCTTGCGGATGAGTTCGTGGTCCAGCCGCAGCTGGTCCAGCGCGTCGCGTGTGCGCAGGGCGGACTTGGGACGCACGGCCAAGCGGGCGTCGGGTTCAGGCCTTGCGCACACCGGGCACACCTCGGGTGTTGTGGGGCAGGTTCATGGTCGGTCGCGTGACCGGTCCTGTGGGTTGGAGCGCCGGAGGGGACGGCTCGGGCACCCGTCCCTCCGGCGCAGCGCCCTCGCTGGTCGGGGCTTCGTCCTGCGGCCTGAGGGTGGGCGGCTTGGGGGTGGCTCGGTTGGCGACTGTGATCATTTCAGGGCCCAGGTTGGGTTTCAGGTCGCGCACCACGCGCCACCACAGGGGACTTTGTAGCCGCCCGGAACGCGCGAAGTCTGTGCGGCAGCGAACACGCGCAGGGTCGGCAACGCGCCCGCCACTCAGGCCGCCAGCAGTTCCCGTTCGGTGCAAGGGCTCATCGCCTGGTGCACCTCGTCGGCCAGCGTCCGGGCGAGCGCCGCGGCCTGGCCGGCTTCCGGGCACTCCACCATCACGCGCAGCACCGACTCGGTGCCCGAGGCCCGCAGCAGCACGCGACCGTACATGCCGAGCGCCCGCTCGGTGCGCTCGCGGCAGCGCCGGATCACGTCGCTGCTCTCCCAATCCGCCCCTTTTGCAATCGGCACGTTGATCAGGCACTGGGCGTGCAGCTGCAAGCCCTCGCACAGCTGGGCCAGGTCCTTGCGCGAGCGCCGCATGGCCGCGAGCACCTGCAGCGCGGCGATCACGCCGTCGCCGGTGGTGTGGCGGTCCAGACACAGGATGTGCCCCGAGTTCTCGCCCCCCAGACGCCAGCCGCGCTCGCGCAGCAACTGCAGGACGTGGCGGTCGCCCACCGCGGAACGCGCGAACGCCACACCCTGGCGGTTGAGGGCCTGTTCCAGACCCAGATTGCTCATCAGGGTGCCTGCGACACCGGCACAGACCTCGCGTCGCTGCTTCGCATCCTGCGCCAGCAGGTACAGCAGCTCGTCGCCGTCGAACACGCGGCCCGAAGCGTCGGCCATCACCAGGCGGTCGCCATCGCCGTCGAGCGCGACGCCCAGGTCGGCGTGGTGGTGCCGCACCATCCGCGACAGGTGTTCGGGGCGCGTCGCACCCACCTCGTCGTTGATGTTCACGCCATTGGGGGATCCACCGGTGACCACCACATCGACGCCGAGCTGTTCCAGCACGGCCGGCGCCACCTCATGGCAGGCGCCGTGCGCCACGTCGATGACGATGCGCAGGCCCCGCAGGTTCACGTCGCTGTCCAGGCTGCGTTTGCAGAAGTCGATGTAGAGGCCGGGCGCCGATGGCAGGCGCCACGAATGCCCGAGCTGGCGCGAGGGCACACAGGCCAGAGGCTCCTGCATGCGCTGTTCGATGGCCTGCTCCACCGCATCGCTCAGTTTGTCGCCGTCGCTGGAGAAAAACTTGATGCCGTTGTCGTCGTAAGGGTTGTGCGAGGCACTGACCACCACGCCGGCCTGGAAACCACGCAGGCGTGTGAGGTAGGCGATGGCTGGGGTCGGCAACACGCCGCACATCACCGTGTCCACGCCCGCGGCGGCGAAGCCCGCCTGCAAGGCGGCTTCGAGCATGTCGGAAGAGACCCGGGTGTCCGAGCCAATGACCACCGCGGGCTTCTGGCTGGAGCCTGCCTGCCGCTCGGCCAGCAAGGCCCCGCTGGCATGCGCCAGCTGCATCACGGCCTGTGGCGTCATGGGGGCCTGGCCGACCCGGCCGCGCACGCCGTCGGTGCCAAAGATGGGGATGGTTTGCATGGGTTGTCTTTCAAAAGGGGTGGCTCTTCACGACGGTTTCGGGTCCGTCGCATCCGGCCTCGCAGGCTAGTGGTCCGCTGCGCCGGGGTCTGTTCGTTGCCGTACATGCAGGGACAAATAGACCCGCACCACTGTGTACGTTGACGTACAGACTTTTGCAGCCACCCAACCAAGAATCGGGCCTCATTTCAAAGGAAACACACCGTGCAAACCCATCGTGCTTTCCTCCCGGGTCCGCCGCACCGCCTGGCCGCCGGACTCGCCACCACCTTCACCCTGCTGGCAGCCCATGCGCAGGCACTCCCCACCGACGACGCGCAGCCCATCAGCCAGGCGGCCGCCAGTGCCGCGGCCATGACCCTGACAGCGTCATGGACCGAGCGCCCGTTCGTGCTCGCACTGGCGCTGGTGCTGGGGCTGATCGTGGTGGTGATGACGACCTACGGCGTGCGCCACGTCGTCTTCACCCTGAGTCGCCTGTTTGGCGGCCAGCGCTACCCCTACGCGGGCATCCAGTCCGCCGTCTGGCCGCAGATCACGGTGTTCATCGCGGCGCACAACGAAGAGAAGGTCATCGCCGGCTGCCTGGGCGCCCTGCTGGACACCGACTACCCGCCCGATCGCATCCGCATCGTGCCGGTCAACGACCGCTCGCAGGACGGCACCAAGGCCATCATCGACACCTATGCGATCCGTTACCCGGAACGCATCGTGCCCTTCCACCGCACCGGGGGCAAACCGGGCAAGGCCGCTGCGCTCAAAGAGGCGATGGCGTTGGCCGAGGGCGATATCGCCATCATTTTTGACGCCGACTACACACCCGGTCCGGGCCTGCTGCGGCAGCTGACCGCGCCCTTCTTCGACCCGGAAGTGGGCGCCGTGATGGGGCGCGTGGTGCCGGTGAACGCCGGCACCAACCTGCTGACCCGCCTGCTCGACCTGGAACGCTCGGCCGGCTACCAGGTGGACCAGCAGGCGCGCATGAACCTGAAGGCCGTGCCCCAGTACGGCGGCACCGTCGGCGGCGTGCGCCTGTCGGCGGTGGAGGCCGTGGGCGGCTGGCACGACGACACCCTGGCGGAAGACACCGACATCACCTTCCGACTGCTCATCAACGGCTGGAAGACGGTCTACAACAACCGCGCCGAGTGCTACGAAGAAGTGCCCGAAGAGTGGTCGGTTCGCATGCGCCAGGTGCGGCGCTGGGCCAAGGGCCACAACCAGGTGCTGTTCCGGTACTGGCGCCAGCTGCTCCAGAGCCCCTTTGTCTCGCTGCGCGAGCGCATCGACGGCCTGATGCTGCTGCTGGTGTTCCTGATGCCGCCGCTGCTGCTGCTGGGCTGGTCGCTGGCGCTGGCGCTGTACTACCTGAACGCGGGCTCGCTGGTGGCGGTGTTCATTCCGCTGATGGCCCTGGTGGCCTACGGCGCGCTGGGCAACTTCGCGGCCTTTCTGGAGATCGTGATGGCGGTGCTGATCGACGGCCACCGACGCCGCATCCGCCTGCTGCCGATCAACCTGCTGTGTTTTTTCGTCAGCCTGTTCTCCATCTCACAGGCGCTGTTCGAATCCATGACCGACCGCCTGTTCGGCCGCGAAATGGTCTGGCACAAAACCCTGCGCTACCGGAAGTCGGAGGTGGGCCAATGAGCGCGGGCCCCGACATCCTCCTGCTGGTCTTTCTCCTGCTCTGCGCCGGCCTGCTGCTGCCGCCGTTCATCCCGGCCTGGCGCGAGTGGCTGCGCCCGACCGATCGCCAGGTGCTGCGCATGGCCGTCGGCGACGACAACCAGGCCAGCCTGCTGCGCCTGTTGCGGCAACAGATGGCGACCCTGCTCGGAAGCGGCGATCCCCTGGCCTACGAGTCCCTGGAACAGGCCCTGGTTCGGGGTGTAGAGCCCCAGGCGCCCGGCCCGCAGCGACCGGTCTTCGTTTCGCGCACCTCCCACGCCGATCACGGCATCCAGAGCCGCTGGCCGGTCTATGCCGCCGACGACCTGCAGCTGCGCGAAAGCAGCGATCTCACGGACGTGCTGGCCGACGGGCACCTGGTGCTCGGGCCCCGCAGCCGGGTGCGCGGCTGGGCCCACGCCGAAAAGACCCTGCTGCTGGGCGAGTCCAGCGTGGTCGCGCGCGACCTGAGTTCGGAGCACGGCGTCTCGCTGGCCTGGGCCTGCTGTTTCGAGCGGGTGCAGGCGCCAGTGATCGTGTTCGGCCAGCCGGGCACCCGGGACCACCGCAGCCGACCCGCGCTGCCCCCCCATGAGCCCCTGCCCGGGGCCCGGCCCTGGGGCCGTCAGGGCTGGCGCATCGAGGGCGATTGTGTGATCCAGAAAGGCCGGCATTTCACCGGATCGCTGGTGGTCACCGGCGTGCTGTCCATCGGCGCCGACGCGCTGGTGGAGGGCGACGTGAAGGCCCACAAAGGCGTGGTGATCGGCGAGCGTGCCCATGTGACCGGTGGCGTGTTTTCCGACAACGGCATCCGCGTGTTCAACGAAGCCGTCATCGGCGGTCCGCTGGTGTCCGAATCGCTGCTGCAACTGGGTGCCGGTGTGCACCTGGGCAGCCTGCGCGCGCCCACCAGCGTCAGCGCCAACGTGATCCTGGCCGACAACGGCGTGCTGGCCCACGGCTCAGTCTGTGCCGCGCAGGCCGGTCTGGTGTGGGGGACAACATGAGCGCCGCCCGGCCGTTCCGAAGGCGCTCAGCCCCGCAGTGCGCAGCACGGAGGGTATTCCAGTGAGCCTCCGCACGACCGCTCCGAAGGGAGCTTCCTCCGCTATCCGAAACATGAAGGTCAACCCATTGAATTCCACACGCCACTTTTCGCTGGCAAGCACCCTGGCGCTGTCGCTGAGCACCCTGGCCTGCGCCGGCGCCGGCCAGGCCGCCACGCTGGACCTCACCGGTTACACCGACGGCTCCGGCGCCATCACCATCCAGCACAAGGGCGGCACCGTCGACCCCTACTTCACCCTGCAGGCCTTGCTGCTCGCGCAGGAACTGGGCCTGGACACCAGCGCCGTGGCCCTGCCCTGGGCGAAATGGCTGCTGGCGCGGCAGAAGCCCGATGCCACCTTCGACCGTTTCTGCCGCACCGACGCGGTCTGGCTGGCCTGCAAGACCGCCGACGCCGACGACTCGCTGCTGGCGCTGTGGCTGAAGTTCGTCGAGACGCTGCCTGCCGAGACCCGGCGCGAGCCGGCCATGGTCAAAAGCCATGCCGCGGCCAGCGCCGCCCTGGCGCGACTGGTGAGCCCGCCCACCGGGGTCTACCTGGTGTCGCCGGTCTACATGCACGGCCTGTTCATGGACAACCTGGAGGTGTGGACCTACCAGCCCGCGCACGCCGCCACGCAGAACAAGGCCCGGCCGTCGTTCGGCGCCTCCATCCAGCACGTGTTCTGGGACCCCGCGCAGAAGCGCTACCACGTGTCCACCCAGCCCGAGCAGAAGACCACGGAGCACAAGTTCTACCCCGACGCGGTGGCGCAGATCTTTCCCCACACCGTGAACTTCCCGCACATCCCGGGCGGCGCCAAGGCGCACTACAAGCGCTGGATCAAAGACCACCGCGCCGAATGGCTCAAGCAGGTCGAAGGCGATTTCGCCTGGGGACTGATCGCCAGCGTGTCCTTGCGGCAAGGCGATCTGGCCTCGGTGCGCTGCTGGCACCAGAAGACCCTGCCCGCCCGCCACAGCTCGCACTGGACCGTCACCGACGAAGTGGTCCACCAGGTCCTGAAGGCCAAGGGCATCACCGACCAACCCGTTGAGAAGAACTGCTCATGACCACCTACCTCGCCTGCATCGGCACACGCCCCGAAATCATCAAGATGGCCTCGTTGCACCGGGTGCTCAAAGCCCGCGGTGACCGCATGCTGGTGTTGCACACCGGGCAGCACGAGGCCATGGCGCATGTGCTCTACCGTTTCTTCGACATGGGCCCGGACCTGCAGATCCAGCTGCAGCGCACCTCGCCCCGGCTCGGCAACCTCACGGCCGAGCTGCTCGACAGCGTGGACCGTGTGATCGGCGAAACCAAGCCCGATGTGGTGCTGGTCCAGGGCGACACCAGTTCGGCCCTGGTCGGCGCCATGGCCGGCTACTACCACAACCGCCCCGTGGCCCACATCGAGGCCGGGCTGCGCACCGGCGAGCGCGAGCCCTTCCCCGAAGAGAAGAACCGCGAACTCATCGGCCGGCTGGCGCACTGGCATTTCCCGCCCACCGAGCAGTCGCGCGACAACCTGCTGCGCGAAGGCATCGCGCCGCAGCGCGTGCACCTGGTGGGCAACACCGTGATCGACACCGCGCTCTGGGTGCGCGAGCACATGGCCAGCGACGGCTTCGACGCCACCACCGCCCTGCCCTCGCCACTGCGCAACTTCCTGGCGGCGCACCCCACCTCGCGCATGCTGCTGGTGACCGCGCACCGGCGCGAGAACTGGGGCCAGCCGATCCGCAACATCGCCCACGCCGTCGGGCAGCTGCTGCAACAGCACCCCGACCTGATCGTGGTCTGGCCGATCCACCCCAACCCGACCGTTCGCCACGACGTCGAGTCGGTGTTCAGCGGCCTGGACGCCGCCACCCGGCGGCGCTGCTTCCTGACCGACCCGCTGGACTACCCGGCGCTGATCTCGGTGCTGGCGCAATGCCACTTCACCCTGACCGATTCCGGTGGCATCCAGGAAGAAGCCTCCGCCCTGGCGCGGCCCGTGCTGATCGCACGCGACAGCACCGAGCGCCAGGAGCTGGTGCAGGCCGGTGGCGCCCGGCTGGTCGGCACCGACACCGAACGCATCGTCGACGCCGCCTCGGCCCTGTTGACGCAGGACGCGATCTACCGCGCCATGCAGCTCACCACCAGCCCCTTTGGCGACGGCCGCTCGGCGCAACGCATCGCCGACATCCTGTCCCAGCCCGCCTGAACATCCGAGGAGCTCCTATGAAAACCACACTTGTCCGACAGCCCGTCTTCGGTGCGGCACCCGCCCGCCTTTCCATCCACTCCCTGCGCTACCGCCGCGTCGCTGCGGCCTGGCTCACGCTGTCTGTGCTCGCGGCGGCCGCGGCGCTCTCGCTCCCCGCGCGCGCCCAGGCCGTGACCGGGGCCGTCGAAGCCCCGACCGACACCGGGCCGCTGGCCCAGGCCACACCGCTGGCACCAGCGATGGTTGCGCCATCGCTGCCCACCGTTCCCGAACCGGCAGCGGCGCAGGACCCCGAGGTGAAAAACACCCAGCTGATGCTCTACACCAGCGCACACCGCCTCAGCGCTGGTCTCGGCGACTGGCAGGAGGTGGGTGTGCGGGGTTCGCGCGCCATCGGTGCGCATGTGTGGCAGGGCGAGTTCGCCACCATGCGCCGCTTCGGCGAGTCCGGCAACTTCATCGGCCTGGGCGACACCTACGAATTCAACCCCGACTGGTTCGGCAGCCTGTCGGTGGGTGCGGGTGACGGCGCGTCCTACCTCCCGAGAGCGCGGGTGGACGGTTTCATCAACCGCAAGCTGCTGACCGACCGCAACCTCATCGCCACGCTCGGTGCGGGTTACTACAGCGCGCCCGATGGCCACAACGACCGCAGCGCCAGCCTGGGCGCCACCTACTACTTCAGCGAACCCTGGATCGTGCAGGGCGAGGTGCGCTTCAACAACAGCCGCCCGGGCAGCGTGAACACGCGCCAGCAGTTCGTCGCGGTCACCTGGGGCCGCGACCAGCAGACCCAGGTTACCGCGCGCCACGCCTGGGGCACCGAGGGCTACCAGTCCATCGGCGCCGGCGCGTCGCTGGTCAACTTCAAAAGCAAGCAGACCAGCCTGAACGTGCGCCACTGGCTTGGCGCCGACTGGGGCATCTCGGGCGGCGTGGAGCAATACAGCAACCCCTACTACAACCGCAAAGGCGCCACCCTGGCCCTGTTCTGGGAACTGCCGTGAACCCAGCCCGACAACTGTCCCTCGGGCGAGCCCAGCGCGAAGCGATCCAGGCCGCCACGGCCCGGCTGGAGGAAGCCCGCAGCGGCGCTGGCGTGCCCTCCGAAGCCAGCTCCCGCCTGCGCATGACCCCGCGCACGGCGTTGGAGCTGCTGCTGATGGCCGCACTGCCTTGCGCGGCGCTGGTGGCCGCCAAACCCTGGCTGATGGGTTTCTGGCACAGCGTGATCCTGTGGTGGAGCGAGCGCCTGGCCCTGCCGCTGGGGCTGGTGCGAACCGGTGACACCGAGTCGCTGGAGTGGCTCGCCAGCTACGCCGGCGCGCTGGTGCCCAGCCCCTCCACCGGCGTGATCTCTGCCGCGCTGGTGATCGGCGCATTCGCCAGCACCTGGTGGATGAGCGACCGCCAGGTGCCGCTGAAATACCTGGTGCGCCTGCTCTGTGTGGTGCAGGCCAGCGCCTTGCTGTTTTTCATGTTCGTGCCCACGAACTTCCCCTACAGCATGACCGGACACCTCGCGTCCATGCTCAACGCCGGCTACTACCTGATGCTGGCCATTCCGCCGCTGCTGGCGCTGGGCTGGGGCGTGCTGCGGGTCCCGCTGCACCAGAAACTGCTGTACCCGGTGCTCATGCTCGCGTATTTCGCGCTCATGCTGCCACACAAAGCCCTGCTGCACGCGGTGGTGGTGCAGCACTTCTCGGCGCTCTACATGCCGCTGCTGTACCTGTGCTTTGGCGCCGTGCTGGACCTGATGGTGTTCGTGGCCCTCTACTCGTGGCTGGCCAGCCGGGTTTCGCCCCTGGCGCTGGGCTCGGCAGACCCTGGAGTGGCGCGGTGAAGCGGCTGTTCAAAGCCATCCCCGGACGGGCCTGGGTGGTGCTGGTCGCGCTGCTGCTGCTCGGCGGCCTGGCGGCGCTCTACCAGGCCTCGCTGAAGACCGGTTCGGCCATCGTGCTCCTGGTACCCGACGAGACGGCGCTGACGCGGCCGGTCACCCAGGCCTGGCTGGACGCGGCGAGCGAAGAAGGCCTGTCGGTGGTCGCCATGACCGACGACGCTTTCCTGCGCTACGGCGGCGACCGCCGCAGCATCGCGGGCGTGATCCTGCCCGACACCGTACACCCGCAGGCGTCCGAGCTGCTGGTGAACCAGCTGCACAGCTATGTCAAGGACGGCGGCCACCTGTTCATCACCTTCGATGCCGCCCTGCTCGACACCCAGAACGGCCACTACGCGGCAGCCCAGTCGCGCCTGTCCGGTCTGGCCGGCGTGTCCTATGCGATGTACGAGGCACTGAAAGACAAGACCACGGCCCTGGGTCCGGTGTACGGCAGCCGTGACCACGAAAAAACCCTGGGTTTTCAGCCCGGCAAACTGGACTTCAAGACCTCGCCCCAGCGGTCACTGGGAGAACTGACCACCTACGGCTACCCCCGCCTGAACTACAGCCATTTCCGCACCGGGGCCCCGCAAGGCGCGACCCCGATGCTGGTCTCGGCGCAGGGCGACACCATCGTGTCGAAGCACAGCTTTGGCAAAGGCACGGTGCTGTTCGCCAACCTGCCGCTGGGCTACCTCAAGACCCGCACCGACGCCTACCTGCTGCACCGCCTGCTGAGTTACTTTGCCAACGACCTGCTGCAACAGCCCCACCTGTCGCCCGTGCCCGACGCGATCGGCGGCCTGGTCCTCAACCTGCATGTGGACTCCAACGCCGCGCAGCAGCCCCTGCTGGTCCTGGAGCGGGCCGGCTGGCTGCGGGAGCAGGGCCCGTTTTCGATCCACGTCACGGCCGGCCCCGACACCTACCTCGAAGGCGACGGTCTGGGGATGAACCTGAACACCACCCCGGAGATGCAGGCGTTCCTCAAGCGCCAGGTCGCGCACGGGCACGAGGTGGGCAACCACGGCGGCTGGATCCACAACGTGTTCGGCCTGGGTGCCAACGACGGCAACCGCGATCGCTTCGAACCTTTTCTGGCGTTGAACCACACCAGCGTGAGCGCCGCGACCGGCACCGTACCCCGCAGCTACTCGGCACCCATGGGCAACCAGCCGCGCTGGGCAACCGAATGGCTGCGGCGCGAAGGCTTCAAGGGCTACTACTTCACCGGCGACAACGGTCTGGGTCCCACGCGCTCCTTCGACCAGGGCCGCCGCGCCGATCCGTCCGACCTCTGGGCCTTCCCGATCTCCAGCTACCTGCGCGTGGCCACCTTCGAGGAACTGGGCGACGAAGACTCGACAGTCACCACCGAGGACATGGCCAACTACCTCGGCAACCTCACGCGCTACGTGACCGACCGGCACGTGGCCCGCCTGTTCTACTTCCACCCGCCGGCTGCCACCGAGCACCTGGCCACGCTCGACGTGCTGATGGCGGAAGCCCGGCGCCTGAGCGTGCTGGGGCGTTTTCGCTGGTACACGATGGAGCAGCTCGCGGATTTCATGAGCCGGCGCGAGCTCGCGCAGTGGCAGCTCACCCGGGTCGATGGCCGCAGCGGTGGACTGACCGCCCGCAGCAGCGCCAGCCTGGACCAGATCAGCTGGGTGTTTCCGAAGGGTGGAACACCGGCGTTCAAGATCGTGAAAGGCGAAGCCACGGTGCGCCAGGACGGCCCGAACTGGATCGTCACCGCGCGTGGCGCGGGCCAGGAACTCGAACTGGCGTGGGAGTGAGAGCCCTTGGGGCATCGTCCTTGTCCATGGCGCCGGCGTGTTGCACCGAGGCATGAAACGGTGCGACCCAAGGCACCGCCGGGCCGGCTTTGCCGGACGGCCAGTGCCGTCCCCTTGAGAGTAGCGCGAAGCGCTGCGGGGGTGTCTTGTTTCAGGCTGCCAGGCGGCTGGGCAGCAGCCGGTCGTATTCTTTTTTCACCACCGCGTAACACTCGCAGACGCGGCCTTCCAGCGCCTCGCGGTCCATCACGGTGATGTGACCCCGCGCGTAGCGGATGAGACCGAGCTTCTGCAGCTTGAGCGCAGCCTCGGTGACGCCTTCGCGGCGCACGCCGAGCATGTTGGCGATCAGTTCCTGTGTCATCACCAGCTCGTTGCCGCTCAGGCGGTCCAGGCTCAGCAGCAGCCAGCGGCAGAGCTGCTGGTCCAGCGAATGGTGGCGGTTGCACACCGCCGTCTGCGCCATCTGGGTGATCAGTGCCTGGGTGTAGCGCAGCAGCAGGTGCAGCACCGGGCCGGAGCGGTTGAATTCTTCCTTGATGTCGGCCGCGCGCAGGCGGTAGCCCTGGCCCGCGCTCTGCACCACGGCGCGGCTGGGCGTGGTCTCACCGCCCATGAACAGGGCGATGCCGACCAGGCCCTCGTTGCCCACCACCGCGATCTCTGCCGAAGCCCCGTCTTCCATCACGTACAGCAGCGAGATGATGGCGTTGGTGGGGAAGTACACGTGGCTCATCTTGCTGCCCGACTCGTACAGCACCATGCCCAGCGGCAGGTCGACCGCCTCCAGCAGCGGACTGATGCGCTGCCATTCGGACGCAGGCAAAGAGGCCAGCAGTAGGTTGGCAGACTGTTCCGTTGCAATTTCCATCGTTGATATCCCAGTGGTGGATGTTGTTTTCGGTCCCAGAACGGCCGGTGTGACAGATTGCGCGCATATTGAACCGCACAGGAGTCTGTGTTTGGTAGCGTACATAAGTAGAGGGTTTTTGTCTGTTCGATGGCGTACATACGCACAGACGCCTGGAGCGCCCGCACCATGTGGCTGCAAACCTTGTGCTTTCAGGTTCCTGGCGGCAGCGGCACCACAAAACAGCTGCTTTGTGGCAGATCGGTCCAGCGCAGGCGTTCGCCCACGGCCAGCAGCTGGGCATGCGGCTCGGTGCACTCGGCCAGCGCCGCCATGGCAACGCCGCGCACCAGCAAAAAGCGCATGTGGCGGCCGTCACGCACCAGCGCCAGCTCGACCCGTGGCCAGTGCGAAGGCAGGCAGGGGGTGAAAAACAGCTCCTCGGCACTGATCTCCAGGCCCAGGATGGACCCCAGCGCAGCCCGGTGCAGCCAGCCCGCGGCCCCCGTGTACCAGCTCCAGCCGCCACGGCCTTCGTAGGGCGGCTGGCTGTAGACATCGGCCGCCATCACATAGGGCTCCACGCCGTAGCGCGGCCCCCAGTCGGGGTGTTCTGCGCGGTGTGCCGGGCTCAGGTAAGTGAAGTAGCGGTAAGGCGTGTCCTGGGAAGCGGTGTTGCCGGGCTCGCGCTGCGCCAGCGTGGCCGCGGCCATCAGGGCCCAGACGCCGGCGTGAGCGTATTGCCCCCCGTTTTCGCGCACCCCCGGCGGATAGGCCTGGATGTAGCCGGCGCTGGGCTGGGCGTGTTGCAGCGGCGGGTCCAGCAGGCGGATCAGGCCGTGCGCCGGGTCCACCAGCTGCGCCTCCACCGCGTCCATCGCCTGGCGCTGGCGCTCGGGCGAGGTCTGGTCCGAGAGCACGCTCCAGGCCTGCGCGATCAGGTCGATGCGGGCCTCGGCCTGCGTGGACGAACCGAGCGCGCTGCCGTCGTCGAAGAAGGCGCGCTTGAACCAGGCGCCGTCCCAGGCTTCGCTGCCCAGCGCGACGCGCCAGCCGGCCAGCGCGGCTTCCCAGGCGCGCGCCCGGTCGCGTTCGCCGCGAGCCCGCGCCAGCGGCAGCCAGGCGATCACGATGCTGCACAGGAACCAGGCCAGCCAGACCGACTCGCCACGCCCTTCGCTGCCGACGCGGTTCATGCCGTCGTTCCAGTCGCCGCTGCCCATCAGCGGCAGGCCGTGGGCGCCCACCGGCAGGCTGCGGTCGATGGCGCGTGCGCCGTGTTCGTAGACGCTGGCGCTCTCGGCGCTGATGCCGGGCGTGTCGTAGCGGTCTTCCGCGCCCTCGGGCACCGGCGGGCCGTCGAGAAAGTGCACCGCTTCGTCCAGCAGGGCGGAGTCGCCGGTGGCGTTCAGGTAGTGCGAGGTGGCCAGCGGCAGCCACAACAGGTCGTCGGAGAAATGCGTGCGCACGCCAGCGCCGCCCGGCGCATGCCACCAGTGCTGCACGTCGCCGGCCTCGAACTGGCGCGAGGCGCAGAGCACGATCTGCGCGCGCAGGATCGCCGGGTCGGCCCCCACCAGCGCCATCGCGTCCTGCAGCTGGTCGCGGTAGCCGGTGGCGCCGCCGGCCTGGTAGAAGCCGGCCTTGGCCCACAGGCGCGAGGACACGGTCTGGTAGAGCAGCCAGCGGTTGACAAGCGCGTCAAAGAGCGGATCGGGTGTGCTCACCTGGGTCGCGCCCAGCAGCGTGTCCCAGCGCGCGCGGGTGCGGCGTTCGCGCTCGCGGGCGTTGGTGGTGGTGGCCTGGCGCATGAGCGCTCGTGCCGCCTCGGGGTCGGGCGCGTAGCCGATCAGAAAGACCTGGTCGAGCGACGCGCCGGGGCGCAACGTGACCGGCCGCGCCAGCGCGGCGCACGGGTCCAGCCCGAAGCCGCTGCGCTGCCCCAGGCGCTGCGGCAGCACCAGCTGGCCCTGCCGGTCGAAGAAGGCCCGGCGGTCGCAGGTCCAGTCCAGGCCCTCGGGGTCGTGCACGCCCTCGTGCGATTCGCAGAAGAAGGCGGTGCCCCCGCCAAAACCGCCCGCGGCCTCGGTCTGGGTGCACAACAGTCCGATCAGTCCCGTGCCCGGTGGGCTCACGAAAGTCGGCTGGCTCAGCAGGCTGCCGCGGTCGCTGCGCTTCTCGCCCATCATCCACTCCACCAGGCCGATGATGCGCAGGTGGGCCTTGCCGCCGCCGTGGTTGCGCAACCGGATGCGCACCTGCTTGACCGCGGTGTCGGCATCGACACTCCAGCTCACCGAAGCGGCCAGCGGCCCGCGCCGGTGGTCGATGGTGGTGAGGCCCTGGCCGTGCACCACCTGGTAGGTGATGCCTTCGGCGGCCCAGGCCGACGGGGCCAGGCTCCAGACCTCGCGCGTGCGGCGGTCCTGCAGCAGGAAACATTCGGACGGCGGGTCGCCGACCGGGTCGTTGGCCCAGGCGGTGAGCTGGTTCAGGCGGCTGTTGAGCGCCCAGGTGTTGCCGCCGCCGCTCTCGGACACCAGCGCGCCGAAACCGGGATTGGCCAGCACGTTGCACCAGGGCCGCGGCGGCGCCTCCGTGGCGCTGGCTTCGAAGGCGAAGGCGCCGATGTCGCCCGCGAACACGCCCTCGGCCGGCGCTGGCGCGACCTCGCCCAGACGCAATGGCACCGGGTCCGAACCGGCAGACGCTCCACGCCAGGCATCGGCTCCCACCGATTCGTGGCGATCGCACCAGGCGCGCACCTGGTGCAGCAGGGCCTGCCCGTCGGCCTGCAGCTGCACGCGCGCCAGATTTCGCAGCGTGATGATCTGTTCGGCCGACAGCTCGTCCGCGCGCAGCAGGTGCAGGCCGGTCACGGCCGGGCCGGGGCGGGCCTGCAGGTCGGCCGCGTGCTGTTCGAGCAGCAGGGTGAGTTCGCGCTGCAGCGGCATGTGGTACGAGTGCGCCTCGTGGCTGAGCACCACCAGATCACAGGCCACGCCGGCGCGCGACCACTCGCGCAGCACCAGCGCCAGCACGCGCAGCAGGCCCAGGCCCTGCGGTGAACCGGCGTGCACCAGCAGCAGCGGCCGGTCGCCCGAGAGGCCCAGCGGCCAGAGCAGGCGCCGGTCGCTGCGCTGCCGCGGCGCGCCCGCGGGGTCGGCGGCGGGCGGGTCCATCTTCGGCAGCGTCAGCACCAGGGCGGTGGTCAGGGCGTGCAGCGCGGGCAGGTAGTCGGTGCGCGGGCGGTGCGGCACCGCCGGGATGCCGGCCAGCGTGGCCGACATCACCGAGGAGCGCGCCACGTAGCTGGGCTGGCGGTACTTGTCGATCACGGCGCGCAGCGTGACCGCGTCGTCGCTGGCGGCGGTGGCGAAGGTCACGCAGGCCTGAGCGCCCGGCTCGATGCGCAGCCGCACGCCCAGCGCGGCCACCGGGTCCAGCCCGGTCTCCAGCGGGCCGGCCGCCAGCGGCACCGGGTCCATCTGCGCCAGCGGCTGGGCCGGCGTGTGGTGGCGGCCGAGCCAGCGCAGGCGGTCGGTCTGGCAGCGCAGCCCCAGCACATCGCCCTCGGTGTCGGCGACAAAATGCGCCGCCTGCATGGCTTGCTCGGTCACCAGGCGCGGCGCGCGCACGCAGCGCAGCGCCTGCTGCTCGGGCAGCCAGTCGGTCTTCACAAACAGGTTGGAGAACGCCGGGTGGGCCTCGTCGGCGGCGTGGCTGGCCAGGGTCACGTCGAGCGCGGAAATCAGCTCCAGCTCGATGGTCTGATCGCTCAGGTTGGACAGCACCACCTTGCGCAGTTCGACGTCGTCTTCCGGGCTGACCCAGACCGTGGTGTTGACGCGCAGCTCGGGCCAGAGCGCGTCGAAACACACGCGGTCGGTGTGAAAGCGGCAGCTGTAGACCGCCTGGGGGTCGGGCGCCGGGTGGCGCGTGACCGACACCGGGGCGCCCGCCGGGTCCAGGCGCAGGTAGACGAAGGCGCCGCAGGCGTCGCGCAGCGCGTCGTCGCGCCAGCGCGTGATGCCGGTCTGGCCCCAGCGGCTCCAGCCGGCGCCGTTGGCGCGCAGCGTGACGCTGTAGCGTCCGTTGCCCAGCAGGTGCGTGGGTTCCAGCGCCAGCGCGCCCGGGGCGAGCGTGCGCACGTGGTCCGGCGCGCGGCGTTGCCAGGCCTGCAGCGGCAACCGCAGCGGCGCCAGCAGCGCGGGCAGTTCGCGCGGCGCGCGCTCGTGCAGCAGCGAACTCACGGCTTCCATGCGCGGATGCGCCATGCCCCAGCGCTGCGCCACGCCAGCACGCAGCACATTGGCCAGTGCTACCAGGCTCATGCCCTGGTGGTGCGCCATGAAGGTGTGGACCACGGTGAAGCGCTCGCCGTGGGTCTGCCGCGCGGGGGTGAAGTCCAGCGCCTCGAAGAAGCCGTAGCGCCCGCGCGCCGACAGCGCCGCGAGACGCCGCAGGTTGTCGCAGGCCAGGCCGGCGTCCACCTGGGTTGCGAGCACGGTGGCGTAGGGCGCGATCACACGTTCGGCCACCGGCGTGCGGCGCAGCGCCAGGCGCGGCACACCCTGCGGCGCGTACTGGTAGGCCAGGGTATGGTCCTGCCCGGCGTAGGCGCTTTCGGAAATGCCCCAGGGCATGGGCGAGCCGTGCACGAAGGCCACCTGCTCCAGCACCGCCGATTGCCCGGCTTCGCGCAGCGCGCTGCCGCGCGGTTCGGCGACCACCAGCGAGGGCATCAGGTACTCGAACATCGAGCCCGACCAGGAGCGCAGCACGGCGTGCCGACCGCTGGCAAAAAACGGCCGGCCCAGCGCCGCCCAGTGGCGCACCGGCAGGTCGCCCTTGGCGATGGCGAACAGGCTGGTGCTGCGCGATTCCGAAGCCAACAAGTCGTAATAACTGGCGTCGAGCTGCTGCTCGTCAATCCGGTAGCCGATGTGCAGCAGGTGGCGCTTGGGGCTGTAGAGAAAGCGGAAGTCCGGCGCCCAGGCCAGTGCCTCCAGCGCGGCGGCGAGTTCGAGCAGGCGCCCGGTGGCGCGCTCGCTGCTGCCCGCGCCCACCGCGGCGGCGTCGTGGCTGGCCGAGTGCAGCGTGGCCAGGTGGTCGGTGAGCAGCCAGACCAGCTCGTCCTGCGGTGTGGTGACGTGGCTGACGATGGCCGGGTTGCGCGCCTGCGTCAGGTCGCCGAGTTCGTGCCGGGCTTCCTGCACCAGGGCGAGGAAGGCGGCGCAGGCCGCGGCCTCACAGGGTTCGGGCGCGGCGGTCTCCAGCAGCCGGCCGATGGCGCTCTGCGCCAGGGGCCGGTGCAGCAGGGTTTGCAGCAAACCCAGGCGCGGCTGCAGCCGCTGGCGCGACAGGCGCAGCGCCCCGGCGCTGGCCAGCGCGGTGTGGGGATCGCGGGCCAGCTCGGTGCAGGCCTGGGCGACGGCGAGCAGGTGCGCGCAGAGGTTGCCGCTGTCCACCGTGGACACGTAGCGCGGCGGCAGCGCCTGCAGGGTCCGGGTGTCGTACCAGTTCAGGAAATGGCCGCGGTGGCGCTCCATCTGCTGCAAGGTGGCAAGCGTGGCTTCCAGCCGCGTCAGCAGGTCCTGCGTGCCGATCCAGCCGAACTGGCGCGCGCAGGCGGTGCTGAGCAAATAGAGGCCGATGTTGGTGGGCGAGGTGCGGTGCGCCACCATCTCGTAGGGCGAGGTCTGCAGGTTGTCGGGTGGCAGGTGGTGGTTGTCGGTGTCCACGCAGCGCTCGAACAGGCGCCAGGTGTCGCGCGCCACGCCTTCGAGCAGGTCGCGGTCGGCCGCGGCCAGCGTGGAGCGGCGACGCGGCCACGGCCTGTTGCACGACCACACCAGCAGCGGCGCCAGCGCCCACAGCGCGAGCACGGCGAGCGCCAGCGCGCCGGGGGGCTGTGTGAGCAGCCACAAGCCGCCCGCCAGGATCAGCGCGGTCAACGGCGCGGCGCGGTGGCGCCACAGCGTGGCCGGCAGACCGGTGCCCAGCCCCGCCTGGGCCGCTTCGGCGGTGGTCCATTCGAGCAGGTGGCGGCGGCTCACCACCAGCCGGTGCAGGGTGCGCAGCACGGCGTCGAGCGCGAGCAGCGCCTGCTGCGGCAGCAGCGCCAGGTGCCAGAGCCCGCCGCCGAGCGCGCGCAGCAAGTCCTTGGCCGCGGCGACCGCATAACGCTCGCCCAGCAGGCGCCAGTGGCGCGGCACCCAGCCCGCCACCGCGCCCATGAGCGGGCCGGCCGCGTGCGCGGCCACCGTGAGCGCGAGCGCCGCGGGCAGCGACAGGCCCAGCCCCGCCATGGCCAGGGCGATGAGCAGCAGGCAGGCCGGCGCCACCAGCGAGCGGCGCAGGTTGTCAAAGAGTTTCCAGCGGTTGATGGTGCCCAGCGGCCATTGGCGCGACCGCAGCAGGAAGGGCAGCAACTGCCAGTCGCCGCGCACCCAGCGGTGCAGGCGCGAAGCGGCGGCGTCGGCGTGGTCGGGGTCGGGCTCGATCAGGGTCACGTCGGTCACCACGGCGCAGCGCACCAGGGCGCCTTCGAGCAGGTCGTGGCTGAGCACCTGCTCCGTCGGCAGGCGTTCGCCCAGCACGGCGTGGAGCGTGGCCACGTGCAGCAGGCCCTTGCCGGTGAAGCTGCCTTCACCAAACAGGTCCTGGTAGGCGTCGGTGCTCATGGCGCTGTAGGGGTCGATGCCGGCCTGGCCGTCGAACAGCCATTGCCAGGCGGTGCGCCCACCCTCCCCCGCCAGCGGCGGCACCACGCGCGGCTGCAGGATGCCGTAGCCCTGCAGCACGCGGCGGCCGGTCCCGTCCAGCCGGGGCCGGTTGTCCGGGTGTTCGGCCACGCCGACCAGGGTGCGCAGGCGCCCGGGTGGCAGCTGGGTGTCGCTGTCGAGCGTGAAGAGGTAGCGCGTGTGCGGCGCCATGCGCGAGAGTTCGCCGAGCTCGAAGAACGGCCCGGGTGTGTCGGTGGCCAGCGCGGCCACCAGCTGCTCCAGCTTGCCGCGCTTGCGCTCCCAGCCCAGCCACTGGCCCTGGGTGGCGCTCGGGCTGCGCTCGCGGTGCAGCAGCAGGAAACGCGGTGGGCTGCCCGGCGCCACCGGGTAACGCGCGTTGAGCGCCGCCAGATGGCTCTGGGCGTGGGACAGCAGGGCCTGGTCTTCGGGCCGGTGTTCGGTGTCGGCATCGGACCAGTCGCTGAGCAGGGCGAACTGGGCGTGGGCTTCGGGGTTGGCGAGGTGGTGCAGGTGCAGGCGGTGCACCGTCTGCGCGATGCCGGCCGGGTGGTTCAGCAGCGCCGGCACCACCACCATCACCCGGGCCATCGGCGGGATGCCCTCGGCCAGCAGCAGGCGCGGCAGGTGCGCGGGCTGGAGCGACTCGCCGATCAGGCGGTTGACCACCGCCACCACGGCTTCGGACGCGGGCAGCAGCATCACCAGACCCACCAGCACGCTGCCGAGCTGGACCGGCCAGCCCGCGTCCAGCCAGCCGGGCCGGTGCAGCAGCCAGGCCACCAGCAGCAGCGTGCCCAAGAGCATGGCGCCGAGGTAGGTGGGCGTGCGCGAGAAGCCCGCCACCGAGCGCCACAGGCCCGCCACGCGGTGCTTCAGGCCGAGCGCCTGCTCCAGCGTGGCGCGGCCTTCGCCGCGCAGCCAGTGGCCGGCCTGCTCGGCCGGGCCGGTCGATGCGTCCATCAGGCCCAGCAGCACATCGGCCACGGCGGCCTCGCCCTGCCCGCTCTGGGTGGACAGGCGCTCGATGCCGTGCAGCGTGGTGTCGCGCGTGGCGTCGTCTTCGGCTTCGAACACCGGCGAGCGCAGCATGACGCGGACGACGCGGCTGGTGCGCGCCACGATGCCGGGCCAGTCGGCCGCGCCGATCAGGCGCAACGCGGTCACGGCGTTGCCCACGCTCAGGTGGTCGGCGGCCTGCGCGGCGTGGTGCTGCGTCTGCAGCGCGGCCAGGTCGGGCACCACGCCGTGCAGCCACTGGCGCACCTGCGCCATGGGCGAGTCGCCGGCCGCGGTGGCGTGCCCCACCAGGCTCTGCGCCAGGTTGGACAGAAAGACATCGCCCACACCGCGCTGCTCCATGAGCAGGTGCATGTCCTCCACCGCATCCAGCGACAGTTCGTCGACACGGCTGGCGCACAGGCTTGCGAGGTCGCGCGCGGCCTTGTGGCTGGCGATGCGGTCGGCCAGGCGGCGCAGGTTCTCCACCAGCACCACGCGCAGCGTGGTGGGCAGCGCCCACAGCTCGCCCTGGCTGAGTTCGCGGGCGTCCTGGTAGGCGTCCAGAAAGTGGACCAGCAGGCTTTCGTCGAAGGCGCTGTCGGTGTGGGCGACAAAGGCCCACGCCACGCCGTAGATGCGCGGCAGCCCCACCAGCGGCGCCTCCTGCAGCACCGGCAACGAGCGGTAATAACGCGCCGGCAGGCCCTCGCGGATTTCCCGCAGCTGGCTTTCGATCAGGTGGAAGTTGTCAAACAGCCATTCGGCCGCCGGGCTGATGTCGTGGCCGTCGTGGGCCTCGACCGCGATGTACTGGTAAGCCGCACGCAGGCTGCGGATGTTGCTCTGCAGGCGCGGGTAGAACGTGGCCTGGCCGAAGCCGGCCCGACCCGCCCGGTGCGATACGCCCAGGCTGCGCCCGTGCTGCTCAAACCGTGCAACGCCAAAGAGCTCGGAGCGGATCGGTTCGAGCGCGACGCCGCGGGCGGCGTCCAGCATGCGCTCGATCTTCTGCGGTACCCAGGCCCACTGCGCTTGCAAGCGCGCGGTCGCCACTTACAGCATGAGCCAGGAACCGCCAAACATCAGGGTGAGCACCACCGCCGACGTGATCACGCGCCCGGCCAGCAGCCCCTGGAGTTCGTCGGCGCCGCTGCGCAAGGTCTGCAAGGGTCCGCGCTGGGCGCCGCAATGGACCAGGTGATCACCGAGCGCCGTGCGCTCCAGCGCCGAGAAGTCTGCCGGGTGGCCAAACGAAGAGGTGTCCCAGCTGGGGGACATCGAAGGAATCTTGGACATGGTCTTCTCCGTGAGCGGGTGAGGGAAAGCCTGCTGTGGCTTCCGTGTCAACCCTTGTATGCGCAGCCGGCTCCCCGGTCTGTGCGGCGCCGAACACACCGGTCCTTTGCACGGCACCCGGGTGTTCGTCAGCGCACAGACAAGGCGCGTTGAAGGCCCTAACTTGAAGTCCGACCCGCAACGTTTCCCACACAAAGGACATCCCATGACACATCCATCACACCGTTTTTCCCTGCGGCAGACAGCCCTCTCGCTGGCCGCCGTCGCCACGCTGGGCCTGGTCGGCTGCGTTGCGCCCTACCCGGTCTACGAACAGCAGCCGATGACACAGGCCCCGGTGCAGGTTCAGCCCTACCCGAGCCAGCGCGAAATGACCCGTGAAGAGCGGCGTGAAGAGCGGCGCGACTTCCGCCGCCGCCAGAACGAGCGCTTGTTTGAGGCCGAGGTGCTGTCGGTCCGCGCCGTGATGGGCCAGTCCCAGCAGCGCTGCTGGATCGAACGCGAACAGGTCATGCAGCAGCGCCCCGCGCCCAATGTCGGAGGTGCGCTGGTCGGCGCCGTCATCGGCGGCGTGATCGGTCACCAGATCGGTGGCGGCAGTGGTCGGGATCTGGCCACGGCAGGCGGTGTGGTGGCGGGTGCGGCCATCGGCTCCCAGGTGGGCCGCGACCGCTACGGCAACCCGGTGAGCACGCAGGACGTGCAACGCTGCAGCACCGTCAACGCCAGCAGCGAACCCGCCTACTGGGACGTGACCTACCGCTTCCGCGGTATCACGCACCGCGCACAGATGCTCTCGCCTCCCGGCCGCAGCGTCACCGTGAACCGGGACGGCGAGCCAAGGGAGTAAGCCCCCCCGCAGCGCTTCGCGCTACCCCCCCCAGGGGGGGCGGCACTGGCCGTCCGGCAAAGCCGGCCCGGCGGTGCCCTGGGTTTGGGGCGTGTCACTCCGGAAGGCGCTGGGCGAATCAGCCTTTTGAACCCAGCACTTCGACGCCAAACCCGCGGTAGCCGATCAGCGTGCAACGGGAGTCGAACATCGGTGTGCCGCTCACGCGGTACTGGCGAACCACACCACCCGGCAACACCCGACTCAACACCATGTCGAGGAACGGGCTGCGCGCCGCGATGCGGGACCGCAGCGTCTCGCGTTCGGCCAGGTTCCAACCTTCGTCGCTGTGCTCGGTACCAGCGCCATCGTTCAAGGTGTCCACCTGCAGGCCGAGCATCTCCAGCACCGGACCCGACACCTTGGTGAAGTGGCCCTCGCCGTCCTGCTCCCAGTACCAGTCGGTGGCCAGCTCGGTCAGACCGCGGTAGCGCGCCTCGCTCTCGCGCAGCTCGGCGGTGCGCTCCCGCACCAGCTGCTCCAGGTAGTGGTTGTGCCGCGACAGCTGGCGGTGCAGCAGGCGCACCTCGATCAGGTTCTGGATGCGCGCCTTGACCTCGACCATGTCAAACGGTTTGCTGACAAAGTCCTTGGCGCCGGCCTGCAGCGCGCGCAGCTTGTGACCCGGCTGGGCGGTGATCACCAGCACCGGCAGGTAGTCGTCTTCGGCGGTGCTGGCCTTCAGCCCTTCCATCACCTGGAAGCCGTCCATGCCCGGCATCTGCAGGTCGAGCAGGATCAGGTCGAACGGCGCCTTGCGGTGCATGGCGCAGACCTTGTCGGGTTCCATGGTGCTGGACACCCGGGTGTAGCCGGCCTCCTCCAGCATCGCCTCCAGCAGGGCCACGTTGGCCGGCTGGTCGTCCACGATCAGGATGCGGGCATTGAGCCGTTCTTGCAGGGTGAGGTTCATGCGGGTTCCTGGTGCGCGGCGGGACCGCTCGTGGTTTCGGCGACCTGCAGCGCAGCGTCGAGCGCGTCCATGAGCTGGGCGACCTTGATGGGTTTGGTGAGGTAGTTGAAGAAGCCGGCATCCAGGCCCTTCTGGATGTCGCGCGGCACGGCGTTGGCGCTCAGCGCGATGATGGGGATGTGGGCGGTGTCCGGGTCGGCGCGCAGGATCTTCAGCGCTTCGACGCCGCTGATGCCCGGCAGGTTGATGTCCATCAGGATCACCTCGGGCTGGTACACGCGCGCGAACTCGATGCCCAGGCTGGCGTCGGCCGCGCCGAGCAGGCGCATGTCTTCGCGGCGCGCCACGATCTGCTCGACCAGCTCCAGGTTGGCCGGGTTGTCTTCCACGTACAGCAGGGTGTGCTGTGGGTTGCCGGGTAGCGATTCGGGGCGCGGTGGATCGATGGGGTGGGCGTCGTCCAGCGCAACCGTCTGCGGTGCGTCGGTCAACGCCATCTCGACCCAGAACACGCTGCCCACGCCGGGCGTGCTGTCGGCACCGATCTGGCCACCCATCAGGTGCACCAGCCGCTGCGTCACCACCAGACCGATGCCCGTGCCCTCTTCGGCGCCGGATTCCTGACCCAGCCGGTTGAAGGGCTGGAACAGCTGGGCCAGCTGTTCGGACGCCAGACCGGGGCCGGTGTCGCGCACGCTGATGCGCACCGAATCCGGCGGGCTCAGCGTGCAGGCCACCGTGACATGGCCGCCGCGCTGGTTGTATTTGATGGCGTTGAACAGCAGGTTGATCAGCACCTGCTTGAGGCGGGTGCGGTCGGCCTTCACGTAGCGTGGCGACTCCAGCCGCGCAAACACCATGCCGATGCCGCGCTGCTGCGCCTGCTGCTCGACCAGGGCGCGGCACTCGGCCAGCACCTCGGTGAGCGAGACCGGCTCGCCCGAAAGCGAGAGCTTGCCGGACTCGATCAGCGCCAGGTCGAGGATCTCGTTGATCAGCTCCAGCAGGTACCAGCCGGCCTTCAGGATCTGCCCGATGCTGCGCTGCTGCGTCGGCGTGGGCGCAGGCGTGCCCGACTCGACCAGCTGCGCAAAGCCCAGGATGGCGTTGAGCGGCGTGCGCAGCTCGTGGCTCATGCTGGAGATGAAATCGGTCTTGGCCAGGTTGGCTTTTTCGGCCGCGACCACGGCCTCGTTGAGCTGCTGCTCCACCCGCTTGCGCACCGAGTTGTCGGTGCCGATCAGCAGGTAGCCGATGATGTCGCCGTAGTCGTCGCGCAGCGCGGTGATCGACACGATGGCCGGGAACCAGCTGCCGTCCTTGCAGATGTAGGTCAGCTCGTAGATGTCTTCGATGCCGCGCGAAGCCTTGAAGGCCAGGGCCTCGAAACCGGGCGCAATCGGGGTGTCGAATTCCAGGCTCAGGACCATGGCGCGCGCATGCACCTCCTGCGGGTCGTGCATGTCGCTCGGGCGCACGCGGTTGACCACCTCGTCGGCGCGGTAGCCCAGCATGCGCTCGGCGCCCACGTTGAAGAGCTGGATGATGCCTTTTTCGTCGGTCGCGATGATCGAGAAATTGGCGCTGTTCAGGATGGCGTTCTGCAGCGCACCGGCCTTGAGCAGGGCGCTGCGCCGGCTGGACTCGGTGGGTTCACCCGGCTTGCCCGGCAGTTCAGGGGCGACATGGCGAAGGGTTGTCTCGGGCATCAGGATCTCGGGTGGTTACCGCCCGTGGCGACATGGACGAACACTAGCCACCCTCAAAGGCGGCGTCTGTGCGCTGGCCCACACAGCCAGCGCCGGGGGGAAAGTCGTTTCAGAGCGGACTGCGCCCGCTGATCACGCGCAGCAGCACCATGATGATGGCGACCACCAGCAGGATGTGGATGAAGCCGCCCATTGTGGTGGCGGTGACGAGTCCCAGCAACCAGAGGATGAGCAGGACGACGGCGATGGTGTAGAGCATGGTGATTCCTTGGCTTGGGGTCAGGGGGGAGGACGGCGGCGCCAGCGGCTCCACAGCAGGGCAACACCAGCGACGGTTGCGACCGCCAGGCTGGTTTTGGGATGGCGGCGCACCACGGACAGTGCGGCGCCCAGTGCCTGGGTTTCCAGGGGTGCACCAGGCGCGCCCGGTGTGCGCTGCAGCATGCCCTGGGTCAGGGCGCCGATAGCCAGTGAGGCCACGGGTTGGGAGCTCAGGCCCTTGAGCACCGGCCACAGCGCTCCCACCAGCCAGCCAGCGGAAGCCCGCTCAGCCCGTTTCCGGCGATCCTGTTCGAACCAGTCGGACAGGAGCTCGCGGTTGCGCGCCAGACGGTTGCGGGCGAGCTCGGCTCGCGCAAGCGCGGTCAGCGGCTGCGCTGCCTTCTCGGACATGCCGACCGGATTCATGGTGCGCCCGGAATGCGCAGGAGCGCGGCATCCTCGGCCAGTTGAAGACGCAGGCTGGCGAACCATTCCTCCGCCTCGCGGTCCTGTGCGAGCCACAGGGCCCACACGCCAAGCGCCGCCGGCAGCACGGGCGTGAGCACGAACAGCCAGGGCGCGCGAAAGCCGGCATCGGGCAACGAGGCCCACAGCAGCAAAGCCACGCCCAGCAGCACAGTGGCCACCACCAGGCAGGCAACGCCCGCCAGCTGGAGCGCCAGGCGCCGTTTCAGACGCGCGCTGCCGATGACCAGCTCTTCGCCCAGCAGGCTGGCGTAAGCGGCCGCGTGCTCCGCCAGCAACAGGGGCTGTGAAGCCGCCAGGCGGAACACGGGGTGGATCATGACGAGGGCTCCGGGATCAGCGACCGTTGTGACCGCTGTGGTGGCGGCTGAACAGGGCCACCAGGCCCATGAGCGCTGCGCCCACGGCGGCGGCCATCAGCATCGACTTGACCGGCTCGTGCTGAATGTAGCTGGCGGTGGCGTCTTTCACGTGCAGCGATTTCTCGCGCAACTGACCGGCGCCGTCGCGCACGGCGTCCATGCCGCGGTGCGCCAGCGCCTCGGTGTCGCTCACCAGGTGGTGGAGTGCGTTGCTGGTCTGGCTGCGCGCGCCGTCCAGGTTGTTGGCCATCTGGTCGATGCCTTGCTGGGCCGCACGCTGGGTGGAACGGATCGCGTGCTCGGTGGAGTTGGCGACCGAGGCGGCCAGCGAAGAGGCGTCATCGCCCAGGGTGTTGATGGGGTTGCTCATGGGGTGCTTTCGGTAAGTTGAAGTGAAGGGCCACAGGCCGTTCACCGGCGGTTCCGGCGGTAGCGTTCGTCGTCGGTTTCGATCTGGTTGCCGATGACACCGCCGATGGCAGCGCCACCCAGGGTGCCCAGCGCGCTGCCGTCGGTGAGCACGGCGCCTCCGACGGCACCGACGCCCGCACCGATGGCGGTGTTCTGGTCCTGGCGCGACATGCCGGCGCAGGCGCCCAGGCTCGCGACCAGGGTCAGCGAAGCGGCCAGCGCCAGCCAGCGGGATTCAAAAGGAAGATGTGTGTTCATGGGGTGACCTCATCAGGTTGGAGAGGCAATGCCGGGGCCGAAGCCCGCCGGTCATTTCTTCATGCGCATGTCGTTCTTGATCGACTTGACGCCGGGCACGCCCTGCGTGACCAGCACGGCGCGGTTGATGTCGGCTTCGGAGTTCACGAAACCGCTCAGCTGAACAGCACCCTTGAAGGTCTCGACATTGATCTCGGCCGATTTGAGCGAGGCGTCTTTCAGGATCTCGGTCTTCACGCGGGTGGTGATGACGGTGTCGTCCA
Organism: Hydrogenophaga sp. ZJX-1; assembly: GCF_048590325.1. NCBI lineage: Bacteria > Pseudomonadati > Pseudomonadota > Betaproteobacteria > Burkholderiales > Comamonadaceae > Hydrogenophaga > Hydrogenophaga sp. ZJX-1. The sequence continues at coordinate 245,687 of NZ_JBMBRA010000004.1, forward strand.
CGTACTGACCGGTGCTCTCCTGCTTGCCGGACGCAGCGCAACCCACCATGGTGGTGAAGGCCGCGGCAGCCAGAAGAAGAACGGAGAAGCGTTGTTTGGTGATCATGGGGTGCTTTCTGTGCAGAGGTTGAACGGGCTGCGCAACCGGGGGCTGCACCGCATGGCAGACGGAGTTCATTTCCAGTGCCATTGGCGCCACAGTAAAGCCTGACCCGCGAACAGTCTGTGCGCTGCCGCACTCAACTCCGGAGGTATTGAAAGGGCGGCCGTTCAACGCCCTGCCGGGGCGCAAACGGACCCAGCCAAGGGCACCGCCGGGCCGGCTTTGCCGGACGGCCAGTGCGCCTTGCAGGCCGCAGCCTCGCCAGAAGCGAGGCTTCTTCGGGCTGTCCAAGCCTGCGCAGGCAGGCTTGGAGCCGCGGCCCTCAGCCCCCTTTGGGGGTAGCGCGAAGCGCTGCGGGGGGTTACCCAGTCAGGGGGGTTATCTCTGGACCACGGGCTGCCCGTCAGCAATGGTGCTGCCCGGATACAGCAGCACGGTCTCACCCACCTTCACGCCATCTTTCACCCAGGCGGTGTCGGCGTTGCGGTCGTGGATCTGCACCGGGCGTGCGCGCGCCTTGCCGGCTTCCACCACGAACACGCGCCACCGCTCGCCATCGCGCACCAGCGCCGCGCTGGGCACGAGCACGGCATCGGCCTGCGACGACACGGTGATGCGCGCGTCCACGCGGAAACCGTCGCCCAGACGCGCGGCGTCTGTGGGCAGCGCCGCCAGCGCCACGACCACGTTCACGCGCTGCTCTTCGATGCCCAGCGCCGAGACCTTGGTGAAGGCCACCGGCTCCACCCGCGTCACCGTGCCGGGCAGCGGCGCTGCGCCGCTGCCGGTGGTCAGCAACACCGCGGCCCCGGGCAACACCTGCCGCACCTCGCCCGAGAGCACGTCGATCACCGCTTCCATCGCCGCCGTGTCGCCGATCTCCAGCAGCGCCTGCCCCGCGGTCACGGGGACCGCGCTGTCCAGGTGCAGCTTGAGCACCTGGCCGTTCACCGGGCTCTTGATCTCCCACAGGCCGGCGGGCCGCTCGCCCGCGGCGGGCTCGGCCTGCCTGAGCGCGGCGCGGGCTTCGGCCAGCGCGAAGTCGGCCATGCCCTGCTCGGCCTGGGCCGCCGTCAAGGCCTGCTGCGCCGAGCGACGGGCCAGGTCGGCCTGGTCGCGGGCGGAAGGTGCGATGAACCCCTGCTTCGCCAGCTGCTCCGAGCGGCCGGCCTCCAGCGTGGCCTGCGCCAGCGCGGTCTGGGCGCGCTGCACCTGCGCCGCGGACGCGCGCCGCGCCGCGTCGGCACTGCCCACACGCTGCCGCAGCACGTTGCGCGTGCGCTCGTCGATCATCTGCGGCGCAACAGGTGCCAGCCGAGCCACCACGTCGCCCGCGCGCACCACGTCACCCACCTTCAGCGTGGGCCGCTGCAGCTGGGCCAGGGTGGGCGCGGTGATCACGTAGCGGTTCTTCAGCCGCAACTGGCCGTCTTCCTCGACCACCTGCTCGAATTTCCCGGAGGTCACCTGCGCCACCTCCACGGTGATCGGCCGGGGCCGGTACACCGCGTAAAGCAGCGCGGCGGCGGCCACCAGGGCCAGTCCGGCGATGGCCCAGCGCCGGGGGGTTTTCCAGGGATTCTTTTGTTCGTTCATTCGCGTACCTTCAAGACAGAAACCAGGTCCAGCCGGTCGATCTGGCGGCGCACCAGCAGCGCGCTGACCACGCCCGCCGCCAGCACGATCAGCGCGGCCGAAGCGTAGGTGGACGGCTCGATGACGACCGGGAAATCGATGCTGTCGGACGCCATCAGCCGCATCATCAGCGAGGCCAGCCCCCAGCCGGTGAGCGCGCCGATGGGCAGGGCCACCAGCAGCTCGGCGCCGAGCTCGGCGAGCAGCAGCACCGAGACCTCGGCCCGCGTCATGCCCAGCACGCGCAGGCTCGCCAGCTCCCAGGCACGCTCGGAAAGCGCGATGCGCGCCGCGTTGTAGATGATGCCCACCGCCATGGCCACCGCAAACAGCGTGAGGATGCCGCTGAACACACCCATGTTGCGCGAGGTGGTCTTGTTGAACGCTTCCATGGAGCCGGCCTTGTCGAACACCGAGCTGATCACCGGCGCCGCCTTCACCGCGCTCCAGAACGCGTCCATCGCCAACGGATCGACCTGCAGCGCGGCGTCGGCCACGCCGTGGCCGTCGCGCGCCAGCGCGTTCATCGCGTCCAGGTTCATGTAGAGCAGTTTGCCGAACATGGTGTGCACGATGTCCACCACCGGCACCTCGACACGCTGCTGGTTCCAGAGCCGGAACTGCAGCTCGACGCGGTCGCCCACGCGCGCACCGAGCGCACGCGCCAGCAGCGAAGACAGCACCACACCGTGCGACGGCATGGCCACCGCACCGCGGGTTTCGTCCACCACGCGCATCAGCTGCGCGTCGCCGCGGTAACCGGTCAGCGCCGTGTCTTCGCTGCGCCCGTGCAGGCGCACGCGGACCGGCTCGGTGCGGTAAGGCTCGGCGTCGATCACACCGGGCAGGCGCTTGAGGTCCTGCACCACGGTCAGGGGCACCGGGCGGTGGAAGTTGACCAGCACGTCGCCCTGCTGCACCTGGCGGAACTGCACATCGACGATGTGCGCGATCGCGTCGATCCAGAAGGCGCCCGAGATCTGCAGCGCCACCGCGAGTGCGATGCCGGTCACAGTGAAGGCCGCGCGCAACGGGCGGCGCTCGAAATTGCGGATCACCATCATCGCGCCGGTGCTGACAAAGCGGCGCAGCCCCAGCCGTTCCACCAGCGTGGGCTGGTAGGCCGGCGGTGCCGGCGGCTGCATGGCCTGCGCCGGCTTGAGCCGCACCACGGCGCGGATCGCGTTCCAGGTGCCCGCCGCGGCGGCGGCGGCCGCGAGCAGCGTCGACACCACCACCAGCCAGACACTGGTCTCGTAGGCCAGACCGTTGAAGCGGAACACCTCGTCGTACAGGCCGAGCATGCCGCGCCCGATGAGCTGGCTCAGGGCCAGCCCCACCGCCACGCCGAGCCCGGCGATGGCCAGCGCGAGCTGGATGTAGTGCCAGGCGATGGCGCCGTCGCTGTAGCCCAGCGCCTTGAGTGCCGCGATCTGGCTGCGCTGCGTGGCCACCTGGCGGCTCAGCACCACGTTGAGGATGAACATCGCCACCGCCAGGAAGATGGCGGGCAGCACCGTGCCCATGACCTGCAACTGCGCGAGTTCGTCGCTCACGATCTTGGCCGAGAGCTGCTTGTCGCGCCCGGTCGCGCCGAACGCACCGTAGGGTTCCAGCAGGCGGTCCACCTGCGGCAACACGCGCTCGACCAACTGCCCCGCGTCGAGCCGCAGCGAGACCTGGTTGAACGCGCCCTGCATGTCGAAGGCCTGGGTCATGCGCGTGCTGTCGATCCACCAGATGCCGAACGACTGGTCGTCGGGCGCGCCGCCCTGCGATGCGAACACGTACTCGGGCGAAGCGGCCGTGCCCACCAGGTGCACGCGCTCGCGCTTGCCGTTCAGGATGGCGTGCACCGTGTCGCCAGGGTTCAGCCCGCGTGCGGCGGCAAAACGGTCGCTCACCAGCGCTTCCAGCGTGCCGTCGCGCTCGGGCCAGCGCCCGCGCTTGAGCGTGAGCGCATTCAGGCCCTGGCGGCTGGCGTGTGCGCGCGCGAGATCGAGCCCGATGAAGCGCCCGGTGACCGGCGGCAGCACGCCGGGCAGGTCGATCTGCGCGTCGAACACCACGTCGAGCTTGACCTCGGCCACGCCGTCGAGCGCGGCGAGGCGCTCGCGCAGGTGCACCGGGGCGCGCTTGACGCTGGCGAACACATCGGCCAGCCGGTTGTCGCGGTAGAAGTGATCGCGCGAACCCTCCAGCGACTGGTGCACCGAAAACATGCCCACGAAGCCGGCCACACCGATCGCCACCACCATCGCAATGGTGACCACCTGCGCGCGCAACCGCTTCAGGTCGCGCCAGAGCTTGATGTGGATCGCCTTCATGCAGAGTTCACCAGCTCAGGCTGGACGCCGGCAGCTTGTGGTCGTTCACGCGGGTTTCGACGATGCGGCCGTCGGCCAGGCGCAGCACGCGATCGGCCATCTCGGCGATCGGCGCGTTGTGCGTGATCACCACCGTGGTCGTGCCCAGCTCGCGGTTCACATGTTCGATCGCCTGCAGCACCATCACGCCGGTGGCGCAGTCGAGCGCACCGGTCGGTTCGTCGCACAGCAGCACCTCGGGGTTCTTGGCGATGGCGCGCGCGATCGCCACACGCTGCTGCTCGCCGCCCGAGAGCTGGGAGACGAAATGGTTCATGCGTTCGCCCAGGCCCACCAGCGCCAGTGCGTCTTCCGGCTTCATCGGGTCTTCGGCGAGGTCGGTCACCAGGGCCACGTTTTCGCGCGCGGTCAGGCTGGGAATGAGGTTGTAGAACTGGAACACGAAACCCACGTGCTCGCGCCGGTAGCGCGTGAGTTCGGCATCGCCCGCACCGATGAGCTCGTGGGCTTCACCCGCGTGCGTCCAGCGCGCCGAGCCGGCCGTGGCCGTGTCCAGCCCACCCAGGATGTTCAGCAAGGTGGACTTGCCGCTGCCCGAAGCGCCAAGCAGCACCACGAATTCGCCACGCACGATGTCCAGGTCCACCCCGCGCAGGGCATGGACGGCGGCCTCGCCTTCGCCATAGACCTTGGTCAGGCCACGGGCGGTGAAAACGGGTTCGACAGGGGGCTGGTTCGAGGTGTCCATGGGGAGCGGAAAACAAGTTGCGCTCAGCATACGCCCGAGCGCACGCGCCGACGGTGCGGCATCCGTGACAAGCGCCTGCTTGCTGAATTTTTACCAGTATTTCAACCCGGGCGGGCGGTCGCCCTGACCTGCGTCAAGGACCGGGAGCCCGCCACTCGCGGAAGAAGCGGATGCGTTCGCCATGGTCCGGGTGGCTGGCGATGGCGATGGGCAGCGACACGCCGCTGCCTTCACGCTCACCCGGGTCACCCGCCGGCTGTTCGGCGCCCTCCTCGGCCAGCATGCGCTCGAAGAAGATCGCCATCACCGCCGGATCGATCCCGCTCGCGTGCAGCATCTGCGCCGCGTGGGCGTCGGCTTCGCGTTCGGCATCGCGCGAATACGACTGCGTGGCCAGCGTGGCGGGCACGGTGGCCAGGAAACCACTCGCATCGCCCAGCACCACCCCCACCAGCGCGCTGACCAGGCTGGCGCGCACCATCAGGTCCAGCCCGTGGCGGTGCTGCACATGGCCCAGCTCGTGCGCGAGCACGCCCACGAGCGCGTCGGGCTGGTCGTCCAGCAACTTCACCAGATCGTCGGTCATGACCATGCGGCCACCGGGCAGGGCAAAGGCGTTGGCGCCCAGCACTTCGCTCTGGTGAAAACCGAGCTGCCAGGCCGGCGCATCGCCCTCGGGATGGGCCTGTTCAACGACCCGGGCAAAGCGCTGGCGCAGCGCTTCCTGCCGAGCGGCGGGCAGTTGACTGGGTTCAAGGAACAGGCGATCGAGCTGGGCCAGGCTCTGCTCGCCGATCTGGTTTTCCAGTGACTGCGGCACCAAACCTGCCAGCGTGACACTGAGCCAGGGCACGCCCCAGATCCAGGCCGCGACAAGAAACGCCACGGTGCCGGCCATGGCCGCGAACGTGGCGCGCCAGCTCTGCATCCAGCCCACCACCGCGCCCTCGCGCAGACCGCTGGCCTGGAACCAGGCGTCCCACTCCGCGGCGTTGGCGTGCTGGACGACGCCGCCGTCGGGCAGCTCGGTCTGGCGCTGGCCGTGGCTGCGGCGTTCGGGCCAGCGCACGCCGCCCAGCGGGTACCGGTGTTCGACGAGACCGTCGTGCGTGCGCAGCAGCAGCTCGTCGCCCTGCACCCGCAGGGTCACCGAACGGCCACGCGGGCTGCGACCGTCAAACCACTGGGTTCGAATCACCGCGGGCTCGTCCAGCGCCATCACAGCCCCATGTCGATGCCGAAGAAATCACCCGCCGCATCGCCCAGCACACCCCGGCCCGCCGGCTGCGCTTCGGCCACCCATTCGTCCACGTCACCCTGCACCACCAGCGACATCGCTTCGAGCTTGACGCGCGCCAGGCGCACCTTGGCAAACGGCCAGTACAGACCGAGCGTGAGCGCGATCAGCAGCCAGTTGACCAGGCCGACGCGAAACAGCGGGCCCAGGCGCAGGTCGCTCTGGAACTCGATCTTCGGGCTGCGGGTGTTGGCCCAGAGCAGGTTCTGCAGGCGCGAGGTGGTGTACGAGCCCACGATCAACGGCATGAGCACATAGGCCATCAACACGATGACGCCAAAAACCACCGCGGCCAGCACGCCGGCGAGCGCACCGCCCCCGCTGCTCAGTTCGGCCCAGTTGGTCATGCCCAAGAGCATCAGCACACCGAACGCCGCGCCCATGACGCTGCCGACCACCAGCATCACCGCCAGCGACACGCCCAGTATCTTGAAGAACAGGCCATAGAACCGGCCCGCACCGACGGTGAGCCCGGTGCGCTCCTGCGCGAAGGCGTAGCCCCCGTGCTGGTACCGCTTGATGCGCGCCCAGAGCCAGGGCAACAGCAACACGAACGCCAGCACCACGACCCCCACCACCGCGGCGGCGTAGCGCGCGGTCTCTTCGGCGATCTCTTCGCCCTCGACGGGTTCGGGCAACAGCCCGACAAAGGCGAGCGCCGGCAGGAACATCGGCAACATGGCCAGGTAGGCCGACTTCGTGTCACCGACAAAACTCAGCCGCACACCGCGCCAGCTGGTGTTGCGCAGGCGGAACTGCAACGACGAGCGCCACAGCAGCGGCCACAGCCCCATGAACACCACCAGCGCGGCCCAGGAGAACGCCGGCATGAAGTTCGACACCGCCCAGTAACCCAGGCCGAGCACGAGCACCAGCAGATAGCCGCGGAACATCTTCCAGGGGTCGGCATGAAAACCCAGCGGGTCGCCGCCGACGAGCGTGTTGTTCTGGAAGTAGGCCATGCGCCGCGCGCGGGCGAAAGGCAGGTAGAGCGTGAGCGTGACGAGGGTCAGCAGCAGGTTGACGATCCAGATCCGGAAGTACTCGCTGCCCGATCCGGTGAAGCGGATGTCCAGCGTCTGCGGCCGGTGTGGCGGCGCCGGCGGCAACGCGCCCATCATCACCGTTTCGGCGAAATCTTCTGACTCCCTCATTCCCCGGCCCCTTGTTGTGAAAAGTGGCGGGAATGCTACCACCGGGCCCCGGTCATCCCGGGCGTCCGGGACGCCCCCAAACCGGTACGCCCGCCTACTGCCAGAGCGATTTCACGCGCGCATCGCGACCGCAGCTGTAGCGGTAGTAGTTGTAGCGCACCGAGTTCTTCTTGTAATAGTCCTGGTGGTAGTCCTCGGCCAGGTAGAAGGTGCTGGCGGGCGCGAGCTCGGTGTGGATCGCCTTGAACCGGCCGCTCTTGAGCAGCGCGTCGCGGCTGGCTTCCACCACCTGGCGTTCGGCGGGGCTGCCCCAGTAGATACCGCTGCGGTACTGGCTGCCGATGTCGCAGAACTGGCGGTCCTTCACCGTGGGATCGATGTGGCGCCAGAAGTATTCGACCAGCTCCGCGTAGCTCACCTTGGCCGGGTCGTAGATCACGCGCACCGCCTCGGTGTGGCCCGTGTGGCCGTTGCTCACCTCCTTGTAGGTCGGGTTGGCGGTCTTGCCCGCTGTGTAACCCGACTCCACTTCCGTCACGCCGGCGAGCTTCTCGAAGTCCGCCTCGATGCACCAGAAGCAGCCGCCGGCAAAGACCGCCGTGGCGGTGGCCGCCTGGGCCGTCGCGGCGACAGCGCTCAGGCAAGCCGAGAGGGCCAGCGCCCGGAAGGTTTTGTTCATGTGGGGGTTCTCCGGTTAGGGCCTGTTCAGGTGCGCAGGGCCGGCAGCGCTGCGCCCTGGGGCACAAAGGCCAGCGCCACGCCGTTGTTGCAATACCGTTTGCCGGTGGGCTTGGGTCCGTCGTTGAACACATGGCCCTGGTGTCCGCCGCAGCGGCTGCAGTGGTACTCGGTGCGCGGGTAGATGAGTTTGAAGTCGGTGGAGGTGCCGAGCGCGCCGGGCAGCGGTTGCCAGAAACTTGGCCAGCCGGTACCGCTCTCGTACTTGTGGGCCGCGTCGAACAGCGGCAGGTTGCAGGCCGCGCAGACATAGGTGCCCGGGCGCTTCTCGGCGTTGAGCGGGCTGCTGCCGGCGCGTTCGGTGCCGTGCTCGAACAGCACGTCGTAGGCCGCGGGCGACACGATCGCCTTCCACTCGGCGGCGGTCTTCTTCAGCGGAAACGGTGGCTCGGCGGCGCGTGGCGCCACGGCCGGCAAGCCGACCGCGGCCAGCACGGCGCCCAGTTGCTTCAACAAGGTTCTGCGTTCCTTCTTCATCACGGTGTCCTCGGTTTGGGTAGGGATGAGTCGGACGAACAGACAGAACCTTACAGGAAGGCGCACAAAAGCCGCGGCACCACCGCCGAGACCCTGACAGCAGTGGATGTGACGAAGGCCCGCCGTGGTGCCGCAGAGACCCGGCTCAGATCGCCAACAGCGAACGTTCTGGTGGCCACAGTTCGCGGGCCAGGGCGCGCCGCAGTTGCTCGGCCAGTGTGGCCGCTGAAAACGCCCGATCAGCCAGCGCGTCGCACGCCACGGTCCGCCGCTGCAGCCACGCTGCATCGCCCGGAAAGCCCAGGGCATCGCACAACAGCGGCCAATCGGGCGCGTGACACAGGGTGCCGGCCACCAGCAGCACGCCATGGCCCTGCCGACGCTGGGCCAGCCCCACCAGCTTGCGCCCCTCGCCGTCGGTGAGTTCCCAGGGCGCCAGGCTGCCGAAACACGCCCAGCGCGCACCGCCACCCCAGCGCTGATTCGCGCGTTCAACGCCTTCGGGTGGCACCAGCAGCGTGGCCACGCCCAGCCCGGCCAGCACAGCGGCGTGCACGCGCCCCAGCTGGCGGTATGCCTCCAGCACGCTGATCGCCCAGGTGTGGTCCGGCGGCAAGGCGACGGAAACGCTGACCATCCAGGGTCCGCACAACACGGCGCCGCCGCCCGAAGCACGCTCCCACAGACCTGTGCCCGCAGGCAGGCGCAACGCGACTTCCGGGCGCAGGGCACGCTGAGAACCGCCCAGCACAATGGCCGCCCGCGTGTGATTCCAGACCCGGAAGTCCGCGACGGCCACCGGCTGCTCCAGCTGCCTTCGGTTCCAGTCCTGCTCCAGGCCCGTGGTGTCTATGGCAGGCGCTCCAGCGTTGCAATGGGCTGCCCCCGGTGGAAGGTGTGGCCCGCGGTCACCAGGATGTGGGTCACGCGGCCGTTCATGGGCGCTTCGATGTCCTGACTGGTCTTCACCAGCACCACCGTGGCCAGCGGTTGGCACTGGCGCACGGTTTCTCCCTCCTGCACCAGCCAGCGGTCCACCAGGGCCTCGACCGAGACCTCGACCCCTTCCCACGCAGCGTCCGGCAAAGTGATGTTCATCACACCTCCTCCGGCTGGCGCACCGAGGCGGTCATCAACCCGCGCACAGCCGCCACCAGGCTGTCCACCTGCGGGATCACAAAGCGCTCCAGTGGACGGCTGTAGGGGATCGGCACGTTGGGAACGGCCACCCGTTTCACCGGCGCCTTCAGCTGGACGGTATCGAGGTGCTCGGCCACGATGGCGGCGATTTCACCGGTGAGGCCAAAGCCCAGGTAGTCCTCGTCGGCCACCAGCAGGCGCCCGGTCTTGCGCACCGACCGCAGCACCGCCTCGCGGTCCAGCGGCACCAGCGTGCGCAGGTCGATCACCTCCACGCTGATGCGCTCGGCCACCAGTTCCTCCGCCGCCAGCAGCGCCTTCTGCACCATCTGGCTGAGGGTGACGATGGTGACGTCGCTGCCCTCGCGCGCCACACGCGCCTGGCCAAACGGAATGGTGTATGCCGCCTCGGGCACCTCGTTGCTGCTGCCCTCGAAGTACGCCATCCAGGGCAGACCCATGATGCCCTTGTGGTACATGAAGAGCACCGGGTTGTCGTCGCGGATCGCCTGGATCATCAGGCCCTTGGCGTCGTAGGCATTGGACGGCACCACCACCTTCAGGCCCGGCATGTGGGCGAAGGTGGCGTACAGGCATTGCGAGTGCTGCGCCGCGTCGTTGTAGCCGCCACCGATGGCCGTGGTCAGCACCACCGGCAGCTTGATGTGACCACCCGCCATGTAGGTGTTCTTGGCCAGGTGGTTGTAGATCTGGTCCATGCAGACGCCGAAGAAGTCCACGAACATCAGTTCGGCGATCGGCCGCAGACCCGCTGCCGCTGCCCCGGTGGCGGTGCCGATGAAGGCGGTCTCGGAGATCGGGGTGTCCATGATGCGATCCGGACCGAACCGGTCCAGCAGGCCACCGGTGGCACCGAAGATGCCGCCGTACCTGCCGATGTCCTCGCCCATCACGAAGACCGTGTCGTCGCTTTGCATTTCCTGGCCAATGCCCTCCGCGATGGCCTGCGCCATGGTGAGCTTCCGGGTGTTGCTCATGTCGTGCTCCTGGTGGATTTTGGTGGCGGACCGGCTCAGACAAAAACGTCCTGCAAGGCATCCTGCGGCTCGGGGTCGGGGCTGTTGCGCGCGAACTCGAACGCATCGGCCACGCGCCGGCGGGCCAGCGCGACCAGTTTGGCCTCCTCGGCGTCGTTCATGTAGCCCTGCAGCTTCAGATGGCTGGCCATCCGCGGGATCGGATCGTTCTTGCGCAGGTTGGCCACCTCGTCTTTCGGACGGTAGACCTCCGGGTCGCCCTGGAAGTGGCCGAGGTAGCGGTCGGTCTTCACCTCGATCAGGCTGGGGCCTTCACCCCGGCGCGCGCGCAGTACCGCCGGACCGGCGGCCTCATACACCGCCATCGCATCGTTGGTCGCGACCTTGATGCCCGGCATGCCATAGCCCGCGGCACGGTCGGCCACCCATTCGATCGACGTGGCGCTGGACTTGGGCACCGAGATGGCCCACTTGTTGTCCTCGCAGACAAAAATGACCGGCAGTTTCCACAAGGCCGCGAGGTTGAGCGATTCGTGCACCGAACCCTGGTTGGCCGCTCCCTCGCCAAAGAACGCCACCGCCACCCAGTCCTTGCCCAGCTTCTTCGCCGCCAGCGCCGCGCCGCAGGCCGGCGGCAGGCTGGCACCGATGATGCCGCTGCAGCTGAAGCGGTTCACCGGGTCGAACAGGTGCATGTGCCCGCCCTTGCCCTTGCCCAGTCCGGTGGCCTTGCCGAACATCTCGGCCGCCATGCGGCCGAGCGGCACACCCTTGGCGATGGCAAAGTGGTGGGGCCGGTGCGTACCCACCACCGTGTCGGTCTGCTTCAGGTGCGCGCACACGCCCACCGCCACCGGCTCCTGCCCCGCGGCGAGGTGCATCTCGCCCGGTACCGGCCCCGAGCCGATGTCGAACGCCAGCCCTTTCTGGATCTGCGGCGGCAGCTTGCCCTCCAGATAGACCGAGGCCATGGTTTCCTCGAAATGCCGTATCTCCAGCATTTTTTCGTACATCCACAGCTCTGCTTCTTTGCCTGCTTGCATGGGTACCTCCTGGTCGAAAAAACGAACCGGGGTGCAGCCGGTCGCCAGACCGGGCGCACGACAGCGCCATGAGACAGCTTATTGACGAATCGGGTCTGTGCATTGAGTCCGCTCAATCCAGACCGTCGAAAGTCGCACGCATCGACACCCGCCTGGCTACGATGAAGTGGCGGCCCGCCGGCATTGCCAGGCATGGGGCAACACTTCTTTTAGGCACCTGGCAGAAAGGCGATCGGATGCAACCCCATCAAAAGGTCCAGTGGAATCTGGGCTACTGGCTCCTGGCGTTACTGGCCCTGACGTGGGCCCAGTCCGTCTGGCAAACCGCGCGCACCGTGGAAGCCGTGCCCTACAGCGCGTTCGAGCAGGCACTGGCCGATGGCCGCGTGGCCGAAGTGGTCATTGGTGAAACCACGATCACCGGCACCCTGAAGACGAGCGAACCCGACGGCAAGACCACCATCGTCGCCAACCGGGTCGAAGGCGATCTGGTCGAGCGCCTCTCCCGGCACGGGGTGCCCTATCGCCGCGTGGTGGAAAGCACCCTGTTGCGGGACCTGCTGTCCTGGATCGTGCCCGGACTGGTGTTTGTCGGCGTGTGGTTCTTCCTGATCCGCCGCGTGCTCGACCGGCAGGGTGCGGGCGGTTTCATGAGCATTGGCAAGAGCCACGCCAAGGTCTATGTCGAGAAGGACACCGGCGTCACGTTTGCGGACGTGGCCGGTGTCGACGAAGCCAAGGCCGAGCTGCAGGAGATCGTGACCTTCCTGAAAGACCCGCAGGGCAGCGGTCGACTGGGTGCACGGCTCCCGCGGGGCGTGTTGCTGGTGGGGCCGCCGGGCACCGGCAAGACCCTGCTGGCCAAGGCTGTGGCCGGCGAAGCGGGCGTGCCGTTCTTCAGCATCTCGGGCAGCGAGTTCGTCGAAATGTTCGTGGGCGTGGGGGCAGCCCGCGTGCGCGACCTGTTCGAGCAGGCCCGCACCCGGGCCCCCGCCATCATCTTCATCGACGAACTCGATGCGCTGGGCCGCGCGCGCGGAGCGGTCTCACCCATCGGTGGCCACGACGAACGCGAGCAGACCCTGAACCAGTTGCTGGCCGAGCTCGACGGCTTTGACAGTTCGTCGGGCCTCGTGCTGCTGGCCGCCACCAACCGGCCCGAGGTGCTGGACCCGGCCCTGCTGCGCGCCGGCCGCTTCGATCGCCAGGTGCTGGTCGACCGGCCCGACAAGGCCGGCCGGGTTCAGATCCTGAAAGTGCACACCCGAAAAATTCGCCTGTCGCCGCAAGTGGACATGGAGCAAGTGGCCCAGCTCACCACCGGTTTCTCGGGGGCCGACCTCGCGAACCTGTGCAACGAAGCAGCACTCGCCGCCACGCGGCGCGGCGCGCCCGACATCGCCCTGGAAGACTTCACCACCGCCGTCGAACGCATCGTGGCCGGGCTGGAGAAAAAGAACCGCGTGCTCAACCCGCGCGAACGCGAAGTGGTGGCGTTCCACGAGATGGGGCATGCGCTGGTCGCCATGGCACTGCCCGGGAGCGACACCGTGCACAAGGTGTCCATCATCCCGCGCGGCATCGGCGCTCTCGGCTACACCATCCAGCGCCCCACCGAAGACCGCTTCCTCATGTCCAAGACAGAGCTGGAACACAAGATCACCGTGTTGCTCGGCGGCCGTGCGGCGGAGATGCTGGTGTTTGACCAGTTGTCCACCGGGGCCGCTGACGATCTGGTCAAGGCGACCAACATCGCACACGACATGGCCACGCGCTACGGCATGGTCGAGACGCTGGGCTACGTGGCCCACGAGCCCCAGCGCCCCGCCTTTCTGGATGTGCCCGGTCTGGTGCAAAACGGCTGGCAGCCGGGGCCAGAGACCCGACAATGCATCGATGAAGCGGTGCGAAGCACCGTGATGCAGGCCTTCGAACAGGCCACCCACCTGCTGCAGGACCGGCGTGAGGTGCTGGAGCGTTGCGCCCGTGCGCTGCTGACGCAGGAAACGCTCGATGCAGACGCACTGCGCGCGTTGACCAGTCCGCCCGGCGCCAGACAGCCAGCCCCCGGAGGTCAGGCCAGTTGAGTTCGGACCGGTGGGTGGTCGCGCCCGCTTGCGGCCCCGGTTCTCACGAAATGGTGAGTCGCCTGGAAGTGGCGGTGGCCTTCTTGGGCAAGGTCAGTTCGAGCACACCGTTTTCGTACTTGGCCTTGGATTTTGTCTGGTCCACCGGCTGGTCCAGCCAGAGGCTGCAGCTGGCATAACCGTACTGCCGTCCCACGCGGATCACGCGGTCGTCTTTTGAGTGCGCTCAACACAAGCGACCGGGGCACCCACGTCCCTCGCAGGTGTAGCTGCCGCACATCGGTCGGTGGCGTCCCAGGCGCTGCCGCGTTGAGCAGGCTCAATCAGCCTCTGAACACAGCGCACTAACTTCGTCCGGTGCAACGCGGCCACTCTGACGCGCTGCACCTTCCGCAATCCTTCAACTGGAGATCAGAAATGGGACGACAACTTGTAGGCACAAAATCCTCAGCCCGCACGCCCAAGACCATGGAGATGCCATCGGCGCCGGAGGTGAACGAACCGACCACGGTGAGTCCGTCGGCTGCACCCTTTGACCGCGAACAGGCGATCCGCGAGGCCGCCTACGCGTGCTTCGAAGCACGCGGTTGCGAGCCTGGGCATGAGCTTGACGATTGGCTGAGGGCCGAGGCCTTGGTGCAACAGGCAGGCGGCGGCGCCGAACCGATGACCCATTGATCGCCTCGGGCCAGTCGCGCCGGCGTTGCGCACGCTCAATCCGCGGACGCTTCCCAGTGAAAAAATACCCCGAGTGCTGTCACACGCAAACACCAACAGGGGCCGAAGGAGGACTTCCGCATGACCGCCAAACAGCTGCTCTTTCGCGAGGAAGCACGCGACAAGATCCGCCGCGGTGTCGATGCGCTGGCCGAGGCCGTGAAGGTCACGCTCGGCCCGCGCGGGCGCACCGTGATCCTGGACCGCGACTACGGTCCGCCGCAGATCGTCAACTCCGGCGTGCTGGTGGCCAAGTCGGTGGAGCTGGAGAACCGGTTCGAGAACATGGGCGCGCAGCTGCTGCGCGAGGTGGCCTCGCGCACCAGCGAAATGGCGGGCGACGGCACCACCACCGCCACCGTGCTCGCGCACGCCATGATCCAGCAAGGGCTGCGCTACCTGGCCGGCGGCATGAACCCGATGGACCTCAAGCGCGGCATGGAGGAGGCCATTGAAGCGGTGGTGGCCGAACTTCACCGCATGGCACGGCCCTGCGCCAGCTCGCAGGAGATTGCGCATGTGGCCTCGATCTCGGCCAACAACGACCGCTCCATCGGCGAACTGCTGGCGCGCGCCATCGACAGCGTGGGCCGCGAGGGCGCGATTTCCATCGAAGACGGTTCGGGTCTGAGCAGCGAGCTGGAGGTGGTGGAAGGGATGCAGTTCGACCGGGGGTTTCTCTCGCCGTACTTCATCAACAACCCCGAGCGCCAGAGCGCAACGCTGGAAAACGCCGCCATCCTGCTGTACGACAAGCGCCTGTCGTCGCTGAAAGACCTGCTGCCCTTGCTGGAAGAAGTGGTCAAGAGCGGCCAGCCCCTGCTGGTGGTGGCCGAAGACATCGACAGCGAGGCGCTGGCCACGCTGGTGATCAACAACATGCGCGGCACGCTCAAGGCCTGCGCGGTGAAGGCGCCGGGCTTTGGCGACCGGCGCAAGGCGATGCTGCAGGACATGGCCGTGCTCACCGGCGGCACCGTGATCAGCGACGAACTGGGCCTGACGCTGGCCAAGGCCCAACTCGCCGATCTGGGGCGCGCCAAACGAGTGGACGTGGGCAAGGACGACACCACGGTGATCGGCGGTGCCGGCACCACGCAGGCGATCCAGGAGCGCGTGGCCAGCATCCGCAAGGAGCGCGAGGCCGCCACCAGCGACTACGACAAGGAGAAGCTGGATGAGCGCATCGCCAAGCTCTCGGGTGGCGTGGCGCTGATCAAGGTCGGCGCGGCCACCGAGACCGAGCTGAAGGAACGCAAGATCCGCGTCGAGGACGCGCTGCACGCCACGCGTGCGGCCATCGAAGAAGGCATCGTGCCCGGTGGCGGCGTGGCGCTGCTGCGCGCGCGGCGCGTGCTGGCGGACCTGCACGGCACCTCGCTCGACCACGACTCGGGCATCCGCCTCATTGCGCAGGCGCTGGAGGAACCGCTGCGCTGCATCACCCGCAACGCGGGCGACGAACCCTCGGTGGTGCTGCAGCGCATTGACGATTCGAGCGAGCCCGCCTACGGCTACAACGCGGCCACGCGCATCTATGGTGACCTGCTGCAGATGGGCGTGATGGACCCGGCCAAGGTCACCCGTCTGGCCCTGCAGAACGCGGGCTCCATCGCCAGCCTGATGCTGACCACCGACTGCATGATCGCCAACGCGCCGGCGCCCAAGGCTCAGCAGGACATGGGCATGCCCGGGGCCACCATGCCGGATCTCTGACATGACCATGTTCAACGAGGCCGTGGTTCTCCAGGAGTCCTCGCTGCAGGGCGATCTGGCGGTTCCGGCGCGGGCTCGGGGCCTGGTTCTGTTCGCGCACGGCAGCGGCAGCAGCCGCCTGAGCGAGCGCAACCGCTGGGTGGCCCGCGCACTGCAACGGCAGGGGCTGGCCACCCTGCTGTTCGACCTGCTGACACCGATCGAAGCGCTGGACCGGCGCCATGTGTTCGACATAACGCTGCTGGGCCAGCGCGTGCAAGAGGCCACGCGGTGGGCCAGGCAACGCGTGGACACCGCGGGCTTGCCGGTGTGCCTCTTCGGCGCCAGCACGGGTGCGGCGGCGGCGCTGGTGGCCGCGGCAGATCGGCCCCAGGGCATCGCCGCGGTGGTCTCCCGCGGTGGGCGCCCGGATCTCGCCCCGGGCCACCTGCACCGGGTACAGGCCCCGACGCTGCTGATCGTGGGCGGCGACGACGAGGACGTGCTGGAACTCAACCGCTGGGCACTGGGTCAGCTGCGCTGCACCAAACGCCTGGAAGTGGTACCAGGGGCCACCCACCTGTTCGAAGAGCCCGGCGCGCTGGAGAGCGTGGCTGCGCTCGCCGCCGAGTGGTTCCTGACTCATCTGCCGGCGCAGGCCGGCGTCTGAGATCCGCGCCGGACCTGCCGCGAGGCCTGCGCAGCGAGGTCTAAAGCACCTGGATGCTCAGCAGCACCAGATCGGTTTGGCCGCCCTTCTCGGACACCCGGCGCAGGGAGATTTTGAGACGCTGTTGCCCCAGTGCCGGGAACACATGCACCAGTTCGAGGGCCTTGAACGTGCGCTCGGGTGAATTCATCGCTTCGAGCCATTCGCGCATGGTGTCAAAGTCCCACTGCCCGGCGCCAGTTGCGTAGAGGCTGTGGCCCACATCGCCCGTCGGATCGCCGCCGAAATGGCTCCAGTAGGCGCGGTTGGCGGTCACGATGTGCAACTGCCGGTCCAGCACCACCAGCGGTTCGCGCACCGTGTCCACGACGGCTTCGGCCAAATCCCGCGCGCGACGCGCGGCGATGGCCTGCACCCGCTCGGTCACGTCGTTGAAGGTGAGCACCACACCGTCGATCACGTTGTCCATGGTGCGGTAGGGCTGTGTGCGGGCCAGGTACCACGTGTTTCCGGCCTGCACCTCACGCTCGATGGGGGTCAGGGTGTCCAGCACGCTGCGCGCGTCCGCGAGCAGGTCCACGTCCTTGAGCTCGCTGCGGATGTCGGCCAGCGGGCGGCCCAGGTCGGTGGCCACCAGGCGGTACACGCTGGTGGCGTCGTGCGTGAAGCGGCGGATCATCAGATCGCGATCGAGGAAGATCGCGCCCACGCTGATGTTGTCCAGCAGGTTCTTCATGTCGTCCTGCATGCTGGTCAGCTGCTCGACCTTGCTGTGCAACTCGGAGTTCACCGTGACCAGCTCTTCGTTCACCGACTGCAGTTCTTCCTTGGAGGTCTCCAGCTCTTCGTTGGTGGACTGCAGCTCCTCGTTGGTGCTTTGCAGCTCCTCGTTGGTGCTCTGCAGTTCTTCGTTGGAGGCCTGCTGTTCCTCGACCATCGCGCCCATGCTCTGCTTGCTCAGCACCAGTTCGCGTTCGAGTTCCTCGATGCGCAGGGCTTCGGCCGACAGGCCCGATTTGCTCTTGCGTCCGCCTCGGCGGGCCACCGGCCGTTCGATGTCGCGAAAGCTCACCAGCAGCAGCTTGTGGCCCTGGCCGGACCCTGGCAACACGCGCACGCTCAGGCCCACCGGCTGGGTCTGGTCGGGGCTGTGCACGGCGATCTCGCGGTCCAGCGTCGGCAGGCCATCGGCCAGCGCCTGGCGCATGGCCTCGCGCAGTTCCAGCGCCAGGCCTTCGCGCGCCATGTCGAGAATGTTGTTCGACGGCTGGCCCGGCGCCAGGCGCAGGTATTTGCCCGTTTCACCGTGCACATAGAGGATGTCGCCGTTGAGTTCGGTGAGCACCGAAGCCGGCGCGAAGGCCTGCAACAGCGCGCGCCGCGCCAGCTCGGTCACCGAGGTCTCGCGCAGCAGCCTGGGGCCCGCGGCACCGGGCTCGGACGGGGTGCCCTCGGGGGTCCAGGCGATGCGGCTGTTGAGCAGCGCCCGACGCGAGGCCAGGGTGGACTTGGCGCGGTAGATGTTGAATTTGCGCTCAACCGTTTCAAACAGGTCCTGGTGGCTGCCGATGCTTTCCGAGGGCGACAGGCACAACACGCCGCCGGGCTTGAGCGCGTAGTGAAAGATCGGCATCAGCCGGTCCTGCAGCTCGGGCTCCAGGTAGATCAGCAGGTTGCGGCATGAAAGCACGTCGAGACGGGTGAACGGCGGGTCCTTGATCACGCTTTGCAGCGCAAAGATCACCATCTCGCGGATTTCCTTGCGCACGCGGTAGCCCTTGTCTTCCTTCAGGAAAAAACGGCGCAGGCGCTCGGGCGACACGTCCTCGGCGATGTTGGGCGGGTACAGGCCGGCGCGACCGATGGCAATGGCATCGGCGTCGATGTCGGTGCTGTAGATCTGCACGGGCAGATCGAGGTGCTGCTCGTCCGCCAGCTCACGCAGCAGCATCGCCAGCGAATAGGCCTCTTCCCCGGTGGCACAACCGGCCACCCAGATGCGCAGCGGGTCGCCCACCGCCCGATCCGCCAGCAGACCGGGCAGCACACTGGCCTTCAGATACCCGAAGATCTCGGGATCGCGAAAGAAGCTGGTGACGTTGATCAGCAGCTCGTGGAACAGCGCCTGCACCTCACCCGGGTGCTCGGCGAGGTAGCGCTCGTAGGCCGGGATGTCCGCCAGCCCGTGCTGGACCATGCGCCGCGCGATGCGGCGGCCCAGCGTGCTCTTCTTGTACAGGGAAAAATCGTGGCCGGTGGCCGAGCGCAGGCGCATCAGCACACGCGTCAGGCGCTTGTCGGCCGCAGCGGCGCCCTGGTTCTGCAGCATGAGGCGGCGCAGCCGCGCGTCGGCCTCCAGCGCCTTGGGCATGTCTTCCACCGCCAGCACCTGGGTGGCAAAGCCCGCCTGGATGGCGCTGGCGGGCATGCCGTCGTATTTGGCGGTGGCCGGGTTCTGCACGAGGCAAAGGCCACCGGCGCCGTGGATCGCCCGCAGGCCCAGGGTGCCATCGGTGCCGGTGCCAGACAAAACGATGCCGACCGCGTACTCGCCCTGGTCTTCGGCCAGCGAGCGGAAGCAGCGATCAATGGCCATCTGCCCCCCACCGCGCAAGCGCGACGACACGCTCAGGCACAGCGCGCCGCGCGCGATCACCATGTCGTGGTTGGGTGGAATCACATACACACGGTTGGGCTCGATCGGCATCTGCTGGACCGCCTCGACCACCGGCATGGCCGTGCTGCGCTGGAGGATTTCCGAGAGGATGCTGGTGTGCGTGGGGTCCAGGTGTTGCACCAGCACAAAGCCCATGCCGCTGTCAGCTGGCATGGCGCGGAAAAACTGCTCGAAAGCCTCCAGCCCGCCGGCTGAAGCGCCGATCGCCACCACCGGAAAGGGACTGAATGCCGGGTGGGCAACCCCGCTGGCGTCCCGAGTTGCCCTTTGATGGGTGTCGCCGGATGGGCTGGCGGTCGTATTCTTGTGGTTCGTCATCGCACCTCTCAAAACCATCGGATGCCCCAGGCTGGCGCCTGGGGTCTCAATTGTCGTCGACAGAGGGATCGATGAGGTCGCTGCCCACCCGGTGTTCCAGCCCAAAACGGATCAGGGCCGCGGTGCTGTCCAGCTTGAGTTTTTCCTGGATGCGCTTTTTGTGCGTGCTGATGGTCTTGATCGACAGGTGCAGCGCGTCGGCAATGTCCACCGGGCGCTGCCCGTTCACGATGCGCTGCAGGATGTCAAGTTCCCGGTTGGTGAGCATCTGGAGGTCGGGCACCGGAGTCTGGCCGTTGAGCTGCTGCACCACCCGCTCGGCCAGCTGCGCCGAGAGGAACACCCCGCCCGAAGCCACCTTGCGCACGGCGGCCACCAGTTCGGTGGCCGCGGTGTCCTTGGTCACAAAACCATTGGCACCGGCCTGCAGCGCGCGGATGGCGTACTGCTCTTCGCTGTGCATCGTGAGCACCAGCACCGCCACCGACGGAAACTCGCTCTTGATGCGGCGCGTCAGCTCCAGCCCGCTCATGCCCGGCATGGACAGGTCGACGATGGCCAGGTCAAAGGACTGGCGGCGCAGGCATTCGATCGCCTGGAAGCCCGTGCCGGCCTCGGTGATGCTCCACTGGTTGGCCTGCGGATCGATCAGCCGCTTGAGGCCTTCGCGCACCACCGTGTGGTCGTCGACCAGCAGCAGGCTGAGCCCGGGATTCGTCGCCAGTTCGTTCATGGGGTTTCTCCGTGTACAGCGTCGTCGGTACCCTGGCCATCCGCCAAGGGCATGACCAGTTCAAGATGGATCCAGCCCAGGGGATCGCGCGGCAGGTCGATCGTCAGGCGGCCGCCCAGCGTGCGCGCCCGGTGCTCCAGGATGCGGGCGGCGTCCGGGTCCAGCGACGGGGTGCTGGGGGTGGTCTGGCGTTGACCACGGGAACGCAGCACCAGCACAAAACGGCCGGGTGTGCTGTGGGTTCCGACGTGCAGTTCGGTGCTGCCGGCATTGAGCACCAGCAGTGCCATGGCCTGCTGGACGAAGCGGTAGAGCGCCAGCCGGGTCTGCTCGCCCATGCCAAGAGGGGCGGTCTCAAGCGACAGCGTGAACGACAACTTCGCGCGGCGGGCGGTGTCGTGCACGAGCCATTCGATGGCGGCTGACAGCCCCAGATCGTTGAGCATGGGCGGCCGGAGGTCCTGCGTGATGCGGCGCACGGTGGACACCGCATCGTCGAGCAATGCCATCAGGGTGCCGAGGCGCTCGCGGTAGACCGCGCTTTCGTCGCCGGGCGACAGGATCGCCAGTTCCATCTTGAGCGCGCTCAACCGCTGCCCCAGATCTTCGTGCAGCGCCAGCGCCACCCGATGACGTTCCAGCTCGCGCGCATCCATGTCCTGGGCCGCGACACGTTGATCAATGTCGGCACGGACCCGCTCGGTAACATCGGTGAGCGTGACCCACAGCATGGGTGCCTGGCCCGGCATGGCCATCTGCTGGCAGTCGATCTGTCCGTGCCAGGCATCCTGACTTCCCGCTCGCAGCAACGCCAGCTCGATGCGGTGCGGCCCCTCTTCCCCCAGCACCTGGCGGGTGAACAGGTGCCAGCCATCGCCGTCGGCGGGTGCCACAAAGCGCGAAAACCTGCAGCCCTTCAGCGCTGTGCGACGCTCTCCCAGCAGAGTC
Source organism: Hydrogenophaga sp. ZJX-1 (assembly GCF_048590325.1). Taxonomy (NCBI): domain Bacteria; kingdom Pseudomonadati; phylum Pseudomonadota; class Betaproteobacteria; order Burkholderiales; family Comamonadaceae; genus Hydrogenophaga; species Hydrogenophaga sp. ZJX-1. The sequence goes on from NZ_JBMBRA010000004.1 coordinate 267,192, forward strand.
GCGCCGGTCAGGTTGCACTCCTGGATGACGCCATCGCGGTCGAGCGTGAAATAGCCCACCGGTGCGAAGTCGAACAGGTCGAGGTAGCGATCGCGAGCGGCCGCCAGATCGGACTGCGTGCGCCGCAATTCTTCGTTCTGCGACTCCAGCTCGATCTGGTGGACATGCAGTTCATGGGCCAGTTTGTCGGCGAGCCCGTCCGGGGAGTGGCGCTGGGAGGGCATGGCTCAAGGTATGGGGTCTGAAGAGTGGGAGGCGACGGTATCCAGCAGCGGCAGGTTGGCTGCGATCTCCAGCGGGTACCCGACGCCATCCGAGTCGGACAGCGGCAGCTTCACGGCCATGTACGCGCCGCCACCGGGCAGGTTGCCCAGGCGCAATTCTCCGCCGAGCATGAGCACGCGCTCGCGGATGCCGATCAGGCCAAATGATTTTCCAGGGCCCCGCTGCAGCTTGTCGGAAAACCCGGTGCCGTTGTCTTCGACACGCAGCTCGATGGACGGGCCGGTGTGCACCATCGAAATCTCCACGCGGGTAGCGCGCGCGTGGCGCACGACGTTGGTCAAGGCCTCCTGCACGATGCGGTAGAGCGCCGTCAGCACCCGCTGCGGCATGGGCTCGGGCAGCGGGTCGCAGCGCAGTGCCACCCGCAACCCGGACCGCCGTTCGTATTCCAGGGCCAGCCACTCGATGGCCGCGTTCAGGCCCAGGTCGTCCAGCATCAAGGGTCGCAGATCCATGGAAATCCGCCGCGTGGCGGCCATCGTGTCGTCAACCATCTGGATCATGGATTGGGTGCGCGCCGAAGGGAAACCGGGCGCGTCCATGCCCTCCGGCGCCGACAACTCCAGCTTCAGGGCCGTGAGCCGCTGACCCAGCTCGTCGTGCAGTTCGCGGGCAATGCGCCGCTGCTCCTCTTCCCGCGCGTCCACCAGGCTTGCGGCCAGGTCTCGCAGGGTGCGCCGCGACGCCATCAGCGCCCGCCGTTCCTGCGATTGCTTCGTGATGTCGGAGAGCACCATCTGCACCAGGGTGCGCGAGTGATCCGGCAGTGCAGCGACGACCATCTCGACATCGCGGGACGAGCCATCACGGCGGGCGATCTTCCCGTGCATGGGCAGCACCTCTTCCTCCGAGTCCAGCGCGTGGGCCACCATTTCGCGCACCTGCTCGTGGGTTGTGGGGTGCAGCAGCGTATAGATCGACTGCCCGGTCAGGCTTTCGCGCTGTGCCACGCCGAACAGCCGGGCACAGGCGCTGTTGGCATAGACCACCGCCTCGCCTTCGGTGATCCAGATCGCCACGGGCAACAAGTCAAACAGCGTGCGCATCCGGCGATTGAGATGGTCGACCTGGGCCGCGAGCTTCTGTTCGTTGCTCACATCGCGCAGCATCGCCGTGAAGTAGCGATGGCCGCCCAACTTGCTGGAGGCTTCCACCTGGCAGATCGCGGCCTCCAGCGGGAACTCGGAGCCATCCGCGCGCAAGCCCCTCAGTTGCCCCCGCTCGCTCATCGGACGTTCAACGACCCCAGAGGCCATGAATTTCTGCACATGCGCCGTGTGCAGTTCGCGCAGGGCACCCGGAATCAGGACCGACAGGTCCTGCCCCAGCAGCTGCGCCACCGGCCGGCCAAACATGCGCTGAGCAGCCGGATTGATCATCACGATGTGCATCGCCTCGTCAATGGTCACGATGCCCTCCTGTGCCGCATGGATCACACCAGACTGGACAGCAGCATCCATCGCCGTGTGCTCTGTTGACGAGTGGGGGTTGTACATGCCTGCGCCTCCTTCGGATTTTTTCATCATAGTGGGACCTCTCATTTTCGGGGGCGCTGATCTGCTGCTGGATTGATCAAAGTCATTGCACGCCAAGGACCTGAGAAGGCCCCCGGTCGGCGTTTCAGAATACTCCTACGCAGTATCGGAAAAATTCCCCTACCCATGCCGAGGTTTCCGGGTTCATCTGAATGCCGAGTCCGATAGCCGGTTGGTGTGGTTTGTCTCATGCTGAGCATTGACTTCCCCTGCCAGCAAGACACCCGAGGAGTTCCCGATGAACTGCACAGATCCAGCGGTGGCCGCCAAGGCCGTGCCGCGGACACGCCCATGAACGCACCTCGAGGCTCCCGAACCTGCCTCTACGACAGCGCCCGTCTGGACGCGGTGATGGACCGCATGGCACAGCAGGCGGCCGGGCTGCTGCACGGCCACGGCCCGGTGGCGGTGGTGGGCGTGCTGCGCCGGGGCGCGCCGCTGGCCGACCGCCTGACCCAGCGCATGGTGCAGCGCCATGGCCTGGCCCCTCCGCTGCGGCTGGACCTGTCGGTCAAGCGCTACGCCGACGACCTCACGCTGCTGTTCCCCGACACGCAGTTGGGCGAAGAGCCGCACCACGCCGCGCTCGATCTGCGCGACCACACCCTGCTCGTGGTGGACGATGTGCTCTACACCGGACACTCCGCGCTGAAGGTGGTGGACTGGCTCACCCGCAAACGCCCTGCGGCCGTGCTCCTCGCGGTGCTGGCCGACCGCTGCGTGACCACGTTGCCGATGCGCGCCGACGTGGTAGGGCTGCGGCTGGAAGTCGCACCCACCGACATCGTCGAATGCCATGTGCCCCCCTACGAGCTGGACTTCAGCGTCCAGCTGCTGCAGCCGGCGCCCGCGGGCCGGACCACCTGAAAGGACCCACCATGTTCCAGGACCGCGAAGACGCTGCCCGCCAGCTGGCGACCCGCCTGGGTGCCTACCGGGGCCGGAAACCGCTGGTGCTCGCTATTCCCCGTGGCGCGGTGCCCATGGGCAAGACCCTGGCCGGTCTGCTCCAGGGCGACTTCGACGTGGTGCTGGTGCGCAAGCTGCACGCGCCGTACCAGCCCGAACTGGCCATCGGCGCCATCGACGAAAGCGGCTGGAGCACCATCGCGCCCTACGCGGCCGAGGTTGGCGCGGACCCGCACTACATCGCCGAGGAAAAGCGCCAGCAGCTCCGGGCGCTTGATGCACGCCGTGCGATGTATTCGCCGCTGCGCACCCCCATCGACCCGGCCGGGCGCGTGGTGATCGTGGTGGACGACGGCCTGGCCACCGGCGCGACCATGATCGCCGCGCTGCACAGCGTGCGCCAGCGCCACCCGAAGCGGCTGGTCTGCGCCGTGCCCGTGTCGTCGATCGAAGCACTGGAGAAGGTCGAGCCCCTGGCCGACGAGGTGGTCTGCCTGCACGCCCCCGAAGACTTCCAGGCCGTCGGCCAGTTCTACCGCGACTTTCCGCAGGTGGAGGACGACGAGGTGATCGCGCAGCTCCGGGCCTGAACCGCCTGCGCATTCAGACAGGCACGTCCATGCGCAGCACGGCCGCGCCCTGGAAAGCGCCGCGGCGCAACTGGTCCAGCGCCTCGTTGGCCTGCTCCAGTGCAAACACGTGCACCTCGGTCTGCAGCGGCGCCTGCCGCACCAGTTCAAAAAATTCGTCGCCATCGCGGCGTGTCAGGTTGGCCACCGAGCGCAGCGAGCGCTCGCCCCAGAGCCAGGCGTAGGGAAACGAAGGGATGTCGCTCATGTGGATGCCCGCGCACACCACGCAACCGCCCCGGTCCACGTGCCGCAGCGCGGCCGGCACCAGCGCGCCCGCGGGAGCAAAGATCAGGGCCGCGTCCAGCGGTTCGGGGGGTGTTTCATCCGAACCACCGGCCCAGGCCGCGCCCAGGCTGCGCGCAAACGCCTGGCTCTCGGCGTCGCCCGGGCGCGTGAGGGCGAAAACCTCGCGGCCCTGGCGCCGCGCCACCTGCGTGATCAGGTGCGCCGCCGCGCCGAAGCCGTACACCCCGAGCCGCTGCGGATCGCCCGCCATGCGCAGCGCGCGGTAGCCGATCAGCCCCGCACACAGCAAGGGTGCCAGGTGCTCGGGCGCGGGTTCTTCAGGCAGCGCGAAGCAGTAGCGCGCATCGGCCACGGTGTACTGCGCGTAGCCACCGGGAATCTGGTAGCCGGTGAAGCGCGCCTGTTCGCACAGGTTTTCCCGCCCGGCGCGGCAGAACCGGCAGCGGCCACAGGTCCAGCCCAGCCAGGGCACGCCCACGCGCTGTCCGGCCTGCCAGCCCTGCACCCCGGTCCCCAGCGCCACCACCCGGCCCACGATCTCGTGGCCGGGAATCATGGGCAGCACCGGGTCGGGCAGCTCGCCGTCCACCAGATGCAGGTCGGTGCGGCACACGCCGCAGGCTTCCACCGCGATCAGGACCTGCCCGGCGCCGGCTTCCGGCACCGCGCGGTGCACCAGGCGCAGGCGGGTACCGGGCCGCTCCAGCAGCATGGCGCGCATGGTATTGCTCATCTTGTGGCCCTTTCGTCGGCATGTGCTGGAGGGGACCATGGGTGTGTTGCAGCGGCAGCCCTGGTCAACACAACGCCGCCCGGTGCCCGCGAAACCCCTGCAGTCTCGAGCCCGATTCTCGTGACTTCCGGATGCAAAAGGTCGGACGCGACGAGATCGTCGTTGATGCCAAAGGCTGTCATTCGGAATACTCCTACCCCGTACAGGTAAATTTCCTTTGCCAATAGCTCTTTTTCCGAACTTATCTGAACGCCCAGTCTGATAGCCGGCAGGCGTGGTTTGTCACATGCTAAAAGCCTCGGACAACGCCAAGAAGTCCCATTCAGGAGCCACCCGATGAACTGCCCGGACCCGATCCAGATTGCCGACCAGCGTACTCCGCATCACCCGACACCCACGAAGTCTGCTGGGACCAGCATCGCCGATTTGCTGCAAATGTCCGGCGTTCCTGTCTCCCCTTCGGACACCGCAGCGCGCATACCGGTGACCCTTCGCACGGTGCACGCTGGCGATAGCCTTGTTCACGAGGGTGCACCGGCCGACGCCATCTTCTTCGTCTGTGCAGGCACTTTCAAGGTCTTCCGAACCGACAAGGACGGCTATGAGCAGGTGCTGGCTTTTGCCATCCGCAGCGAGGTTCTGGGATTTGACGCGCTTTGCATGGCCACGTACCCCGTGGCCATTTCTGCTCTGGAGGAGTCTGCCGTCTACGTGATTCCGAGGTGCGACATACCGCACCTGTGCGAGGCGCTTCCGGCCTTTGGCCTGATGCTGCAGAGCGCTGGAAGCCTCACCCTGGCGCGCAGTCGCGAACTCGTGGACATCATGGCGGCGGTCGCGTCCGAGGTGCGGCTGGCGCGCTTCCTGATCCAGCATTCCCGACGCATGGCGGACTGCGGCCAGTCGCCGCGCCGCTTTCTCCTGCGGATGGGGCGGCGCGAGATATCCAGCCTGCTGGGGGTGGCGCACGAAACTGTCAGTCGCAGCTTCACCACCCTCTCTTCACTGGGTCTGCTCCAAGTGTGCGCTCGCGAGGTCGAGATCCTGGACATGGACGGCCTCGGCGCCTTCGCTCGCAGCACGCGGCGGCAACTGGATGCGCCCGCGCCCGCGCGCGTTCGAACACCGGCTCATCGCCTGCCCGCGCAGGGCAGGCTCGGGCACGCTTTCAGTCTCGCGGCTTGAGGCCGCCCACATCCGGCCATGACAGCGCTTTCAGGCCGGATCGAGTCGCGCATGGAGGCCTCACGTTTCCACTGGCGCTGGAACGGCCAGGAGGACGGGCGAACAGGCTGGGGCGCAGGTGCGCATCAAACGGCACAAACCGAGTCCCCTGAATGGACTGGCCCTTGGGCGGATCGGCCACCTGGGGGATGCCTACGTGCGCGGAGATCTGGACATCGAGGTCTGCCGGGGTGACGGCAACCGAGCGGCGCGGAAAACCAGCGCCTGGATTGAGCATGCTCAATGGCCCCGGACTCCGGTCGCAGCACACTGCAACGGCCGATCGGAGAATGTGATGCAAGTCCGTTGACGAACGGTCAGGTGAGGTTTCCCTTCAGAGGGAAAGGTCGTGGTGTCTCCGACACCACGAGGGGTGAAGGCACCCTCAGACCGGCAGGGCGGTCACACGCGATGCCGGGGACCTTCACAGAGCCCGCCACCCGTCAGGGTTGGCGGGCCTTCTTTTTTTGGTGTTGGGTCGCCAAACCACGCTTGGACAAGGACTCGAAATGACCGACATTGCCATCGATTTCGAAACCGACACTTTCCCGCTCCCGCCCCCGGTGCTGCCGGAACAGGCAACGCTGGTCGATGCGTTGCGTCAGCGAACGAGCAGCCGCAGCTTTTCCAGAAGCCCGTTGTCGGCCGAGCAGATTTCGGCCCTGCTCTGGGCCGCCTTCGGCATCAACCGGCCTTCCAGTCAGGGCCGCACTGCGCCATCGGCACACAACTGGCAGGAGATGGATATCTACGCGGTTCTGGCGCAAGGCAGCTTCCGCTACGACGCCCTTTGCCATCGCCTGAATCTGGTGAAGGCCGAAGACCTGCGAGCGATCACCGGCACGCAAGACTTCGTGGGCAGCGCGCCTCTGACCCTGGTCTATGTGGCCGACTTCGAGAAGACGACGCCGGCCTCGCCGGAAGATCGCCATTTCCTGGTGGGCGCGGACGCGGGGTGCATTGCCCAGAACGTGTACCTCTACTGCGCCAGCGCGGGTCTGGCGACGGTGGTCCGCGGTCTGGTAGACCGCCGGCTGCTGGCGACCCGGCTGGGCCTGAAACCCACGCAACGCATCGCACTGGCGCAAAGTGTGGGCCTGCCGGCCCTTCAATGACCCCCTGTACCGCCCGCTTCCCGAAGTCAACCCGGAGAACGCCATCCGTGAACCACGGAATGCCGCAGACAGCCGACTCGGCCAGCACCAACAGTTGATTGAACGCAATGACTCAACCGCAGAAAGGAGCACGATGAAGCATTCGGTCACGCCGCACCTGACGACTCGCCAAGGAGGGCACCATGCAAGTCAGCGCCATCTGCAACCGGGATATTGTCACCATCGACGCCCAGTGTTCGCTCATGGAGGCCGCGCGAATGATGCGCGACCACCATGTGGGAGCGCTGGTCGTTACCTGTAGCGATGCCAGGGGCGAACAGGTGTGCGGCATCCTGACCGACCGCGATCTGGTTGTTGACGCACTGGCCCGCATGCCGCTGGAGCTGGATATGGAAGTGGGTGATCTGGCCCATGTGGACCTCACGGTGATTGCCGAAAATGCCAGCCTGAACGAGGCGGTTGTCGCCATGCAGGACAGTGGCGTGCGCCGCCTTCTGGTGACCGATGGTGCGCATCACCTGAGTGGCATCGTTTCGATGGACGATGTCATCGATGCCTGTGCGGAACTGGTCGACGGAATGGCAAAGATCATCCGCAACGGCATGGACCGCGAACTCGCGAAGCACACACCGAAGGCCGATTCGGACAAAGCGCCCAGCCTGCCGGGTGCGCCGGAAATCAGCCTGGGGCATTGGACCCGCGTGGTGGTGTGATCGCACCAGGTGCCGGTCCTGGCAACGGCTTCACGGCGGCCCTACTTCACCAGCAGGACCGGCCTCTTGGCGAGATGGACCACCCGCTGTGCAACCGAGCCCATGAACAGGCCTCCGATGGCGCCCATGCCACGGGTACCCATCACGATCTGGTCCACGCCGAGCTCTTCGGCCGCCCGCACGATCTCGGTGGCTTCCGCCCCACTGGGGTCCCGCGTGGCACTGACGGTCAGGCCACTGGCACGGGCCAGTGCAGCGGCTTCCTGAAGCACCCGGGCCTGCTGGGTGAGCACCGCGGCTTCCAGTTCCTGCAGCGCATCGGGTGGCAGTTCAGCGTAATAGATCGGGTCGCTCCTCACGTTCACGAGGATCACCTCCAGCTGTGCTGAAGCACGCGCCAAAGCTGCAACAGCCTCGATGGCGTTCTTCGCGTGCACGGAACCGTCCACTGCGATCAGAAATTTCAGCATGATGAGCCCTTGTTTAAATGCAGCTCGAAGAATCCACCGCCACAGCCGGGGGACGAGCATGCACGCATTCTGGGCAACCCGTCGGCGCTGCGATTGAGCCTGCTCAACGCTGGACGTCACAAGCCGCCTAGAGTGGTGCCTTTGGGGTCTGGCCCTGTCTAGCCGCCTGACCCGACCAACGCCCTGGAGCCAACATGACGAAACAATGGATTCTGGTTGCCAACAGTTCCATCGCCCGCATCTTTGTCAGAAACTCGCGCAGCGAACCGCTGGGGGTGGTGGAAACCATCCCCCACCCGGAAGGTCGACTCCTGCGCAGCGAACTGACGCGTGATCGGCCGGGCCATGAGCGCAGCGACACCAGCACGGCAGCTGCCCGCTTCGAGCCGCACACCGATCCGAAGCGCAAGTCCCAGCACCAGTTCGCACACGAGATCGCCACCCGGCTCGACGAAGGCCTGTCAACAGGCCAGTTCGAAAAGCTGTGGTTGTTTGTTTCCAGTCCGCTGCTGGGCGAACTGAAGGCGGCTCTCAGCCGCCCCGTGGACCAACGGGTCGAGGTGGCCCAGGACATCGATTTCTCGGCACTCGACGTGGGGGAGATCGAAAAGCGGATTCAGGGGATTTCGCGGCCAGCATTCTGAATGCCGGCCAGCATGTCACCCCAGGGCCGGGCACGCTGGAGCATCCCGCTGCAAGCGACCCATGCAGGCATGGCTGTGGGCGCTGAATCCCCACCAACCGACGAATGGATCAGCAAGCTTTCGGAAACCGGGATATGCTGCACTGCAACATGACCGCTTCCACCGCGCCCATCCAGCTCAGTCTCGAGGATCTTCTCGGCGACCTGCAACACGCTCGCCGCAGTGGCGACATGAGCCGCCTGGCCTTGCTGGCCTACTGTGAAGTGCGGCGCTGGGCCCGCCAGGCGGGGGAGCAGGCGCTGGCCGAACGATCCACCAGACTGATCACCCAAAGCCCGCTGGCCAGCCGTGCGGCCTTCATGGCGCAGGTGGACGAGCTGATCACAGAGCTGGAGCAAGCACACGCACGCGTCGTGAACCAGCAGGCCGCGCTGCACTGAGCGCACCTCCCGCTTTGCGCACGACCATCGCGCACCGACGCCTGCGTTGAAAACCCGGCACACTCATCGCCATGAGTGCACCCTCCCCCGCCGAACGTCCCCGATCCACCACCCCCACCGCGCTCGGCGGCCTGCGGCCGTTCATGCGGCCGTACCGGCTGCAGATCGGGTTGGCGATCCTTTTCCTGATCGGCGCCGCGGCCGCCACGCTGCTGTTTCCGGTGGCGCTGCGCCACCTGATCGATGGGGGTCTGGTGTCGGGAGACCGAGGCACGCAGGCGGTGGCGCTGCGAGGACATTTTTTGCAGCTGTTCGGCGTGGCTGTCGCCCTGGGCCTGTTTTCAGCCGCTCGTTTCTACCTGGTGAGCTGGCTGGGCGAGCGCATCACGGCGAACCTGCGCAACGCGGTCTACAGCCACGTGCTGCGCCAGAGCCCGCAGTTTTTTGAGACCACACAAACCGGCGAGGTGCTGAGCCGCCTGACGACCGACACGACACTGGTGCAAACGGTCGTCGGCTCCTCACTCTCCATGGGCCTGCGCAACGCCTTCATGGGTGTGGGCGCGGTGGTGATGCTGGTGTGGACCAATCCCTATGTGATGTTGCAGGTGTCGCTGATCATCGTGCTGGTGGTGCTGCCGAGCATGTGGTTCGGCCGGCGCGTGCGCAAGCTCTCGCGCGCCAGCCAGGACCGCGTGGCCGACTCCAGCGCGATCGCGGCCGAGGTGCTCAACGCGATCCCCATCGTGCAGAGCTACACGGCGGAAGACCGCGAGGCGCAGCGCTTCTCCGACTCGACCGAGCAGGCCTTCGGCACCGCGGTCAAGCGCAGCCGCGCGCGCGCCGGGCTGGTGGCCTTCATCATCATCAGCACCGCGGCCCTGCTGCTGTGGGGCCTGTACCAGGGCACGCAGGCCGTCATCGCCGGCGAGATCACCGCGGGTCATCTCGGGCAGACCGTGGTCTACATCATCATCCTGGCCGGTGCTGTGGCCGTGCTGGGCGAGGTGTACGGCGACCTGCTGCGCGCCGCGGGCGCAAGCGAGCGTCTGATGGAATTGCTGAGCCTGGAGTCCCCGGTGCAGTCGCCTGCGCGGCCCTTGGCGGCTGCCACTCCGCAGGGCGGCAGCGCACTGCGGTTTGAGGACATCACCTTTCACTACCCGTCGCGCCCGGCGCAGGCGGCGCTCGCCGGTTTTTCACTCGACGTGAAGCCTGGCCAGACGGTGGCCCTGGTGGGTCCGAGCGGTGCGGGCAAGAGCACGGTGTTCGGCCTGCTGCTGCGTTACTACGACCCGGCCTCGGGTGTGATCGCGCTGGATGGCGTGCCGATCCACCAGCTGAGCCTGCACGAGTTGCGCTCGCGCATCGGCATCGTGCCGCAGGACCCGGTGATCTTTTCCAGCAGTGCACTGGAGAACATCCGCTACGGCAAGCCCGGAGCCTCAGACGATGAAGTGCGCGCTGCGGCCCATGCGGCCTTTGCCGACGAGTTCATCACCCAGTTGCCCGAGGGCTACAACACCTTCCTCGGTGAGCGCGGCGTGCGGCTCTCGGGCGGGCAGCGCCAGCGCATCGCGATCGCGCGCGCCATGCTGAAGAACCCACCGCTGCTGTTGCTGGACGAAGCCACCAGCGCGCTCGACGCCCAGAGCGAGCGCATGGTGCAGGCCGCGCTGGAGTCGGCCATGAAAGACCGCACCACGCTGGTCATCGCCCACCGCCTGGCCACCGTGCAGCAGGCCGACCACATCGTGGTACTCGACCATGGGCGGCTGGTGGAACAGGGCACGCACGCGCAGCTCGTGGCGCGGGGCGGCGTGTACGCGGGGCTGGCGGCGCTGCAGTTCAACGCTTGAGCCTCGTGAAGGGGTCCGGGGGCTGGTTGGTCCTGCACCTCACGCAGGCATGTGGGCGTGCCTGCAGGTGCGCTCGAGCATCACTTAGGAAGCAGGTGGTCTGGGTGGGCGGGCGCAGTCCCCATTCGCGGTTGCCCACACGGACGAGCGCCACCAAGTTGTTGAACAAGGGATCGGTGCGCACCCGTGCAGACACCCGCGAGGTGGGACGGAGAACGAACACCCGGACCACCTGCCCCTGCCCACCTGTTCTGAGCGCCGAAGGTCAGGCGGCTCGGTCAGCCACAGACCACGACGGGAAGAGAAACCAGAAAAGACCGCTTCAAACGTGGTGGCAAGCCACCTGCCGCCCTTCCAGCGGCCGCAACAAAGGCAGCTCGCTCTCGCAGCGCGCATCCGCCTTCGGACAGCGCTTGTGGAAGGCACAGCCGCTGGGCGGGTTCAGCGGGCTGGGCAACTCGCCGTGGATCTTGATCTTCTTCTGGCGCTGCGCCGGGTCGATCGACGGCGTGGCCGACAGCAGGGCCAGCGTGTAAGGGTGCAGCGCGTTGGCGAAGATCGTGGCCTTGGGCCCGGCTTCGACCACGCGGCCCAGGTACATCACCATCACATCGTTGGCGATGTGTTCCACCACCGCGAGGTTGTGCGAGACGAACACGTAGGCGGTCTGCAGCTGCTCCTGCAAATCCATGAACAGGTTGAGCACCTGGGCCTGGATCGACACGTCGAGCGCCGAGGTGGGCTCGTCGGCCACCAGGATCTTGGGCTGCAGCACCATGGCACGCGCAATGGCGATGCGCTGGCGCTGGCCGCCGGAAAACATGTGGGCATAGCGGTCGTGGTGCTCGGGGCGCAGGCCCACGCGCTTGAGGCTCTCCAGCACCTTGTCCTTGCGCTCGGCGGCGCTCAGCGTCGTGTTGAGCAGCAGGGGCTCGCCGATCTGGTGGCCGATCTTCTGGCGCGGGTTGAGCGAGGCATAGGGGTTCTGGAACACCATCTGCACCTGGCTGCGCAGGCGCTTGTATTGCGCGCGGTCGCCCGGCGTCACCCATTCATCGCCCACCTGCAGGCGGCCTGCGGTGGGCGCCTCGATCAGGGTGAGCTGGCGCGCCAGCGTGCTCTTGCCGCAGCCGGATTCGCCCACCACGGCCAGGGTCTGCCCGGCCGTGAGCGTGAACGACACGTCGACCAGGGCCTTGACGGTGACCTTCGGTTTCATGAAGCCCTGCGACACGCCGTAATGGCGCGTCAGCGATTCGGCCTGCATCACGGGCGCCGTGGGCGCGATCATCGGGGTGTCGGTCATAGCGTCTCCTGCGCCGTCATGGGGTAGAAGCAGCGCACCAGACCGTCGCCCTGCGGCAGCAGCTCGGGGCGTTCGGTGTGACAGCGTTCCTGGGCCTTGGGGCACCGTGGCGAGAGCAGGCAGCCGGTGGGTCGGTCGAACTGGCCGGGCACGATGCCGGGCAGGGTGTGCAGGCGGCGCGCGCCGCGGCTGTGCTCGGGCACGCTGCTGAGCAGCGCGTGGGTGTAGGGGTGTGCCGGTGCGGTGAACAGGCGCTCCACGGCGCCTTGCTCCACCTCCTGGCCGGCGTACATGACCGCGACGCGTTGCGCCACCTCCGCCACCACGGCCAGATCGTGCGTGATGAGGATCAGGGCCATGTTGTGCGCCCGCTGCAGCTGCACCAGCAACTCCATGATCTGTGCCTGGATGGTCACGTCCAGCGCGGTGGTGGGCTCGTCAGCGATCAGCAACTTGGGGTTGCAGGCGATCGCCATCGCGATCATCACGCGCTGCGCCATGCCACCCGAAAACTGGTGCGGGTAGCTCTCCAGTCGGTGCGCGGCCCCGGGGATTTCCACCATCTGCAGCAGCTCGATGGCGCGCGCCCGGGCGGCCGCACCGCGCAGGCCCATGTGTTCGCGCAGCACCTCTTCGATCTGGAAACCCACGGTGAAGCTCGGGTTGAGCGAGGTCATGGGGTCCTGGAAGATCATGGCCATGTCCTTGCCCAGGATCTTGCGGCGCTGGCGGTCTGAAATGGTCTGCAGGTCCTTGCCGTCGAACCACAGGCGATCGGCACCGACGTGACCCTGCCCCGCCAGCAGGCCCATGACGGCCATCATCGCGACCGACTTGCCCGAACCCGATTCGCCCACGATGCCCAGCACCTGGCCCTGGTCCAGCTGCAGGTCCAGCCCGTCCACCGCGCGAAAGGCGCGCCCCTTGGCGCCGAACTCGACGCGCAGGTTGTTGATTTCAAGAAGACTCATACAAGGTGTCTCAATGGTTGCGCGGCAACGCGGTATGGGTGAACCGTATCCGGCGCGCAATGCCCGAACCCAGGATGCTTTGGCCCCGGCTTTGCCGGGCCGCATCGCATCGCCCCCTTGAGGGGGACGCGCGAAGCGCGGCGGGGGTGTTCCATATCAAGATGCGGATTTGAGTTTCGGGTCCAGCGCATCGCGCAGACCGTCACCTACCAGATTGATGGCCAGCACCGACCACAGAATGGTCAGGCCCGGCAGCGTCACCACCCACCAGGCGCGTTCGATGTAGTCGCGCGCCGAGGCGAGCATGGTGCCCCACTCGGGCAGCGGCGGCTGCACACCCAGCCCCAGGAAGCCCAGTGCCGCGATCTCCAGGATGGCGGCGGAAAAGCTCATGGTGGCGTGCACGATCAGCGGCGCCGTGCAGTTGGGCAGCACGGTCACGAACATGAGCCGCAGCGTGCGCGCACCCGACAGGCGCGCGGCGGTCACGTAGTCGCGCTGCAGCTCGCCGATGGCCGAGGCGCGCACCAGCCGCACGTAGGCCGGCAGCGACACCAGCGCGATGGCGATCATGGCGTTGAGCAGACCCGGGCCCAGGATGGCCATGATGGCCACCGCCATCAGCAGCGAGGGCAGGGCCATCACGATGTCCATGGCGCGCATGATCGCGGCGTCCACCCACTTGCCGGCGAACGCGGCCACCAGCCCCAGGATCACGCCCGGGATCAGCGCCAGCACCACCGACACCAGGCCCACCAGCAAGGACAGCCGCGCACCATGGATCAGGCGCGAGAGCAGGTCGCGGCCGAGTTCGTCGGTCCCCAGCAGAAACTGGCTGGTGCCACCGGCCCAGACCGGGCCTTGCAGGAAATGCTCGCGGTATTGTTCGATCGGGTCGTGCGGCGCGACCCAGGGCGCGAAGATCGCCAGCAGCCCCACGATGGTCATGAACACCAGGCCGGCCACGGCGCCCTTGTTTTGCGAGAAGGCTCGCCAGAATTCCATGAGGTTCATGACTGCACCCGGATGCGAGGATTGGCCACACCGTAGAGCAGGTCCACGATGAAATTGGTGACGACGACGAGTGTCGCCACGAGCAGGATGCCGTTCTGCACCACGGGGTAGTCGCGCCGGCCGATGGCGTCGATCAGCCACTTGCCGATGCCCGGCCAGGAGAAGATGGTTTCGGTCAGCACCGCGCCGCCCATCAGCGTGCCCACCTGCAGCCCCACCACGGTGAGCACGGGAATGAGCGCGTTGCGCAACGTGTGCACGAAGATCACGCGCATCGGCGACAGACCCTTGGCGCGCGCCGTGCGCACGTAGTCTTCGCGCAGCACTTCCAGCATGCTCGACCGCGTCATGCGCGCGATCACCGCCAGTGGAATGGTGCCGAGCACGATGGCCGGCAGGATCAGGTGGCGCACCGCGTCCCACAGCGCGCCGCTGTTGAGCTCGGGGTCGGCGCGCTCGGCCAGCCAGGCGTCGATCAGCATGAAGCCGGTCTGCGGCGGCACGTCGAACATCAGGTCGAGCCGGCCGGATACCGGCGTCCAGCCCAGCCCCACCGAGAAGATCAGGATCAGCAGCAAGCCCCACCAGAAGATGGGCATGGAATAACCGGTGAGCGCAGCCGTCATGACGGTGTGGTCCAGCCAGCTGCCCCGTTTGACGGCGGCGAGCACACCCGCGATCAGGCCCAGCACCAGGGCCAGCAGCAGCGCGCACAGCGCCAGCTCCAGCGTGGCCGGAAACAGGGCCTTGAATTCGCTCCACACAGGGGACTGCGTCTTGAGCGACTGCCCCAGGTCCCCCTGCGCCAGTTGCCCCAGATAACGGCCGTACTGCACGTACAGCGGCTGGTCCAGACCGAGGCGTTTGAGGGCAGCGGCGTGCAGCTCCGGGTCGAGCGTGCGCTCGCCCACCATCACTTCGACCGGGTCGCCGGGGATCAGCCGGATCAGGGAAAAAGTCAGCAGCGTGACCCCCAGGATCGTGGGAATCAGCACCAGCAACTTCTTGAGGAGGTATCTCAGCATGAGGGAGCACCCCTTGTTGTTTTCAGAATGCGTAAAAAAGAGCAGACGTCAAAAGCTTGACGCCTGCAAATTGACCAGAGTGGCCGACCCAAGAACGCGAGCGGCCCGACATCGCCAAACCGCTCGCATTGCCCAAGGGCGCAGCAGGCTACACGCAGTGAGCCTGCAGCCGGACCACCCAGAACGCGGCGGAACCGGCTCCGCCGGGCCGCTCGCGTTGCCCCCCCCCGGGGGGTGACGCCGCAGGCGGCGCGGGGGGGATCACTTCACACTGACACCCTCGAAGTTGTAGTCGCCAAACGGGCTGATCTTGAAGCCGTTGAGCTCCTTGCGCATGGGCTGGTTCACCGTGGAGTGGGCGATGGTGGACCACGGCATGTCCTTCTTGAACACCTCCTGGGCCTTCATGTACAGCTCGGTGCGCTCCTTCTGGTTCACGCTGTTGCGGGCCTTGAGCACGTAGCCGTCGAACTCCTTGCTGCAGTAGCGCGCGTAGTTGGAGCCGCCGATGGCTTCGCAGGTGAGCAGCACGCCGAGGAAGTTGTCGGGGCTGGCGTAGTCGCCGGTCCAGCCGATCAGGCCGGTGTCGTGCTCGCCTTGCTTCAGGCGCTTGAGGTACTCACCCCACTCGTACTGCGTGATCTTGGCCTTGATGCCCACCTTGGCCCAGTCGGCCTGGATCATCTCGGCCATCAGCTTGGCGTTGGGGTTGTAGGGGCGCTGCACCGGCATGGCCCACAAGGTGATTTCGGTGCCCTCGGCCACGCCGGCTTTCTTCAGCAGCTCCTTGGCCTTTTCAGGATTGAAGGCGGCGTTCTTCAGCTTGGCGTTGTAGGACCACAGCGAGGCCGGGAACGGATTGGAAGCCTCCTGGCCCTGCCCCTGGTACACCGCTTCGATGATCGCCTTGCGGTTGATCGCCATGTCCAGCGCCTGGCGCACTTCCACCTTGTTCAGTGGCGCCTTTTCGGTGTTGTAGCTCAGGTAGCCGATGTTGAAGCCCGGTGCCGTGTCCATCTTCAGCTTGGGGTCGGCCTTCATGGCCGCAATGTCCTGCGGTTTCGGGTAGGACATGATGTGGCACTCGCCGGCCTTGAGCTTCTGGAAGCGCACCGAGGCGTCGGTGGTGATGGCGAAGATCAGGTTGTCCACCAGCACGTCCTTGGCGTTCCAGTAGTCCTTGTGCTTGACGTAGCGGATCTGCGCGTCCTTCTCGTAGCGGCGCAGTGCGAAAGGACCCGTGCCGATGGGCTGCTGGTTGAGCATGCTGGCCTTGCCTTCGGCCACCAGTTTGTCGGTGTATTCCTTCGAAAGGATCGAGGCAAACGGCATAGCGATCTTGACCAGCAGGTCGGGGTCGGGCTTCTTGAGCTTGATCACCACCGTCAGGTCGTCGGTCTTGGTCACCGACTCGGTGTTGCTCTCCAGGCCCACGTCGGAGGCGTACGGGAACTGTGCCGGATAGGCCTTGTTGAACGGATGGTCCTTGTTGACCATGCGCTCGAAGGTGAAGATCACGTCATCGGCGTTCATGTCACGGCCCGGCTTGAAATAGTCGGTGGTGTGGAACTTGACGCCCTTGCGCAGCTTGAAGGTGTAGGTCAGTCCGTCGGCGGACACGTTCCATTCGCGCGCCAGGCTCGGCTCAACCTCGGTGCCACCCTTCTTGAACTGCGTCAGGCGGTTGAACATGGCGTGACCGGCGGCGTCGAAGGTGTTGCCGCCCGTGTATTGCGCGGTGTCAAAACCCTCGGGACTGCCTTCGGAACAGTAAATCAGCGTGCCGGCAGCCTGCGAGGCCATCGCCACCGCAGACAGGCCCAAAGCCAGGGTCAGTTTCTTCAGTTCAAACATCGGTCATCCTTCGTTGTTGCGGGGACAGCGGTATGCGCCCCTTGTTAAGGAAAAATTCATTATCGACACAAAACGTCACGCAGCCGTCACTTGCGGTGGTGCCACCGGTTCGAAACGCGAAGGCTCCACTTGATGTCCGTGAACCCACGCAAAATCGATGCCGTCGCGCGACCAACCCACCCCCATGAAGGAAACCCATGATCCGCTGGGAAGCCCACACCTGCCTGCCCCTGCACCCCGATGCCAGCTTTGAACCCCTGGAGCGCTACCGCGCGGCGGGGGTACACCACGTTTGCATCAACGTGGGCATGGACATGAACCCGCTGAGTCAGATCCTGCCGGTGCTCGCCGCTTTCCGTGCGCGGCTGCGGGCCGAGCCCGGGCGCTATCTGATCCCGAGCACTGTGGCCGACATCGAACACGCGCGCAACACGGGGAAACTCTCGGTGGGTTTTGACCTGGAAGGCGCCCTGCCCCTGCTGGAACGCCCCGAGATGGTGGCGCTGTACCGCGATCTCGGCGTGCGGCAGATCCACTTTGCCTACAACCGCAACAACAGCGTGGCCGGCGGCTGCCACGACGAGCCCCAGGGCCTGACCGCGCTCGGGCGCCGCATGGTGCAGGCCGTGAACGATGCGGGCGTGCTCATGGACTGCGCCCACACCGAGCGGCGCACCACCTTGGACATCATGACCCACTCGCGCCACCCGGTGGTGTTCAGCCACGCCAACCCGCTGGCGATGGCCGAACACGGCCGCAACATCACCGACGAACAGATCCGCGCCTGCGCGGCCACCGGTGGCGTGGTCTGCGTCTCCGGTGTGTCGAAGTTTCTGGGCTGCGAAGCGCCACAAGCGAGCGACCTGGCACGCCATATGGCCTACGTGGCCAACCTGGTGGGCGCACAGCACGTGGGCCTGGGCCTGGACATCGGTTTTTCCCAACCCGGGCTGAACGACGATCCGCCCGGCGCTTTCGATCCGGGCTTCTGGTGGCCCGCGCAGGCGGGCTACGGCCGAGGCATCAGCCAGATGCGCTACGCGCCCATCGAGACCTGGCAAGCCCTGCCCGGCGCCCTGCGGGCGGTGGGCATGGGTCCGCAGGAAGTGAATGGTGTGCTGGGTGACAACATGGCGCGCGTGGCGCGCCTTGTCTGGGGCGCGGCGGCCGACTGAACACGCCACCCCGTCCGGAAGGTTATGCATCCATCGCATAAAGGCATGGCAACACAGCCTTGGACAGTCGCCACCGTGCTCCGTACAGTCGCACCGGTTGACCCACCATTCCGGGCCAGCCCATCCCCCAGGAGACAACGCACCATGTCACAAGCACCGCATCCCGCCGGCGCCGCGGCCAACAGCCCAGCCGCCTTCACCAGCGCCCTTCCCTCGTACCTCGACCCCAACAACCTCGGTCCCTGGGGCATCTACCTTCAGCAGGTGGACCGCGTGGCGCCCTACCTGGGCAACCTGGCCCGCTGGGTGGACACCCTCAAGCGCCCCAAGCGCACGCTGATCGTGGACGTGCCGATCCACCTGGACGACGGCTCGATTGCGCACTTCGAGGGCTACCGCGTGCAGCACAACACCTCGCGCGGCCCGGGCAAGGGCGGTGTGCGTTTCCACCAGAATGTGACGTTGTCCGAAGTGATGGCGCTGTCGGCCTGGATGTCGATCAAGAACGCGGCGGTGAACGTGCCCTACGGTGGTGCCAAGGGTGGTATCCGCGTCGATCCGCGCCAGCTGTCGGTCGGTGAGCTGGAGCGCATCACACGCCGCTACACCAGCGAGATCGGCATCATCATCGGCCCGAGCAAGGACATCCCGGCGCCCGATGTGAACACCAACGAACAGGTGATGGCCTGGATGATGGACACCTACTCCATGAACGAAGGCTCCACCGCCACCGGCGTGGTCACAGGCAAACCTGTGGACCTGGGCGGCTCGCTCGGCCGACGCGAAGCCACGGGCCGCGGCGTGTTCACGGTCGGCGTCGAAGCGGCCAAACACACGGGCATGGACATCAGCAAGGCGCGCGTGGCCGTGCAGGGTTTTGGCAACGTGGGTGGTGTGGCCGGCAAGCTGTTTGCCGAAGCTGGCGCCAAGGTGGTGGCGGTGCAGGACCACGGCGGCACGATCTACCGCGAAGCGGGCCTGGACGTGCCGTCCCTGCTGGCGCACGTGTCGCGCGTGGGTTCCGTGGCGGGCTTCCCGCAGGCCGAGGTGATCGCCAACGACGCCTTCTGGGATGTGCCTTGTGACATCCTGATTCCGGCCGCGCTCGAACAGCAGATCACCGAAGCCAACGCGGGTCGCATCCAGGCGAAGATGGTGATCGAAGGCGCCAACGGCCCGACCACGCCACAGGCCGACGACATCCTGCACGACCGCGGCATCCTGGTGCTGCCCGACGTGATCGCCAACGCCGGTGGCGTGACGGTGAGCTACTTCGAATGGGTGCAGGACTTCTCCAGCTTCTTCTGGAGCGAGGACGAGATCAACGAGCGCCTGGTGAAGATCATGAAAGGCGCGTTCGGTGCGGTCTGGCAGGTCGCGGAGGAGAACAAGGTCAGCCTGCGCACCGCCACCTTCATCGTCGCGTGCAAGCGCATCCTGCACGCGCGCGACCTGCGCGGACTGTATCCGTGATCACCCCTGCGCCGTCTGCGGCTCAGGGGGCGCCAACTACTGCAGGGTCTCTTTGAGCGCAGGCAGCGAAGGCAGCGGCATCACTTCAATGCCCTCTTCGATCAGCTCCAGGGCCACCTCGGGGCTGGTGCGACCCCGGATGTTGCGCTGATCCATCTCGCCGTGGTGCATGGCCCGGGCCTGATCGGCAAAACGCTCGCCCACGTCTTCGGTGTGGGCGAGCACCTGGCGCATGGCTTTGAGCAGTTGGGCATGCAATGCCGAACCCGACGCCGGAAGGCCCAGCTCGACGCTGTCGGAGGTGCCGGTCTGTGCAGCGGTGGGCGCCTTGTCTTCGCGACCGGCGCGCAGGTTCAGGCGCGGCGCCGACAGCATTTTCCGGATCTGCGTATCGCCACACAAAGGACAACTCACCAGGGCACGCGCGAGCTGGCTGGTGAAGTCGTCTTCAGAGCCGAACCAGCCTTCAAATTCGTGCTGGTGGGCACATTGCAGGTTGAGGACCTTCATGCCATGGATTATCTGGCAATGCCTGCGGGCATGTGGCCCGACCAGTCGAGCGCCCATTCACCGCGCAGGACGTTCTGCAACCAGAGCAGACCAACCAGGGTCTTGCAGTCGAACACCTCGCCACTGCGACACCAAACTTGCAGCTCGGCGGGTGTGGCGGTGAACACGTCGAGGAATTCGCCATCGTCCAGATGGCGCTCGCCCAGCCTGAGCCCGCGTGCAAACCAGATGTCGATGATCTCGTCCGAATAGGCGATGGTGGGCGCCAGCCGGCCGGCAAAAGCCCACTCCTGGGCGCTGTAGCCCGTTTCTTCGCGCAACTCGCGTTGTGCGCAGGCCAGGCTGCTTTCACCCGCATCGAGCTTGCCAGCAGGAAATTCGATCACCACGGCCTGCATAGGGTGGCGGAACTGGCGCTCCAGCACCACCCGGCCGTCGTCCAGCAAGCCGATGACCATGACGGCCCCGGGGTGCAACACGTACTCCCGCGTGGCTTGATGGCCGGAAGGCAGGCGCACGGTGTCGCGCACCACGTGCAGGAAATGCCCTTTGAGCAGTTCGGTGCGTGAGACCGGCGTCTCGCGCAAGTGGGCATCCGCGGCGGGCATCTGCACCGGCATGATGGGAGCGGTCAGCCTCGACGGTGGTACAGGTAGCGGTACACAAAGCCTGGAAAGGCCAGCGTGAGGAACAGCGCCGCGGTGGTGGCGTAGAACTCCCAGCCCTGCGGGTAGATCTGACCAGCGGACTGTTCCAGCGCCAGTCCCAGCGCCCCGACCAGCAGGTAGCACACCACCAGCTCACCCACGCGCATCCCCAGGGTCTTGGGCAGTTTGCGCGGAATCACGGCGAACCAGCGGTCGTTGAGAAACGGCAGGTTGGCCCCCACGAGGGCGGCCAGCAAAACCAGCCAGACGGACATTGAATGGGTCATATGGAGCAGTAAGACCCGATGGGGACCGGCCGGTTCACCGAACCGGCACCCGGCATCGGGATTTCAGGCCAGCAAGGCAGCGATGGCCTGGGCACACAAGGTCATGAGGCCACCGGGCACGATACCCAGCACCAGCACCAGCGCACCGTTGAGCGAAAGCACCGAGCGTGCGTCCACCCCGGCCACGATGTCAGCGGTCTGCGTGGGGGCGTCAAAGTACATCACCTTGACCAGACGCAGGTAGTAGAAGGCCCCCACCAGCGACATCATCACCGCAAACACGGCCAGGCCGATGTAGAGCGGATGGGACGAGGCCAGCAAGGCCTGCAGCACCGAGAGCTTGGCGTAGAAGCCCACCAGCGGCGGCACGCCAGCCAGCGAGAACATGCAGATCGCCATGACACCGGCGTACAGCGGGCTGCGCTGGTTCAGGCCGGCCAGGTCGCTGATGTTTTCAGATTCGAAACCGTTGCGCGAGAGCAGCAGGATGACGCCGAAGGTACCCAGCGTGGTCAGCACGTAGGTGATGACGTAGAACATGGACGAGCTGTAGGCGTTGGCCATGTTGCCGCTGTCACCCGCCACCACACCGGCAAGCAGGCCAAGCAGCATGAAGCCCATCTGCGAGATGGTGGAAAACGCGAGCATGCGCTTGAGGTTGGTCTGGGCAATGGCGGCGAGGTTGCCCACCAGCAGCGAAACCACCGACAGCACCGCAAGCATCTGCTGCCAGTCCACCGCCAGCGGCAGCAGACCCTCGACCAGCAGACGGATCACGATGGCAAACGCCGCCAGCTTGGGCGCGCCACCGATCATCAGCGTGATGGCCGTCGGAGCGCCGTGGTAGACATCGGGCACCCACATGTGGAACGGCACGACGCCCAGCTTGAACGCGAGACCGGCCACCACAAACACCAGCCCGAGCACCAGCACCTGGGCTGAACCCTTGAGCGTGGCTTCACCACCAGCGATGGCCTTGAGCACTTCGGCCAGATCCAGCGAACCGGTGGCGCCGTAGACCATGGACATGCCGTATAGCAGGAAACCGCTGGCCAGCGCGCCGAGCACGAAGTACTTCATGGCGGCTTCGATGGCCTGGGCATCATCGCGGCGCAAGGCCACCAGCGCGTAGCTGGAGAGCGTGAGCAGTTCCAGGCCCAGGTAGATCACCAGGAAGTTGTGCCCCGAGATCATGATGAAC
Organism: Hydrogenophaga sp. ZJX-1; assembly: GCF_048590325.1. NCBI lineage: Bacteria > Pseudomonadati > Pseudomonadota > Betaproteobacteria > Burkholderiales > Comamonadaceae > Hydrogenophaga > Hydrogenophaga sp. ZJX-1. Next base: position 289,460 of record NZ_JBMBRA010000004.1, read on the forward strand.
ATGCCGAGCAGTGCGTAGAGCGCCAGGGAGAACATTTCTCCGCCGCGGGCCAGCATGTCGCGGTCGCCAGCGTAGCGGCGGCCATAGACCAGCGTGGCGAACATGGCCAGCGCCGCAAAGCACTTGAGCCATTGCCCCATCGGGTCGCTCACCACCATGTTGTTGAAACTCCGCAGTGTTTCGCCGGTGGCCGCACTCGCGCCCAGCAGGTAGGCGACCACTGCGAGGGTCAACAGCGAGAGCACATAGGTGGTATCGCGCAAGCGCGACTTGACACCCACGTCCACCAGCGAGATCACGGCGGACATGACTAGCAGAAAGATTTCCGGGTAGGCCACCACCCAGCTGATTGGCTCATTCATGAGAAGACTCGCATTGTTGTAGGGGCGGCAGAGGTCAGTTCAGCTTGGAGATGGCCACGTGGCGCAGCAACTCAGCCACCGAGGCATCCATCACATCGGTGAATGGCTTGGGATGCACGCCCATGTAGAGCACGGCGATGCCCAGCACGGCCATGACGAGGAACTCACGTGAACCGATGTCTGTCAGCGCCTTGACGTGGTGGTTGCCGGGCGCGCCCAGGTAGACGCGCTTGAACATCCACAGCGAATAGGCAGCGCCGAAGATCAGGGCGGTGGCCGCAGCGGCGCCGATCCAGAAATTGGCCTTGACGGCGGCCAGGATCACCATCCACTCACCGACAAAACCCGCCGTGCCCGGCAGGCCGCAGTTGGCCATGGTGAACAACAGCGCGAACGCGGCAAAGTTGGGCATGGTGTTGACCACGCCGCCATAGGAAGCAATTTCACGCGAGTGGACACGGTCGTAGAGCACACCGATGGACAGGAACATGGCGGCCGAAACAAAGCCGTGGGCGATCATCTGCACGATGCCACCGGCCACGCCCATGTCGCTGAAGAGGAAGAAGCCGAGGGTGACAAAACCCATGTGGGCCACCGACGAATAGGCCACCAGCTTCTTCATGTCCTGCTGCACCATGGCCACCAGACCCACGTAGACCACGGCCACCAGGGACAGCGTGATCATGAGCCAGGCCCATTCGTGCGAAGCGTCGGGCAGGATCGGCAGCGAGAAGCGCAGGAAACCGTAGGCACCCAGTTTCAGCATGATGGCGGCCAGCACGGCCGAGCCACCGGTGGGCGCTTCCACGTGCACGTCGGGCAACCAGGTGTGCACCGGCCACATCGGCACCTTCACCGCAAAGGCGGCGAAGAAGGCGAAGAACAGCAGCGTCTGCGCCGTGCCGCCGAGCGGCAGCTTGTGCCAGGTGGCCAGATCGAAACTGCCACCCGACTGGGTGTACAGGTAGATCAGGGCCACCAGCATGAGCAGCGAGCCCAGCAGCGTGTAGAGAAAGAACTTGAACGCGGCGTAGATCTTGTTCGGGCCGCCCCAGATACCGATGATCAGGTACATCGGGATCAGCGTGGCTTCGAAGAAGACGTAGAACAGCATCGCGTCCAGCGCGGCAAAAACGCCAATCATCAGTCCCGAGAGGATCAGGAAGGCGCCCATGTACTGGTTGACACGGCTGGTGATCGATTCCCAGCTGGCAATCACCACAACCACGGTGATGAAGGCGGTCAGCAGCACCAGCCAGAGCGAGATGCCATCCACACCAAGGTGGTAGTTGACGTTGAATCGTTCGATCCAGACACCCTGTTCCACGAACTGCATCGCAGCCGTGCCAAGTTCAAACCCGGTGTACAGCGGCACGGTCACGGCCAGTGACACCAGCGCACCAACCAGGGCCATCCAGCGCACGGCGTTCGCGTGTTCGTCCCGGCCCAAGGCCAACAGCACAACCCCAAAAAGAATCGGCGTCCAGATCGCAAGGCTCAGCAAACCCATCTTGTTCTTCCTCTTATTTCGCGAGCCAGACGAAGTACGTCATGAACAGCAGGATGCCCACGATCATCATCAGCGCATAGTGGTACAGGTAACCGGTCTGCATGCGGCGCACCACGGCAGACACGCCACCAACCAGCTTCCAGCTGGCGTTGACCACGCCGGTTTCGATCACGCCCTGGTCGCCGCCCTTCCACAGTCCGGTGCCCAACATGCGCGCGCCCCGTGCGAGCACGTTTTCGTTGAACCAGTCCATGTAGTACTTGTTCTCCAGGAGGGTGACGATCGGCTTGAAGGTGCGACCAATGGCGGTCGGCAACGCCGGATTGACCATGTACATGTACCAGGCGGTCACAGCACCACCCAGCGCCAGGTAGAACGGCGCGGTGGAGAAGGCGTGCAACGCCATGGCCAGCGGGCCGTGGAACTCTTCGGCGAACTTCTCCATCGCTGGGTGCAGTTCGAGGTTGATGTGGATCGCGTCCTTGAGGAACTCGCCAAACAGCATCGGCTGGATCGTCATGAAGCCGATCACCACCGACGGGATCGCCAGCAGCAACAGCGGCACGGTCACCACCCAGGGGGTTTCGTGCGGCTTGTGTGCTTCGTGGTGACCGTGGTCATCGTGATGGCCGTGGGCGTCCGCATGGTGGTCGTCGTGGTGGGCATCCGGGTTCTGGTCGTAACGCTCCTTGCCATGGAACACCAGGAAGTAGAGCCGGAACGAATAGAACGCCGTGACAAAGACGCCAGCCAGTACCGCGAAATAGGCGAAGCCCGAAGCCGGCAGGTTGCTGAAATGCACCGCCTCAATGATGCTGTCCTTGGAGTAGAAGCCGGCGAACAGCGGCGTGCCGATCAGGGCCAGCGTGCCCAGCAGCGAGGTGATCCAGGTGATGGGCATGTACTTGCGCACACCGCCCATCCAGCGGATGTCCTGGTTGTGGTGCATGCCGATGATCACGGAGCCGGCCGCAAGGAACAGCAGGGCCTTGAAGAAGGCGTGCGTCATCAGGTGGAACACCGCGACGCCGTAAGCCGAAGCGCCCAGCGCCACCGTCATGTAGCCGAGCTGGGACAGCGTGGAATAGGCCACCACGCGCTTGATGTCGTTCTGGATGATGCCCAGGAAGCCCATGAACAGGGCCGTGATGGCACCGATCACCATGATGAAGTTGAGCGCTGTGTCCGACAGTTCAAACAGCGGCGACATGCGCGCGACCATGAAAATGCCCGCCGTCACCATGGTGGCGGCGTGGATCAGCGCGGAGATCGGGGTCGGGCCTTCCATGGAGTCGGGCAGCCAGACGTGCAACGGGAACTGGGCCGACTTGCCCATGGCGCCGATGAACAGGCAGATGCAGACCACGGTGATCAGCAGCCAGTCGGTGCCGGGAAAGCCCAGCGTGCCGAGCTCGGGCGCCTTGGCGAACACCTCGCTGTAGTTCAGCGTGCCGGTGTAGGCCACGATCAGGCCGATGCCCAGGATGAAGCCGAAGTCGCCCACGCGGTTGACCAGGAAGGCCTTCATGTTGGCGAAGATCGCCGTGGGCTTGTTGAACCAGAACCCGATCAGCAGGTAGGACACCAAACCCACCGCTTCCCAGCCGAAGAACAGCTGCAGCAGGTTGTTGCTCATCACCAGCATGAGCATGGAGAAGGTGAACAGCGAGATGTAGGCGAAGAAGCGGTTGTAGCCGGCGTCTTCTTCCATGTAGCCGATGGTGTAGATGTGCACCATCAGCGAAACGAAGGTGACCACGCACATCATCATCGCGGTCAGGCCATCGACCATGAAGCCGATTTCCATCTTCATGCCGCCGATCACCATCCATTCGTAGATGGTTTCATTGAATCGGGCGCCGTCCACGGCCACGCTCTTGAGCGTCATGGCCGAAAGGATGAAGGCGATCAGCACACCCAGGATGGTCAGTGTGTGCGAGGTGCGGCGCCCGATGACGTTGCCGCCAAAGGTGGTGCCCAGGATGCCGGCCAGCGCCGCGCCCACCAGGGGCGCCAGCGGAACCGCCAGGAGTGTGCTTGCAGAAAGGGTGGTGCTCATTTTTATGCCTGTTCTTTCCCTGTCTTCACCCCTTGAGGGTGTTGAGTTCTTCGACGCCGATGGACGACTTGGCCCGGAACAGCAACACCAGAATGGCCAGACCGATGGCCGACTCGGCCGCCGCCACCGTCAGGATGAAGAACACGAACACCTGCCCATGCATGTCACCCAGGAAATGGGAGAACGCCACAAAGTTCATGTTGACCGCCAGCAGCATGAGCTCGATGGCCATCAGCAGCACGATCAGGTTCTTGCGGTTGAGGAAGATGCCGATGACCGACAGGGCAAACAGGATCGCCCCCACGGATAGGAAATGTCCCAGTGTGAGGCTCATGCCTGGCCCTCCTCGTTGCTCAATGCCACCGGAGCGGCCTTCTGTGTGGCGGTCATGGGCAACACAACCAGGCGATCGCTGGCGCGCACCTTGACCTGCAGGCCCGGATCGATGGCTTTGCTGTCCTTGCGCTGGCGCAGCGTGAGCGCGATCGCGGCGAACATGGCCACCAGCAGGATCACGGCAGCCACTTCGATGGGGTACAGGTACTCGGTGTACAACAGCTTGCCCAGCTCTTTGGTGTTCGAGTAGTTGGCCGGAACGGCAGCGATGCCCTCCCCTGTGACTGTCGGGAAACCCGCCCACAGCACCGCAATGACCTCGACCGCCACCAGGGCGCCCAGTGCCGCTGCCAGCGGGAAGTTCTGCCAGAAGCCCCAGCGGTCATCGTCGAGTTTGATGTCGAGCATCATCACCACGAACAGGAAAAGCACCATCACCGCGCCCAGGTACACCAGCACCAGGGTCAGACCCAGGAACTCGGCCTTGAGCAACAGCCACAGGGCAGCCGCCTGGGAGAAGGACAGCATCAGGTACAACACCGCGTGCACGGGGTTGTGCGCGGTCACCACACGGTAGGCGGCGAACAGCAGCACCGCCGCGAACAGGTAGAAAAAGCCGGTCTGGTAATCCATGGTTCTTGTCTTTCGCCAGCTTCAGCGGTACTTCGCGTCGGCCGCCTTGGCCGCTGCGATCTCGGGTTCGTAGCGGTCACCCACCGCCAGCAGCATGTCTTTGGTGAAGTAGAGGTCGCCGCGCTTCTCGCCGTGGTATTCGAGGATGTGGGTTTCGACAATGGCGTCCACCGGGCAGGCCTCTTCACAGAAGCCGCAGAAGATGCATTTGGTCAGGTCGATGTCGTAGCGGGTGGTGCGGCGCGTGCCGTCGGATGCGCGCTCACCGGCTTCGATGGTGATGGCCAGGGCTGGGCACACGGCCTCGCACAGCTTGCAGGCAATGCAGCGCTCTTCACCGTTTTCATACCGGCGTTGGGCGTGCAGACCGCGGAAACGCGGCGACAACGGCGTCTTCTCTTCCGGGAACTGCACCGTCACCTTGCGACGGAAGGCGTAACGACCGGTGAGGGCCAGTCCCTTGACCAGCTCGACCAGCAGGAAGCTCTTGAAAAAGTCGCCGATGGAAAACGGCGCGACGACCGAAGGCGATGCGGAAGGGGATACGGTGGTGGACATGATCGTTCGCCCTGCTTATTTCCAGATGTTCCACGAGGTCTGCATCAGACCGCCGACGAGCAGCAGCCAGACCAATGTCACAGGAATGAAAATCTTCCAGCCCAGACGCATGATCTGGTCGTAGCGGAAGCGCGGGAAGGTGGCGCGAATCCAGATGAACATGGACACCACGACAAAGGTCTTGATGCCCAGCCAGATCCAGCCGGGAATCCAGTTGAAAAGCGCGCTGTCGATGGGGGGCAACCAGCCACCCAGGAACATCAGGACCGCCAGGATGGACACCAGCCACATGCTGGCGTATTCAGCCAGGAAGAAGATCGCGAAGCCCATGCCCGAGTACTCGACCATGTGACCGGCCACGATCTCGGCTTCACCTTCCACCACGTCAAACGGGTGACGGTTGGTTTCGGCCACGCCGGAGATCAGGTACACCATGAAAATGGGGAACAGGGGCAGCCAGTTCCATGACAGGAAGCTCAGACCCATGTCCGCGCCCATGCCACGCGCCTGCGAAGCCACGATTTCACCCAGGTGCAGGCTGCCAGCGGTCATGACAACCACCAGGAAACAGAAGCCGATGGCGATCTCGTAGCTCACCATCTGGGCCGAGGCACGCAGCGCACCCAGGAAGGCGTACTTCGAGTTGGAGGCCCAGCCCGCGATGATCACGCCATAGACCTCGATCGAGGTGATCGCCAGGATCACCAGCAGGCCCGCGTTCACGTTGGCGATCACGGTCTCAGGTCCGAAAGGAACGACCACCCACGCGGCCAGGGCCGGCATGATGGCCATGATGGGGCCCAGGCGAAACAGGCCCGGCGCCGCGGCGCTGGGGCTGATGATTTCTTTGGTCAGTAGCTTGATGGCATCGGCAATGGGCTGCAGCAGGCCAAACGGTCCCACGCGGTTCGGCCCCAGGCGCACCTGCATGAAGCCCAGCAGCTTGCGCTCCCACAGCGTGAGGTAGGCCACCGCGCCCATCAGGGGCGCCAGCACTGCGATGATCTTGACCATGCCCCAGATCACCGGCCAAGCGGCCGTGGTCCACCAAGGAGCCGCGATCAGGCCCAGGCCACCGTTGTACATCGCGTCGATCATGCGTGTGCTCCTTCTGCTGCGCGGGCATCGGCCGTGAGCTGCAGCGAGCTGGCGCGCCGCACCAGCGAATCCAGTTGGTAGATGGACGCCACGCAGGGCTGGCTGGCGGCAGGGTTCATGTCGATGAAAGCCGCTCCGGCGTTGGACAGGCGCGAAGCCTCCACCACGCTGCCAGCCGTCAGGCCAGGCAAAGCGGCGGCAAGCACGGCCTGCGAGGAATCGGCATCAAAACCCGGCAGGCCGAGCAGGTTGCCCAGCACGCGCAACACTTTCCAGGCCGGACGGGTATCGCCCAGTGGGCGCACCACGGCGTGGAAACTCTGCAGCCGGCCTTCGGCGTTGACAAAAGATCCGGAGGTCTCGGTGAACGGGGCAATGGGCAGCAGCACGTCGCTGATGTCCAGGTTGGCCTTGAACGGGCTGAGCGTGACCACCATGCCGGCGTTGGCCAGACCCTGTCTGCCCACCGCACTGTCAAAAGCCGGTTCGTTGTTCAGCAGCAGCGCCGCCTTGAGTCCACCACCGAGCATCTGACCGGCGTTCAAGCCGCCCTGCCCCGGCAGGGCGTTCACCAGCTGGGCGCCCACGGTGTTCGCGGCTTCGCTGAGGTAACCCACCACAGCGCCGGTCTGCTGGGCGATCCAGTTGGCCAGCGACAGCAGGCTGGAGGCCTGGACATGGTGCGCGGCCGCGTTGCCCAGCAGGATGGCCTTGTGTTCACCACCGAGCAGCGACTTGGCGATGGCGCGAGCCGCATCGTTCACCTCTGCGACCACCGGTGCCAGCACGCCCGTTTCGGCGCCCACGGCGTTGGCGATGCCGGCCAGGGCCGACACCCAGTTCGCACTGTCGGCCAGCACGGTGTTCTTCACCGGCATGGCCCAGTCCTGCGACTGGGCGTTGAGCGCGCTCACCTGCCCACCCTTGCGAGCCGCCTGGCGGATGCGCTGGGCAAACAGCGGATGGTCCTTGCGCAGATTCGATCCGACCACCAGCACGCGCTGCAGTCCCGACAGGGCCGCGATCGGCATGCCCAGCCAGCGGGCCGAGTTGGGCGATGCCGCGTTGAAGAAGTCGGCATGACGCAGACGCGTGTCAATGTTCTCGCTGCCCAGGCCGCGCACCAGCGCACCGGCCAGGGCCAGCTCTTCCACTGTGCTGTGCGGACTGGCCAGCACACCAATGGCGCCAGCGCCGTGGTCCGCCTTGACCTGCTTCAGGCCATTGGCCACGTATTCCAGCGCGGTCTGCCAGTCGACCGCTTTCCACTCGCCGCCCTGCTTGAGCATGGGCGCGGTGAGGCGGTCTTCGCTGTTGACGGCTTCGTAGCTGAAGCGGTCGCGGTCGGCAATCCAGCACTCGTTGACAGCATCGTTTTCCAGCGGCACGACGCGCATGACCCTGTGGTTCTTCACCTGAACGATCAGGTTGGCACCGGTCGAGTCGTGCGGGCTCACGCTCTTGCGACGCGAGAGTTCCCAGGTGCGCGCGCTGTAACGGAACGGCTTGCTCGTGAGCGCGCCCACCGGGCAGATGTCGATCATGTTGCCCGACAGCTCGGAATCCACCGACTGCCCGACAAAGGTTTCGATTTCGGCGTGTTCACCACGGTGCGACATGCCCAGTTCCATCACGCCGGCCACTTCCTGGCCAAAACGCACGCAGCGGGTGCAGTGGATGCAACGGCTCATTTCCTCCATGGAAATCAGCGGACCGACGTCCTTGTGGAACACCACGCGCTTCTCTTCTTCGTAGCGCGAAGCACCACCGCCGTAGCCCACGGCCAGATCCTGCAACTGGCATTCACCGCCCTGGTCGCAGATCGGGCAGTCCAGTGGGTGGTTGATGAGCAGGAACTCCATCACCGACTGCTGGGCCTTGATGGCCTTGTCGGACTTGGTGCGCACGATCATGCCCATGGTCACCGGCGTGGCGCAGGCGGGCATGGGCTTGGGGGCCTTTTCCACTTCCACCAGGCACATGCGGCAGCTCGCCGCGATGGACAGCTTCTTGTGATAGCAGAAATGGGGAATGTAGGTGCCCGCCTTTTCGGCCGCATGCATGATCATGCTGCCCGGTGGCACTTCGACCTTCTGGCCGTCGAGTTCGATTTCAACCATAGTTTCTCGTCTCGTTTCAGGCGGTGGCGTCGGCCTTGATCATGGCCGCGAACTCGGGCCGGAAATGCTTGAGCATGGCGCGCACCGGCATCGCCGCCGCATCGCCCAGGGCGCAGATGGTGCGGCCCATGATGTTCTCGGCCACGTTGTCCAGCAGCGCCATGTCGGAAGCCTTGGCGTCGCCGCGCTGAATCTTGTCCACCAGGCGCCAGAGCCAGCCCGTGCCTTCACGGCAGGGCGTGCACTGCCCGCAGGACTCGTGCATGTAGAAGTACGACAGGCGCTTGAGCGACTCGACCATGCAGCGGGAGTCGTCCATCACGATCACGGCGCCAGAGCCCAGCATGGAGCCGGCCTTGGCGATCGAGTCATAGTCCATGGTGCAGTCCATGATGATGGACGCGGGCAGCACGGGTGACGACGATCCACCAGGGATCACGGCCTTGAGCTGACGGCCCGTGCGCACCCCGCCAGCGAGCTCCAGCAGCTTGGCGAACGGGGTGCCCATCGGCACTTCGTAGTTGCCGGGCAGGTTGACGTCGCCACTGACCGAGAAGATCTTGGTGCCACCGTTGTTGGGCTTGCCGCATTCGAGGTAGGCCGAACCACCGTTGCGGATGATCCAAGGCACCGCCGCGAAGGTCTCGGTGTTGTTGATCGTGGTCGGCTTGCCGTACAGGCCGAAGCTGGCCGGGAACGGTGGCTTGAAACGCGGCTGGCCCTTCTTGCCTTCCAGCGATTCGAGCAGCGCGGTTTCTTCGCCGCAGATGTAGGCGCCGAAGCCGTGGAAAGCGTGCAGCTGGAAGCTGAAGCTGCTGCCCATGATGCCGTTGCCGAGGTACCCCGCGGCACGCGCCTCTTCCAACGCCGCTTCGAAGCGCTCGTAGACCTCGAAAATCTCGCCGTGGATGTAGTTGTAGCCGACGTTGATGCCCATGGCGTACGCCGCGATCGCCATGCCTTCGATGACGATGTGCGGGTTGAACATCAGGATGTCGCGGTCCTTGCAGGTGCCCGGCTCACCTTCGTCCGAGTTGCACACCAGGTACTTCTGACCCGGGAACTGGCGCGGCATGAAGCTCCACTTCAAGCCACTCGGGAAGCCCGCGCCGCCACGCCCGCGCAACGCGGATTCCTTGACGGTCGCGATCACCTGGTCCTGCGTCATGCCGGACACGCCGGTTTCGGGGTTCGGTGCCGAACCATCCTGACCCAGGATCTTGCGCAGGGCCTGGTAGCCGCCGCGCGCTTCGTAGTCCTTGAGCGACCAGTTGCTGCCGTTCAGGTCCTTGTAGATCTGCGGTTCGATGTGACGACCATGGAAGCAGGTTTGTACGCCGGTGGCGCTGAACTGGGAAATCACCTGTTCTGCGTTCATGCTTTGCCCTCTGCGGCCTTCAGGCCGTCGACCAGCTGATCGAGCTTCTCATTGCTCATGAAGCTGCACATGTGGCGGTCATTGACCAGCATCACCGGTGAATCGGCACACGCGCCCAGACACTCGCTCTGTTGCAGAGTGAAGAGGCCATCGGCCGTCGTTCCACCCATTTGCACGCCGAGCTTGTGCTCCAGATGCGCCAGCGCCTTGCCGCCGTCGCGCAACAGGCAAGGCAGGTTGGTGCAGACGTTGAGCTTGAACTTGCCCACCGGCTGCTGGTTGTACATGTTGTAGAAGGTCGTGACCTCGTGCACGGCCATGACCGGCATGCCGAGGTAGTCGGCAATCGCCTTCTCGGCTTCGAGGGCGACGTAGCCCTGCTCTTGCTGCACGATGGACAGACAGGCCATCACGGCCGACTGCGCCTGTTCGGGCGGGAACTTGGCCACCTCGCGCGCAAAACGCGCCAGCGTGGCTTCGGACAGCTGCATCGCCTGAACGGCGCCGCCGGGGGTCTTGTGCTCAGAGATCATCGGTCAATCTCTCCAAAAACGATGTCCATGGTGCCGATGATGGCGACCGCGTCGGCCAGCATGTGGCCACTCGCCATTTCGTCCAGGGTGGACAGGTGGGCGAAGCCGGGGGCGCGGATTTTCAGGCGATAGGGCTTGTTGGCGCCGTCGCTCACGAGGTAGATGCCGAACTCACCTTTGGGGTGCTCGACGGCGGCATAGGCCTCGCCTTCGGGTACGTGGAAACCTTCGGTGAAGAGCTTGAAGTGGTGGATCAGCTCTTCCATGCTCGACTTCATCGCCTCGCGCGACGGCGGCGCCACCTTGTGGTTGTCGGTGATGACCGGGCCGGGGTTCACGCGCAGCCAGTCCACGCACTGCTTGATGATGCGGTTGGACTGCTTCATCTCTTCCATGCGGACGAGGTAGCGGTCGTAGGTGTCGCCGGTCTTGCCGACCGGAATATCGAAGTCCATCTTGTCGTACACGTCGTACGGCTGCTTTTTGCGCAGGTCCCAGGCGATGCCGGAGCCGCGCAACATGGGGCCGGTCATGCCGAGGTTGAGCGCGCGCTCGGGGGTCACGACACCAATGCCGACCGTGCGCTGCTTCCAGATGCGGTTGTCGGTCAGCAGCGTGTGGTACTCGGCCAGGTAGACCGGGAAACGCTGGGTGAAGTCGTCGATGAAATCGAGCAACGAACCCTGGCGGTTCGTGTTCATCTCCGCCATCGCCTTGGCGTTGCGGATCTTGCTGTGCTTGTACTGCGGCATGGTGTCCGGCAGGTCACGGTAGACCCCCCCCGGACGGAAATAGGCCGCGTGCATGCGCGCACCCGACACGGCTTCGTACATGTCGAACAGGTCTTCGCGCTCACGGAACGCGTAGATCAGGATGGTCGAGCTGCCGCAGTCGTTGCCGTGCGAGCCCAGCCACATCAGGTGGTTGAGCAGGCGGGTGATCTCGCTGAACATCACGCGGATGTACTGCGCACGGATCGGCACCTCAATGCCCAGCAGCTTCTCGATGGCCAGGCAGTAGGCGTGCTCATTGCACATCATCGAGACGTAGTCCAGCCGGTCCATGTAGGGCAGCGACTGGATGAAGGTCTTGTGTTCGGCGAGTTTTTCGGTGGCGCGGTGCAGCAGACCGATGTGCGGATCGGCGCGTTGCACCACTTCGCCATCGAGCTCCAGCACCAGTCGCAGCACACCGTGCGCGGCCGGGTGCTGCGGACCGAGGTTCAGGGTGTAGTTCTTGATTTCAGCCATATCAATGCAGTCCGCCGTAGTTGTCTTCGCGAATCACGCGCGGCGTGACTTCACGCGGCTCGATCGTGACCGGCTCGTAAACCACCCGCGCGCGCTCGGCGTCGTAACGCATCTCCACGTGACCGGAGAGTGGGAAGTCCTTGCGAAACGGATGGCCGATGAAACCGTAGTCGGTCAGGATGCGGCGCAGGTCGTTGTGACCCTCGAACACGATGCCGTAGAGGTCAAAGGCCTCACGTTCATACCAGTTGGCCGACGCCCAGAGTGCACTCACGGAATCGATGACGGGGAAGTCGTCTTCCGGGCAAAACACCCGGACCCGCACCCGCTGGTTCAGGCTGACCGACAGCAGGTGCACCACCGCGGCAAACCGTGGACCCTCCCAACGACCATCGCCGTAAGACTGGTAGTCCATGCCACACAGATCGATCAACTGCTCAAAACGCGCTTCAGGTGCATCACGCAGGATTTGCATGGTCGCAAGGTAGTCGGCAGCAGCCACCACCAGGGTGAGCTCATCGCGATCGACATCAAGGGACTGCACACGCTCGCCCAGCAGGGCGGCCAGGGTGTTTTTCAGCGCGTCGGGATTGGAGGCGTAAAGGATGGCGGTTTCGCTCATGGACCGTCTTTCTGACAGAAGCCTGTGGGCCGGTGCGGCGCTCAGGCGCGCGCGATGGTGTTGGTGCGACGGATCTTCTGCTGCAACTGGATGATCCCGTACAGCAAGGCCTCAGCAGTCGGCGGGCAGCCAGGCACATACACATCGACCGGCACGATGCGGTCGCAGCCGCGTACCACCGAATAGCTGTAGTGGTAATAACCACCGCCATTGGCGCAGGAGCCCATGGACAGCACCCAGCGCGGCTCAGCCATCTGGTCGTAGACCTTGCGCAGGGCCGGCGCCATCTTGTTGCACAAGGTGCCGGCCACGATCATCAGATCGGACTGGCGCGGGCTGGCACGGAACACCTCGGCACCGAAACGGCCCAGGTCGTAGCGCGCAGTGGCTGCGTGCATCATTTCAACAGCGCAACAAGCCAGACCAAAGGTCATGGGCCATAGCGACCCCGTCTTGGCCCAGTTCACCACCGAGTCGTAGCTCGTGGTCACGAAACCTTCTTTGAAAACGCCTTCGATCATCTTGCGCTCCGGTGCGTCGGTGTTTTGTCTGCGGTGCGGGTGGTGTGTGTCATTCCCAGTCCAACGCGCCTTTTTTCCACGCGTAGACAAAGCCCACGAGCAGGTCCACCAGGAAGATGACGCCGACCCAGAATCCAGTGGATCCGATGTCGGTCAACGCAACAGCCCAAGGAATGAGAAAAGCGATTTCGAGGTCAAACAAAATGAAGAGGATGGCCACCAGGTAGTAGCGCACATCGAACTTCATGCGGGCATCTTCGAAAGCTTCGAAGCCGCATTCGTAAGGCGAATTTTTCTCTGCGTCCGGACGGTTGGGGCCGAGGATATAGCCCAGAACCTGCGGGATGATCCCGACGGCAACACCTACCAGAATGAACAAAAGCACGGGAAGGTATTGTTCGAGACTCATCTTGGGTAAGTTCCGCTGACATGGCTCATGGGCCATGTTGTCCAAAGATTGGTGCCGACGGCGAGACTCGAACTCGCACAGCTTTCGCCACTACCCCCTCAAGATAGCGTGTCTACCAATTTCACCACGTCGGCTGGGTCTGCTTTGTCTGGCTCACGAGGGACGGTGTGAGCCTTGCTGACAACCCATAGAGTTTACCCTGAAACACCCCTGTTTTTGAGAGGGTGTATCTGTTTTTCAAAAGGAAAGGGTTGGGTTGCTGCAGCGCAAAAAACACAGGCGCGGCGCGGCTTCCCGGCTTGTTGTACTCCCCCCAGTTATTTGCCAGGGATCTGTGCAGCACCAGTTGCCGGTGCTTCGGCAGGTGCTGCCGCAGCGGGCGCCTCGGTGCCTGCGGGATTCTGTTGTGCAGCCGGCTGCTGCAGAGGAACGGCGCTCTCCAGAACACTGCCCGAAGGCGCAACGGTGCGCAGGTTGCCGAAATACGCCAAGCCAAGTGTGCAAGCCAAAAACAGGCCCGCCAGAACAGCCGTTGTGCGCGAGAGGAAGTTCGCACCACCCGACGCACCAAACAGACTGGCCGAGCCGGCGCCACCACCGAAGGCAGCACCCGCATCGGCACCCTTGCCGTGCTGCATCAGGATCAGGCCGATCATGCCGATGGCGGCCAGGATCTGTACCGCCTGAAGAATGGTCAACAAAACGTTCATGTTTTTCTCCGAAAGGGAAAGGACCGTGGGCGACGGCTCAGCGAGCCGATGCCACGATTTGAAGGAAGTCCGCCGCCTTGAGCGATGCACCACCGATCAGGCCGCCATCGATGTCGGGCTGCGCAAGCAGGCTGGCAGCGTTGGCTGCGTTCATACTGCCGCCGTAGAGGATGTGCACCCGCTTGGGGTGGGTGGTAGCTGCAGCAAGCTGGGCACGCAGCACCGCGTGCACCGCTTGCGCCATTTCGGGCGTCGCGGTCTTGCCGGTGCCAATGGCCCAGACGGGCTCGTAGGCGACAACGATCTCGGTGATGCAGTGCCCCACCGTGTGAATCGCTGCCGCGAGCTGGCGCTTGACCACGGCTTCGGTCTCACCGGCTTCGCGCTGCGCCAGGGTTTCACCGACGCAGACGATGGGTGTGACGCCGGCGGCCAATGCGCGCTGTGCCTTGGCCGCAACCACCTCGTCCGACTCGCCGTGGTACTGGCGGCGCTCAGAATGGCCGACGATGGCGTAGCGGCAACCGAAATCCTTCAGCATGGCCACGCTCACTTCGCCGGTGTAGGCACCCTGCTCGTGCGCCGACACGTCCTGAGCACCCCAGGCGATGGGACTGCCCTGCAAAAGCGACTGCAATTGAGCGAGGTACGGGGCGGGGACGCACAGCGCCATGTCCGCTGCGGGTTCAGCGCCCTGCAGGCCTTCGAGCATGGCCTTGACCAGCGCTTCGTTGGCGGCCAGCGAGCCGTTCATTTTCCAGTTGCCTGCGATCAGTTTTTTCATCTTGGTCTCCGTGGGACTCAAGCCCAGGTGAGGACTATTTTTCCGATGTGCTGATTGGTTTCCATCAGGACATGCGCTTGCGCAGCGTTGGAGGCCTCGAACACGCTGTGAACGACGGGCTTGACCCGACCCTGCTCCAGCAACGGCCACACCTTTTCGCGCAGCGAGGCGGCAATCGCCGCCTTGAATGCCAGTGGGCGTGGACGCAGCGTGGAGCCGGTGATGACCAGGCGGCGACGCAGCACCAGACCGGCATTGAACTCGGCCTTGACACCACCCTGCACGGCGATGATCACGAGCCGGCCGTCTTCGGCCAGGCACTCGACCTCGCGCGCCACGTAGCTGCCGGCGACCATGTCCAGAATGACGTCAACACCCTTCCCGTCCGTGAGCTCGCGCGCCACGGCCGAGAAGTCTTGCGTCTTGTAGTTGATGGCATGGTCGGCACCGAGCGCCAGGCAGGCGGCGCACTTCTCGTCGCTGCCGGCCGTGGCGATCACTCGCGCCCCCAGGGCTTTCGCCAGCTGGATCGCGGTCACGCCAATGCCGCTCGTGCCACCCTGGACCAACAGGGTTTCACCCGGCTGCAAACGCGCCCGGTCAAACACATTGCTCCACACCGTGAAGAAGGTCTCGGGCAGCGACGCCGCCTGAACGTCGTCAAAACCCGCCGGGACCGGCAGGCACTGACCGACGGGAGCCACACAGTGTTCGGCGTAACCACCGCCAGCGACCAGTGCACACACCCTGTCGCCAAGCGCGAGGCCAGCTGCCGCCATCGCATCGGCATCACCCGACTCGATCACGCCGGCCACTTCCAGACCGGGCAGGTCGGAGGCCCCAGGGGGTGGCGGGTAGGCACCACTGCGTTGCAGTACGTCGGGCCGGTTCACGCCCGAAGCACGCACGCGGATCAGCACCTCGCCCGCACCCGCGACCGGCATCGGGCGCTGGGCCAGACGCAGAACCTCGGGTGCACCAAAAGCGCTGATCTCAACAGCTTGCATGGCTCGGACCCCGTCGCTTATTGCTGCTGTTGCTGCTGAGCTTGCTCGGCAGGCGCAGCGTTGCGGTCGATCAGCGCCTTCATGGACAGCTTGACGCGACCCTTTTCGTCGGTCTCCAGGACCTTGACCTTGACGATCTGGCCTTCGGTCAGGTAGTCGGTCACGCGCTCGACGCGCTCGTGGGCGATCTGGCTGATGTGCAGCAGACCGTCTTTGCCGGGCAGCAGGTTGATCAGGGCGCCGAAGTCCAGGATCTTGGTGACCGGGCCTTCGTAGACCTTGCCGATTTCGACTTCTGCCGTGATCTGCTCGATGCGGCGCTTGGCTTCGTCGGCCTTGGCGCTGTCGGTCGAAGCGATGGTGATGGTGCCGTCTTCGTCGATGTTGATCTGGGTGCCGGTCTCTTCGGTCAGCGCACGGATCACGGCGCCGCCCTTGCCGATCACGTCACGGATCTTCTCGGGGTTGATCTTCATCGTGAAGAGCTTGGGTGCGAAGTTCGAGACTTCGGTCTTGGCTTCGCCCATGGCTTCCTGCATCTTGCCCAGGATGTGCATGCGGGCTTCCTTGGCCTGGGCCAGCGCGACCTGCATGATTTCCTTGGTGATGCCCTGGATCTTGATGTCCATCTGCAATGCAGAGATACCGTTGGTGGTACCGGCGACCTTGAAGTCCATATCGCCCAGGTGGTCTTCGTCACCCAGGATGTCGGTCAGCACGGCGAAGCGGTTGCCGTCCTTGATCAGGCCCATGGCGATGCCAGCCACGTGCGCCTTCATGGGCACGCCAGCGTCCATCAGTGCCAGGCAGCCGCCGCAGACCGAAGCCATCGACGAGGAGCCGTTGGACTCGGTGATTTCCGAAACCAGGCGCATGGTGTAGGGGAAGTCTTCCTTGCTCGGCAGCGCGGCGATCAGCGCGCGCTTCGCCAGGCGGCCGTGGCCGATTTCGCGGCGCTTGGGCGAGCCAAAACGGCCGGCTTCGCCGGTGGCAAAGGGAGGCATGTTGTAGTGCAGCATGAAACGGTCTTCGTACTCGCCAGCCAGCGCATCGATGCGCTGGGCATCGCGGTCGGTACCGAGCGTGGCCACCACCAGCGCCTGGGTTTCACCGCGCGTGAACAGCGACGAACCGTGGGTGCGGGGCAGCACGCTGTTGCGGATTTCGATGGCGCGCACGGTGCGGGTGTCGCGACCGTCGATGCGGGGCTCGCCGGCCAGGATCTGGCCACGAACGATCTTGGCTTCGATCTCGAACAGCAGGGCTTCAATTGCCACGCTGTCGAAAGTCACGCCCTCTTCTTTCAGGGCCGACATCACGTCGGCGTAGGCGCTGCGGCAAGCCTGGGTGCGTGCCTGCTTGTTGCGGATCTGGTAGGCGGCCTCGAGCTTGGCTTTGGCCAGACCGTCGATCTTGGCGATCAGGGCCTCGTCCTTGGCGGGCGGCTGCCAGTCCCAGGCCGGCTTGCCGGCGTCGCGCACCAGCTCGTTGATCGCAGCGATGGCGATGTTGCCCTGCTCGTGACCGAACACCACGGCGCCGAGCATGACTTCTTCGCTCAGCTGCTGGGCTTCGGATTCCACCATCAGCACGGCGGCCTGCGTGCCGGCGACCACCAGGTCGAGCTGGCTGTCTTTCAACTGGGTCTGACCCGGGTTGAGCACGTACTCGCCATTGACATAGCCCACGCGAGCGGCACCGATGGGGCCGTTGAACGGGATGCCGCTGACGGCCAGCGCGGCGCTGGTGGCGATCATGGCGGCGATGTCGGCCTGCACTTCGGGGTTCAGGCTGACCACGTGCACGATGACCTGGACTTCGTTGTAGAAGCCTTCAGGAAACAGCGGGCGGATCGGGCGGTCGATCAGGCGGCAGGTCAGGGTCTCCAGTTCGCTGGGGCGGCCTTCGCGCTTGAAAAAGCTGCCGGGGATCTTGCCGGCGGCGTACGACTTTTCGGTGTAGTCCACCGTCAGGGGGAAGAAGTCCTGGCCGGCCTTGGCTTCGGTCTTGGCGACCACGGTGGCGAGCACCACGGTGTCATCGATGTTGACCAGCACGGCGCCGGTGGCCTGGCGGGCGATTTCACCGGTTTCCATGGTGACCGTGTGCGGGCCCCACTGGAAGGTCTTGGTGACTTTGTTGAACATGCTCATGGTTCTCTCCTATGGACCACCCGCGAATCAAGGGGTGGCATGGCGTGCAGACAATCTGCACAAAACCCGGAAGCACAACTCAGAACACGATGCCATTCCAGAGGGGTTGCCCGCGTGCGGCTGGGCACACAACGCCTTTGGAATGACACAGCTTCGCTCTGCTGTCGCTGCTCCGGAATCAAAAACAGGAACTGACAAGCAAAAAACGCCCGAGCCAGCGAACCAACTCAGGCGTTTTGCGTGTCATGGCGTGGGCCAAATTACTTGCGCAGACCCAGTTTCGCGATCAGGGCGATGTAGCGGTCAGCGTCTTTGGACTTCAGGTAGTCCAGCAGCTTGCGGCGGCGGCTCACCATGCGCAGCAGGCCGCGGCGACCGTGGTGGTCCTTGGCGTGGGTCTTGAAGTGGGGGGTCAGTTCGTTGATGCGGGCGGTCAGGATGGCGACCTGCACTTCGGGACTGCCGGTGTCGTTGGCAGCGCGGGCGTTGTCGGCGACAACGGCGGCTTTGATGGATTTTTCGATCATGTCGGATTCCTAGGGGTTACATGCGTCCCGCCGCAGCCTGCCAGCCTCTGAACGGGGTTCAGATCCGGCCGCCGCAACGGGCGTGAATTGCCATCCAAAAAGACGGCAACCGACAAGTATAGCGCACGATGCCTGCCCTGTTAAGCCCCGAACAGGATCAGCGGCAGGGGCGCCGGCTCGCTCAACAGCGCCCCGCCGCCCGCAGCAGCGCATTGCATTTGCCGCCGCCGGTGGCGGGCACGGCGGATGGCCTGGGCTGGCCGCCCCGGCCTTGGCCGCTCACCATCGCGGTGCAGATGGCGTCCGAATGGGGTGTCTGGCCAAAGCTCATGGTTTTCTGAAAGCCGGTGGCCGAGTACATGTAGCAGCGGTAAGCCGCCCCGTCACGGGTATTGACGGTGTAGTTGATGCGCCCGCCGGTCTCTTCGCTGCGATCGGTGATGGTGAACTGGCCCGCGGATCGCCCGATGGCCTGCGCTGTGCGCTGCTCCAGGCCGCTCTGGTCGATGGTGGCGGCGCAGCCGGACAGCAGCGCCGGGGCCATGGCCAGGGATGTGATCTGTCGAATGTTCATGAACAACTCCGGTGGTTTCAGTGGATGAAGCAGTTGGCCTCTGTCACGGTGCGGAACGCCCCCAGTGAGCGGCCACGCGCGCGTTCGCCTCGGAGCGCGAGAAGCTCACGCTGCCCAGCCCGGACGGGCCGGCCAGTTGCGATGCGCCCGCGCATTCGCTGCCACCGCAGGCGCTCAAGCCCAGGGCGGTGGCGGTGGTCAGGGTGCACGAACGTGCTCCGCCGGGAAAGGACAACCAGGGCGTCATGGAAAGGTCCTCTGCAAATGAAGCGGCATGAAGAATGGGAGAGGCACGCGAGCTGTCTGCACACTGCGCCAGGAAGCCGGGGGTTTGGACCTCTGGAGCCGCAATGTGCGCGGGCATCACCCGCCCGACAACCAGCCTGAAGGTCGGCTGCGCTGAAGGCCAGCGCGGTGTCCCCGACGGCCGGTCCGGACACGGGTGCGTCGGCGTCGGCCACCCGGAACTTCCGCTGCGGCAGCGGAGGCCGCGGCCACGGCCACGGCGGGGTGGTCGCCATCGGTGATCACTGGTGAATGCATGAGAGGTCGGTCTGTGCGGGGCTGAAAGAAGGAATCGACAACAGCCCGGATGCTATCCATGCGCATCACCGCAGTGAATTGCGACAAATCGCAGACCGCTTATGCAAATACGTATGGACCAAATGAACTGGAACCTGTGAGGGCTTTTCTGGAAACAGCGGAAACGGGTTCGCTGTCGGCCGCCGCGCGCAAGCTGGGGTGGACCCAACCGACGTTCAGCCGGCAGGTGGCGGCCATCGAGCGCGAACGGCGGTGTGACCCAGTTCGAGCGCGTGGGCTGGGCCAGGGCGCTCACCACCACCGGCACGGACCTGCTGGAACACGCCCGAGCGATGGGCGCTGCTACCGAAACCCTGGGCCTGGCTGCCCATGGCCGCTCACAGGCGGTGGGAGGTGTGGTCTCGGAGTCTGCGGGCCATGCGGTCGCTGCGCGAACAGGAACCGGGCATGGCCATCGAGGTGATTTCGTCGGATACGGGTGGTGTTCGACGCGCTCGCTCGGGGACTGGCCCCTACCTGGTCAACCACGCCCGCAGTCGGTCCACGCCCTGCGCCAGGCGCTGCGGGTCGCGGCTGGCAAAACACCAGCGCAGCCAGCCAGCGGCCTCGGGACCGAAAGCGCTGCCGGGTGCCAGGCCCAGGCCGGCTTCGCGCACCAGGCGCTTGGCGGTGTCCAGGCAGTCGTTGTGCCCATCCAGGTGGAAAAAGGCGTACATGCCGCCCTTGGGTTCGGCCAGGGTCACGCCGGGCACGGCTTTGAGCAGGGGCACCAGCGTGTCGCGGCAGGTCTGCAGGTGGGCCACCAGCGCGGGCGTGACTTCGGCGCCGCGCTGCAGCGCCACCGCGGCGGCGCGCTGGACGAACACCGGCGCGCACGAGGTGTTGAACTCGATCAGCTTGCCCACGGCGTGGGTCAGCGACGGGGGCAGCACCAGCCAGCCCAGGCGCCAGCCGGTCATGAGGAAGCTCTTGGAAAAACTGTGCGCGACGATGAGCCGGTCTTCGGGTTTGGACACATCGAGAAAGCTCGGCGCCGCGCCGTTGGGAGAATCCGGCGCGTAGTACAGGCGCTCGTACACCTCGTCGGCCAGCACCCAGGTGCCGGTGCGGCGGCAGTGGGCGAGGATGGTGGCCTGCTCGTCGCGGCTCAGCGTCCAGCCGGTGGGGTTGTTGGGGGCGTTGACGATCAGCATCCGCGTGGCCGGGGTGATGGCGGCGAGCAGCGCCGCCATGTCCAGCGCCCAGGCACCCGCGTTGTCCCCTCGATCAACCACCCGCAGCGGCACGGTCCTGACGCTCGCGCCCATGATCTGCGGCTGCGCCACCAGATTGGGCCAGGCCGGCGTGACCACCACCACCTCGTCGCCCGCGTCCACCAGCGCCTGCGACGCCAGCATCAGGCCGTTGACGCCGCCGGAGGTGACGGCGATGCGGTCGAACCAGCGGTCGGTGCTGTGCTGGGGATGCAGGCCGTGGGTGTAGACGGCGATTTCCTGGCGCAGCTCGGTCAGGCCCAGGTTGTGGGCGTAAAAGGTTTCACCCGCCTGCAGCGAGGCAATCGCCGCCTCGCGGATGAAGGCCGGCGTGACCTCGTCGCTCTCGCCGAACCAGAACTTGAGCACATCGCTGCGGCCCAGCCCTTCGTTGGCCACCTCGCGGATGCGCGACTCTTCCAGACTCTCCACAACTGCCCGCATGAAAGCTCCCCAATGACGGCCCTCGATCAGGGCCGGACCATGTTACAGCTGTGCGGCTGTTCTGCCTGCTGCGGCGTCAGCTGGCGGATGACGCGAAAGCCGTAACCCGAACCTTCGACATCGAACTTCACCCCCGGTGCCCCCTGGCGGTCCATCACCGCCACGGCCAGCGGCTGCTGGAACTGGTGGTCTGCGGCGCGCATGCGCGCGGTTTGGCCGGCGAGTTTGACTTCGACCTTTTCCAGATGCGCCGCAACGGCGGCCGCGTTGACCGAACCGGCGCGTTCGATGGCCTGCGCCAGCGACTCGATCAGCAGTTGCATGCGCATGTGCACATAGTCGTCGGCCGGGCTGGGGAAGCGCTGGCGGAATGACTTGTAGAAGGCTTCGGACTCTTTCGTCGGCACGTTGGGGAACCAGTCTGCCACCGCCACCACTTTGCCGATGCCGGCGTCACCAATTGCGGCCGGGGCACCCAGCGCATTGCCGTAGAAGGTGTAGAACGTGCCGTCAAAGCCGGCTTCGCGCGCGGCCTTGACCAGCAGCGTCAGGTCGTTGCCCCAGTTGCCGGTCAGCACGGCCTGCGCGCCGCTGGCCTTGATCTTGGCGGCGTAGGGCGCAAAGTCCTTCACGCGCGCCATCGGGTGCAACTCGTCGCCCACGATCTTCACGTCCGGGCGCTTGGCGGCCAGCTGGCTGCGGGCTTCGCGCAGCACCGACTGGCCAAAGCTGTAGTCCTGGCCGATCAGGTAGATGTTCTTCAGGTCCTTGTCTTCGCGCAGCACGCTCATGAGCGCGGTCATGCGCATGTCGGCGTGGGCGTCAAAACGGAAATGCCAGAAGCTGCACTTCTCATTGGTGAGCACCGGGTCCACCGCCGAGTAGTTCAGGAACAGCACCTGGCGCAACGGCTCGCGCTCGTTGTGCTTGTTGATGGCTTCGATCAGGCCCGAGGCCGCTGCCGAGGAGTTGCCCTGGGTCACCACCGTGATGTCGCGGTCGATGGCCGAGCGCAGCGCCGACAGAGCCTCTTCGGTCTGGCCCTTGCTGTCGAAGCGTTCGATCACCAGCGGACGGTTGCCGCCGGGCAGCTTCACGCCGCCGCGGGCGTTGACCCGCTCGGTGGCCCAGACCAGGTTGCGGTAGACCGCCTCGCCGGTGTTGGCGAACGGGCCGGACAGGCCCTCGATCATGCCGATGCGGATGGGGGAGGCTGCGGATGCCGCCGGACTCTGGGCCAGCGCGGTCGTGGCACAGGTGGTGGCCAGCAGGGCGGCGGCCAGCACGCGGCGGCGCATCAAGAAGGAAAATTTCATGGAAAAGGTCTCCGTTTTGTTCAATACCTGCCGGCGGGACTGCTCGGCGCCAAGTGTCACCTGGGCGACAGGTTCAATCAGTGTAATTCATAATTACAACGACCACCCCGCCTGGGTATTTCAACCGGGGCCGGTTCCTGGCGTCGTGTTCAGCCGAGCTCCGACAGTGGCCAGCGCGGCCGCACGTCGAAGTGGTAGGCCGGCGCAGCCGCCGCATCGGGCAGCCGCCCGGCCTGGAAACGCAGGCCGGCGGCGAGCGCGATCATGGCGCCGTTGTCGGTGCACAGGTGCAGCTCGGGATAGTGCACGCGCACACGCCGCTTCTGGCACGCGGTGTTGAGCTGCTCGCGCAGCAAGGCGTTGGCCCCCACCCCGCCGGCCACCACCAGGCGGTTCAGCCCGGTGGATTCGATGGCCGCGAGCGACTTCTTCACCAGCACCTCGACGATGGCGGCCTGCACGCTGGCGGCCACGTCGGCGATCTGGGCCGCGTCCAGCGCTTCGGCCAATTGCGGCGTGGCCGGGCCTTCGGGCCGCGCGTGGGCGAGGCGCTTCACCTGGGTCAGCACCGCCGTCTTCAGGCCGGCAAACGAAAAATCGAGGTCGCCGCTGTGCAGCAGCGGGCGCGGGAACTTGTAGGCGGTGGCGCTGCCCTGCTCTGCCCGCTTTGCCAGCGCCGGGCCGCCCGGGTAGCCCAGGCCGAGCAGCTTGGCCGATTTGTCGAAGGCCTCACCGGCCGCGTCGTCGATGGTTTCGCCCAGCAACTCGTAGCGGCCCACGCCGTCCACCCGCATCAGCTGGGTGTGGCCACCCGAGACCAGCAGCGCCACAAACGGAAACTCGGGCGGGTCGGCGCTCAGGAACGGCGACAGCAGATGCCCTTCCAGGTGGTGCACCGGCACCACCGGCTTGCCCAGCGCCATGGCCATGGCACAGGCCACGCCCGAACCCACCAGCAGCGCACCGGCCAGACCCGGGCCGCGGGTGTAGGCGATGGCGTCCACGGCCGACAACGGCAGGCCGGCCTGCGCCAGCACCGCATCGGTCAACGGCAGCACGCGGCGGATGTGGTCGCGGCTCGCCAGCTCGGGCACCACGCCCCCGTAGGCCTGGTGCATCTCGATCTGGCTGTGCAGCGCATGGCCGAGCAGCCGCGGCACGGCGCTGCCACTGGCGTCCACCAGGGCCACGCCGGTTTCGTCACAAGACGATTCGAATCCCAAGATCAGCATGGCGCGAGTGTACGGGGCGGGCCCAGAACGCTGCCGTTCAGGGACGCGGCAACAGGCTGGCCAGCAGCACCAGCGCGATCACCACCGCCAGCCAGCCCAGCACCGCCCGCCGCCACAGGGCGGGCGCGTGGCGCAGCTCCATGTAGTCGAGCGCGATCAGCGCGCCCTTGAGCACCGCCAGTGCCAGCACCGCCAGCGTGGCGGTCCGCCCGAGATGGCCTGGAGTCAGGGCGGCCCCCTCCCCCAGCCACCAGCTCAGGCCGGTGGCCAGCACGAGCACGAGGGCGATGAGGTCGACGCGGGCGGGTTTCATCCTGGCTGCCCTCAACGGATCACGTACACCAGCGGAAACAACACCATCCACAGCAGGTCCACCATGTGCCAGAACACGGCGCCCGACGCCGGCGCCATGTGGTTGTCCGGGCCGTACACACCCGAGCGCGCGTTCCACCACAGCACCGCGAAGATCACGGCGCCCACCACCACGTGCAGGAAATGAAAGCCGGTCAACAGGGTGTACAGCACGGTGAAGCTGTCCGTGGCCCAGTCGAAACCGGCCTCCAGCTTGCCAGCGAACTCGTGACCCTTGACGACCAGAAACCCCAGCGCGCCGCCCAGCGCCACCAGCAGCCAGCGCGCACCGGCCACGCGGCGATTGCGCTGGAACGCGCCCACGGCCCGCACCGCGGCCCAGCTCCCCGCCACCAGCAAGACCGTGTTGAGTGCCCCGGTGGACAGGTCCAGCCCTGTCTGGCCCTGCGCGAACACCACCGGCTCACGCCAGCGCGCCATGGCGAACGAGACGAACAGCAGGCCAAAGGCCAGCAGCTCGGCCAGCACCAGCAGCCAGACCATGCCGTCGCCGGCCAGGCGGGGTTCATCCACGCTCAGGGATGGCGCAGCCGACCTTGTCTGCGGACACGCGTCGGAAGCGCGCGCCCCCTCCAGGGCAGCCGTGGAACCGGCTTCGCCGGGCCACAGGCTGCGTTCCCCTCCCGCAGGAGCGGGGGAAGCCGCGCAGCGGCGCAGGGGGTTCAATGGGAAGTGCCTTCCGAGCGCGTGATCTTGTTCCACACGTTGTACTTGCCCACGGGCTTGCTCATGGGCAGGCGTTTGATTTCCTTGAACGTGGCCGCATCGAAGATGACCAGCGCACCGTCCATCTCCCACACGCTGGCGAGCGCGTATTTGCCATCCTTGGTGAACTCGATGTGGGCCAGCGTCTTGCCCGGCTCCTTCACGGTGGCCACGGGTTGCAGCGTGGTCTTGTCGATGATGGTCATGGTGTCCTTGGCGGTCGGGCTCATCATCGAATCGGTCCAGGCGAAGCGGCTGTTTTCATGGCTGCGCATGAAGAAGCCAGGGCCGGGCGTGGGGATGGTGGCGACCGGCTTCCAGGTCTTCATGTCGATCACGTCGATGGCACCACCTTTCAGATTCGGCGAGGCCAACACGGTGCTGCCGTTCCAGGCGAAGGTGATGCCCGATCCCAGGTGCGGCATGCCGGCGATGGGCAGGTCGGCGATCTTGCGGCGCACGTCGAGGTTCACCACCTGTGCGGTGGCCGAGCCCTCAGCCGTTTTCGGTCGCGTGGCACCGAGCACGTGGCGGTAGCTCTGGTCGAAGAAAAAATCGTCCAGCGGTTCGTCGAGCGGCGTGCGGCGCACGCCGAGGAAGCCGGGCTTGGCGATGGCTTCGCCCATCTTGTAGTCGTGTACCAGACCGTCGTAGATCGGTTCGGCCTTGGGGTTGTAGGAGATTTCCCAGAGTTCGGGGATGTCCTTGAGCGCCACCACGAAGCTCTGGCGCGGCGTGGCGTCGTACACGGCCGACACACGCGACGAGGCCTTGCCGTCCAGCGTGGCCGCCCCGTAGATTTTTTGCAGGTTCAGGTCGGCGTCGAACAGCACGACGCTGTGCGGCAGGTAGTTGGCGGCCATGACCCACTTCCCGTCGCCGCTGACCGCGACGTTGCGCATGTTGAGCCCGGCCCGCACCTCGGCCACCACGCGCAGGCGCCAGAGGTCGTACTTGGTGATCCAGCCGTCGCGCGAGCCGAAGAACACGTAGCGGCCGTCGGGGGTGAACTTGGGGCCGCCGTGCAGCGCGAAGCGGCTGGGGAAGCGGGTGATGACTTCGAACCGGTCGCCATCGAGCAGGCTGATGTGGTGGTCACCCCCCTCCACCACCACGAACAGGTTCATGGGGTCGGCGCGCCACAGCGGCTTCTCGGGTTCGCCTGCGGATGCGGGGTTGAACGTGCGCGAGGCGCGGATATCCGCCTCGGCCCACACGGGCGCGGGCGACACCGGTGTGCGGATGTGCGCGGCGAGCGCGGCGATGTCGGCGGCACTGAGACGGTCGGCAAAGCCCGGCATCTGCGTGGCGGTGCGGCCGTGGGTGATGACCTTCAGCGCCTCGGCCGGGCGCAGTCGCACCAGGCTCTCGGGCAGCAGCGCCGGGCCCATGAGGCCGGTGCGCTGCTCGCCGTGGCAGGCGGCGCAATGCTGGGTGTAGAGCACGGCGGCGTTGGGAGCGGTGGTCTGCGCGCCCGCCATGTCCACGCCCATCCAGCACAGGCCCAGCACCAGGGAGGCACGGGCGACGTTGGCCAGGGTCTCTCGCAAGGAACGCTTCGATGTGTCAGGCATGGTCGGTCTCCTGGCGCAGGATGTGCACTTTGCGGAAAGGGGTCAGCGCAAGGCGGCTGGCATCGCTGCCCGCCACGGCGCCGATCTCTTCGTCGGTGAGGTAACAGCCCGGGTCTTCGGCCCAGGGGTTGCCGGTGAGTTGCTGCGCGCGGGTGCGGGTGTTGCCACCGCAGAGGGCGAAGTGCTGGCAGCTGGCGCAGCGGCCTTCCACCGACCGGGGAAACGCCTTCAGGCCCGCCATCAGCGGCTCGCTGGTGTCGCTCCAGATCTGCGAGAACGGGCGCAGGCGCACGTCGCCGATCGTGTGGTGCCACCACATGGTGTCGGGGTGCACATGGCCGAGGTTGTCGATGTTGGCCACGTTGACACCGCTGCTGTTGCCGCCCCAGGCCACCAGGCGCTCGCGCAGCGCGTCCACCCAGGGCGGAAAGCGGGCCTGCACCCACTGCAGCAGGTAGGGGCCGTCGGCGTCGTTGTTGCCGGTCACGTACTCCTCGTCAAGCCCGAGGGTAGCGGCGTCCCAGGCGCGCTCGAAGAGCCGGTCCAGCGCGTCGCGCGTGGCGAGGTGCTGCGCGTCCTGGCCGCGGTGGATGTTGCCGCGGCCGGCGTAGTTGAGGTGGGAGAAGTAGAACTTGTCCACCTGCTCGCTGCGCATCAGGTCCAGCAGCGGCGCGAAGTCGTGCGCGTTGAGCGCGGTCATGGTGTAGCGCAGCCCCACCTTGACGCCGCGCGCGCGCAGCAGGCGCACGGCGGCGAGGCTGCGGTCGAAGGCGCCATCAAGCCGGCGGAACCTGTCGTGCGTCTCGCGCAGGCCGTCCAGGCTGATGCCCACGTAGTCGAAGCCTGTCGCGGCGATGCGGTCGGCCATGGGGGCGTCGATCAGCGTGCCGTTGGTGGACAGGCCGGTGTAGAAGCCCATGGCGCGCGAGCGGTTGGCGATGTCGAAGATGTCGGACCGCATCAGCGGCTCCCCGCCGGAGAGGATGAGCACCGGCACGCGAAAGGCCTTGAGGTCGTCCATGACGGTGACCACCTCGTTCCAGCTCAGTTCGCCCGCGTACTCGTGGTCGGCGGAGAGTGCGTAACAGTGTTTGCAGGTCAGATTGCAGCGCCGGATCAAATTCCAGATGACGACTGGTCCCACCCCCGCCGGGCTTCGCCCGCCCCCCTCAAGGGGGCGGCGCTGGCCGTCTGGCAGAGCCAGCCCGGCGGCGCCCTGGGTGGAACTTCCACCCACTCCGGAGATATTGCGAGCGGGCTGCTGTCGCACGCGGGGCGCGGGTGTCGGGTACCGGCCGGTGTGTTCGGCTTCGGCGATCTCGCGCATGTACTGGCTGATGCGAAACATGGTGTTCAGCTTTCTGAGAGGCGCAATCCGGTCTTCTTGAGGATGGCTGTGGAGTAAAGAATGTCGTGTGAGCGGCAGGCGCTTCCGAGCATCGAAGCGATTTCTTGCGCCTGTTGCTCGACTTCTTCGCGCGAGCGGCCGTGCAGCATGGCGAACAGGTTGTACGGCCAGAAGTAGCCCCCTGCCGCCGCGCTTTGCGCGGCGTCTCCCCCCGGGGGGGGCAAGGCACCTTGGGAACGGCCCGGCGATGCTTTCGGCAGGCGCCGCGGGCGGCGGTAGCAGTGGCTCACACCGGGCAGCAGGCCGATGCGTTCGCCGAAGGCATCAACCACATCGTCGGCCACGTCCCACACGCTCATGCCGTTGGCGGTGAAGCCCAGGCGGTAGTGGTTGGGCACGGCGCCAATGCGTCGGATCAGGCCGGCGTCGAGCATGGCCTGCAGGCGCTCGCGCACCTGCTCGCCGCTGACGCCCAGCGTGGCACCCACGGCTTCGTAGGGCCGCGGCACGAGCGGCAGGCCGGACTGCGTGGCGCGGATCAGGCGGCGGTCGAAATCATCGAGTGCCATGGGCACCCCCTTCGAACAGAGGCAGTTTGAGTTCCACAAAGAACTCGCGCTCTTTGGGGAAGGCGTACACCGGCAGACCGGTCGCCGCTTCGATGCGGGCGACCACAGGCTCGATCTGTTCTGCCGACTCCACCGCCAGCACGAACCACATGTTGAGCGGCGTGGCGCCGGGCTGGTCCGGGCGGGCCGATTCGCGACGGTAGTTGTGCGCCACCTCGTTCATCAAGTCCAGGCGCTTCGCCACGGCGTCGAAACGCTCTTCGGGCACGGCCATGGCGGCCAGCACGAAGCGGCCGCCGGCACGTTCGATCTGGAACAGCGGACCGAAACGGGTCAGGTCGCCCTGCGACAGCAGGTGCTGCAGGCGCTGAATCACCGCGTCTTCGCTGCAGCCGAGTTGTGCAGCCACGTCGGCGAAAGGCCGGTCGCTCAGCGGGAAACCGCCGTGCAGGAAGCCGACCAGGCGGGCATCATCGGGCGACAGCATGTTGCACCTCCTGTGGGAGCGGTGACAGCGTGCGAAAGCGGTGTGCGCCGGTCTGCTTGAAACGGCGGGTGGAAAACAGCACGGCACGCCGCCGGGCGGTCAGGCCCGCTGCAGACACCACGCGGTCGATCACGCCCTGCACCACGGCGCGGTCGGTACCGTGCACCATGCAGTACAGGTTGTAGGGCCACTGCGTCGCACGCTCGCGCCGGTAGGCCAGGGTCACGCCGGGCTGGCGCGCCAGCGCTTCGCCGCAGATGTCCACCAGGTGGTCGGGCACGTCGAACACGGTCATCGCGTTGGCGGCGAAACCCAGCTCGTGGTGCCGCACCACGACACCGAAACGCTTGAGCGTGCCGGCGTCCAGCCAGTGCTGCAGCGTGTAGAGCACGTCCACCACCGAACGGCCTGTTGCCTTGGCCCAGGCGTCGAACGGGTGTGCGGTGATCGGCAGGCCCGACTCCGCCTGCGCGGCCAGCGGCTGGTCGGCCGCAGCGATGGGCTCGGCGTGAGCTGCGCTGGTCGCGCGCATGGGCAGCACCGCGGTGCTGTGGCGCAAATCAAAACCGAGGTCGATGCGATAGGCGCGCTGCATGCGCAGGCGCAGCGCGGGCAGGCCGGTGGCGTGTTCCAGCGCCAGCATGGCGGCTTCCACGGCCGGCGCATCGCGGCCGGTCATGACGAACCAGAGGTTGAAGGCGTGCTCGCGTTCGTAGTTGTGGTTCACGCCCGGGTGGGCCGACACGGTGGCGGCGACCTCGTGCAGCATGTCGTGGGGCACCGCCATCGCCGCCAGCAGCGCCGCACCGCCGGCCCCGGGTGCGAACACGCCACCGATGCGGCTGATGGCGCCGGCGCGCTGCAAGCGCTCGCAGGCCGCGAGCACGTCCGCCTCGCGCAGGTCCAGCGCCTGGGCGAGGTGGGCAAAGGGGGCACGCACCAGCGGAAAGCCGTGCTGCCAGGGGTTGAGCAAGGCCAGGTCGCCCGCGCTCAACGGTGTGGGGATGGCGTCACGCGTGTTCACTGGACGACCCTCCGTGCTTCGCACTGCGGGGCTGAGCACCGTCGGAAAGGCCAGGTGGCGCTCATGGCTCAAAACCCCACGCGCGCGGCGCGCGCGGTGAAAAAGATGCCGCTGGGTGCGGGGACGTCGAGCCGCGCGCGGATGGCAAAGCTCTGCGTGTCGATCACGCTCACGCGGTTGTCGTCGCGGCTGCTGATCCACACCGCTTCGCCACGCGGCGTGAACTCCATGTGCAGCACGGCCTTGCCAGGCTCCAGCGTCTGCACGATGGCCTGGCGCTGCGTGTCGATGACCTGCACGCGGTGGTAATCGGGCACGGCGAAATTCACCCACACCTGCCGGCCATCGGGCCGCGCCATCACGAACACCGGCTGGCCGGCCACGGGGATGCGGCCGACTTCGGCCCAGGTCTCGGTGTCGACCACCAGCACCTCGTGGCGCCCGATGGCGGGCAGGTAGGCGCGGCGCCCGGCCACGGCCCAGCCGCGCAGGTGCGGCATCTTGTAGACCGGCAGCGGCGCCTGACCTTTGCCGTAACCGCCGAGGATGCGCTGGACCTTGGGCTCCGCGGCCCACAGGTCGAGCTGGGCCAGACCGTCTTCGCCGAACAGGCCGGCGATGTAGTGGCGGCCGTTGGGCGTGACCAGTGCGTCGTAGGGCTGGCGGCCGATGTTGTCGAACCGGGTGGTCTCGGGATGGCGCGGGTCTGAACAGTCGGTGACCCAGATCGCGTTGGCGTCGAACAGGCTGTAGGCGAAGCGACGACCGGGCAGATCGACCAGACCGACCACGCGGGACAGTTTGCCGGGGCCGTACTCGGCGGGGATATCGGCCAGCAGTTCCAGCGTGCGCGCGTCGAACACCTTCACGCCACCCGGCGTGTAGTTCTGCGCCGCCACCAGCGTGCCGTCGGCGCTGATCGCGCCACCGATGGAGTTGCCGGCCTGCATGATCCGCCGGGCAATGCGGCGCTCCAGCAGGTTGACCTGGGTGAGGCCGCCGTCGCGCCCGAACACGTAGGCGAACAGGCCGTCGCGCGAGAACACCACCGAGGCGTGCGAGAGGTCGCCCAGGCCGGGCACCTCGCCGATCAACGCCTCGGCCGTGGTGTCCACGATGTAGAGCGTGCCGTTGGCGCGGCCGATGACCACGCCGAGGTCGCCGGTGCCGCGTTGCATGGGCGCCGCGCAACCGGCGAGACCGCCGAGTGCGGCGACAGAAGACAGGGTGGCCGCGGCGGCCAGCCATTCACGGCGCTTCATGGTGCTTTCGCCATTTCTTCAGGAAAGCCCTGGAGCAGGCGTTGTGCGATCCAGCGGGCCTCGGGCTCGCTGAGCATCGCCTTCCAGGGCGGCATGGGGGTACCGGGCCGACCGTGGTAGATCACGGCGGCCAGGCTGTCGAGAGGGACATCGGCCAGGGCTTCGCGCGTGAGCGCGGGGCCCAGACCACCGGTGAGGCGCATGCCGTGGCACGAGCCGCAGTCCTGCCGCACCATGCGCACCAGCTCGCGCGACCGCGAGGCATCGGGCGTGGTCTGCGCGAAGGCCAGCACAGGCCCCAGCAACAGCGCGGACAGGACAAGGTCGAAGCGCACAGTCATCGCTGTCAACTCAGGACTTCAGGATCACCGCAATGGCGTCCTTCAGGTCGCCGTCGCCGATCTTGTCGACGCCGTTGGGCGACATGGGGATCGGACCAAACACACCCGAGCCGCCCTTGCGGACCTTCTCGAACAGCTTGGCCGCCACGTCCTGCCCCTTGTACTTGGCCGCGATGTCCTTGAACGAAGGCCCAACCAGCTTCTTGTCCTTGGCATGGCAGGCCATGCAGCCGGACTGGGTCAACGCCGCCTCGCCATCGGCGAAGGCAGCACCGGACCCCAGCGCCATGAAGGACGCCAGCAGCAACAGACTCACTTTTTTCATTTAAAGCTCCAAAACAGCAACAACAACGAAGTGCCCCACCCCAGGGCCCCGTGGAACCGGCTTCGCCGGGCCACCAGGGCCGTCCCCCCTCCGGGGGGAAGCCGCGTCAGCGGCGCAGGGGGGCGTCAATAGACATCGTGTTGCGTGTTGTTCACGTTGAAGTGCCCCGTCGGCGTGATCAGGCGCGGGTCCTTGATCACGGCCTTGAGCTTGAGCGTCTTGTCATCGACGATGACCAGCGCGCTCTCCTTGTTCTTGGCGCTCCACACCGAGAACCACACCTCGTCGCCCGCCTTGTTGAACTCGGGCTGCACGACGCGTTTGGCGCCGTCGTCCTGGATGCCCGCCCACTCGGCGATCGGCAGCACGACAAAACCCTTCTCCAGGTTGTTGATGTCGTACACCGCGACCGATTGCGAGATCTTCGGATCGGGGTTCAGCGGCGTGTCCGAATACAGGTGCTGGCTCTTCGGGTGGCTCTTGATGAAGAGCGCGCCGCCGCCCTGGCCGGTGAGGGTCTGCACGACCTTCCAGGCTTGCTTGGGGTGCTTGACCGGATCGGTGCCGATGAGCGAGATGGTCTCGTCACCCAGGTGGCCGGTGGACCACACCGGGCCGAATTTCGGATGGGTGAAGTTCGCACCTCGGCCGGGGTGGGGAATCTTGCCCACGTCGATCAGCTTCGTGAGCTTGCCTTCCTTCAGATCCACCGCAGCGATCTTGTTGCTGTTGTTGGCCGCCACCATGAAGTAGCGCTTGGTGGAGTCCAGGCCGCCGTCGTGCAGGAAGCGCGCGGTGCCGATGGTGGTGATCTTCAGCGCGTCGATGTTCGAGTAGTCCACCAGCAGGGTCTGTCCGGTTTCCTTGACGTTCACGACGAACTCGGGCTTGTAGTGGCTGCCGACGATGGAGGCCACGCGCGGCTCGGGGTGGTACTCCTGCTTGTCGACGGTCATGCCGCGGGTCGCCACGATCTTCAGCGGCTCCAGCGTGTCGCCGTTCATGATCACGAACTGGGGCGGCCAGTAGGAACCGGCAATGGCGTACTTGTCTTCAAAGCCCTTGTACTTGCTGGTCTCCACCGAACGCGCTTCCAGGCCGGTGCGGATCTCGGCCACGTTGTCGGGCAACTCCATCCACAGGTCGATCATGTTGATCTTGGCGTCGCGCCCGATCACGAACAGGTAACGGCCCGAGGCCGACAGGCGCGAGATGTGCACCGCGTAGCCGGTCTTGACGATGTTGATGATCTTCTTGGTGTCGCCGTCGATCAGCGCCACTTCACCGGTGTCCCGCAGCGTGGTGCTGAAGATGTTGGTGATGTTGAAGTTGTTCATCTTCTTCTTCGGCCGCTTTTCTGGCGGCACGATGACCTTCCAGGTCGCCTTCATCTGCTCCATGCCGAACTCGGGCGGGGTTGGCGGCTCGTGCTGGATGTAGCGCGCCATCATGTCCACCTCTTTTTCGGTCATCTCGCCGCTGGTCTGCCAGTTCGGCATGCCGGCGGGCGAGCCGTAGGCGATGAAGACCTTGAGGTAGTCGGTGCCCTTGCCGACCGTGATGTCGGGCGTGAGCGGTTTGCCGGTGGCGCCCTTGCGCAGCACGCCGTGGCAGCCCGCACAGCGCTCGAAATACACCTTGCGCGCCACATCGAACTCGGTCTGCGTCATGGGCGGCGCCTTGGGGTTCACGCTCTGCACCATGGGCTCGGCGCCGATGGGGGAACTGCCCGCCTGGTAATTGGCTTCGGGCTGGCTGACGCCCTTTTTGTCCTGCGCGTGCAGAG
The DNA here is from genome assembly GCF_048590325.1 of Hydrogenophaga sp. ZJX-1. Taxonomy (NCBI): domain Bacteria; kingdom Pseudomonadati; phylum Pseudomonadota; class Betaproteobacteria; order Burkholderiales; family Comamonadaceae; genus Hydrogenophaga; species Hydrogenophaga sp. ZJX-1. The sequence goes on from NZ_JBMBRA010000004.1 coordinate 323,185, forward strand.
CGCCGGCAACCAGCATGGCCGCCATCGCGAGCGAGCTCAGGATGATCTTGGTGGGTTTCATGGGTTCTTTCTCTCCATCTCGGATCAGCTGTGGATGTGGCCCTCCTCCCTCCTGGGGTGTCGGACCCGCTCGCCTGGCTGCTGTCCATCGCCGGTCAACGAGCTGCATGCATCGTCGGGCGGTGCGCGCGCCTTGTCCTTGAACTGGTTCAAGGACTCGGGGTTTCTCCGCAAGAACAATGGGCGACACACAGATAACCAGGAGAAAACCCCATGAGCGTGATGGAACACAGTCGCTGGCTGGCGCCGGCCTGGCCCGCAGACGGCGCGCCGACGAGCGACCACCCCCCCGGCCTGGTGACCCTGGTGGGCGCCGGTCCCGGCGACCCCGAGCTGCTCACCCTGAAGGCGGTGAGGGCCCTGCAGGCCGCGAAACTGGTGCTCTACGACCACCTGGTGAGCCCGGCCGTGCTCGACTTCCTGCCGCCCGACGCCGACCGCGTGTACGTGGGCAAGGAATCGTCGCGCCACACCCTGCCCCAGGCCTCGATCATCGAACTCATGCTGCGGCTCGCGCGCAGCGGGCGCCCGGTGCTGCGCCTGAAGGGCGGCGACGGCTACATCTTTGGCCGGGGCGGCGAAGAGGCCCAGGCGCTGGCCGCGGCCGGCATCCCCTTCACCGTGGTACCCGGCCTCACCGCCGCGCAGGGCGCTGCCGCCTCGGTGGGCATACCGCTGACCCACCGCGACCACGCCTGCGCACTCGTGCTGGCCACCGGCCACACGCGCGACGAGCGCGGCCTCGACATGGACTGGCCCATGCTCGCGCGCCCGCGCCAGACCGTGGTGCTCTACATGGGTGTGAACAACCTGCCGGATATCTGCCACCAGCTGATCGCCCACGGCCTGCCGGGCGACACCCCGGCCGCACTGGTGGAGAAAGCCACCCTGCCCGACGAGCGCTGCATCACCGGTGCCCTGGCCGACCTGCCCCAGCTGGCGCTGACCCATGGCGTGAAACCGCCGGCCCTCATCATGGTGGGTGGCGTGGTGAGCCTGCGCGCCGAGCTGATGCCCCACCCCGGCGCCACGGAGCGCCAGCGCGCTGCCGCCATGGCCTGAGAGACCGCGTCCCGCGCCTGCGAGACAATCGGGCATGACATCCTTCGACACCAGTCTCAGCTTTTTCGGCGTCGCCATCTTGCTGGGTCTCGCGCCCGGCCCCGACAACGTGTTTGTGCTCATGCAATCGGCCCTGCGCGGGCGGCGCGCCGGTCTGTGGGTGGTGCTGGGACTGTGCACCGGCCTGATCGTGCACACCCTCGCCGTGGCCGTGGGCCTGGCCGCGGTGTTCGCGGCCTCGGCCCGGGCCTTCACCGTGCTCAAGACCGTTGGCGCCGTCTACCTCGTCTGGCTGGCCTGGCAGGCGTTCACCGCACCGGTGGACAACGGCACCGACGGCACACCACCCGATCTCGGTGGCCGCGCCATGTTCGGCCGCGGCGTGCTCATGAACCTCACCAACCCCAAGGTGGTGATCTTCTTCCTGGCCTTTCTGCCGCAGTTCGTTGAGCCGGAGGCCGGCGCGGTGGGCCTGCAACTGGTCTGGCTCGGCGGGCTGTTCATCGCGGCCACGCTGCTGACCTTTGGCGCGATCGCCTGGTTCGCCGCCACACTGGGCCAGTGGCTGCGCCGCTCGCCCACCGCCCAGCGCGGCCTGAACCGCGTGGCCGGCGTGGTCTTTCTCGGACTGGCGTCCCGGCTCGCCATGGCCGAGCGCTGATGGCCGCGTGGCGCCAGCGGCACGCTTATTGCTGATTCCACCGGCATGCCCCACAACCCGCCGCCCCTGAAGTCGGGCCTCAACTTCCTCATCGCCGCCAAACGCTGCGAGATCGACGCGCTGCGCCAGCTCTCGCTCACCAGCGCGCTGGTGAACGTCACCGGCCGGCTGATCCACGGTCTGCAGCGCGAACGCGGTCTGTCCAACCTGTTTCTGGGCTCACAGGGCACCCGCTTCGCCGAAGCGCGCTTGCAGCAGATCGCCGAATGCCAGGCCACCGAAGCCGAGCTGCGTCGCTGCTTCGACAGCCTCGACACCCAGGCCGCGCACCTCGGTCATGGCGCACGCCTGTTCAGCCGCATCGCCTATGTGCTGCACGGGCTGGACGCCCTGCCCGCCCTGCGCGAGCGCATCGACACCCAGGCCTGGACGGCGCGCGACACCACCGAGGCCTTCGTGCGCCTCATTGCCGGCCTGCTGGCGGTGGTGTTCGAAGCCGCCGACAGCGCCAGCGACCCCGCCATCTCGCGCCAGCTGGTGGCGCTGTTCAACTTCATGCAGGGCAAGGAATTCGCCGGCCAGGAGCGCGCTGCCGGCTCGGCCCTGTTCGCCAGCGGCCGCGCCGACAGCGCCGGGCAGCAGCGCCTGCTGCACCTGATCGATTCGCAGGAACGCTGCCTGCAGGTGTTCAAGGAATTCGCCAGCGACGAACTCGCCACGCTCTGGGCCACCGCCGACCGCGACACCGTCGACGCCCGGGCCGAGCTGGAGCGCCTGCGCCGTGTGCTCTGCACCGCCGCCGACGGCAGCCCGCTCGACGCCAACCAGAGCCAGCCGTGGTTCGACTGCTGCAGCCTGCGCATGGACCGCATGAAAACGGTGGAAGACCGGCTGGCCGACAGCCTGCAGCGCCTGTGCGAACACAAGACCCAGGCCGCCCTGACCGAGCTGCTGGCCTTCGAGGGCATCCACCCGGTTGCTGTCCAGCCCGACGACGCGCTCTCGTTTTTCCACGACCCGGTGCCCGACCACGTGAGCGGCACCAGCCCGGCGCAAGCCTATGGCGTGCAGCTGGACCGCTCGATCCTTGATCTGGTGCAGGACCAGGCGCGCCGTTTGCAGGCCGTCAGCGACGAGCTCGACACCGTGCGCGCCAGCCTCAATGAACGCAAGCTCGTCGAACGCGCCAAGGGCCTGCTGATGGCACACCGCAACCTGAGCGAGGCCGAGGCCCACAAGACCCTGCGCCAGATGGCCATGAACCAGAACCGCCGACTCATCGACGTGGCCGAAGCGGTGCTGTCCATGGCCGAGGTGCTGCCCGAACGGCGGCGCTGAAACCAAGCGCCGTGCTGCAGCGCACAAAACCCGTGCCGCACGCCGCCAGTGCACCAAGCTGAGGCCCAACGCACCGAGTTCTGGCCCTGCCGCGGGTATCCGAGGCACCTGCCGGGACACCTGACAGGACCGTTTTTTCCTTGAATAACAAGGATCTTCCTCAGATTACCCGATCACGCCAGCCATCTGGCACGGTCCCTGCTTGATAAAAAGCAAAGGAATAGCGCCAAAGGCGGCGCGATCCCGAAGTCTCCCAAGACACACAGGACAACGGCGTCCATTTCAAGCCCGCACCAAGCTGGGCTGGAAATGGGCGCCGTTTTGTTTTTGGCCCCCGCTTTTTTTTAATCAGCAAGGAGTTCTGCATGACCGATGCCTCTTTCAACGTCAACCGCCGCCGTTTCGCCACCAACGCCCTGGCCCTGGCCGGTGCGTCGACCCTGGGTCTGCCCGCTCTGGCGCAGAAAGCAGGGCGCCCGGAGAAGGAAGCCCTGAAGTTCGGCTTCATCAAGCTGACCGACTGCGCCCCGCTCGTGGTGGCCTACGAAAAGGGCTACTTTGAAGACGAAGGCCTGAACGTGACGCTCGAAGCCCAGGCCAACTGGAAGGTGCTGCTGGACCGCGTGATCGACGGCCAGCTCGACGGCGCGCACATGCTGGCCGGCCAGCCACTGGGTGCCACCATCGGTTTCGGCACCAAGGCCGACATCGTGACCGCCTTCAGCATGGACCTCAACGGCAACGCCATCACGGTGTCCAACGCGGTCTGGGCCGAGATGAAAAAGCACCTGCCCATGAAGGACGGCAAGATCGCCCACCCGATCAAGGCCGACGCACTGAAGAAGGTCGTGGACGCCTGGAAGAAAGAGGGCAAGGCCTTCAAGATGGGCATGGTCTTCCCGGTTTCCACGCACAACTACGAGCTGCGCTACTGGCTCGCCGCGGGTGGCCTGAACCCGGGCTACTACACCACGAGCGACATCAGCGGCACCAGCAAAGCGGACGTGCTGCTTTCCGTGACCCCGCCGCCCCAGATGCCGGCCACCATGGAGTCGGGCACGATCCACGGCTACTGCGTGGGCGAGCCCTGGAACCAGCAGGCGGTGTTCAAAGGCGTGGGCGTGCCCGTGATCACCGACGACGAGATCTGGAAGAACAACCCGGAGAAGGTGTTTGGCGTGACCGGCGCCTGGGCCAAGGCCAACCCCAACACCCACATCGCCGTGGTCAAGGCGCTGATCCGCGCTGGCCAGTGGCTCGACGCCTCCATGGCCAACCGCATCGAGGCGGTGAAGATGCTGTCCAAGTCGCAGTATGTGGGCGCTGACGAGGCCGTGATCGCCAACAGCATGACCGGCACCTTCGAATACGAGAAGGGCGACAAGCGTCCCTCGCCAGACTTCAACGTCTTCTTCCGCAACTACGCCACCTTCCCCTTCTACAGCGACGCCATCTGGTACCTCACGCAGATGCGCCGCTGGGGCCAGATCACGGAAACCAAGCCGGACAGCTGGTACATGGACATCGCCAAGAAGGTCTACCTCCCCGGCGTGTACATGCAGGCCGCCAACGCGCTGATCGCCGAGGGCAAGCTCAAGGCCACCGACGTGCCCAAGACCGATGGCTTCAAAGGCGTGCAGACCGGCTTCATCGACGGCGTGGCCTACGACGGCCGCAAACCGAACGACTACCTCGGCAAGTTCAAGATCGGCCTGAAGGCCGCTGACAAGGTCTGACCATGGAACTCGTGAACAAACTCCTGGGCGGCGGCGTGGCCGCCCTGCGCGATCCGCGCGAAATGGGCCGCGCCTTCATGATGTCGGTCGGCGTTCCCGTCATGGCCTTCGCGCTCTTCCTGGCGCTGTGGTCCGCGGCGGCCTCGCGCATCCAGACCAGTCTGGGTGCGGTGCCGGGCCCGGTTCAGGTGGCCGTGCAGGCCAAGGCGCTGATCGAGGAACACTTCTCCGAGCGCGAGCGCGAAGCCGCCTTCTACGAACGCCAGATCGCACGCAACAAGGAGCGCCTGGCCGAAGACCCGAGCTACGAACCGCGCAACTTCCAGTGGACCGGCAAACGCACCTACATCGACCAGATCATCACCAGCCTCTACACCGTGTTCGTGGGCTTTCTGCTCGCCACGGTGGTGGCGGTGCCGCTGGGCATCCTGGCCGGAACCTCCAAGATCGTGCAGGCCGCCATCAACCCGATGGTGCAGATCTTCCGCCCGGTCTCGCCACTGGCCTGGCTGCCCATCGTGACGCTGATCGTCAGCGCGGTCTACGTGACCACGGGCGAACCGATGTTCCAGAAGTCGTTCCTGATCTCGGCCATCACCGTCACGCTGTGTTCGCTGTGGACCACGCTGATCAACACCGCCATCGGCGTGACCTCGGTCGACAAGGACCTCGTGAACGTCGGCAAGGTGTTGCAGTTGCCGCTGGGTACACGGGTGCGCAAGATCATCCTGCCCTCGGCCCTGCCCTTCATCTTCACCGGCATGCGCCTGTCGCTCGGCGTGGGCTGGATGGTGCTGATCGCCGCCGAGATGCTGGCGCAGAACCCCGGGCTGGGCAAGTTCGTCTGGGACGAGTTCCAGAACGGCAGCTCCGATTCGCTGAGCCGGATCATGGTGGCCGTGTTCACCATCGGTCTCATCGGCTTCGGCCTCGACCGCCTGATGCAGTTGCTGCAGAACCTGGCCGCCCACCGCTGACCCCGCAGGAGCCCGAAGCATGAACCTCGCCCTGAAAACCCAGGACACCTTCAGCCCCATGGCGCGTGCAGCACGGGCGGCGCAGGCGGTGCCGTCGGCGTCCGGCCCCGCGCTGGTCGCCGTGCCGGCCCCCGCTGCGCTCGAACTGCGCAACGTCAGCAAGTCGTACGGCCATGGTGGCGCGCGCACCGAAGTCCTGAAGAACCTCAACCTGCGTGTCGAACCCGGCGAATTCGTGGCCATCGTCGGCTTCTCCGGCAGCGGCAAGACCACGCTCATCAGCCTGCTGGCGGGCCTGATCGCCGCCGACCAGGGCGACGTGCTCAAGGCGGGTGCTCCCATCACCGGGCCCGGACCCGACCGCGGTGTCGTGTTCCAGAACTACTCGCTCATGCCCTGGCTGAGCGTGCGCGACAACGTGGCCCTCGCGGTCGACCGCGTGTTCGCCAGCGAAAGCGCCGAGCAGCGCGCCGAGCGCGTGCGCCGCTACGTGTCCATGGTCGGCCTCACGCCCGCCATCGACAAGAAACCGGCCCAGCTCTCCGGCGGCATGCGCCAGCGCGTCTCGGTGGCGCGCGCCCTGGCCACCGACCCCGACGTGCTCCTGCTCGACGAACCGCTCTCCGCCCTGGATGCCCTCACACGGGCCAACCTGCAGGACGAGATCGTGCGGATCTGGAGCGAAGACCGCAAGACGGTGGTGCTGATCACCAACGATGTGGACGAGGCCCTGATGGTGGCCGACCGCATCATCCCGCTGGACGTGGGCCCCGGCGCCACGCTGGGCCCGTCGTTCACGGTGGACATCCCCCGCCCGCGCGACCGCCGCGCCATGAACCACGACGCGCGCTTCCAGCAGTTGCGCGGCGAGATCACCCAATACCTGATCGCGCTCTCGCACCGGACCGCGGCGCAACAGCGCGGCCAGGTCATCACCTTGCCCACGCTCGTCCCGCGCGGCAGCAAGGTGCGGGAAGTCGGCCCCACGCTGGCCAGCCGCATGAACCTGCGACACGGGGCGCTGGCCGAGCGCATCGAAGGCGAATTGCAGCAGGCCGTCCTGGCGCAGCCCGTGACGGACAACAGCGCCCGCCCGACCGATGACCGCTTTGTCGAGTTCTCGCAACTGATCAAGGTCTATCCCACGCCCAAGGGCCCGCAGACCGTGGTGGACGGCTTCGACCTGAAGATCCGCAAGGGCGAGTTCATCTCGGTCATCGGGCACTCGGGCTGCGGCAAATCCACCGTGCTGTCGATGATGGCCGGCCTGACCGACATCACCGAGGGCGTGATCGTGCTTGATGGCCGTGAGGTGGCCGACGCCGGCCCGGACCGCGGTCTGGTGTTCCAGGCCCCCAGCCTGGTGCCCTGGCTCAGCGCGTTCGACAACGTGATGCTGGGCGTGGCCCGTGTCTTCCCGCACGCCACCGAAGCCGAGCGCCGCGACACCGTGGGCTACTACCTCAACCGCGTCGGCCTGGGCTCGGCCATGAACAAGCACGCCAGCGAACTCTCCAGCGGGATGAAGCAGCGCGTGGGCATTGCCCGCGCCTTCGCCCTCAACCCCAAGATGCTGCTGCTGGACGAACCCTTTGGCATGCTGGACTCGCTCACCCGCTGGGACCTGCAGGAGGTGCTGATGGAAGTCTGGTCGCGCAGCCAGGTCACGGCCATGATGGTCACGCACGACGTGGACGAAGCCATCCTGCTGGCCGACCGCGTGGTGATGATGACCAACGGGCCGCGCGCCAAGATCGGCAAGGTGATGGACGTGACCCTGCCCCGCCCGAGAACCCGCGAGGCCCTGCTGGCGCACCCGCGCTACTACGAACTGCGCGAAGAACTGATCGGCTTCCTCGAAGACTGCGGCAGCCAGCACTGAGCGTTTCACCCGCCCATTCACCAAGGCGCCAACCCAAGAAGGGGCATGTCTTCGGGCATGCCCCTTTTTCTGTGCCCGGTGGCCCGGGCATCACCGGGATGGTGCACTGCGCCTGCCCCCTGCCGCGCCCCGACACCCACAAAACGGGCATGAAATTTGCTCGATATCCGCAAGGCTAACGAAGGCCTTGCTCGATGCTTGGCATCGCCCGCCCCGGGCGATCCACAGCGCCCCATCCGTGGCACCCTGCCGTCTGGCATCAGGGTCACCGCATGGGTTTGAAACTCCCACCACCCCTCTCTCAAAAGGTCCACGCCATGGCGGGCTTCCGTACGTTCCTGAAAAGCGGGCACACCCCGACGCTCTTTGCAGCTTTTTTCTACCTCACGTTTTCGTTCGTGATCTGGGTCATGAACGGCGCCATGGCGCCCTTCATCAGCGAGGAGTTCAACCTCACGCCGGCCCAGAAGGGCCTGCTGCTGTCCATCCCTATCGTGGCGGGCGCGATCATGCGGTTCCCGCTCGGCCTGCTGGCGCAGTACGTGGGCCGCAAGACCGCCACGCTGGTCGAGCTGGCGCTGATCTGCTTCACGATGGCGTACGGCTACTTCTTCGTGCAGAGCTACGACGACATGCTCAAGATGGCGCTGTTGCTGGGCGTGGCCGGCGCGAGTTTCGGTGTGGCCATGTCGCTGGGTTCGGGCTGGTACCCGCCCAAGTACAAAGGCCTGGCCATGGGCCTGGTGGGCGCGGGCAACGCCGGCACCGCCATCGCCGCGCTGCTGGCGCCGCCACTGGCGCAGGCCTACGGCTGGCAGACGGTGTACGGCTTTGCGGCCATCGCCTCGGTCGTGCCCATGCTGGTGGTGGCCTTCATGGCCAAGGAGCCGCCCGACCGCGACGAACACGCCAAGATCAGAGACCACCTGGCCTGCCTGCTGGAAAAAGACGGCTGGGTCTTCAGCCTGATCTACGTCGTCACCTTCGGCGGCTTCATCGGCATCACCACCTTTCTGCCCACCTACTACTACGACCAGTTCGGCGTGAGCAAGGTGCAGGCCGGTCAGCTGACCATGCTGGCCGCGCTGATGGGCGCGGTGGTGCGCATCTTCGGCGGCTGGATTTCCGACCACTGGGGCGGCGTCAACACGCTGACCGTGGTGCTGGTCGTGGTGTCGTTCGCGCTGGTGGGCGTGGGCCTGTCGTCGCACTCCATCGTGCTGACCACGCTGCTGCTGATCGTCTGCTTCGCCGCGCTGGGCGCGGGCAACGGTGCGCTGTTCCAGCTGGTGCCGCTGCGCTGGCCCACCTCCACCGCCGTGGCCGGCTCCATGATCGGCGAGATCGGCGCGCTGGGCGGTGGCCTGGTGCCGGCCATGATGGGCCAGTCCAAACAGCACACCGACAGCTTCCTCACCGGCTTCATCGTGATGGCGGTGTTCTCGGTGCTGATGCTGGGCGTGATGCGCACGATGCAGGTGCGCTGGACGCGGACCTGGGCGGAGAAAGGTGGGCGAGCTCGCACAACGCCCGATCTGCGCACGCCGCAACCCCATTCGCCCTGAGCCAGTCGGTGGGTTCGCCTGGGCGCCGACAGCCCCGGACCATGGGGGCGGCTTGCGGTTAAATTGCACGGGTTCGCGCCGCCGCACGGCGGCGCGCCTTCCCACCCTTGCACACCCGGAGCTGACCGCATGGCGTCCCCCATCCGCATCATTTCTTCCATGGCCACCAAACAGGTGCTGGCCGACCTGATCGCCCTCTACCAGCAGGCCCACCCGGACACGGTCATCGAGCTTGAATCCGTCGGCGGTGTGGACGCAGCCAAACGTGTGCGGGCCGGTGAAGCGTTCGACATCGTGGCCCTCGCGTCCAACGCGGTGGACCAGCTCACGGCCGACGGCAAGGTCGTGGCCGGCAGCAAGGTCGACGTGGTGCGCTCCGGCGTGGCGCTGGCCGTGCGCAGCGGTGCGCCGCACCCCGACATAGGCAGCGAAGCCGCCGTGAAACAGGCCGTGCTCGCCGCACCCACGCTGGGTTATTCCACCGGCCCCAGTGGCGTGCAACTGGCCAAGCTGTTCGAGCGCTGGGGCATCGCAGACCAGATCAAAGACCGCATCGTCACCGCCCCGCCGGGCGTGCCCGTGGGCTCGCTGGTGGCCAAGGGCGAGGTGGCGCTGGGTTTCCAGCAACTGAGCGAACTCATGAGCCTGGAGGGCATCGACGTGCTCGGCCCCCTGCCCGCACAGATCCAGATCATCACCACCTTCTCGGCCGGCCTCGCCACCACATCCACACAGCCCGAAGCCGTGCGCGCGCTGCTGGCGTTCTGGGTGTCCCCAGCGACCGAGCCAACGAAACAACGCAACGGGATGGAAGCGGCGCACTGAAGCGGTCACCGGTGCAACAAGGCCGCTGAAAGCCCACTCTTGAACCCGCTGCTGAACTGGCTGCGTTCGTTCTACCCGGCCCCGCTGACCATCGGCCGTGGCGAGCTCTGGCTGAGCAGCGTGGGCGTGGGCCTCGGGCTGCTGTGCACCGACTGGCTCAGCCGCCATGCGCTGGGCACATCCAGCGTCTGGTTCATCGCACCCATGGGCGCCTCGGCGGTGTTGCTGTTTGCGGTGCCGGCGAGCCCGCTGGCGCAGCCCTGGTCCATCATCGGCGGCAACGTGCTCTCGGCGCTGATCGGGGTGGCCTGCCACCAATGGCTTGGCTCCACAGGCCTGGCCGCCGCGGTGGCGGGCACCGGTGCCGTGGCCGCCATGTTCGCGCTGCGCTGCCTGCACCCGCCCGGCGGCGCGGTGGCGCTCACGGCCGTGCTGGGCGGCCCGGCGATCCACGAACTGGGTTTTGGTTTTGCGCTCTGGCCCGTGGCCGCCGACTCGGCGGTCATGCTGGCGCTGGCCCTGCTGTTCAACAACGCCATGGGGCGCAGCTACCCGCATCACGGGGCGACCAAGAGCCGCCCCCACGACACGCGCGACCCTTTGCCCACCCAGCGCGTGGGCTACAACAAGGAAGATCTCGATGCCGCGCTGGCCTCGTTCGGCGAGCTGCTCGACATCGACCGCCACGACCTGGAAGAAATCATGACGCGCGCGCAATTGCACGCGCAACGCCGTCACTGGGGCGGCGTGCGGTGCCAGGACATCATGTCGCGCGACGTGGTGAGCGTGGGCCCCGGTGATTCGGTCGACGAAGCCTGGGCCCGTCTGGCGCACCACAAGATCAAGGCGTTGCCGGTGGTGAATGCCGTCAACGAGCTGGTGGGCATCGTGTCGCTGCACGACTTTTTCATCGGTCAGAGCGCGCCCGCGCCCAGCCGCGTGCCGCGCATGAACACCGCACGCCGGGTCGAAGACATCATGACCCGCAAGGTGCGCACCGCCCGCCCCGAACAGGCCATCGCCGATCTGGTGCGCGGGTTCTCCGACGGTGGTCTGCACCACATGCCCGTGCTCGACGCGCAGGACCGTCTGGTGGGCATGGTCACGCAGTCGGACCTGGTGGCCGCCCTGTTCATGGCCCCCGCCGGCCCGGCCTGAAACCCGCGGTGAATCCCCCGCGCGGCGCGGGGACGAAGGCCTCAAAAATGGCCGTGGGCGCCATACCCGACTACATTAGTCAACTATGAACGCCGTCACCACCTCCCCGACCCAATCCGTCCAGACCGGCCCCAAAACCTCCATCGACAAGCACAAGATCCGCTTCCTGTTGCTGGAGGGCATCCACCCCTCGGCTGTCACCGTGCTGCGTGCGGCGGGCTACAGCCAGATCGAAAGCCTGCCCGGCGCCCTGCCCGACGACCAGCTGCTGGCCAAGATCGCCGACGCGCATTTCGTCGGCATCCGCTCGCGCACCCAGCTCACCGCCGAGGTGCTGAGCCACGCCTCCCGCCTCGCCGCCGTGGGCTGCTTCTGCATCGGCACCAACCAGGTGGACCTGGCCGCGGCGCGCGAGCGTGGCATCGCGGTGTTCAACGCACCGTTTTCCAACACCCGCTCGGTCGCCGAACTGGTGCTGGCCGAGGCCATCCTGCTGATGCGCGGCATCCCCGAAAAAAACGCCGTTGCCCACCGCGGCGGCTGGCTGAAATCGGCCAGCAACTCGTTCGAGATCCGCGGCAAGACCCTGGGCATCGTGGGCTACGGTGCCATCGGCACGCAGCTCTCGGTGCTGGCCGAAGCGCTGGGCATGAACGTGGTGTTTTTTGACGTCGCCACCAAGCTGCCGCTGGGCAACGCCAGGCCGCTCACCAGCCTGGACGAGCTGATGGCCACCGCCGACGTGGTGAGCCTGCACGTGCCCGAAACACCGGCCACACAATGGATGATCGGCGCGGCGCAACTCGCGCGCATGAAGCCCAGCGCCGTGCTCATCAACGCCTCGCGCGGCACCGTGGTGCAGGTGGACGCGCTGGCCAGCGCACTGCAAAACCAGGCCCTGCTCGGCGCCGCCATCGACGTGTTCCCCGAAGAGCCGCACAGCAACAAAGACATGTTCGAGTCGCCCCTGCGCGGCCTGGACAACGTCATCCTCACGCCGCACATCGGCGGCTCCACGCTGGAGGCGCAGGAAAACATCGGCATCGAGGTGGCGGAAAAACTGGTGAAGTACAGCGACAACGGCACCTCCACCTCGGCCGTCAACTTCCCCGAAGTGGCCCTGCCCGCGCACCCCGGCAAACACCGCCTGCTGCACATCCACCGCAACGTGCCCGGCGTGCTCTCCGGCATCAACCGCGTCTTTTCCGACCACGGCATCAACATCTCGGCGCAGTACCTGCAGACGCGCGAAGACGTGGGCTACGTGGTGATGGACATCGACGCCGCGCACTCCGAACTGGCGCTGGCCGAGCTCGCCCGCGTGCCCGGCACCCTGCGCAGCCGCGTGCTGTTCTAACGGCCGGCGCAGCGGCCCGCCAGCCAACAACAGAATGCCCCCGAACGCCAGCGCAAAGACCCGGGTTGCGCGAGAAGGCAACGGTCCCACAATGGTGCTGGCGCGGCACAGCGCCTTCCCAAGCAGGAGCCCCTCATGTCCGAGTCATTGCACCCCACACCGGGCGACAGCCCCGCCCTCACCAACGCCGAGCTGGTGCAGCTGCGCGTGCGCGTGATCGCGCTGGAAAACATGGTCATCGCCCTGCTGGCCAACGCACCGCCCGAGCAACAGGCGCTGGTGCGGGAAATGGCCAGCTACATCTCACCCCGGCCGGGCTACACGCCACACACCGTCACCATGCACGCCGCAGACCAGATGCGCAGCCTGGTGGATCGCGCGGACCGGTTCCAGCCGATGCAGGCGGGCTGAGGGCGCTGGGGGCCGTCGCCCGCCAGGCCTTGGCCTGACAAAGACCCTCGAAACTGACCTCATGAACATCAAGGTCCGACCGGCGACCGCAGACGATGCGGCTGACGTTTGCCGCGTCATTCGGAAGTCCATCCTTGAGTGCTGCTATGAAGACCACCGTGGCGATGTCAAGGTGATCCAAGGATGGCTGAGCAACAAGACGCATGAAGTCCTGCGCAGGTTCATCCTCGCACCAGACGCCTTTTCGGTCATCGCCAGCGTTGACAAGGCAACGGTCGGGTTCGGTCTGGCTTCAGGGACTGGGGAGGTGGCGCTTTGTTATGTTGCGCCTTCGGTGCGCTTCACCGGCGTAGGAAAGGCGCTGCTCGCAGCGATCGAAGACCACGCGGTCCGCTCAGGGGTCGAGGCGTTGCGCCTGAAGAGCACGCGTACGGCAAAGGCGTTCTACCTCCGCAATGGATTCGTGCCTGAAGGTTCACCCGTTTTTGCGTTCGGCATCGAGGGCCTGCCGATGCGAAAAGGGCTCAGCGCGAGAGGCTGATGCGCGCGAGCCGTCGGAAGGCGGCGTCCGGCCAGAGCAGTCGCTTCTGATGCGGGGAAGCAGGCGGTCAACGTTTGAGCTGAGGGGCCGGCACCGGGAGGGCGCCTTGGCCGCGAGGTACATGATAGACAGCGAGCGCCTCGCGGCCAAGGTGGCCTGCTGGGAACGGTCCCTCTCGAGCGAAGGGTTAGGCGTCACCCTTCTTCGCGGCTTGGTACGCCTTGATGAGCGGAAGAAGAACTCGGTAGCGAGCAAGACTCTCTTCCGTCCAACAGCTCCTTCGGTCGTAGTACTCTGAGACGACGGACGCGCCTTCTGGGAGTACGACCCATGGCTGCTTGGAGGCTGTGAAGATGTGAATGTCTGGCGGCAGAAGGTCCGGGTTATCTAGAGTGCCCACTCGCACGAACTTGATCAAGGGCCCGGCACCGGAATAGTTGCTCCACACCGCAACCTTGCACTTTGGACAGCGGGCGATGAACTGGCCGCTGCCGCTTTCGGAGGGTGTGTTGACGAGTTCTGGAGCGTCGCCAAGCTGAGTGACTCGATCTGCCTCAATCAGGGCATTGAGTGCGAACGAAGTGCCGGACTCTCGCTGGCACCAGCGGCAATGGCAGCAGTGGACAAAGAGAGGGGCCGATTCGACTCTGTACCGAACGGCCCGGCAGTCACAACCGCCCTCGGTTGGAAACGAATTCGAGTTTGGCATGGGCAGTGCACTCCTCGTGACGCCTAACGTTTGAGCTGAGGTGCCGGAGCCGGAAGGGCGCCTTGGCCGCGAGGCGGATGATATGCCTCAGCGCCTCGCGGCCAAAGTGCCCTGCCGGTGGATGTCCCGCTCGAGTGAAGGGTTGGGCCTCAACTCAACGAAGCGGCTTCAGCCATTGAGGAAGTAGATGTCAGGTCGGTCGACTACGCCGACCTCCTGCATCTTTGCGCGAAGATCGTCAGAGGTAGCGAAAGCCTTTGCCCGAGTCAGGTCTTGTGCCTCGAACATCACAACTACCTCATTGGGGTCTTCGGAGCTTCTGAGCAAGTACTTCTCAGTTAGTCCGGCCTCTTGCCGTTTCGGATGATGGGCGTCGTATCCGACTTTCCACGTGTTGAAGTCCTTGACCTTGTGTCTGACCAACATGAAGGCACTCATGAGTTGCTCCTACTGTCGTATGTGTCAGCGGAAAGGAGCCGTCGAGGCGTGCTGACAAAGGCCAAGATGGCTAGGTGGACAAGTGTGCGCCAATTGCCGCGTATGCGCGATGCTGCACTGCGGCGGATCATCGTCCGGGATTTGGGCGCAGGGTCCTGCGACAGACGGCTTTTGAGGCCTAACGTAGAAGTGAGCGGCCTGCGCGGCTTTTCGCGCAGGTCCGCTCGACTGCCGGGTTGGGCACCATGGCCTGCAACGAAGAAGGAGTAGGCATCTCTAGGTGACCCGCCCTGCGGAAAGATAACTGCGAACAGCGCCTTCAGAATTGAAAGGTGCCGGAGATTCGAAACTGAGAAATTCGTTTAGGACCTCGACCAACGGAGCGTGATGCTCAGGACTGGCCGGCACAAGAGTGTAGGTGCCGTTTTCGACGGTGAACAGACCACGTTTGTTGGGTACAGAGAACAGAGGCTCTAGGGGATTCCCAGCGTCGTCCCAGAACAGCCAGATGCCTGCTTCGACATCTAAGCCTTCGCAATGGGCTACCGCATCCCGCTCCGTGGGGAAGGCGTAAAAGGAGCGCTCCTCAGTTTCAGCGACGAAGATCATGGTGCCCAACGTAATGTCCAGAGCAAAACCTGCTCTATAAGTTGGGCGCTGCTCCATAAGCTGGTCATCGATTCCTCCTGAATGTGGCTTGCAGTCTTGCTTCTGACTGCATTAACCGTCTATACATCCAGTTATAAAAATTCTGCGAAACCCGGCACCACGCCGTTGGCTCCATCGGTACCTTGAAACTGGCGCGAGTACGTATTCTTTACATCCACTATAGCCTCAGCAACGAGTGGGTCCTTGCCTGTTTGGAGTGTGGAGTGACCGCTTTGCGGAAGGTGCGGGATTGTCTGCTCAGGGTCGGCAACTGTCCTTCGCCAAGGCGCATCCAATCCGGCCTCACATCTTGAAGATCGTGAGGCGGACCCGTAGCGCACTCACTTCGGCAAAAACAGCAGCCAGTACACCAGCAACAGGTTGAACAGCACGCTGAAGCCCAGCAGCAGCTTCCACAGCATGGTGGGGTCGCGCTGCAGCAACGCCGACGCGGGCGGCACGGTGAGCGGGCGTGAGGCACCGCGCTCCAGCGCCAGCAGGAATTCTTCGGCGGTTTCGAAGCGCAGCGACTTGTCGCGCGCCACGGCTTTGAGCACCACGTGGTCGAGCCAGATGGGCACTTCGGGGTTGTGGCGGCTGGGGGCGGTGGGGTCGCGGTAGTAGCGGCCCAGCTGGTAGGGCAACACCTCGCCATAGGGCAGCTTGCCGGTGAGCAGCTGGTAGAGCGTGACGCCGAGCGCGAACAGGTCGCTCTGGGCGTCGGGCAGTTCGGGTTCGCCTTCGGTGGCGTGGCCATGGGCGGATTTGCCGTGGTGGCCCCACTGCTCGGGGTTGATGTAGCTGGGCGTGCCGGCGTGCAGCCGGCGCATGCTCTCGGGCTCACGCCCGCTCAGGGCCACGCCGAGATCGAGCACGCGCAGCACGCCGTCGTCGCCCTGGTGCAGGTTGGCGGGTTTGATGTCGCGGTGGATCACGCCCTGGCGGTGCAGCAGGCCGAGCACGCGCAGGGTCTGCATGGCGGCGCTGACGGCCTGCAGGGCGCCGAGTTTGTGTTGCTGGTCCAGCGTCTGCTGCAGGGTTTCGCCACCGTGCCAGTCGTAGAGCAGGTAGTAGGCCGAGCGCGCCTGGCCGGTGGGCAGCTGTTCGTGCACCTGGACCAGGTTGCCGGCGGCGCGGGACGACACCATGCGCCGGGCGAGCCAGGCTTCGTGCGCGAGCATGGCGCGTTCGTCCTGGTCGTGCGCGCGGGCGGGGTGGAGGGTCTTGAGGGCGTAGAGGCTCTGGGTGGCGGGGTCGCGCAGCTGGTAGAGGAGGTTGATGCCGTTGTCGGCCACGAGCGCGGTGACGGTGAAGCCGTCGATGGCTTCGCCCACGCGCAGGCGCGGCGGTATGGGCAGGCGCTGGGCGGCGCGGTTGGCGTCGTGCAGGTTGGCGTCGAGCAGGCCCAGCACGCGCACCACGACGGCGGTGAGGTTGTCGTCGCTGCCGGCGGCGTGGGCGGTGTCCACCAGCCAGCGGGCGGCTTCCTGCGCGGTGGGCAGGGCGGCGCATTCGCGCCAGCGGCGCTCGGGCAGGCGGCCGTGCACGCCGTCGGTGAGCAGCACGAAGCTGTCACCGACCTGCAGCTCGCCCTGCAGGTAGTCCACGACAAGGTGGTCTTCGGCGCCCACGGAGCGCAGCAGCTGGTGTTTGAAGTCGGGGTGGTTGACGACGTGGTCGTGCGTGAGCTGCAGGGTCTGCCCCTCGCGCAGCAGGTAACAACGCGAATCGCCCACATGGGCCAGGGTGTACGACTGGCCGCGCAGCACCAGCGCGGTGAGCGTGGTCAGGCCCATGGCGGGGTGGCGGCGGCGGTTGATGCCGGCGAGCCAGGCGTTCTGGGCGCCGATGATGCGGTCGAGCGCGACGGTGGTGTCCCAGGTTTCGGGGGTGCCGTAGTAGTCGCGCACCAGGCTGGTGACGGTGGTCTGCGCGGCTTCGCGGCCCATGCCACCCGCGCTCACGCCGTCGGCGATGGCGACGATGGAGCCCATGTCTTCCTGCCCTTCGGCTGGCAGCATGGCGGCGCAGAAGTCTTCGTTGACGGCTTTGCGGCCCGTGAGGGAAACAAAGCCGATGTCGAGTTCAAAGGCCATGCGTCAGCCCATCAGCATCTGCATGCTGCGCTCGTACTGTGCGGACAGGGTTTCGAAGTTGTCGAGCAGGCTTTCGCTGGCGGTGGCCAGACCTTCAAGGCGCAGCAGGCGGTCGCGCCCGGCCGGGCGGTGCACGTGGTCGGCGCCCGCGAGCAGCGCCTGCCAGCCCTGGGCGGCGTCTTCCAGCGTGCGGCGGATGTCGGGCGTGGACAGCGGCAGGCCCTGGAGGTAGGCCAGGCCTTGCTCAAACGCCTGGCGCGCGGCTTCCATGTCGGCCTGGTGTTGCAGCAGGGGATCGCCACGCTCCAGCAGACCCAGCAACGCCAGCTTGGCAAAACGCTGCGAAAGCATGCGCTGGCGCCCGGCCATGTTGAGCATGCGCAACGGGCTCACGGACCCGGCGCTCTCCAGGCTGGCGGTCAGGCGTTCGGCGTCCTGCAGCAGTTGCTCGGCGAGCGCGTTGATGGGGCCGACCTGATCGTGCGCGGGCTCGGCCTTGAGCGCTTTCTTCAGGACTTTCCAGGTGGCCACGACGCGGTCCAGCAGATCGCCAAAAGTGGGCTGCGAGAGGTTCTTGCCGAGCAGCGCGAGGTTGGCGTCGATGCGCTGGGCCGATTCGGTCTGCAGCGTCAGGTGACGCGCGGCCTGCACCCCCGCAAGCCGCAACAGCCAGTGTTTGACCAGGCGCTGCGACAACATGCGCAGCTGCCCGGCGCGGTTCACGCCTTCGGCAAAGTGGGCCGACTGGATGATGTGCTGCGCCACCTGGCCGAGGCGCTGGTTGCTGTGCATCGAAGCGGTGCGCAGGATCTCGAAAGCGGCGTCGTCGCTGACCTGGCGCGCGCTCATCAGGATGCCTTTGGCGCGCTCCACGGCTTTGCGCTCCTCGAAGCGCGTGGTCACGTCTTTCAGTTCGTCGAGCAGGGCCTGCTCGCGGCGAAAACGGGCCTGCGCCAGCTGCAGCAGGGGGCGCAGGCGCTGCGCGCTGTAGCCGTTGATCACCCAGGCGTGGATGCCCGAGGTCACCGCGCGCTCAATGCGGGCGGCGTCGCCGTCGTGCGTGAACACGATCACCGGGCACGGGGCCACGCTGGCCAGCGTTTGGGTGGTCTCAAACAGCGCGTCGCCGGGCTGCGGCACCTCGCCAATCACCAAGTCTGGTGCATGGCGCACCACGCCCTGCACCAATTTGCTGCCGGCATCCAGCACGGCGAGCACCTGGACCCCACAGGCTTCCAGGTCGTTCACCAGCGGTTGAGGACTCGCGGAGCCTTCGAGAAAAACCAGCGCAGAAGTCATATGAATCAAGGACTTGGATAAACCGGAGCGTTCCCCGGACAAGGCACACATCATCGTCGCTGGCGCCCCGACGTGCCACCCGCAGCGAGCGCCGGATCATATGGCACAGCTTTTGCATTGTCTGTGGCGAGCGTGACGAAGCGCTCGACCCCGACCGCAGCGTCGTGGGCTCTGCATACAACGACGTGTGCAGCGTGATACCGGTCTTGCAACTTGGCAAGCCCGGCTTTGGCCAACGGCCACTGAATCTGCATTTTCCCCAGACCTTTCCTGGTGCCACATGGCGCCCGTGCGCCTCTGCGCCGGCCATGACCAGCACCCCCTTTTGCGAATCACAACTGGAGTAGCCGCGATGAAAAAATCTAAATTGGTGATGGTGGGCAACGGCATGGCCGGTGTGCGCACGCTCGAAGAGCTGCTGAAGATCGCGCCGGAGTTCTACGACATCACCGTCTTCGGCGCGGAGCCGCACCCGAACTACAACCGCATCCTGCTGTCGCCAGTGCTGGCGGGCGAGCAGACGCTGGAAGAAATCGTGCTGAACGACTGGTCCTGGTACACCGACCACGGCATCACCCTGCACGCCGGCTACAAGGTCACCGAGGTGGACCGCATCAAGCGCATCGTGCACGCGGTCGGACCGAACGGCGAGAAAGTGTCGGCCGAATACGACCGCCTGATCATGGCCACGGGCTCCAACCCCTTCATCCTGCCCATCCCCGGCAAGGACCTGGAGGGCGTGCTCGCCTACCGCGACATCGCCGACACGCAGGCCATGATCGACGCCGCCAAGACCTACAAGCACGCGGTCGTGATCGGCGGTGGCCTGCTGGGTCTGGAAGCGGCCAACGGCCTGATGAAGCGCGGCATGAGCGTGAGCGTGGTGCACGTCGCACCCTGGCTGATGGAGCGCCAGCTCGACGACGTGGCGGGCAAGATGCTGCAGGCTTCGCTGGAAGAGCGCGGCATGAAATTCCTCATCGGCGCACAGACGCAGGAGCTGGTGGGCGACAAGGACGATGGCAAGGGCGGCCGCGTGAAGGCGATCCGCTTCAAGGACGGCACCGAGCTGCCGGCCGACCTGCTGGTGATGGCCGTGGGCATCCGCCCCAACACCGCACTGGCCGAAAGCATGCGCCTGCATGTGAACAAGGGCATCGTGGTGAGCGACACCATGCAGACCATCACCGACGCGCGCATCTACGCGGTGGGCGAATGCGCGGCGCACCGCGGCATCGCCTACGGCCTGGTGGCCCCGCTCTTCGAGCAGGGCAAGGTGCTGGCCACGCACCTGGCCGAGTTCGGCATCGGCCGCTACACCGGCTCGCTCACCTCCACCAAGCTCAAGGTCACGGGGATCGACCTGTTCAGCGCCGGCAACTTCACCGGCGGCGGCGACACCGAAGAGATCGTGATGAGCGACCCCTCGGGCGGCGTCTACAAGAAGCTGGTGATCCAGGGCGACAAGCTGATCGGCGCCTGCCTCTACGGCGACACGGTGGACGGCAGCTGGTACTTCAAGCTGCTGCGCGACGGCCGCAGCGTGGCCGACATCCGCGACAAGCTGATGTTTGGCGAGAGCAACATCGGCGACGTGGGCCACCAGGGCCAGAACAAGGCCGCCGCCATGAAAGACAGCGACGAGGTCTGCGGCTGCAACGGCGTGACCAAGGGCACCATCTGCAAGGCCATCCGCGACAAGGGCCTGTTCACCCTGGACGAGGTCAAGAAGCACACCAAGGCCAGCGCGTCGTGCGGCTCCTGCACCGGCCTGGTCGAGCAGATTCTCATGTTCACCGCCGGCGGCGACTACTCGGCCACGCCCAAGCTCAAGGCCATGTGCGGCTGCACCGACCACGGCCACGAGGCCGTGCGCGAAGCGATCCGCACGCCGCTGGCCGACGGCAGCAAGCTGCTGACCACCGCTGCGGTGTTCTCGCACCTGGGCTGGAAGACGCCCAACGGTTGCGCGAGCTGCCGCCCGGCCATCAACTACTACCTGATCAGCACCTGGCCCAAGGAGGCGAAGGACGATCCGCAGAGCCGCTACATCAACGAGCGCTCGCACGCCAACATCCAGAAAGACGGCACGTACTCGGTGATCCCGCGCATGTGGGGCGGCGAAACCACGGCCGATGAACTGCGCCGCATCGCCGACGCGGTGGACAAGTACAAGATCCCCACCGTCAAGGTCACCGGCGGACAACGCATCGACCTGCTGGGCGTGAAGAAGGAAGACCTGGTCAACGTCTGGAAAGACATCGGCATGCCCTCGGGCCACGCCTACGCCAAGGCGCTGCGCACGGTGAAGACCTGCGTGGGCAGCGAGTGGTGCCGCATGGGCACGCAGGACAGTACGCAGATGGGCAAGGACCTGGAGCGTGCGATGTGGCGCATGTACGCGCCGCACAAGGTGAAGTTCGCCGTCTCGGGCTGCCCGCGCAACTGCGCCGAGGCCGGCATCAAGGACGTGGGCGTGATCGGCGTGGACTCGGGCTGGGAGATGTACATCGCCGGCAACGGCGGCATCAAGACCGAGGTGGCGCACTTCCTGGTGAAGGTGAAAACCGCCGAGGAAGTGATGGAGTACACCGGCGCCTTCTGCGAGCTGTACCGCCAGGAAGGCTGGTACCTGGAGCGCACGGTGCACTACGTCAACCGCGTGGGCCTGGACTACGTGAAGAAGCGCATCCTCGACGACGCCGCCGGCCGCAAGGCGCTGTGGGAACGCCTGCAGTTCGCGCTCGACGGCGAGCCCGATCCCTGGTTCGACTTCAAGGAAGCGGCCGTGGACACGCGCCAGTTCATCCCCCTCGTGCCCGCCTGAGGACCGTCGCCATGCAACGCCGACATCTGATGATCCTGGCCGCAGCAGCGGCCACCACCCCGGGCGTGCGGGCCCAGGTGGTGGACCTCAACGACGCCATCAACAAGGCCGGCCGCCAGCGCATGCTTTCGCAGCGCATGGGCAAGGCCTGGCTGGCCCTGGTGCACAAGACCCAAAGCGCCAACGCGCAGGTGGTGCTCGACAAATCGATGGCCCTGTTCGACCGCCAGCTGGTCGAGCTCAAGGCCTACGCGCCATCGAACGACATCCGCGACACCTACATCAAGCTCGAAGGCGCCTGGAGCGACTACAAGACCGCGCTCGTGGGCGCAGCGCCGGGCAAGCCGGGCGCAACCGCCGTGCTGCAGGCCGATGCCCGCGTGCTGGCGCTGGCCCACCAGGGCACGCTGCAGTACGAAGCCGCCTCGGGCCGCCCGGTGGGCAAGCTGGTCAACGTGGCCGGCCGCCAGCGCATGTTGTCGCAACGCATGGCCAAGTTCTACTTCGCCGCCACGCTGCCGGTGGATGCCCAGGCCGCCACCACCGAAATCGGCAAGGCCCGCACCGAATTCCTGGTCGCCATGGACCTGCTGCGCAACGCCCCCGAGGCAACCAGCCGCATCCGCGACGAACTGGCGCTGGCCGATGGCCAGTGGTTCTTTCTCGACCAGGCCCTGCAGCGCATGCAGAACTCGGGCGCCGCCGCCAAACCTCTGTCCGATGTGTTCGTGACGAGTGAAAACCTGCTGAGCGTGATGGACCGTGTGACCGGTCTGTACGCCGCCATCAAAACCTGAGGACCCCGACATGAACCCATGGAAAGCCATCTGCCGCGTTGAAGACATCCCCGTGCTCGGTTCGCGCCGCGTGGCGCGCGACCAGGGCCTCGATGTCGCTGTGTTCCGCAACGACAAGGACGAGGTGTTCGCCCTGCTCGACCGCTGCCCCCACAAGGGCGGCCCGCTGTCCCAGGGCATCGTGTTCGGCACCAGCGTGGCCTGCCCGCTGCACAACTGGACCATCGGCCTGTGCACCGGCCAGGCCGCCGCGCCCGACGAGGGCTGCACGCCGAAGTTCACCGTGAAGGTGGAAGACGGGCAGGTGTTCCTGGACGCGAACGAACTGGCCACGCAGGCGCTGGACCAGACCCGCCCCATCGCCGGCCCCGCCCGCCGCACCACCTGCGCATGACCATGAGCACGTCCATCACCCGATCTACCTGCCCCTACTGTGGTGTGGGCTGTGGCGTGCTCATCGAAACCGAGGGGCAGCAGATCACCGGCGTGCGCGGTGACCCGGACCACCCGGCGAACTTCGGCAAGCTCTGCACCAAGGGCACCACGCTGCACCTCACGGCCACGCCCGAACTGGCGCGCCAGACCCGCCTGCTGCAGCCGCTGCAACGCCTGGCGCGCCAGGCCGCTCCCACGCCCATCGCCTGGGACGCGGCGCTGGATCTCGCCGCCGACCGCTTTGCAAAGACGATCACCGAACACGGCCCCGACGCCGTGGGCTTCTACATCAGCGGCCAGCTGCTGACCGAGGACTACTACGTCTTCAACAAGCTGGCCAAGGGCCTGATCGGCACCAACAACGTGGACACCAACTCGCGCCTGTGCATGAGCAGCGCGGTGGCCGGCTACAAGGCCACGCTGGGCGCCGACGCGCCGCCGGCCTGCTACGACGACGTGAACCACGCCGCCTGCCTGTTCATCGTCGGCAGCAACGCGGCCTATGCGCACCCGGTGCTGTTCCGCCGCATCGAGGAAGCAAAGAAAAAGAACCCGGCCATGAAGGTGATCGTGGCCGACCCGCGCCGCACCGACACCGCCGAGCTGGCCGACCTGTTCCTGCCCCTCCAGCCCGGCAGCGACGTGATGCTGTTCCACGGCCTGCTGCACATCATGTTGTGGGAAGGCTGGATCAACGCCGATTACATCGCCGCACACACCACCGGCTTCGACGAACTGAAGGCGCTGGTGCGCGAGTGCACGCCCGAGCACGTGGCCCAGGTCTGCGGCCTGAAGAAGGAAGACCTGTTCACCGCGGCCCAGTGGTTCGCCACCTCGCCGGCCACGCTCAGCCTCTACTGCCAGGGCCTGAACCAGAGCAGCAGCGGCACGGCGAAAAACGCCACCCTGATCAACCTGCACCTGGCCACCGGCCAGATCGGCAAGCCCGGCGCCGGCCCATTCAGCCTGACCGGCCAGCCCAATGCCATGGGCGGGCGCGAAGTCGGTGGCCTGGCCAACCTGCTGAGCGCGCACCGCGACATGGGCAACCCGGCGCACCGCGCCGAAGTGGCCGCGCTCTGGGGCGTGGCCGACGTGCCCTCGAAGCCCGGCAAGACCGCCGTGGAGATGTTCCAGGCCGCGGCCGACGGCGAGATCAAGGCGCTGTGGATCGCCTGCACCAACCCGGCGCAGTCCATGCCCGACCAGGCCGCGGTGCGCCGCGCGCTGGAGCGCGCCGAGTTCGTCGTGGTGCAGGAGGCCTACGCCACCGCCGCCACCTGCGACTGGGCCGACCTGCTGCTGCCCGCCACCACCTGGGGCGAAAAGGAAGGCACCGTCACCAACAGCGAACGCCGCATCAGCCGGGTGCGCACCGCCGTGCCCGCGCCCGGCGAGGCCCGGCACGACTGGCGCATTGTGGTCGACTTCGCGCAGCGGCTCGAAACCGCGCTGCGCCCCGGCCAGCCCACGCTGTTCCCCTACCCCGACGCCGAATCCATCTGGCTCGAACACCGCGAGTCCACCCGTGGCCGCGACCTCGACATCACCGGCCTCTCGTACGAAATGCTGGACGAGCAAGGCCCGCAGCAATGGCCGCTGCGCGAAGGCGAAACACAGGGGAAGGTCCGCCTCTACGCCGACGGTGTGTTCCCCACCGCCGACGGCAGGGCCCGCTTCGCCGCCCTGCCCTTCCGCCCGCTGGCCGAGCCGCGCGAATCGCGGTTTCCGTTCTCGCTCACCACCGGCCGCCTGCGCGACCAGTGGCACGGCATGACACGCACCGGCACGCTGGGCCGCCTGTTCGGCCACGTGGCCGAGCCCGCGGTGCAGCTGCACCCGCAGGACATGGAGCGCCGCGGCCTGAAAGACGGCGACCTGGTGCACGTCACCAGCAAGCGCGGCTCCATCGTGCTGCCGCTGCAGGCCAGCAAAGAAATCGGCCTGTCGCAGGCCTTCATCGCCATGCACTGGGGCGCGGAATACCTGAGCGGACGCGACAGCCACGGCGAGCCGCTGGCCGGCGTCAACGCGCTGACCACCTCGGCCTACTGCCCGACGTCGAAGCAGCCCGAGCTGAAACACGCGGCGGTCAAGATCCTCAAAGCCGAACTGGCCTGGAACCTGCTGGCCGTGGCCTGGTTGCCCGCCGACCGGGCGCTGTCCGCGGAATCCGAACTGCGCGCGCTGATGCCTTCGTTCGAATTCGCTTCCTGCGTGCCCTTTGGCCGCGAACGCAGCGGCGTGCTGTTCCGCGCCGCGGCGCACGAGGCGCCCGAAGCCGCGGTGATCGAACGCATCGAGGCCCTGCTCGGCCTGGGCGGCACCGATGCGCTGCGCTACGTGGACAAGCGGCTGGGCCAGCGCCGCACCGCGCGCCTGCTGCGCACCGAAGGCGCCACCCGGCTCGAAGGTTTTGTGCTCGCGGGCGACGTGCGCGCCGAAGCCTGGATCAAGCCGCTGCTGCAGGACGAACTGCCGGCCGAGGCCTACGGCCGCCTGCTGCTGATGCCGGGCGCCAAGGCGCCGGTGGCGGTGGTGGCCAAGGGCAAGCAGGTCTGCACCTGTTTCAACGTGAGCGAAGACGACATCGGCGCACAGTTGAAGTCCAACCACGGCACCAACGACCAGCGCCTGGCCGCGCTGCAAAGCGGGCTCAAGTGCGGCACCAACTGCGGTTCCTGCATCCCCGAGCTGCGGCGCCTGGTGCGCGCCCACCCGGCGACCGGGCATGTGCTGCAGGTGGCGTGACAGCCTGCATATAACCCGAAGTCATCTGGCTTGCCGGACAATCGCCACCCATGAGCATCAGCCACTACATCAAGGACATCGGTCGCGGCAAAGACGGCGCGCGTTCGCTGCAGCGCGAGCCGGCCACCGACCTGCTGGGCCAGGTGCTCGACGGCGCGGTGACCGACCTCGAAATCGGCGGTTTCTGCCTCGCCATGCGCATCAAGGGCGAGACGCCGCAGGAGATGGCCGGCTTCCTGGATGCCACCCATGCCCGCCTGCAGCGCGTGCCGGACAACGGCCTCACCACCGTGGTGCTGCCGAGCTACAACGGTGCACGCAAACTGCCGGTGCTCACGCCCCTGCTGGCCCTGCTGCTGGCGCGCCGCGGCGTGCCGGTGCTGGTGCACGGCACGGCCACCGAAGACCGCCGCGTGACCAGCGAGGCCGTGTTCGCGGCACTGGGTATCGCAGCGGCGCGCAGCGTGCCCGCGCTCGGTGCGGGCGAGCTGGCTTTTGTGCCCACCGAGGTGCTGTTGCCCGGCCTCAAGCGCCTGCTCGACGTGCGCCGCGCCGTCGGCCTGCGCAACCCGGCGCACAGCCTGGTCAAGCTCATGAACCCTTGCGAAGGCCGGACGCTGATCGTGGGCAGTTACACGCACCCCGAATACGCCGTCTCCATGGCTGAAACTTTCGCCCTGACCGGTGCGCACGCGCTGCTGCTGCGCGGCACCGAAGGCGAGCCGGTGGCCGATGCGCGCCGCACGCCGCAGATGGAAGCCTTCCGCGACGGCCAGCGCCACCTGCTGCAGGCCGCGCAGGACGGCCCACTGGCCAGCCTCCCCGATCTGCCACGCGAAGTGGACGCGGCGAGCACCGCGGCCTACATCCGCTCGGTGCTCGACGGCGAACGCCCGGTGCCCGCACCGATCGCGCTGCAGGTGGAACACATCTTGCGAGAAGTGCAGCATCAGCCCACAACACAGACCGCAGAGACAACTGCCGTTCCAGAGGTCAACCCACCATGAACATGCCCGCCACCGTCACCGCATCCACCACCCGGTTCGACCCCGGCACCGTCACCCTCGTCGGCGCCGGCCCGGGCGACCCGGAACTGCTCACCATCAAGGCCGCCAAAGCCATCGCCGCCGCCACCGTGCTGCTGGTGGACGACCTGGTCAGCGATGCGGTGCTGGAGCACGCGTCCCCCAAGGCGCGCATCGTGCATGTGGGCAAACGCGGCGGCTGCAAGAGCACGCCGCAGGCCTTCATCGAAAAGCTCATGATCATGGCCGCGCGCGAAGGCGAGGTGGTGGTGCGACTCAAGGGCGGCGACCCCTTCATCTTCG
The DNA here is from genome assembly GCF_048590325.1 of Hydrogenophaga sp. ZJX-1. Taxonomy (NCBI): domain Bacteria; kingdom Pseudomonadati; phylum Pseudomonadota; class Betaproteobacteria; order Burkholderiales; family Comamonadaceae; genus Hydrogenophaga; species Hydrogenophaga sp. ZJX-1. Next base: position 350,086 of record NZ_JBMBRA010000004.1, read on the forward strand.
GGCGCGGCGGTGAAGAAGTGGAGCACCTGCGCGAAGCCGGCATCGAGGTGCAGGTGCTCAACGGCATCACCGCCGGCCTGGCCGGCCTGACTTCGCTCGGCGCCCCGCTCACGCACCGCGATCACGCGCACGGCGTGGTCTTCATCACCGGCCACGCCAAGCCCGGCGACGCGGGCACCGACTGGCAGCAGCTCGCCGCCACCGCACGCGACGCCAGGCTCACGCTGGTGATCTACATGGGCGTGTCCAGCGCCGAGCAGATCGAGGCCGATCTGCTGACCGGCCTGCCCGCCAGCACGCCGCTGGCCATCATCCAGCACGCCAGCCTGCCCCAGCAGCGCCACGCGCTCAGCACGCTGGGTGAGTTGCGCGCCACCATCGCCCGCGAACAGCTGGGCAGCCCGGCCGTGATCGTGGTGGGTGACGTGGTGCGCGGCGTGGCCGCCATCGCCCAACCCGACACCTTCCACGACACCCCCGATCGCCGGGTCGCCAACCTCCGTTTCTGAAGTTTCACAGCCCGCGCACAGCGCCGTCACGCCGGCGGGCGCGCGTCGCTCACGACCGCGGGTCTGGCGCTGCGGCGTGTCTCGGCGAAGACGCTGGCGCCGAGCCAGCGCCAGAGGCTCTGCGCTTCGTGACGCGCCCCTTCCACGCGCAGGTCCCGGCTGCTCAGCACCTCTTGCGGTGACCTGTCGCCGGTCCAGACCTCGGTCAGTGCGCGCACCGTCGAGTCCACGACCAGGGTGAGTTCACGGCCGGGGTCGTCGCGGCACAGGTCAGCCGCACCTTCTTCGACCACCAGCCACCAGGTTTTTTCGCCCGAGCGGGCGTCGCGAAACCGGAAATGCACCACCACGGCATGGGCCGGGCATTCGTCCAGGCGCACGAAGCGCCGGATGTCCCACATCAGCAGCCCCGCGTCCAGCTCGTCATCGCGCAGGCGGCTGCCGATCCAGCGCGCACCCCAGTGGCCCAGCGCCATGATGATGGGACGCAACTCTTCGCCCGCGTCGGTCAGGGCGTACTCCCAGACCTTGCCCACCGCGCTGCGCCGCACCACGCCGATCTCCTCCAGGTGCCGCAGGCGCTGCGCCAGCAGGCTGGTGGACATGCGCGGCACCCCACGGTGCAGGTCGTTGAAGCGCCGGCTGCCACACAGCAGTTCGCGCACCACCAGCGGTGTCCAGCGCTCACACAACGCTTCGGCGCCCCGCGCCACGGTGCAGAACTGGCTGTAGCTGTCCGTCATCGGGTGACCCTCGGTTCCGGCTGCTGATCGGCAAACGCTTCAGATTCTGGACTGGTCAAGCCGGCCTGTCACGCGCAATCTGGGGACGTCTCCAGCCCGGAGCGCCCCAAGGAACCAGCCATGACCACCGTCGCCATCATCCAGCGCCCGCCCGTGCTGCTCGACCAGCGTGCCACCCTGGACCGTGCCATCGCCGCCGTCGGTGAAGCCGCTGCCGCCGGCGCTACGCTGGTGGTGCTGCCGGAGTCGTTCATTCCCGGTTATCCGGCCTGGATCTGGCGGCTCGCCGCTGGCAGGGACGGCGCCCTGATGGGGCAGTTGCACGCCCAGCTGCAGGCCCACGCGGTGGACCTGGCCGCCGGCGACCTGCACCCGCTGTGCGAGGCGGCGCGCCAGCAGGCCGTCACGGTCGTCTGCGGCCTCTGCGAGGCGGAGCGCGCCACCGGGGGCGGCACGCTCTACAACAGCGTGGTGGTGATCGGGCCCGATGGCCAGGTGCTCAACCGCCACCGCAAGCTCATGCCGACCAACCCGGAGCGCATGGTGCACGGCTTCGGCGATGCCTCGGGCCTGCGCGCCGTGGACACGCCGGCCGGGCGCATCGGCACGCTCATCTGCTGGGAAAACTACATGCCGCTGGCGCGCTACGCGCTCTACGCCCAGGGGGTACAGGTGTATGTGGCGCCCACCTACGACTGCGGCGACGCCTGGATCAGCACCCTGCGGCACATCGCACTCGAAGGCCGGTGCTGGGTGATCGGCAGCGGTGTCGCGCTGCGCGGCAGCGACATCCCCGACGATTTCCCCGGCCGCGCCCAGCTGTTCCCGGACCCGGACGAATGGATCAACGCCGGCGACTCCGCCGTGGTGGACCCGCAGGGTCGGGTGGTTGCCGGACCGATGCGGTGCGAGGCCGGCATCCTGTACGCGGAGATCGACACCGCGCGCGTGGCACCGGCGCGGCGGGCGCTCGACGTCAGCGGGCACTACGCGCGCCCCGACATCTTCCAGCTCCGGGTGAACCGCGCGCCCGCAGCGGCGGTGCACTTCAGCGACGACAACAGCGCCGGGGCCCCGGCGGCTCCTTCAACCACCCACTGACCATCAGGAGAAACACCATGAACATGCATCTGACAGGCCTGGACGGCCGCCCGGTCGAGGTTCCGGCCGACGCCTGCGCGGCCTTCAAAGCCGGCTTCAGGGGCGTGCTGCTGACGCCGCAGGACGCCGCCTTCGACGAGACACGCAAGCTCTGGAACGGCATGATCGACCGCCGCCCCGGGCTGATCGCGCGCTGCACCGGCACGGTCGATGTGGTGCAGGCCGTGCGCTTCGCGGCGCAGCACCGCTTGTTGCTGTCGGTGCGCTCGGGCGGCCACAACATCGCCGGCCTGGCCACCAGCGAGGGCGGCCTGATGATCGACATGTCGCTGCTGCGCGGCATCTGGGTGGACCCGGCGGGGCGCACGGCCTGCGCGCAGGCCGGCTGCACCCTGGCCGACCTGGACCGCGAGACGCAGCTCCACGGGCTGGCGGCGGTGCTCGGCTTCGTGTCCACCACCGGCATCGCCGGGCTCACGCTGGGCGGTGGCTTTGGCTACCTCACACGCCGCCACGGCTGGACCTGCGACACCCTGGTCTCGATGGAGGTGGTCATGGCCGACGGCCAGGTGCTGCGGGCGTCTGCCGACGAGCACGCCGAGCTGTTCTGGGCCCTGCGTGGCGGGGGCGGCAATTTTGGCGTCGTCACCGCCTTCGAGTACCGGCTGTTCCCGGTCGGGCCCGAGATCCTGGGCGGCGCCATCGCCTGGCACGGTGCCGACGCGCGCCAGGTGCTGCAGGCCTACCGCGACGTCAGTGCCCGGGCGCCGCGGGAGATGACCAGCGTGGCGGTGCTGCGTGTCGCCCCGCCCGCGCCCTGGCTGCCGCCCGAGATCCACGGCCAGCCGATGGCCGCGATCTTTGTCTGCCACACCGGCGACGCGGCCGAGGCCAACGCCCTGCTCGCCCCCCTGCGCGAGGTGGCCCGGCCGGTGGCCGACACGGTGATGCGGCGGCCCTACGTGCAGATGCAGAGCCTGCTCGACGCCACCCAGCCCAAGGGCCGGCGCTACTACTGGAAATCGCACTACCTCTCGGACATCGGGCCCTCGCTGATGGACCTGGCGGTGGAGCACGCCGGGCGCATCACTTCGCCGTTTTCGGCCTTGCTGATGTTCCAGATCCAGGGCGCACTGGGCGAGCAGAGCGCCGGCCATTCGCCCGCCGGCAACCGCGACGCCGCCTACGTGCTCAACATCGCGGCCTCCTGGGAGAAGCCCGAAGACGACAGCACCCAGATCGGCTGGGCGCGCGATTGTTTCGAGGCCACCCGGGACTGCTCCACCGGCGGAACCTACATCAATTTTCTGACCGAAGAAGAAGGTGCCGAACGCATCCAGGCGGCCTACGGCAGGGCCAACCTCGACCGGCTGGCGGCGCTCAAGGCCCGGTACGACCCACACGACCTGTTCCGCCGCACCAAGGGCCTGACCGGCTGAGCCGCGATGGATCTGCCGCTGTCGCGCGCCGCCTGGGCGTTTCGCGGGCGCAAAGCCGTGCGCCGCCAAGACATGCTCAACGGTGGCCCGGCGATTGCTTGGTGTCGGCCATGACACAACTCGCCACCCGAAGCCCCGCCCCATCGCGCCAGGACACGCCGGACCACATCGCCGGCCTGTCGCTGGTCAACCTCGCCGCGCGCCAGCGCATGCTCTCGCAGCGCATGATCCTGCAGACCGTGCTGGCCGCCAGCGGTGACGCCGAATGGCACCGCGCCGCCCAGCGCAGCCTGCGCATGTTCACCGAAAGCCAGCAACACCTGCAGGCCACCACCGCACAGCTCGATCCCGCCAGCGCGCGCAAGATCACCGAAACCTACCAGGGCCCGCGCGGGGTCGGCCCCGTCGTGCAGGCTTTCATGCAGCTCATGCGCAGCGCGCTCGACCAGATCGAGGCGCACAGCCCGCGCGTGTCCGCCACCACGGCCGAACTGGTCGGTCACACCGATCGCATCCTCGAAGCCCTCAACACCGCGACCACCGCGTTCGACGAGGTCGCCAAGGCCCACTCGGACGCCCTGATGAAGGAACTGGTGGGCATCGTGGACGACATCCAGAGCGTGGCCAAGGAGGCCAAGGTGGTGAGCTTCAACGCGCAGGTCATGGCCGCGCGGGCCGGGCAACACGGCCGCGAATTCGCCGTGGTGGCCAACGTGCTGTCGGACATCACCGGCGAAATCGACCGGCTCACGCGCAAGGCGGCGGTGCTGGCCGAACGCAGCAGAGGACGGTAGAGCACCCCCGCCGGTCCGTGCGCCTACACTGCGCGCCATGCAAGATTTCGACGCCATCGTCATCGGCGCGGGTGCGGCCGGTCTTTTCTGTGCCGGTGTCGCGGGCCAGCGCGGCCTGCGTGTGCTGGTGCTCGACCACAGCGAGAAGGTCGCGGAGAAGGTCCGCATCTCGGGCGGCGGCCGGGCCAACTTCACCAACCGCGACATCGATCCGCGCGCGCCGCACAAACACTTCCTGAGCGAGAACCCGAACTTCTGTCGCTCGGCGCTCTCGCGCTACACGCCGGCCGACTTCATCGCGCTGATGCAGAAACACGGCATCACCTTCCACGAGAAACACAAGGGCCAGCTGTTCTGCGACCGCTCGGCCGAAGACCTGATCGCCCTGCTGCTGGCCGAATGCGAGGCCGGCGGCGTACAACGCTGGCAGCCCTGCGGCGTCAAGGCCCTGCGCGTGGCGGGCGACGGCTCGTACCAGATCGACACCGAGCGCGGCACGGTGTCGAGCCGCGCGGTGGTGATCGCCACCGGCGGCCTGTCCATTCCGAAGATCGGCGCCACCGATTTCGGCTACCGAATGGCGAAGCAGTTCGGCCTGCGCACCGTGGAGCCGCGCCCCGGTCTGGTGCCGCTCACTTTTGATGGCGAAGCCTGGGCACCGTATGCAGGTCTGTCCGGACTGTCGTTGCCGGTGCTGATCGAGACCGGCGACAAGAAGACCCGCATGTCCTTCGCCGAAGACCTGTTGTTCACCCACCGCGGCCTCTCCGGCCCGGCCGTGCTGCAGATTTCCAGCTACTGGCGCGAAGGCACGCCGATCCGCATCAACCTGGCGCCCGAGGTGGACCTGCCCGCGGCCCTGGCGCGCGCCAAGGCCACGTCGCGCAAGCTGATCGCCAACGAGCTGGCCGCCCTCGTGCCCAGCCGGCTGGCCGATGCCTGGGTGGCGCAGGACAAGGATTGGCAGCGCCCCATCAGCGAAGCCTCGGACAAGGCCCTGGCCCGGCTGGCCGAACGCCTCTCGCGATGGGAACTCACGCCCACCGGCAGCGAAGGCTACAAAAAGGCCGAGGTCACGCTCGGCGGCGTGGACACGCGCGAACTCTCGTCCCAGACCATGGCGTCGAAGCAGCCCGGGCTGTACTTCATCGGCGAGGTGGTGGACGTGACGGGCTGGCTGGGTGGCTACAACTTCCAGTGGGCCTGGGCCAGTGCCCACGCCTGCGCCGTGGCCCTTTCGGAACAGAAAACCGCCTGAAGCCGGCCGCTGGCGCCCATGAAAGGCGGCAAAGGGCTGGAAAATCAGCGTGACAAGGCTATAATCCAAGGCTTTGCTGGCAAACCCCCGTCGGCCAATACTAGTTAACAGGCGGGGGAACTTTGCAGAAACGATGCCTGGGCCCGATCTTCCCGTTCATCCTCTTTCTGTGCATTCTGGAATTTCTTCTTCAATGACGACCATCCGTGTAAAAGACAACGAGCCCTTTGACGTCGCTCTGCGTCGCTTCAAGCGCACCATCGAAAAACTCGGCCTGCTGACCGACCTGCGCGCCCGCGAGTTCTACGAAAAGCCCACCGCTGAGCGCAAGCGCAAGAAGGCCGCCGCCGTCAAGCGCCACTACAAGCGCGTGCGCTCGATGCAGCTGCCCAAGAAGCTGTACTGATCGCTGTCCCGGCCTGCCGGGGCGCACAAAAAACCCGCTCGGGACGCTGCAGCGGGTTTTTTTACGTCTGTACGGTCCGGGCCAGCCGCGCCTGCAAGGCATCCACCGCCTCGGCCAGCGCCGCCTCAAAAGCGCCCCGCAGCGGGTGTTCGGCCCGCCAGGCTGGCCGGATCAGCGCCACATGAAACGGGATGCTCACCGACAGCGGCCGCACGACCATGCCCTCCCCTGTCAGCTCCAGCGCCGTCAGCGGGTTGACGATCCCCAGACCCAGCCCCTGGCGCACCAGCGCACACACCGACACCGCGCTCGGCGTCTCCAGCCGCAGGCCGCGCTCCACCCCGGCGGCCGCGAACAGCGCGTCCACCTGCTGACGGTAAGGGTCGGTCGGCGCGAAGCTGATGAAGGACTGGCCCGCGAAGTCGTCCGGCGCCAGCCGCACCTTGCACGCCAGCGGATGGCTGGCGGGCAACACACACACCTCGTCAGCCACCAGCAGCGTCTGCAGCGTGCAGGCTGCGGGCGCCTCAAAGCGCTCAGACAGGCCCAGGTCGAAGCGCTGCTCGGCCAGCGCCGCCTCCAGCTGGGGCGACTCGATGGGTGTCAGGCTCACGGCCGCTGCGGGCTGTCGCTGCACAAACCGTCGGACCGCGTCGGGCAACAGCGCGTGCGACAGCGCGGGCAGGCAGGCCAGCTGCAACCGCCCCTGGGCATAGGCCTGCAGCGCCACCGCCGTGGCCGCGATGCGCTCCAGCCCCACGTAGGACTGCTCGACCTCCTCCATCAGCGCCAGCGCCCGCACCGTGGGTTTGAGGCGCCCTTTGATCCGATCGAACAGGGCAAAACCCAGCACCTGTTCCAGCCGCGCCAGCTCGCGGCTCACCGTCGGCTGCGAGGTGTGCAGCAACTCGGCCGCGCGCGTGACGTGGCCGGTGCCCATCACGGCGCGGAAGAAGTCGATCTGGCGGTGGGTCAGTTTCATATCAAATTTGAATGACAACGCGATTATCTGGCATTGCTCAATATGAAAGAAACCCGGATCATCGGCGGCATGAATCCCTTTGCCCCCGCCCTCCTCCAGTCCCTCGCCCGCCAGCACGGCACCCCGCTGTGGGTCTACGACGCCGCCACCATCCGCCAGCGCATCGCCGACCTGCGCGCCTTCGACACCATCCGTTTTGCCCAGAAAGCCAACTCCAACACCCACCTGCTGCGGCTGATGCGCGAGCAGGGCGTGGTGGTGGACGCGGTCTCGCGGGGCGAGATCGAGCGCGCACTGGCCGCTGGGTACACCGCAGCACCCGACGCCCAAGGCGCCTCCGGCATCGTCTTCACCGCCGACCTGTTCGACCAGGCCACGCTGGCCACCGTGGTGGAGCACCGGGTGCCGGTGAACGCCGGCTCCATCGACATGCTGCACCAGCTGGGCGCCGTCTCGCCCGACCACGCGGTCTGGCTGCGCATCAACCCCGGCTTCGGCCACGGCCACAGCAACAAGACCAACACCGGCGGTGAACACAGCAAACACGGCATCTGGCACACCGAGCTGCCCGCCGCGCTGGCCGCGGTGGCGCAGCACGGCCTGCGGCTCGTGGGCCTGCACATGCACATCGGCTCGGGCGTGGACTACGGCCACCTGCAGCAGGTGTGCAGCGCCATGGTGGACCTAGTCAAGGGCTGCGGCGCCGACCTGCAGGCCATCTCGGCCGGCGGCGGCCTGTCCATCCCTTACCGCGAGGGTGAAGCGCCCATCGACACCGCGCACTATTTCAGCCTCTGGGACGCCGCGCGGCGCGAGATCGGCGCCCACCTCGGCCACGCGGTGCACCTGGAGATCGAACCCGGCCGCTACCTCGTGGCCGAGGCCGGCGTGCTGCTCACCGAGGTGCGTGCCACCAAGCCCATGGGCGGCAACCGCTTCACCCTGGTGGACGCGGGCTTCTCGGACCTGATGCGCCCGTCCATGTACGGCGCCTTCCACGGCATGAGCCTGATCCCTGCCGATGACACCCCGCGCCCGCAGACCACCACCGTGGTCGCCGGCCCGCTGTGCGAGTCGGGCGACGTGTTCACCCAGGCCGAAGGCGGCGTGGTGCTCACGCGCGAGCTGCCCGAAGCCCGCGTGGGCGACCTGCTGGTGCTGCACGACGCGGGAGCCTATGGCGCGTCCATGTCCAGCAACTACAACACGCGCCCTCTCGCGGCCGAGGTGCTGGTGGATGGCGATGCGCACCGCCTGATCCGGCGCCGGCAGACGGTGGACGAGCTGCTGGCGCTCGAAAACACCTGATCCACAAGACCGTCTGCGAAAATCGCAGGTTTTGCGATTGAACGAGAGCACACCATGAGCCTGAAAGAACAGATCACCGAAGACATGAAGGCCGCCATGCGCGCCAAGGACAGCGAGCGCCTGGGCACCATCCGCCTGCTGACCGCCGCGATGAAGCAGAAGGAAGTGGACGAGCGCGTGGAGCTGGACGACACCATGGTCATCGCCATCGTCGACAAGCTGATCAAGCAGCGCAAGGACAGCGTCGAAGCCTTCACCAAGGCCGACCGCATGGACCTGGCCGACAAGGAGTCCGCCGAAATCAAGGTGCTGCAGGCCTACCTGCCCGCGCGACTGTCGGCAGAGGAAGTGGCCGCCGAGGTCAAGGCCATCGTGACCGAGCTGGGCGCCACCGGCCCCGGCGACATGGGCAAGGTCATGGGCGCGGTCAAGACCCGCCTGGCCGGCAAGGCCGACATGGGCCAGGTCTCGGCCGCGGTGAAAGCCGCCCTCGCCAGCTGAATCCGCTCCGGTGGGTGCGGGTCAGCGCCCGCCCCGGCCCCAGCGGCCACCCAGCTGGTTGACCCCCATCCCGGTCAGCACAGCCGCCGTGCCCACCCACTGCCAAGGCGCCACCCGCTCGCCCAGAAAGTACGTGGCCGCGAGCAGCCCCACCACCGGCACGAGCAGCGAAAACGGCGTCACCCGCCCGGCCGGGTGGCGTTGCAGGAGGCGGGTCCACAAGGTGTAGGCCAGCAGGGTCGCCAGCAGGCCCAGGTAGAGCACCGCGAACGCGGCCTTGCCATCGAACCCGGCCAGTTGCGACCCCACAGCCTGCGGCCCGTCGACCCAGGCCGCCAGCGCAAAGAACGGCAGGATGGGCACCAGACTGCTCCAGACGATGAAGGCAAAGGGTTCGTAGCTGCCCGTTTGCGTGGCCCGACGAACCACCAGGTTGGACACCGCCCACATGAAGGCAGCGCCCGCGGTCAGCACGAAGCCGATCAGCGTCATCTGCTGCGCACCCTCGCCGTGTGAGCCGGCGATCAGCAGCAGGCCGGCAAAGGCGATGCCCAGTCCCAGCCATTGCGAGCGGCGGGCCGGTTCGCCCAGCAGGGTTGCCGCCATGAGCAGCGTGAAGAAGGCCTGTGTCTGCATGACCACCGAGGCCATACCCGCCGTCATGCCCCAGTGCAGCCCGAGAAACAACAAACCGAACTGCCCCACGCCCTGGGCCAGACCGTACGCCACGAGGAAACGCCAGGGCAAAGCCGGCCGCGGCACGAACAGCAGGAACGGCAAGGAGGCCACCACGTAGCGCAAGGCGCCCAGCAGCATGGGGCTGAGCGTCTGCAGGCCGAGCTTCATGACCACGAAGTTCAGACCCCAGATGACGATCACGGCGAAGGCGCGCAACAGGTCGCCCGTTGACAGGGGCGTGGCGTTCACGCCTGTGGCCCCTGCGCCAGCGGCCGGCCCTGCCGCGCCCGAGCGGCCACCAGGGCGTCGAAGGCCTGTGCGCTGGTCTTGGCCGGCACGTAGCCCAACTGCTGCTTGAGCGCCGTGTTCAGCAAGACCGGCCGGTAGCGCAGGAAATCCAGTTGCTCAGGGCCATAGCGCGTGAGCCCCAGGCGTGAGCCCACGGCCAGTGCCGCCTGGAGCAGACCGGCCGGCAACACGCGGGTGCGTTTGCCCAGGCGTGCCGCGATCTGCTGGAGCGTCAGCGCCCCGTCGCCCGCCAGGTTGTAGCAGCCCGGTGCCAGTCCCTCCAGCGCACGCAGCAGGGCGCCGGTGACGTCCTCATCCCAGATGAAGACGAACGGACTGTCGCTGCCCCGGATGGCCAGCAGGCGCGGCTTTTCGAACAGCGCCGTGATCTGGTTGTCCACCCGCTCGCCGAGGATGGTGCCAATGCGCAGCACCGTCTGCGCCAGCGCGGGGTGCTCCTGCCGCCACTGGGCCAGCATCTCTTCCACCAGCCGCTTGTGGTGCGAATAGGCGAAGCTGTCGTTGCCGCGCAAGGCATCGGACTCGGTGATCCATGCCGGGTTGTCGGCGTGGTAGCCATAGGCAGCGCCACTGGACGAAACCACGATGTGGCGCACGTTCGCGGCCAGGCAGGCCTGCAGCACATTGCGCGTGCCGTTGACGTCCACGTCGTATTCGAAGGCCCGGCTCGAACCGCGGCCGGGAGTGACGATCGAGGCCAGGTGGACCACCGTGTCGATCGCGTGCTCGCGCAGGGTGTCGGCAACCAGCGGGTCGCGCACGTCCTGCGGGTGGTAGGTCACGCCCGGCACGCGGCGCTCGGCCGGCACCTCGCGCACGTCCAGCGCCACCACCGCGTCGGTGCCCTCGCGCCGCGCCAATGCAGCCACCACGCCGCGTCCCAGGAAACCATCACCGCCCGTCACCAGCACCCGCCGGGCTCGCACAGTGGCCGCTTGTTCCCCCGCTGCGCTCACTGGTGTACCTTCGCCCTGCGGGCTGCGGTGCGAGCTTGCTTGGGAACGGCCCGGCGCTGCGCTCACTGGTGTACCTTCGCCCTGCGGGCTGCGGTGCGAGCTTGCTTGGGAACGGCCCGGCGCTGCGCTCATGGGGCCACCTCCTGCGCCGTCAGGGGCGGGTGCCGGCCCCACCAGCTCGCCAGCGCGAGACCGGCGATGATGTCCCAGAACCCCCAGACACCGGCGACGACCGCCATGCCGCCCAGTCCGCCGAAGAAGCCGAAGACCAGCACCAGACCCAGGCCGGCATTGCGGATCCCCACCTCGATGGACAGCGCGCGGCGGTCGTAGTCGGCCAGGCCGAATGCCCGTGCGCAGACCCAACCGGTGCCAAAGGCGAGGGCATCGTGCAGCGCCACCGCGACGATGACCAGACCCACATAGTCCAGGAAATAGCGCCAGTTGCCCGCGATGGCTCCCACGATGAAGGCGATCAGCGTGAGGAAACTCAGTATCCGCATCGGCTTCTTGAAGCGCGCTGTCCAGCTGGGAAAACGGTGGGCGCAGGCAATGCCCAGCGCAAAGGGCAGGCCGATGATGATGAGGATGTGCACCGCCATCTCCAGCGGGTCCAGCGAGATGGTGCGCAACAGCGCCGAGGCCGTGGGGTGCAGGCCGCCCCAGAACGCGAAGTTCAGCGGCATGGCGACGATGGCGATGGCGTTGGAGACCGCCGTCATCGACACGCTCAGCGCCACGTTGCCTTTGGCCCGGTGCGTGAGGATGTTGCTGATGTTGCCCGGCGGACAACAGGCCACCAGGATCATGCCCAGCGCAACGCTGGGCGTCACGCCCAGCATCAGCGTGAGCACGTAGGTGATGGCCGGCAGCACCACGAACTGCGCCCCCACGCCCACCGCAAAAGCCAGCGGCATGCGAAGCACGCGCCGGAAGTCCTCCACACGGGTGTCCAGCGCGATGCCGAACATCAGGAACGCCAGCACCGCGTTGAGCGCCACCAGCGCGGCGGGGTTGAAGTTCAGACGGATCTCGTCGACAGGCAGCATGGCAGGGCTCCGGTGGGCTTACTGGAAGGCCTGCGCGGCGGCGCGGACCGCGTTGCGGTAGGTGTCCTTGTGGACGTAATAGGCCATGCGTTCGAGCTGCAGGTATCTGTAGCCGCCCGAGAGGTCGGGGGGAGGCCCCAGCTTGGCGGCCTGGAGCGCGGTGGCCTGTGGCCCACCGGTGTCCAGCGCCTTCAGGTAACGGGCCACCAGCTCGGCCTGCTCGTAGCGGCCTTGCCAACCCAGACCGCTGGCCTCCACCATCCCCAGCACCGCCAAGCGGTCGAAACCGGGCGCGAAGATGTTGAGGTGGAGTTGTGGCGCCATGCCCTGCCAGTTGAGCAGGGCATGGTCCAGAAAGGGGTAGTGCAGCTTGTACCCGGTGGCGGTGACGATGAGGTCGTAGTCCTTCGCCGTGCCGTCCTTGAAGTGCACGGTGGGGCCGTCGAGCCGTTCGATGTCGGCGCGCACGCCCACGTCGCCGTGCCCGATGTGGTACAGGATGAGCGAGTTCACCACCGGATGCGACTCGTACATCCGGTAGGTCGGCCTGGGGAAACCAAAACGCACCGGGTCGCCAGTGAACCACTTGAGGATGGTGCTGTCGATGCGCTGCTTGAGCCAGGGTGGCAGGGTGAGCTTGCCGCCGACCGTGTCGGCCGGCTTGCCGAACACGTACTTGGGCACGAAGTAGTAGCCACGGCGCACCGAAATGTCCACGCTGCTGGCGTGATGCACCGCGTCCACCGCGATGTCGCAACCCGAGTTGCCCGCGCCCACGATCAGCACGCGTTTGCCCGTGAACTGCGTTGCGCGCTTGTAGTGGGCGGTGTGCCAGAGCTCGCCCGAAAACGCGCCCGTGAACTTCGGCACGTTGGGCTCGGCCAGGGTGCCGTTGGCGATCACCACCCCTTTGTATTCGGCCACCTCGGGCGCCGCGTCACCGGTCTGGGTGGTCAGGCGCCACAGCGTGTCGGGGGCATCGGACACCGGCTCGACCTTGAGCACGCGGGTGTTGAAGCGGTAGTGCCGGTACAGGTCAAAAGCTTGGGCAAACGCGCGGAAGTAATCCAGCAGCTCGCGGTGACTGGGGTAGTCGGCCACCGATTCGGCCATGGGAAATTCGGTGAACTCCGTCATGCGCTTGCTGGAAATCAGGTGTGCCGACTCGTAGACCGTGGAGCTCGGGTTGGCCATGTTCCACAGCCCACCCACGTCGCTGTAGGCCTCGAAGCCCTGGAAAGGAACGCCCAGTTTCTGCAGGTTGCGGGCGCCGGCCAGGCCCGAGGGGCCCGCGCCGATGAGCGCGATCATCTGCCGGGTGGCGCTCGGCGGGGCGGTGCTGGCAAGGGGGGCTGATGCGGCCATCGGAAGGGGTCTCCTCGGTTCTGGTTGTGTTCTGGGTCAGCGGTCGTTCGGATCGTGGCGTCAACGGGCAGGAGGCCCCAGCCCGGGAATGTCCGTGGCACCCGACTCGCCGACGCGGGGTTTGCGTGGCTGGCCACGCAACAGAGCGTCGTGCCAGCGTGCGGGCAGCCAGCCCAGCGCGTTCGCCAACCAGCCGATGCGCCGCGGCAGCACGATGTGTTCCCGCCCGGCCGCCACACCATCCAGCAGCGCCCGAGCCGCGTCCCCCGGCTCCAGAAGGCCGGGCATGGCAAACCGGTTGCCCGCCGTGAGCGTCGTGCGCAAATAGCCCGGGCTCACGGTGTGCACCCGGATGCCGCTACCCCGGCATTCGGCGCGCAGGCTCTCCAGGTAGCGGATCAGGCCGCCCTTGCTGGCGCAGTAGGCGCCGTTGCCCGGCATGCCGCGCCAGCCGGCGATGCTGGCCACACCGACCAGTGCGCCACGCTCCGCGCCGCCCTGCCCGCGCCAGGTCTGCAAAAAAGGCTGAAAGGTGGTGGCCGGGCCCAGCAGATTGATCTCCAGCATGCGCCGCATCACGGCCAGGTCCGACGCCTCGGCGGTGTCAAAGCCGCCAGCCACGCCGGCATTGGCGACCACCAGATCGGGCACACCGGCGCGCCCGATCCAGTCGACCGCCATGGCCTGCATGGCGGCACTGTCGGCCACATCCGGGGTGTAAACGGCGCAACGGTCCGGGGCGATGGCCGCCAGGGCCTCCAGCACCGGGCGGTTCATGCCCACCAGCGCCACCTGGGCACCCGCAGCCAGCAACTCGCGCGCCAAAGCCCGGCCCAGGCCACCACAGGCGCCCGTGAGCACGGCATTGCGAAACGGCAGTTCAGAGCGCGGCATAAAAAGGGAGGCCCACAAAAAGTACTGGACTGGAATGTAGGCGCCTGCAAGAATGTTCCGAAATATTTCTAATATTCGTCTCGGATTTCGAGACAACCGATGGAAAACCCCAACACCACACCCGGCCTGCGGCTCTTCGATCTGATCGAAGTGCTGTTGCGCGAAGGCCGTCCCCTGAGCCTGGCCGAAGCCGTCGCCGCCAGCGGATGGCCCAAGCCCACGGTGCACCGACTGCTGTCCCAACTGGAAAGCGGTGGCCTGCTGCTGCGCGAGCCCGATGGGCGCCGCTACGCGCTGGCACCCCGCTTGTTCCGGATCAGCGAAGACGCACTGGCCAGCAGCAGCCAGCACGGTGTGCGCCATGCGGTGCTGCGCCAGCTGGTGGCCGATGTGGGCGAGAGCTGCAACTACACCATGCTCTCGGGTGGCGAAGTGCTGTACCTGGATCGCATCGAATCGGCGTTCCCGCTGCAGTTCAACCTGCGGCCAGGCACACGCGTTCCGGTGCACTGCTCGGCCAGCGGCAAACTGCTGCTGGCCCATTTGCCAGCGCCACGCCGGGAGGCCATGCTGGGCGGCCTGCCGCTGAGCCGACACACCGGCACCACGCTGTGCACGCGCGAGGCGCTGGAAGCGGAGTTCCGGCGCATCCGGCGTGACGGCTATGCCGTGGATGCGGAAGAGTTCGTCGAAGGCTTGGTCTGCGTGGCGGTGCCCGTCCCGGGCACCGATGGCCTGCCGCGCAGCGCGGTGGCTCTGCAAGCACCTGCCGCACGCATGTCACTGGTCCAGGCGATGGAAAAACTGCCGCGTCTGCAACAGGCAGCGTTGGCGCTGGCGCGCAGCTGGAACTGAGGGGTTTTGGAAGCTGAGCGTTCTGTCAAGGTGGGCCGACACCGGCAAAAGCGCGCCCAAGCGCTCAGCTGCCCGCCACCTTCATGCGGTTGGTCAGGATCGAGCCCACGGTCTTGGCACCGTAGTTGTAGGCATCGGCGCCCACGGCCTCGATCCCCTGGAACATGTCCTTCAGGTTGCCGGCGATGGTGATCTCGTGCACCGGGTAGGCGATTTCGCCGTTTTCCACCCAGTACCCGGACGCACCGCGCGAGTAATCGCCGGTCACGTAGTTCACGCCCTGCCCCATCAGCTCGGTGACGAACAGGCCGCGGCCCAGCTTCTTCAGCATGGCCTTGAGGTCGTCGCCGGGCTGGGTCAGGCGGCTGGTGAGCACGAGGTTGTGCGAGCCACCCGCGTTGCCGGTGGTGCGCATGCCGAGCTTGCGTGCCGAGTAGGTGGAGAGAAAGTAGCCCAGCACCTTGCCGGCGCTGAGCACCTTGCGTTTCTGCGTGCGCACGCCTTCGTCATCAAACGGCGCGCTGCCCTTGCCGTTGATGACATGCGGGTCTTCGACGATGTCGAGGTGTCTGGCCATCACGCGTTTGCCCAGGCTGTCGGCCAGGAAGGTGGTCTTGCGGTAGAGCGCGCCGCCGCTGGTGGCCTGCACATAGCCGCCCAGCAGGCCCGCAGCCAGCGGCGACTCGAACAGCACCGGGCATTCGGTGGTGGCGATCTTGCGGCCGTTCAGACGCGCCAGCGCGCGCTCGGCGGCGTAGCGGCCCACCGCCTGCGGGCTGGCCAGGTCTTCGGGCGCGCGCATCGAGCTGTACCAGTGGTCGCGCTGCATGTTGGCGCCCTTGCCGGCGATGGGCGCCACCGACAGGCTGTGGCGCGAGCTGGCGTAGCCGCCGCTGAAGATGCCGGACCGGCCGCGCTCGCCACCGCGCATGTGGGCCGTGAAAAAGTGCGACTGCTGGGCCGACACGCCCGCGCCTTCGCTGTTGCTGATCTTCTTGCTGGTGGCGAAGGCCGCGGCCTCGCATTCGAGCGCGATGCGCAGCGCGTCTTCGGAGTTGATCGCCCAGGGGTGGAACAGGTCCAGGTCGGGGTAGCTGTCGGCAATGTCTTCGGGGTCGGGCAGGCCGGCCACCGGGTCTTCGGCGGTGAAACGGGCGATGTCGTAGGCCGCCTGCACCGTCTGGCGGATCGCGTCGGGTGAAAAATCGGAGGTGGACGCATTGCCGCGCTTCTGCCCCAGGTAAACGGTGACGCCGAGCGACTTGTCGCGGTTGCGCTCCACGTTCTCCAGCTCGCCCTTGCGCACGCTCACGCTCAAGCCCGCGCCTTCGGACACCTCGGCGCCCGCATCGGACGCACCCAGTTTCTTGGCGTGGCCGAGTGCCATGTCGACCAGTTCCTCGAACTGACTCCGGGCGTACTGGAAGCCCGCGAGCGGCTGGCCGGCATGGGCGGCGGAGGAAGAAAGGGCTTGGGACGGGGTGTTGAGGGCTTTTTTCATGTCGACGGCTATGATACTTGCCGGTCTCCTTTTTTGTTTTCCTACCCATTCCCCCTTCCCGCCACGCAAGAGGCACGGCCGTCCAGGCCAGCGCAGAACCGGCTTTGCCGGGCTGCAGCTGGCGCCCCCTTGAGGGGGTGACGCCGCAGGCGGCGCAGGGGTGTACCTATACCGATGTCCCGCAAACCCACCAAAGGCTATTTCGTCCGTGGCCAGTTCGTTGCCGAGGGCAGCGAACTCGACCTGGAGCTCAAACGCGAGCTCAAGGGTTCGGTCGACATGAGCAAGACCGACCTGAAGAAGGAAAGCGACCGCCTCCAGTTGCTCGGCGAAAACCTGCTCACGCTCAATGCGGGGTTGATGACGCGCCTGATCGAAAACAACGGTCTGCCCGAGAAGCTGGTGGATGCCGTGAACGATGCCAAACGCATCACCAACTTCGAAGGCCGGCGCCGCCAGATGCAGTTCATCGGCAAGCTCATGCGCAAGCTCGACGAAGCCACCGTGGCCGCCATCGAAGCCGCCATGGAAGAACAGCGCAAGCCTTCGGCCCAGGCCACGCTCGCGCTGCACCAGGCCGAACAGTGGCGCGACAAGCTGATCGCCGACGACAACGCGCTCACGCGCTGGCTGGAGCAAGACCCGGCGGCCGACGTGCAGCACCTGCGCGCCCTGATCCGCCAGGCGCGCAAGGACGCACAGGCCGTGACCGAGCGCCCGGGCGAAGCCCTGCGCCACGGCAAGGCCTACCGCGAGATTTTCCAGATCGTGCGCACCGCCCTCACGCCCGACGACACACCGGAAGACAACGCCGAAGACCCGCAGGAAGACTGATCCATGACCGACCACCTCAACCACGATCCGGTGCGCATCGGCATCGTTTCCATCAGTGACCGCGCCAGCAGCGGCGTTTATGAAGACAAGGGCCTGCCCGCGCTGCAGGACTGGCTCACGCGCGCCCTGAAAAACCCCATCACCTTCGAACCGCGCCTGATCCCCGACGAACAGGCCACCATCAGCGCGACGCTGATCGAACTGGTGGACGCCGGCTGTGCCCTGGTGCTCACCACCGGTGGCACCGGCCCGGCCAAGCGCGACGTGACGCCCGAAGCCACGCTGGCTGTGGCGCACAAGGAGATGCCCGGCTTCGGCGAGCAGATGCGCCAGATCAGCCTGGCCTTCGTGCCCACCGCCATCCTGTCGCGCCAGGTGGCCGTGATCCGCGACAAAAGCCTGATCATCAACCTGCCGGGCCAGCCCAAGGCGATCGCCGAGACGCTGGAAGGCCTGAAAAACCCGGACGGCAGCCAGAAGGTCAACGGCATCTTCACGGCCGTGCCCTACTGCATCGACCTGATCGAAGGGCCTTACCTGGAAACCAACGACGAGGTCTGCAAGGCCTGGCGGCCAAAAAACGCCGTGCGCCCGGCCCGCTGAGGGCCATCGGCCTTCACGCGCCACGGGCATTGTCAGGACACAAAGAGAACCGGTTTCAGGGAAGTTTCTATGCCTGTCTATCGCTGCAACCAGTGCGGCCATGTGAGCGAATCGCCCGTCGCTGGCACACAAGTGCCATGTTCCGCGTGCCAGGCGCCTTGCTCTGTTTTTGATACGGCGTTCTACGTCCGCAAGTTGATAGAGCGCTACGCGGCGGCCATGCGTGAGGTCAAGGCCCTGCAAGCCGAAGAACGACGCGATCCTGAAAATGCCACGGCCACGGCGCCAGAAGAAACCTCCGTGGCAGAGGCAGGAAAAGAGGCTGGCAACAACGACAACCTGGCCACGGCAGCCCAACACGCGCCCATCGAGAAGTGGCTCAAATCGCGTCAGATTGAAGCCCAGTTCGACCACAGCAACGTGGATACGAGCGGCTACTTTGATGAAGCTGCACAGCAGATCGGGCGTCAATACGACCTGTTTGGTGAGCTCGTCCAACGGGTTGCATACGCTTACCGCAAGAGTCACACCGGGCTCAACATCGACCTCACGGGCATGAGCCAGAAAGACGCGCAGGCTTTGAACAACCTGTGCAGGCAGCTCTACAGCCACACGCTGTTCTCTCGCTACTTCTACCAAAAGCAGGAGAAGGTGGTTCGGCTTTCATTGCAGCCAGCGCCTACGGTACGCCAGTTTTTTGCAGGTGCCTGGCTGGAGTGGTACGCACTGCTGGAACTGCTGGAATCCCTGCAAAACAAGAAACTGGCCTTCTCTTGCGCTCGGGGCGTGAACGTGCTGTTCCCCAATGAAGATGTGCATGAACTCGATGTCGTGGCGCTGCCTGCTGGCCAGTCGCCGATCTGTATCGAATGCAAGTCCGGTGAATTCCGCCGAGATATCGACAAATACCAGCGCCTGCGCAAGCGCCTGGGCGTCGAGCGCAGCCGCTTCATCATCTGTTCGACGGACATCACCGATGAACAGGCGGGCAGCCTCACCGCCATGTACGACCTCACCTTTGTCAGCCTGCAGACCTTGCCTCGCCACCTGGCCAGCATCGTCTGAACCCACCCCAGAGTGAACCCATGAAAATCACCAAAGACACCATCGTCACCATCACCTTCCGAGCCACCGACGCGCAAGGCAAGCTGCTGGAAGACGGCAAGGAGCCGCGCGCGTATTTGCACGGCGGCTACAACAACACGCTGCCCGGCATCGAGAAAGCGCTGGAGGGCCAGGACATCGGCTTCTCCGCGCAACTGGTGCTCCCGCCGGAGGACGCCTTTGGCGTGCGCGACGAGAGCCTGGCCACCACGATTCCCAAGAGCGAGTTCCCGCCCGGCGTGAA
This sequence comes from Hydrogenophaga sp. ZJX-1, assembly GCF_048590325.1. NCBI lineage: Bacteria > Pseudomonadati > Pseudomonadota > Betaproteobacteria > Burkholderiales > Comamonadaceae > Hydrogenophaga > Hydrogenophaga sp. ZJX-1. The sequence continues at coordinate 369,519 of NZ_JBMBRA010000004.1, forward strand.
GGTCGGCGGGCAACTGCAGGGGCACGATGATCAGGGCAACCAGCAGGTCTTCACGGTCATGAAGATCAAGGGCGATACCGTGCACCTCGACGGCAACCACCCGCTGGCCGGGCAGACGCTGCGCTTCGCGGTGAAGGTGGTCGATGTGCAGCCAGCTTCAGCCGAGGAGGTCGCTCACGGCCATGCCCATGGTGCCCACGGGCATCACCACTGACCCTCCCTCGCACCCCCTGCCGAAGGAACTTCGCGCGAACAAGCGCCCCTCGTGACCCGGAGCACCGGGTGGCTGACGCAGCGAAGTCAAGGAGGAGGATCGGGCGCAGCCCGATCCGGGGGACATGAGCGGAGTCAGCCGCCCGGTGCTCCGGGTCACATGGCAAACAAGCCAGAGCGAGGGGAAGCTTACTTCCCCACCAGCTGATTCAGCTTCTCTGCCTCGAAGCACTCGCTGCGAGCCGCGTCCGAAGGCACACAGTCACCCTTCTGCTGCGAAGACAGTTTCTCGATCGCCTGCCACAGCAAGGCAATCTGATGTTCCTGTCCGGAAGCGCTGTCGATCAACCCACGCATCGCCTGCGACAGCGGGTCGTCTTCCTGCGTGATGCCGTAGGCCTGGAACTTCGGGTGCGCTTCGGTCACGTCGGCACTCTCGCCGGTTTTGCTCGGAATGATGCGCGCCGGAATGCCGACCGCCGTGGCGCCCGCAGGCACCGGCTTGATCACGACCGCGTTGCTGCCGATCTTGGCGCCGTCGCCCACCTCGAAACCGCCCAGCACTTTGGCGCCCGCGCTGACCACCACGTCCTTGCCCAGTGTCGGGTGCCGCTTGGCGCCTTTGTAGAGCGAGGTGCCACCGAGCGTCACGCCCTGGTAGATCGTGCAGCCGTCACCGATTTCGGCCGTCTCGCCGACCACCGTGCCCATGGCGTGGTCGAAGAACACCCGGTCGCCGATCTTCGCGCCCGGGTGGATCTCGATGCCGGTCAGCCAGCGCGCGATGTGCGAGGTGAAACGCCCCAGCCACTTGAAGCCATGCGTCCAGCACCAGTGCGCCGGGCGGTGCAGCCAGACGGCGTGCAGACCGGGGTAGCAGGTGATGACTTCCCAGGTGCTGCGCGCCGCGGGGTCGCGCTCGAGGATGCACTGGATGTCGGAGCGGAGTCGGGCAAACATGGAACGGGCCGTTGGTTTTCTGTATCGGGTCGGCCAGTCTAGCGCTTTGCCTGCGCGGCGGTCTGCAGCATGGCCTTGGCCACACCACGCAGGATGTGGATTTCTTCTTCGGTCGGTGCAGCGCGGTTGAAAAGCTGGTTCAGGCGCGGCATGAGCTTTTTCGGCGCCTCGGGGTCCAGGAAGTCCACCGCCACCAGCGCCTGCTCCAGGTGCTGCAGCATGCCCGCCAGGGCCTTGGCGTCGGCCAGCGGGCGTTCGGGCGCGCTGGCGGGCGGCAGGGCGTAGCCGCCCAGCGCCTGGCGCCAGTCGTAGGCGATCAACTGCACCGCGGCGGCCAGGTTGAGCGAGCCAAACAACGGATCGGTCGGAATGCTCAGGCAGGTGTGGCAGCGGTAGACGTCCTCGTTGCGCATGCCGAAGCGCTCGGAGCCGAAGAGGAAGGCCACGCCGCCGGGGCGGGTGGGCGCGGGCGTTTCGGGTACGCCCAGCAGCGCGGCAAAGTGGTCGCGCGGGTGGCGCGTGGGCGGCCCGAAGTCGCGCGGCGTCATGGCCGTGGCGCACAGATGCTCGATGCCGTCGAGCGCTTCGTCCAGCGTGTCCACGATGCGCGCCTTGGCCAGCACGTCGTTGGCGCCGCTGGCGCGCTGGATGGTCTCTTCGCGCCGCAAGACGTTGGCCCAGCGCGGCGCCACCAGCACCAGGTCGTCAAAACCCATCACTTTCATGGCGCGCGCGGTGCCGCCCACGTTGCCGGCGTGGCTGGTCTGGATCAGGATGAATCTCGTCTTCATTTGGAATCCCCCCGCGCCGCTTCGCGTCACCCCCCAGGGGGGCCACACCAGCAGCCTGGCAAAGCCAGTTCTGCGGTGTGTGCTGGGTGGGGCACTTGCTCCGGTGAGGTGTTTGGTGTGTTGAAACGGTAAAATCCCCGATTGTCGCCGCCCCGCATCGCCTGGGGTCCAGCCATTCCCCGCTCTTCCACTGTCACGCGAGCCGCCCAGCGGCCGCGCAAAGGTATACAACCCATGTCGTCCACACTCCACCCCATGCTCAACGTGGCCATCAAGGCCGCTCGCCTTGCCGGCACCATCATCAACCGCGCCGCGCTGGACGTGGAGTCGGTCCGGGTCTCTGCCAAGCAGACCAACGACTTTGTGACCGAAGTCGATCACGCGGCCGAAGCCGCGATCATCGACACCCTGCTCACCGCCTACCCCGACCACGCGATCTGGGCCGAAGAGTCGGGCAAACGCGATGGCAAACACGGTGGCGCAGACCATGTCTGGATCATCGACCCGCTGGACGGCACCACCAACTTCATCCACGGCTTCCCGGTCTACTGCGTGAGCATCGCGCTCATGGTGGGCAACAAGCTGGAACAGGCCGTCATTTACGACCCGAGCCGCAACGACCTCTTCTGCGCCACGCGCGGGCGCGGCGCCTACATGAACGACCGCCGCATCCGCGTGGCCAAGCGCATCGCCCTGCGCGAGTGCCTGTTCTCCACCGGTTTCCCGTTCCGCCCGGGCGATGCCTTCCAGACCTACATGCAGATGCTGGGCGACGTGATGCCCAAGTGCGCAGGCGTGCGCCGCCCCGGCTCGGCCGCGCTGGATCTGGCCTATGTGGCCGCCGGCTTCACCGACGGTTTCTTCGAAATGGGTCTCTCGCCCTGGGACGTGGCCGCGGGCGCGCTGCTGGTGACCGAAGCCGGTGGCCTGGTGGGCAACTTCACCGGCGAAGCCAACTTCCTGGAACAGAAGGAATGCCTGGCCGCCAACCCCAAGATCTACGGCCAGCTCGTCAGCACGATCGGCAAGTACAGCAAGTTCGCCAGTGCGGGTGACAAGGCGGCTGTGCGTCAGGCAAGGGGCCCGCTTGCGGCTTCGACCGAAGAAACCGACACCAGCGGCCACAACGAGCCGTCTGGGGACGATGCTCCGCCCGCCGAGCAAGCTGCTCCCTTCTGAAGCCGCGCGGCCTCAACGGCCTCAGCACAGGGGCAACGTCCACCAGAACGTGGCGCCTGCCCCGGCCGTTGCGTTGGCCCAGATGCGTCCGCCGTGGCGCTCGATGATGCGCGCCACGATGGCCAGGCCAACACCGGTGCCCGGCACCTCGGAGCCCGCATGCAGGCGCTGGAACAGGCCGAACAGCTTGCCTGCATGGGCCATGTCGAAACCCATGCCGTTGTCACGCAGGTAAAAGGCCTGCCGCTCCGCGTCAAAGCCCAGCGCCAGCTCGGGCTGCGCCTGGTGGCGTGAGTACTTCAGCGCGTTGTCCATCAGATTGACGAGCACCTGCCGCAGCAGGGTGGCGTCGCCCATGACAGCGGGCAAAGGCTGCAGATCGATGCGCGCCTGCGGCACATCGGGCGCCAGGGTATCGACCACCGAATGCGCCAGCGCATTCATGTCCACCGGCACGGCGGTCAGATCCACCCGCACCACGCGCAGCAGCTCCAGCATGTCTGAAATCATCTGGCCCATGCTGCGTGAAGAGCGGGCGATGCGCCCGAACATGTCTTTGGCCACCGGACTCAAGCCATCGCCCTCTTCTTCGGCAATCAATGAAGCAAAGCCGTTGACCGAGCGCAGCGGCGCGCGCAGATCGTGCGCGATCGAATATGAAATGGCCTCCATGTCCTTCATGGAACGCTCCAGTTCGGCGGTGCGCTCGGCCACACGCCGCTCCAGGGTGGCATTGAGCGCGCGCACTTCTTCCTGTGCGGCCACCCGGTCGGAGATGTCGAGGTGGGTGCCCGACATGTACAGCGCCTTGCCACTGTCATCGCGCCGGTGAACCTGGCCGCGATCGTTGATCCAGACCCAGTGACCCGCCTTGTGGCGCATCCGGATGTCGCACTCGTAGTAGGGCAACTCGCCCGACCAGTGTCGCTGCAACACCCGCTGCGCACGTTCCAGGTCCCGCGGGTGAACCAGCGCGCGCCAGGTGTCGAACGTGGTGGGTTGCAGTTCCGCGACCGTGTAGCCCAGCATCTCGGCCCAACGGTCGTTGATCGTCATGGCCCAGGTCTCGATATTGGTTTCCCAGATGCCTGGACGCGTGGCCTCCAGCACCCATTGCAACCGCTGCCGCTCCTCGCGCAGGGCGTCCTCGGTTTCGACATAGGAGGTGACATCGGTGTAGGTGCGCACCATGCCCCCCTCGGGCAGCATGCGGGTGTAAATCTCCAGCACCCGGCCGTCGTGTGTGCGCCGCAGGTAGGTTTCGGGAGGCACCACACGCGGCTCCTGCCCGAGGATGGCCCGGAGCGCGACATCCACCAGGTTCAGGTCTTCCCCAAAATCGCCCCGGTTCACCTGAAACGCCGCCACCTCGCTGAAAAGCGGCTGGCTGGCCAGCAACGCCTCCGGTAGGTCCAGCAGCGCCAGCATGCGCTGGTTGTAGAACCGCACCCGCCCGTCCGAGTCCACCATGGTCAGACCCTGGCTCATACTGTCGAACGTCACTTGCAGCGCTGCGCTTTTTTCGACCAGCAGGGCGCTCGTGGCCTGGAACTGCAGGCGCGCCCGCTTGCGTTCGGCATGCCCGCGCCAGGCCAGCACCAGCTGGCGCACGGCGCCCAGCAGCGGCTGCAGAAACTCCACATCGGTGGGGCTGTAACCACCGGGCTGGTTCGCCAGGCCGACCATCGCGACCAGGCGGTCGCCCACTGCGATCGGAATGCCCAGGAAGTTCGTCATTTCCGGGTGGCCCGAAGCCAGTCCACCCGATCGCGAATCGTGGTCCGGATCGTTGGCGATCACCGTCTCGCCGGTGAGCATGGCGTGGCCGAACAGGGTCTTGAGGTTGCGGAACTCCATGCCCGAATCGACTTGGGCGTCGTACAGGCGCCGCGAGGCTTCGTCCCAGGCGATGTCGGTGATGGCGTGGGTCTTGAGGTAGGGCTGCTCGCGCATGTCGTACAGCACCTCGCCCACGAACCCGTAGCCGCTGCCGGTCACGCCCAGGAACGCGTCCAGCAAACCTTCAAAGGCATGCCGCTTGTCATCGGCTTCGATGAAAACCGCTTGCGCCTGGCGCACTGCGTCGAGCATGCGGTGCTGGCGCTCCAGCGCCTGGGCCGCGATCCGGGCCTCGGTGACGTCGAAGGTGAATCCGTGCCAGAGCACCGACCCATCGGCTTCGCGCTGCGGCACCGCCTCCGCGCTGTACCAGCGCAGCCCTGCGCGGGGCAACTGGATGCGATAGACCTGCCGCCACAGCGTGAGATCGCGCGCGGACGCCGCCAGGGACGTCACCATCTGGGGAAGATCGTCCGGGTGCACCCGTTCAAAAAACAGTCTGGCGTCGCGCGCGAGGTCGCTGGGGTCCAGCTCCACCATCTCGTGCACCGCGTCGTTCACATACGGAATCGTGCTGCTGCCGTCGGGATACCGGCGTATCTGGTACACCAAACCCGGCACCCGGGCCGCGATGTTCTGGATGAACCGCAGCTGGCCCGCCAGCGCCTGGGTGGCTTCGCGCTCGGCCGTGATGTCCTGGACCACACCGAAGTCGGTCTGCGGATTGCCCGCCACCGCGGTCTGGCTGATGCGGGTGCGCAACCAGCGCTGCTGGCCATCGGGCCGCTGCCAGCGGTATTCCACCTCGCGACCGTCTTTCGCCGCGCGCGCGCGTTGCCAGGCCGGCATGTCCTCGGGGTGGATGCCGGAGCGGCCTTCGCGGCGGCTCATCACGGGCGCTGGCTCCAGTCCGGTGATGGCGAACAGGCCGGGTGACCAGAGCACGTCCTGGTCGTTGGGGGCATTGGTCCAGTGGCCCACGCGCGCGAGCTCTTCGATGGCGCCGTGCAGTTCCACCTGCTGGTGCAGCTCCCGGTTGGCCGTCTGCAGGGCGAGCTCGGTCTCCTGTTCCTTGTCGACTTCCGTCAGGTACACCAGCAAGAGTGGCTCGCTACCCATGTCGAGCCGCCGAGTACGAAGACAGATGCGCCGGGTTTTGTGGTGGCTCAAGCACAGATCGACCACCTTGTCCGCCTGCGACAACGAAGCCACGTAGCGGGCACGGTCCGCAGCGTCTAACCAGTGACCCAACTCGATCGTCGTGCGGCCCAGCGCCTCCTCGCGGGGCACCCCGCACAACTCAACCCAGGCATCGTTCACGGCCAGGAGCCGGCCGTCGGCCATGCGGCTCAGGCTGGCCGCCACGGGCATGGACAGGAACATCGCCTCAAAAAGCGACGGATCCGTGACACAGGCGGCCATGGAAGACGAGGCAGGCGTCTCACCGACCGGGCAGTCGCCAGCCGTCAGATGGGTCTCGTTTTCTGGCATGGAGGATAAAGATGTTTCGCACACGGTGTGCTGCGACAACTTCCTCGCATTCTGTCTCAATTCCAGCGCCCGGGTCGATGGAGCTGGGGCGGGAAAGGCGCCTATTTCCCGGACCCTGCGTCCGCCCGCGCCATTGACAGAAGGTCGGGCAGACCTGAAGTCAACACGGGAAAAGGCGCCGCTCGTCAGAACTGGCTGTAGATCTGAACACTTGCCGTGTAGCGCCGTTTCTGTTCCGGCAACTCACGCAGCGCATAGGCGAGCGTCACGCGCGCCGACAGGTAGCGCCCCATGGCCGCTTCCACGCCCCAGCCCAGGCTGGTCAGGCGCTTGGTCTTGTCCTGGGTGGAGTCGGGCGGCAGAATCTGCCGGACCTGGCCGGTGTCCACAAAGAAAAAGCCCGTGGCCGAATACGCCTGACCGCCGCCCTCGGCGGAGGGACCGGTGATCGGGTGATGCAACTCCAGACTCAGCAAGGCACCCTGGTCACCCGAAAAGGCACCGACCGGATAACCGCGCACGCTGCCTTCCCCTCCCAGGAAAAAATGCTCGCTGGAGGGCAGCTCATCGCTGCTGGTGTGCTGCGCCGACAGCGCACCACGCAAAGCCCAGCCGGGGGCCAGAAACTGCGTTCGGCGCAGCGCACCCCGGCCCACCGTGTAGCGTTTGCTCACACCAGCGGTTTTTGCATCGCCCTTGTAGAGCGAGTAGCTCGTCAGCCACTGACCCGAGTCATCGGCAGACTGGTACTCGACGCCCAGTTGCACATCCTGCGTGGCGGTGCTGGACAGAAAGACATCACTGACCTTGTTTTCGACATCGCGCTTGCGCAGGCTGGCGAGCAGGTCGATTTGCGAGCGCTCCCCAAAGTGGAGCGGTTGACGCAGCGACAAAGCGGTCGAGGTGGACTGGCCCGTGATGCCCAGGGAGGCAAAGGGCCCGTACTTCAGCTGGGTGTCGTCCTGGTTGTGGGCGAGGTTCAGGCGCCCGCCCGAGCGGCTGACCGGAATGCCGTAGTCAACGGAATAGCTCTTGAGACCGCTGGCGGACATCGCAGCCAGACTCAGCGAATCCCGCCAGCCCAGCAAGCTCTGGTTGGAATAGGACAAGCCCACCCGGGTTTCCCCCGTCACCTCGCTGCCCAGGTTGTCGACGCCGATGCGAAAGTTGTGCTGCTTGGGTTCGATGATCCCGATTTCCAGATCGGTGCTGCCAAAACTCTGGCCCGGCTTGAGCTCCGCACGCAACTGGGCGGCGTTCGTGCGGTTGAAGCGCAAGAGACTGGTCTGCAGGGTGGGCAGATCCACCAGCCGGCCGGGCTCGGCATCCACCCGGCTCAGGACGTAGCTCGCGCGCGTGGATTCGTTGCCCTTGACCCGGATTTCACCCAGCTTGCCTTCGACCAGCTGCAGGGTGATGTTCCCGCTGGATACATCCTGTGGCGGGATGATGGCGCGCGCGGTCACCACACCGCGCTCGCGATAGGCCGCGTTGACCTGCTCGGCCAGGCGCTGCAGGTCGGCAAAGCTGACTTCCTTGCCCACGAACGCATCGGCCAGCGCCTTGAGCTCTTCGGCAGAAAGCACCTCTGACGCTGGCGCAAACTTCACCGCATTGACCTTGAAGCGCACCTGGCTGGCCACCGGCGCGGTCGCAGGCGCCTTCGGCGCTTCGATCACCGGCGCAACCGCCGGCGTGCGCTCCAGGCGCTCCTGCTCCAGGCGGCGCTGATCTTCCTCGATACGGCGTTGCTGCAAGGCGCCCGGATCGGCCGACGGAGGGACGACAACCTGGGCGTAGGTCGAACACGTGACAAGGGCGGCCGCCGCCGCACAGCTGAGTTTCATCAGTTTTCTTCTTTGCATTTGGAGTTGTTGGAATCGCCAGCACCTTGGCCCGCTTCAGACCCGCATTCGTCACCGCCATTCACCGGCGTGCCCACGAAGGTCACCAGACCGGCCAAGGCTTCGGCATCGGGCTGACCGTTCGAGAACCCGTCGGTCGGAGACGGCAAGGTGCCCAGCATCGAGAGTTCGCGATCGCCCAGTTCGACCGCACTCAGGTTGTTGCCATTGGGCGAAATCACCTCGTGACCCGGGCCACGCGAGATCACGAAAGCCCCCGTCAGCACCCGGTTGCCGGTGAGACCAAAGGCAAACGGGCTGCCCGCCGAGTAGAGCTGGACATCAAACGGCTGGATGCTGCGGTCGTTCTGATCGATCAACAACGTGGTCCTGGGGTTGCTGATGGTCAGGCGGTTGCCCACCCCCATGGCGTCAACGAACAGGTCACCGGAGTACACATTGATGGCGCCGGTCGAGGTCGAGAGCCTGGAGAAGCGGAATGCGAACGGGCTGTTCAGCCCCAGCTGCACGTCGTTGGCCATGCCACCCTGGTAGCCGGTGACCGAACCGCCCACATCGCCAGTGCCCGTCCCGGTCGCGTTGGCCACGATGTTCCGGCCTGCCAGATTCAGCAGCGACCCCACGTTCAGCTGCTGCGCCGTCACGGAACCCGGTGCCGAGAGCGCGATGTTGTTGGCCGTCACCGTGCCGACACCGACGTTGCCACCGGTCGAGCCGGCCTGGAAGGTCCCGGCCGTGCTTCTGCCGACGTTGATGTTCCGCGGCGCAATCAGCTGGACCGTGCCGTTGCGGGCGGTCAGACTGCCCGCATCGATGGAGCCGCGTGCACTGGTCAGCGTCACGTCCTGGCCCGCCGTCGCGCTGCCGACCTCGATGGACTGCCTCGCGTCCATGTTCACCGAGCCCCGGATGGCGCGCGTGGTGTCGGCGCTGATGCTGCCCCCCGTGCTCGTGAGGTCGACCGAACGTCCCGCGATGACGGTCCCGGTGGTGATGTCGCCCGCCGTGTTCAGCACAAAGGAGCCCCGGGTATTCACGACATCGACGTTGATGTCGCCCAGCACACTGTCGATCCCAATCGTGCCACCGGCCGAGAGGCTGTCGGTCTTGATGTCGCCCAGTGCGCTCAGGTCGATGTTGCCGGCGATGGCACGCACGGTCCCGGCGGTGATCGTGCCCGCCGGGGCGCTCATCGTGACGTTCTGTGCCGCCGTGGCGGTACCGACGTTGATGTTGCCGGCGTTCGTGTTCACCCCGATGCTGCCACCCGTGCTCGTCACCGCGCCCAGGGTCACGCCGGTCTGGCCGTCGATCTCCACGTCGTTCACCGCAGTGGTCTGGTCCATGTTCACGGCACCAGCCAGGCTGGTCACGGTAACCCCGCCGCCCGCCGTGGTGTTCGTGACGCCGATGTTGCCCAGGGCCTGAAGGTTCACGTTTCCAGCCATGGCCTGCAGGGTGCCGGCCGTGATCGTGCCCGCCGGGGCGCTCATCGTGACGTTCTGTGCCGCCGTGGCGGTACCGACGTTGATGTTGCCCGCGTTCGAGTTCACCCCGATGCTGCCACCCGTGCTCGTCACCGCGCCCAGGGTCACGCCGGTCTGGCCGTCGACCGCCACGTCGTTCACCGCAGTGGTCTGGTCCATGTTCACGGCACCAGCCAGGCTGGTCACGGTAACGCCGCCGCCAGCCGTGGTGTTCGTGACGCCGATGTTGCCCAGGGCCTGAAGGTTCACGTTTCCAGCCATGGCCTGCAGGGTGCCGGCCGTGATCGTGCCCGCCGGGGCGCTCATCGTGACGTTCTGTGCCGCCGTGGCGGTACCGACGTTGATGTTGCCCGCGTTCGAGTTCACCCCGATGCTGCCACCCGTGCTCGTCACCGCGCCCAGGGTCACGCCGGTCTGGCCGTCGACCGCCACGTCCTGCTGCCCCGACACGCTGTCCAGGTTCACGCCGCCGCCCGAGGACGTCACGCTCACGCTCTTGTCAGGCCCTTGCGTTCCGGTGCCGGTGCTGGTCACCGCATTGCCCGTGATATCGCCAGTCGCGGTGAGTTGCACGCTGTCGCCAGCGGTCACGGTGTCGATGTTCACCCCACCGACAGCCGCCAGCGCCACGCTCCCTTGAACGGACGAGGCATTGAGATCGCGCACGCGCACGTCCAGCGGATTGCCGTCCGAGCCCACGCCCAGCATGCCCGCCACGGTGAACTTAGCCGCCGGTGCGGTGTCTGCGATCACGTCGAGACGGGTGTCTCCACCGTCCAGCACGCGCCCGCCCGTGCTCACCACCCGCACCGCGCTCGCGGTGCCGTTGCCGCTCTCGATGCCGGTGATCACGGCGTCACCCACCGTCTCGACGTCGATCGTCCCTGTCCCGGAGCGAACGCGCGCTGCGTCAACACCGTCGTCTTCCATGGTCAACGACCCGGCGCGGATCTGGATGTCCGCTGCGGTCGAGGTCACATCGGCCTGCGTGGTCAGGGTGGTCTGACCGCCGGAGACCAGGCTGATGGTGCCCAGCCCGGTCACGGTGCCATCGACCTTCATGCTTTCGGCCGCCGACAAGACCGTGGCCCCGCCCGAAGTCGAAGCCCCCACGTTGAAGTGCTCACCAGAAGGACCGTTCAGGTAAATCCCCTGGCCCACCGTGTCCGCGGTGGCCTCGACATGTCCGTCGGGGTTCACGCCCACATCCAGCGCGTTGTCGTCCTCCCCGATGCTGCCCGTGCGTGAAACCAGCGTCACGTTGTTGCTGCGGATGTTCACCGCAGGCGTGACCACCGAGTCGCCCGGCATGTCCAGGATCGAACCCACCGCATCCAGACTCACATTGCTGCGGGAGAAGATGGTGTCCACCGTCAGATCCGCTGGCGCCTCGATCCAGATGTCACCGGCCGCGCGAGCGATCAGCGACGAGCCCGCGGTCGGGTTGATGCGCAGGGCCGATCCCGCTGCACCGATGCCGCCGTTGGCCGCCTCCAGAATGATGTTGTCACCCACCACGTTGTTCGTGCCGGCCACGGTCGCGGCATTGATCAGGGCCCCTGCCACCTTGATCCGCACGTTGTCGCTGGCGGTGACCTGGTTGATGCGCAAGTCTTTCTCGGACCCGATGAACGCGTCGCCCGCAGCGGCACTGGCGGTGAGCGCTCCCGTTCCGGTCTCCACGTTCACTGCGCGGGGCCGGATGATCGAGATCACGTTGCCGGTCACCGTCGCATCGCCACGCTCTGCCGCCGCCAGCGCCGCCTTCTGATCGGTTGTCAACGCGGCCAGGAAGGCAGCGATCTCCGCGGGTGTCGCACCGGCAGGCAAGGTGATGTCGACATTGGGGTTCATCGAGCCGATCGACGTGCCCGCGACCAGCGTGATGTTGTTGCCCTTGACGTTGGGATCCTTGACCGAGGTCACCGTGTCGGTGATGTTCTTCAGCAGACCGGCACCCACCGAAAGCGCGAGCTGGGCGTCGGTCCAGGTGGCCCCGGTGCGGATTTGTGCTTCTTCGCCCGTACCGGTCGCCACCGAAGCGTCGTACGCAAAACCACTGTCAAAGGTTGCTGTCAGGCCGCCCACTTCCGCATGCAGGTCGTGGTACTGGTCCGTCCGGCTCTGGGCAAACTCATCGATCTGCAGAGGTGTCAGACCGGCGGTTTCCAGCGCGCTGCGCTCGCCCGCGGAGACGGCGTAGACATACCCCGGATCGTAGACCGCACCCTGATCCGCCTGCCCTTTGCGCAACTGCCAGTACTGGCGGTAGTTGTTGTTCTTGCCGCTCTCGAATGCCGCGACCGCCTCGTTGGCTTTTTCAACCGAAGGCGCACCGCGCAGGCGCAGTTCGTCCCAGAGATTGGCCAGCTCCGTCTCGGTCCGGGTGTCGATGGTCTCGAACGGGTTGTTGTCGATCACGGCACCGCTGGTCTCGATGCGCACATCACCCGTTTTCGACTCCGCCGAAATCAGCAACAGGTTGCCGTTGTAGATGGCGGGGTTGGCGGCGTCCGCGAGGTTGCGGATGTTGATCGAGTCGCGCGCCGTCGCCAGCAACCCGTTGTTGGGCCACTGTGACATGTTGGTGGTGTAACCGGTCCGCACGGTCAGTGGCGCGCCGGTCAAGCCGATGCCGCCATTGTTGGACAGCAGCTCCACGCGCCGGCCCTGGACGTAGGACCCCGCTGCGGCGTCGACGATGTTTTTGTCGGCCTCAAGCACCACATTGCTCACGCCAGCACCGCCAATGGTGCCCACGTTCAGGTTGCCCACCATCTCTTTGATGTGCACCTCGCCCGCGCTGGAGGTGGCATTGAGCCGGCCACTGTCGCTGATGTTGGTCTGGACCGCCTGCGTTCCGGAACCGATGCCCGTACCCGCCGCCAGGTTGACATTCACGCCGCTGATGATGTTCAGGTCACCGTTCTGCGTGATGCTGCCCCCCGAGCTGACGCTGGTTTCACCACTGGCGTTGTTGATGGCGCCATTGAGAACCACATCACCGACCGACGCCACATTCACCGTGCCCTGATCGAATCCGATGAATTCGATGCCGATGCGCTGGTCGGCCTTGACGCTTTCGGTGATCGTGGTCTTGGTGGCCGTGGTGACCGTGAATTCCTGGTAGTGGGTGGCGTTGGCGCACAGCGTCCACCAGTTGCAGTCACGCCATGAATTGCCGGGCGTCAGGATGGGGGTTGCGGTGTTGATGGTTTCCTGGTCACCACCGGTAATGGACGAGGCGCCATACACGGCACTGGTGGTCGGAGAGTAAACAGCCGTGTTGGCGCCCGACACCACTTGAAGGTACTCCGCCTGCGACAGCGGATCGTTGTTGCGGACCTGCGAGTCGATCCGGTACTCGTCCAGCACTTTGCTGTCGAGAATGGCGCCGCCAAACCACCCGTTTTGCGAGTAGCGGTAGTAGTCCACACGACCCTCGTCATAACCGACGGTCATCGTGTAGCGCAAGCCGGCCTGCGGATCGTAGAAGGCGCTTCGAGATCCTCCTGCACCGCGCAGGAACTGGGTGGTGGTGATGATGGGCACGCCACTGGCGTCAACGCCACTGATGTTGGTGATGTTGATTTCACCCTGCACACCCTTGCCGGTGTCCAGCAGGTTGACCCACATGGGCAGGCTGCTTTCGTTGTCGACCTTGATCTGACCGTAGCCATCCATCACCCGCAGCTTCCCGCCGCCGACCTGGTTGGTGTTGAAGATCTGGCCGAACAATTCGATATAGCCGCCCTGCACGCGCACGCCGCTGAGTTCGAGGCGGTTTTCCTTCGCGTTATAGCTCACCTTGATGTCTTCCCAGGCGCCTTGCTGGTTGCCGCTGAGTCCGCTCACGGTGGCACCGCTGACCTGGAAATACTCCGATCCGAGCACCGCTTTTTGAGCGGGCGTCAAGCCGTTGTAGTGCGCCTGTGCTTGCGCGAACGTCATGGGCACGCCACCCACCGACACGGAGGCGCTGGCGGGAATGCGCACACCCCACTCAGGGATGCCGCTCTGGATGGTGCCGTTGATGTTGAGGTAGCGGGCGGCGATCAGCACGCTGCCGTTGGCCACGATGCCCGACCCCGCAGCCTCAGGCGTGCGGGAGATTTCGGCGATGTTGTCCGGGAAGGCCAGGTTGGGGTTGCCGTTGGTGGTCGTCAGCGGGGCGCCGGCCACATGGCTGAACGTGTTGGTGTAGCTCTGAACGAAGTCGCCATTGCGCGTCTTCACCTCCACATCGTCGGCCCGGATGCTGGCAGTCTCCTCGATGCGGATGCTGCCCGCGGCGCTGTCGATCTTGACCAGGCCACGCAGGTTGCTGATGTCTCCCTTGAGGATGATGTCTGGCGCCACCGTGGCCGCGCCCCCGGCCAGCGTCTGGCTGCTGTAGAAAGGATCCAGCGGGTCGTACTTGCTTTCGACCACGATCTTGGGTTTGCCCGGCAAAACCGTGCTGCCACTGAAATCGGTGGTGCTGTCCGCCGTGAAGATGTCGAAATTCGCCCCCCCGGCGGCACCATTGATGCCATTGATCTGGGCGTTGTCCTTGACGTCCACGCTGTTGAGGTAAATCCTCCCGCCCTCATCCGCCGGGATGGTCAGGTCGTTCAAGATCAGGAAGCTCGGGCCATTGTTCGTGATCCTGATTTCGGCGTCGCCCGGCGCGTCCAGCACGCCATCGCCTTGCAGCTTGTCACCCCGCACATAGATGTTGCCCAGCTTGGCCTCTGCATCGCTGATGGTCAGGAACTTCGCCGTTGGGCCCGCAGCGGCGACGTCGCTGTACACGTTGTTGGTGATATCGGTTTGCACATTGACGATCTGCCCATCCAGACTGGTGATGCGGGTGGTCAGCAAGCCGATTTCGGTGTTGTTCGCATTGATCGTGCTGGTGTTCGCGTTGATCGTGCTGGTGTTCGCATTGATCGTGCTGGTGTTCGCATTGATCGTGCTGTTGTTGGCGTTGATCTGATTGTTCTTGGCGGTGATCTGGGCCTGAATAGCAGGCTTGTCCGCAGCGTCCGCGGCATTGAGAGCCGTCGTCAACATCGCAATTTCACTGGCAAGCGTGGCGTTGGCATTCGTCAGATTGGTGTTGGCCGTCGTCAGGTTGTTGTTGGTTGTCGTCAGGTTGGTGTTGGTCGTCGTCAGGCCCGTGTTGGCCGTGGTCAGATTGGTCTTGGTGGTCGTCAGGCCGGCCTGGGTCGCCGTCATGGCTGTCACCGCTTCCTGCGCCGCCTCTTTGGGGCTCAAGCCCGCCACCCCCGCAAATCCGCCGCCCAGGGGGTCGGGCTGGAAGCCCAATTCCACCAGCTTGCGCTCCAGGAAACGGATCTCGGACTGGTAGGCCGCCACGGCGATCGCCGCGTCGGTTCCCGCCGAACCACCGGAGTATTCCCGGATCAGTATGTTCAACGCGTCAATGCGGTCAAGGATGTCTTGAGCCAGACTCGCGACGCCCGTGTTGGCAATGCTGATGCCATCGGTCTTGGCGACAACGTTGCCGTTGATGTCAATCTCAAGGTTCTGCTTGCGGTGCGTACCCACATGGATCTCACCGTTCACCGTCACGCCGGAGGTCTGGGTCTTGACCGAGTTGCCCGTGCGGGTCTCGAAGGACACATCGCCACCGCCAAACGCGTTGCTGATGGCGCTGCCCACCGCCGCGAGCGCTTCGCGGTAGAGATCCTTGCCAATGCCGACGCCCGATGCCGTTGCACTGCCCTTTTCAGCGAACAGTGCGACGTCGCTCACCGAGTTCAACACCGCACCATCGGCGATGGTGATCTGGCTGTTGGTTTCAATGACGGCGTCGGCAATGGGATCTCGATTCACCGGGATCGCGGTGTTGTTGAACACATCGGTTCTCGCAACGACCGAACCCGAATTCAATCCTGTGTTGGAACCTGTCTCCGGGTTGTACAGCGTGCTCGCACCCGCATTGAGGCGGATGTCGTTTTGTGCTTCGAGAGAAGCCGCACCGATTTCAATGCTGTTGTTCGCCTTGAAACGTGAAACGGAGTCGCCCTTGGGTGCCACGCCGACCAGACCCCAGACGTCAACCGAAGTCTGGGTGGAGATGTCGGCAACAGAGCGGGCGCCCATCATCAGGTCACCGGTTGCGCTCAATGCAGCGCCATCGCCCACCTTGACTTTGGCCACATTGGTGTCTGCGAGCACCTTGGAACTGCCGCTGGCGGCCGAGATCGCGCCGCCCGAAGCCATCTTCACCCGGTCTTCGGCGGTCACATCGTTCCACGCATCGAACTTGTAGGCGCCCGGGGCCATGAAGCTGCCCGTCTGTTGCACCGTTGCACCGGCACCCACCTCCGCCACCGCACTGTTGGTGATCGTGGTCAGGCTGTCGGCAGCGGGCACATCGGCCAGCCCGCCCGAGGCGGAATTCACGTTCCAGCTCGGCACGGCAATCGCCGCGCCCGTCACCGAGGTCACGCCCGGCAAGTTGGCCGTGCCAGGGCCACCTTTTTCAACCGTGTTGCTGGCCTGCACCGATACGCTGTCAGCCTCCACATAGCCGTTGGCACCCACCGTGGAGCTGGTCGTTGCACCGCTGCTGTTGGTGGCCTTGGCGCCGCTCACGCCGATCAGGGACGCGTTGGTGCTCTGCATCCAGGCATCAAACAGGCCGTCGTAACTGGAGCGCATCACGAACGCATCCACATCGATCTTGCGTCCATCGCCGCCCACGTTGTCGCCACTGCCGGTGCTGGCGCGGGTCTGGCTCGTCGACACCGTTTTGGCTTCAGAGAATGGCGCTGACACCAGGCCACCACTGCCCGCGATGCCGTGCGCAAAGTTGGTGTCCGAGCTGTCGGCCAGCACGCTGAGCGACACGCCGGTCAGCTTGACGCCGTTGCCCACGGTGGCTTCGGTCAGGGTGTTCGAGGAGGCCTGGGAATAGTCCGCACCGACGGCCAGCAAGCCACCCACCGAAATGCCCACGCCCGAAGACACCTGCTGGGTGTGGCTGTCGGCGTGCACGGTGGTGGCGCCGCCCATGGTCAGCGTGGCGTTGTCGCCAATGGCCGACCGGGTGGTGCCAGCGCTCTCGGCTTTGGCCAGCGTGGCGTTGATGCCAAACAGCACACCGCCCGACGCACCAAAGGCTTGAGCGGCCGTGGTGGGGTTGGCGCCGACCAGCCGCTGCGCGACCACATCGAGTCTGTCGCCCGAGATGCTGGCATCGCCATCGATACGGGCTTCGACGTTCGAGGTGGTGCTGGCGGTCGCCAGCGATGCGCCCACGGACCCCGCACCAATCGAAACACCCTTCGCTTCGGCACGGGTCTCCGGGGTGGCCTCTGCGGTCACGCTCACGTCGTCCTGCGCGATCACCTCCGCGCCACTGCCCATGGTGGCGGACACACCCGACGTGACTTCCGCCGTGGCCACGGCCCCCGACCCCGAGACAATGCCCGCCGCACCTGCGATGGCGCTGGCGGAGGCCACCGAACCGTCGGTTGCCGAGATCGTCACATCGTTGACCAGCTTGCCAGCGGTCTTGCCCACGTCCACATTGGGCTGGAAGTAGGCCGAGGTGCTGCCACCAAAGGTGGCGCTCGCCACCGACGCACCAATCGCCAGACCACCGGCTGCAGCGCCGATGGTGGTGGCGGAAGCCCTGCGATCCGTTTCGGCGCTCACCAGCAGGGCATCGGCACGCTCGATCGAAGCGTTGTTGCCCACGTACGCCTGCGTGGTGCTTGAATCCTTGAGCACCGATACCGCGGCGCTCACGCCGATCACACCGCCGGCGCCCGCCGTGCTGCGCACCCGGGACCCGGTCGCGTTCAGGTTGCCGGCCGCGGCCGTGATGCTCACGTCACCCGCGGCATCGACCGCGGTCGACGTGCCCACAAACGCCTCGGTCGTGCTGTGGGTGATGCCCACGCCCACGGCGGCGCCAATGCCCACCGCACCGCCCGCCGCGCCGACAACTTCCAGATCGAGCTGGGTCTTGTCGGACGCGGAGACATCCACCTGGCCCCCCGCCGTCACTCTGCTGTTGTTGCCAATGAACGCCTGCGTCTTGTCTTGCGAAGCCGTCGAGCTGCTGTTCATGTCAGCGGCGACACCGAGACCGGCCGCCTTGGTGTTGACCGTCGATTTCGCGCCCGTCAGGTGCGCCGAACCACTCACGTCGTCCAGCTGCGAACCCGCATTGGTCTGCTGGGCCTGCTGGTCGGCACGACCGGCCGTTGCACCATCGCCCAGACCTTCCTGGGCTTCGTCATCCAGGCTGGCGCCGATCACCGCCACCGATGCCGAGCCGGCGCCGCCGAACAGGGCGCCCGCCGCGATGGCGATGGCGGTGGACTCCACGTTCTTGCTGGACGCCGCCGTGACGCCCACATCGCGATCGGCATCCACCACCGTGCTGTTGCCGATCGACGCGGTGGTCGTGTTGCGCACGATGTTGGTGTCGGACATGGCACCCACGCCAAACCCGCCCACGGCACCCG
Organism: Hydrogenophaga sp. ZJX-1; assembly: GCF_048590325.1. Lineage (NCBI taxonomy): Bacteria > Pseudomonadati > Pseudomonadota > Betaproteobacteria > Burkholderiales > Comamonadaceae > Hydrogenophaga > Hydrogenophaga sp. ZJX-1. The sequence continues at coordinate 387,833 of NZ_JBMBRA010000004.1, forward strand.
CCAGGCCACCGCCCTTGAGGTTCACCGTGTCGCTGGCGCTCACCTTGACGTCTTGTGCAACGCCACCGCGTGTCTGGTTCACCCGCGTGTTGTCACCGATCGAGGCGGTCGTGCTGGACGTCAGCACCTTGACCCCCACCGATCCGGCCACGCCCACGCCGCCGGCCGCGGCACTGCCGATCACGCTGCTCATGGCTGCGCTGGAGGTCGCCGCCACTTCGGTGGTGCCGCCCGCGTTGAGTGTGGCGGCCTCGGCCGGCGAGGCTGCACCTTCCACATAGGCCTGCGTGGTGTTGTCCACCACGCCGACCGACACCGCGCCCGACACCGCCACCACACCGCCCGATCCGGCGAGTGTGTACATGTCGATGGCCGTGTCCTGATCCGCGTTCACACGCAGGTCGCCGGTGGCATCCACGTTGGCACCGGCATCGATGCCGGCCGTGGTGGTGTTGGCCACCGAGGCCACGCTCACCGCCGCGCCAATGCCTGCTGCGCCGACCGACACGTTGGCCGTGGCGAGGAACAGGTCTTCGCTCGCCTCGGCGCGCACGTCGACGTTGCGTGCCTTGACGTCGGCGTCGCCGATGGTGGCGCTGGTCTGCTTGTCCACCACCACGGTATTGACCGAGCCGCTCACGCCGGCGATACCACCGGACATCGTGCCCGAGGCCATCACCACCAGGGTGTCGTCCGTGGCGCGCACGCGCACCGATGGCGCGGTACCGAGGGCATCGGCGCCCACGGGGGCACCCGCTGCATCGGTCTTGTTCACCTGGGCGCCATCGCCGATGCGCGCCTGGGTGACCGACGAAATCACGTTCGAGGTCACCGTGCCGGTGACGCCGGCCGCACCTGCGGCGGCCACGCCAAGCGAGGCGGTGATGATCTTTTCACTGCCCACGGCCGTGACCGAGAAGCCCTTGACCTGCTCGGTGCCCCGCGTGCCCAGACCTCCGGCGATCCCGGAGATGGCATTGCCTTCCGAGTCCCTGGTGGTCTCCGGGTTGCTGGTGTCGCTGGCGTCGCCACCGCCATCGCCGCTGGCACTCATGTTGAAACTCGCGCCGTCGTTGACGTCGCCGTCCTTGACGCCATCGCCATCGACATCCAGATCGCCCTTGCCCGTCGGCGCCGTTGGCAAGGCGCGCGCGGTCGTCTGGTCGATGCTGCCGTCGTAAACCGTCGCGCCGTTGACCGCATTGCCGCGCGCGTTGACCGAGGAGTTGTCCCCCAGATAGGCGAGCGTCTCACTGGTGACCACGTTCACCCCGACCGCGCCACCCACGGCCGCGATGCCGGAGCCCGTGGCGCTGGCCGACACCCCCATCAACAGCGTGTCATCGGCCGCCGAGATGGCCACGTTGCCATCGGAGTCGATGTGGGCAGCCGTCTTGGTCGCATCGTCTTGCGCCGAACCGATGAAGGCCTGGGTGTTGTTGTCGATCACATTGACCGCCGCCGCACCGCCCACGCTGGCCGCACCGGATCCCTGGACCGAGATGCCCGCGCCGATGATCTGCTGCTGCGAGTCCGCCGCCACGCGCACGTCCAGGTCGGCGTCCACGCTGGCAGCCTCGCCGATGTGGGCGCTGGTGTTTTTGGACAGCGTGTTCACGTTGAGCACGCCACCGACCGCCGCCGCACCGCCGCCGCCGCCGGAGCCGGCCACCGTGATCAGCTCGCTGTCGCTCTGGGCTCGCACCAGCACCGACCGGTTGCCGGAACCCGCCACCGACTGGTTGATCTGGGCAGCGCCGATGGCCGCCACCGTTTCCGAAGAGATCACGTTGATCGCCACCGAGCCGCTCACGCCGGCCGCACCGCCGCCCGCAGCCGACACGCCGATGTTGAGCACCGACTCATGGGTTTCAGCGTTCACGTCCAGCGTGCGCCCGGCGTCCACGTGCGCGCCATCACCCACCGTCGCGGCAGCGGAATCGCGCAGCAAGGTCACCCCCAGGGAGCCGGCCACTCCGGCCGCACCGCCGCCCGCGGCGCCGCCACCCACCTGCAGGACCTCGGTCTTGTCGCTGGCCGCAACGGTCACGTCGCGCCCGGCCTTCACCGTGGCGCCCGTGCCAATGGACGCGATGGTGTTCTGGTCCGGCACCGTGGCCGAATCGGACACCGCGCCGCCAACGGCCATCTTGCCGGTCTTGCTGTCCAGGTCGCTCTTGGTCTGCTGGGATTGGGCCGAACTGCCGAGCATGTCGCCCACCTTGCTCTTGCCCGTTTCGCTGTCGGTGTTGAGGACGGTATTGCCCAAACCGTCGCTGGAGTCACCGTCCAGCTTCATCCCCACGGCCACGATGGAAATCGCACCGGCCACGCCCGCTGCACCACCACCGGCGCCAGCGGCGGCCACCGAATCGATCAACTTGTCGGACGAAGCGTCGACGCTGATGTCCTGGCTGGCAGATACCTGCGCGTTGTTGCCGATGTAAGCCTGTGTCGTGTTCTGGGCCACGGTGACCGCCACCGCTGCACCCACGCCCGCGGCGCCACCGCCAGCGGCCGCACCCGTCACCGACAGGCTTTCAATGCGATCGGTCGCCCTGACATCCACGCTCTGCCCGGCAGCCGCCAGCGTCTGGTTGACCTGGGCGTTGCTGCCAATGCCGGCCTCGGTGTTCGAGGTCACCACGTTGACACCGATGCTGCCCGAGACACCCGCCGAACCTCCGCCCGAGCCCGCCACCGTGATGGTGTTGACGCTCTCCGTGGAGTCGGCATGGACCGATGTGATGCCCGTGGCATTCGTCTCGGCGAAATTGCCGATCCGCGCTTGGGTGGTGCTGGCGTTCACCGCCACGCTCAGCGAAGCGCCCACGCCAGCGGCGCCACCGCCGGCTGCGCCGCCCGAAATCATCCAGCTGTTGGCGAACTCCTCCGCTTTCACGGACAGATTCCCGCCCGTCACATTCACTTGGGCCGCGTCGGCCACCGACGTGCCATCCTCGATGAGCGCCTGGGTGGTGTTGGCAATGCCGACACCCGCCACCGCACCACCGACGCCCACGCTGCCGCCTCCGGCGAGACCGGCCGTGGTCGAGAGGGTGGAGTCCAGCGACGCCGCTTCCACTTCAACCGCCTTTTTGGCGTTGACCAGTGTGTCCTTGCCAATCTTCGCCGTGGTGGTCTTGGTGATCACGCCCACGTTGGCCGCCGCGCCGACGCCCGCACTGCCGCCGCCGGCCGCGCCGCCGGCCGTGTTGATCAGGCTGGTTTCATCGATCGCCTTGACGCGCACTTCCTGGTCCGCGTGCGCCAGGGTGTTGGTCTGGTTGATGCGCGCCGACTGGCCGATCGACGCTTCGGTCGTGTTGGCGATCACATCGGCCGACACCGTGGCCGCCACACCGGTGGTGCCGCCGCCGCCAGCACTGAAAACCGTGGTGATCAGTTCTTCCCGGTTGTACGCCGTGACCGACAGGCCCTTGGCGAGTTCGGTCTTCTTCGCGCCCAGATCCGCCGGCTCGATCGAGGTATCGCCCCCGGTGGTTTCGCCGGTGTACACGGTGCGGGCGTCGCCCAGGCCGCGCGCATTGACCACGGCGCTGTCGCCGATGGTGGCCCTGGTCGTTCCGAACAGGGTGGCCACGCCGATCGATCCGCCCACACCCGTGGTGCCGCCGCCAGCGACACCGCCGGCCGCCAGCACGGCCTTGATGTCGTCCTGCGCGTTCACGCCCACGTTGCCGTCGGCGTCCACGCCGACCTGGCTGCCGATCATGGCGTGCACATCGTTCTTCACCACGGCCACCGACACCGCGCCCCCCACGCCGGTGGTGCCACCGCCACCGAAACCGACCGTGACCGAGGTCAGGTCTTCCGAGGCCGAGGCATCGATGACCACGTCCTTCTTCGCGTTGACCTGTGTGCCCGCGCCATCGGCGATGCCCGCCGTCACGGTTTTCGCCATCACGTCCGTGTCCAGCGCCGCGCCCACGCCGGTGGTCCCGCCACCAGCGCCACCGCCGGTGATCGCCAGAATGGTCGTGTCATCGCTCGCCGTGATGGCCACGCCCTGATCCGCGCTCGAATACCCGGCATCGGTGTTGACCTGCGCACCCTGGTTCACCAGGGCTGTGGTGTCGCCCACGATCACGTTGACCGACAGCGCACCGGCCACCGCCGTGGTGCCCGCGCCCGCACCCGCCACCACCGCGGAGGTGACGCTCTCGTCGGCCTGCGCGGCAACCGTCAGCTGCTTCGCCGCCGACACATCGGCGGCACCGATGGTGGCCGAAGTGGCATTGGCCAAGATTTGCGCCGCGATCGACGCACCGATGCCCGTCTGGTTTGCCGCCGACACACCACCGGACACCATCACGCCGGTCACGTCGGTCGTGGCCTTCACGGACACATCGCCCAGGGCCTTCACCGCCGCCCCATCGCCGATCAGGGCTTCGGTCTTGCCCAGTGCGACCACCACGCCCAGCACGCCGGCCACGGCGGTGCCGCTGGTCGAAGCGCCCGCACTGACCCCCACGTTGGTCATCTCCTGCAAGGATTCGGCCTGGACCTTCACGCCCGCGTTGGCGCCATTGGCGAGCACGGTCGAGTCGGCCCCGATGGCGGCGCGCGTCTCGTCCAGGTTGACGGTGTCGGCGTTGGAAATGCCCACACCGGTCTGCTTGGCGCCAGCGGCGGCGCCGGCGATCGTCACGGACTGCATGTCCGAACTGCTGGAAACGTCCACCCCCAGGGATTGCGGCCCGGTGCTGCCGATCGTGGTGACAGCGACGCCCTCACCCAGCTCGGCGATGCTCTTGTTGGTGAACACATTGACCGCAAACGCGCCGGCCACCGCCGTATCGCCCTGGGAAGCAGCGCCGGCGATGGCTTCGGTGTAGTAGTTGTTCGAAGCCAGGTAGTCCGCCGGATCGAAGGTGTCAAAGTCGAGGTTCTTGACGCCGTCGACAGTGAGGTTCTTCGCGGCCGGCGTCGACACCCGGTTCTTCGTCGCCAACACGGTCAAGGATTCGGCGTTCACCGCGGTCGGGTCGAACGTGTCGCTCTCATCGGCGTCGCGCCCCACCACCGCGTGGTTCTCGTTGAGGGACACCAGCACGGCAAACGAAGCGCCCACGCCGGTCTTGCTTTCGCCGCCCTTGGAGAGCGCGCCCGCGCGGGCCTGCGCGGAAATCTTGCTGGTGTCGGTTGCAGTGACCGACACATGCCCCACCTCGTTGCCCGCCGATCCCAGCGTGGCGCCTTCGTCGATGGAGGCGAGCGTCTGGTTTTCGTTGACCACCAGGGCCAGGCCGCCGGCCACCGCCGTGCCACCCCCGCTGGCGCCCGAGACGGCCTCGGCGCTCATCTTGGTCTGGAAGGCCGCATCGCGGTTCTGGCGCGACTCGGCGCTGATGTTCACATCACCCGCCTGGCTCACGGTGGTGCCCGCGCCCAAGGTGGCCTGGGTGACGTTGTGGGTCGCCGTGACCGCCACGGCCACGCCCACGGCGTTGTCTTCCGACACGGCTTCGCCGCTGGACTTCGTGGTGTAGTTGGTGTCGGACTGTGCGTCGAGCTTGAGCTCGCCGGTACCGGCGTTGATGTTCAGGCCCTGTCCGATTTCGGCCCGGCCCTGGTTGCGCGCCACGCTCACGCCAATGGCCGCGGCCACGCTGATCTTTTTGCCGCCCTGGTCTTTGCGGCCCTGCTCGGAAGTCTGGGTCGGCTTGTCGGTGCCAGGGGTCTTGCTGCTGGTGTCCGGCGTCTTGGCCTCTGGCGAACTGGTGTCGACACCCGAGGCTCCCGCGTTCTTGCTCTTGGCGAAATCGAGCTGGTTCTTTTTCTGCTCGTCAGCGGTGGTATTGGCTTCCGGCTCTTCTTCACCCGTGGTGGCGTTGGTCTTGGCCTTCTTCGCACCTTTGGCGCCGGCCGTGGTTTCGGTCGTGATCGAGGTCTCGGACAACGCGATCAGTTCGACCCCGGTGGAGCTGTCGATGTCGCGCTGCAGTTCGGCCGACACATCGTCCACCGCAATCGCCGCCGCCAGCGACGCGCCCACCGCCGTGTCGCCCTGCGCCTGGGCAGTGGCCTTGGTGGTCATCACGTGGCTCTGCTCGGCCGAGCTGCTGAACGCACCCGACAGATTCAGACCCGTGGCCGATGCACCGACGCGTGCCTGCGTGGTGTTCACGCCGATCGACACCGCCACCACGGGCGTGATCGAAGTCTTGGCGCCGGCCGAGCCACCCACGAGCTCGGTGCTCATGGTGTGGTCGGCCTTGGCGTTCACCGCCATGTTGGCGCCGCCCGTGAGCACCGCCAGGTCGGCCACTTCGGCCACCGTCCTGTTGACCGCCACGTTCACGCCGACCGACGCACCCACGCCCACTTTGGCGGTGCTGCCGGTGCCTTTCACGTCCGCCACGGCTTTCACCGTGCTGGTCGACGCATTGCCGGCTTCGATCAGGATGTCGCCCGCGCCGGCATTCACCGTGGCACCCACGCCAAAGCCCACACCTGCGGTGTCGGTATCACCTTGCACCTGGGCGGTGGTGGCGTTGTCCACGATGTTGATCGCCAGCGAGCCCGCCACACCCACATTGCCCGCGCCCGCGCCACTCTTGGCGTCGGCCACGAAGTCGTTCGTCGCCGCGCCATCCATGCCGGCCTGGACCGTCAGGCCTTCGGTGTTGACGACCGCGTTGTCGCTCACGAGGGCCGTGTTTTTGGCGGTCGCGGCGTTCACGGCCACCGCGGCACCGATGCCCACATCGCTGCCACCGGCATCGGTCTGGCTGCCATCGGCCAAGGCCTTGGCATCGGTCTCTGCCAGGCTGGTCACGCTCAGAGCGCCACCCGAACTGGTGATGCTGCGGCCCTTGCCGATCGACGCTGTCGTCTCGGACCGGGCCACGTTCACGCCCACGGCCGCGGCCACGCTCACGCCTTCACCCGTCCCGTCGCCATCGCTGTCGGCTTCTGCCTTGCCCGCCTGATTGGAGGTCTTGTTGGCCTCGACGTTCGTGTCCAGCTTCCCGCCGGTCTTGCCACCCGAGCTCTCGGGTGCCGCAGGTGCCTTGTCGGCGTTGGCCTTGCCCTTGTCCTTGGCCGAGTCGCCTTGTGCGGCGACCTGCTCGTCCACACTCTTGCCCGGCGCACCACCGGCTTCTGCCGGCGCATCGCCGTTTTCGTCGGCTTCCTGTCCGCCAGCCACGCTGGCCGTGGCCGAGGTGTCGCTGCGGGCCACCGATGTGGCGCCCACGCTCACACCATCAACGGCACTGACGTTGCGATCGACCGAAGCGATCACCGTGTCGTTGGCAATGCCCACCGCAATCGAGGCGCCCACCGCCACCTGGCTGCCCTGGGTCTGGCCCGTGGCCACCGTCGTCTGCTCGCTGCTGTGATCGGCCTGGCTGCTGTACGCACCGCTGATGCCCAGCCCTGTCGCGTTCTCGCCCAGGCGCGCCACCGTGGTGTTGTCGCCGACGGAAACGGCCACCACCGGCGTCACGGAGATCTTGGCACCCGAGGCACCGCCCTCCACGCTCGTGCCCATGGTGTGGTCGCTGCTGGCGTTCAGCCCGAAGTTGGCCCCACCCGTGATCGTGGCCTTGTCGGCCACCTCGGCCACCGTCTTGTTGGCCACCACGTTCACACCGACCGACGCACCCACGCCCACTTTGGCCTCTGCACCGGCCTCCACTTCGGCGCCGGCGGTCACCGTGCTCGTCGAGGCGTTGTCCGCTTCGATCAGGATGTCGCCCGTGCCGGCATTCACCGTGGCACCCACGCCCAAGCCCGCACCTGCGGTGTCGGTATCACCCTGCACCAGGGCCGTCGTCGTGTTGGCCACCGTGTTGATCGCCAGCGAGCCGGCCACCCCCACCTTGCCAGCGCCCGCGCCACTCTGGGCCTCGGCCACGAAGTCGTTCTTGGCGTCAACATCCATGCCAGCCTTGACCGTCAGGCCTTGCGCATTGACGTTGGTGTTGTCGCTCACGATGGCCGTGTTGGTCGCCGTGGCCGCGTTCACGGCCACCGCCGCACCGATGCCCACGTTGGTGCCACCGGCGTCGGTCTGGCTGCCGTCGGCCTTGGCCGACGCGTCGGTCTCGGCCGTGCTGGTCACGCTCAGGGCGCCGCCCGAGCTGGTCACGCTGCGGCCGGCGCCGATCGACGCCGTGGTCTCGGAGCTGGCCACGTTGATGCCCACCGCGGCCGCCACGCTCACACCACCTTCGCTGGTCTCGGCCTTGGGCGCTTCATCGCCAGTCGGGTTGGTGGTCTTGTCGAGTTTCTTGCCGGTCTTGCCACCCGAGGTCTCGGGTGCCGCAGGCGCCTTGTCGGCGTTGGCCTTGCCCTTGTCCTTGGCCGAATCGCCTTGTGCGGCGACCTGCTCGTCCACACTCTTGCCCGGCGCACCACCGGCTTCTGCCGGCGCGTCGCCGTTTTCGTCGGTTTCCTGTCCGCCAGCCACGCTGGCCGTGGCCGAGGTGTCGCTGCGGGCCACCGACGTGGCGCCCACACCCACGCCCCCGTCGGCACTGATATCGCGCTCGACCGAGGCAATCACCGTGTCGTTGGCAATGCCCAGCGCCAGGGAAACGCCCACGGACACATCGTTGCCCTGGGTCTGGCCCGTGGCGACGGTGGTCTGCTCGCTGCTTTGGTTCGCGTCGCTGCTGTAGGCACCCGTCAGGTTCAACCCCGTCGTGTTTTCACCCAGGCGCGCGATCGTGGTGTTGTCCCCGATCGAGACCGCCACCAACGGCGTCACGGCAATCCCGGCGCCCGCGGCGCCGCCCGTGACGTCCGTGCCCATGCTGTGTTCACTTTGGGCGTTCAACCCGAAGTTGGCCCCCCCGCTGATCACCGCCAGGTCGGCCACTTCGGCCACGGTCTTGTTGGCCACCACGTTCACGCCCACCGACGCACCGACGCCCACTTTGGCGCTGTCGCCCGTGCCCTGAACCTCGGCGCCAGCGGTCACCGTGCTCGTCGAAGCGTTGCCCGCTTCGATCAGGATGTCGCCCGTTCCGGCGTCCACGCTCGCACCTGTGCCACCGCTGTCGCTGTCGCCCTGGATCAAGGCGGTGGTCGTGTTGGCCAGCGTGTTGATCGCCAGCGAGCCGGCCACGCCCACGTTGGCCGCCCCGGCGCCGCTCTTGCTGCTGGTCACGAAGGTGTTCGACTCGCCTGCGGGCACTGTGGCCTGCAAGGTCAGCCCGTTGGCCTGGACCTGGGCGTTGTCGCCGATCAGGGCCGTGTTGGTCAGCGCGCCGATATTGAGCGCAAAAGCGGCGCCAATACCGACATCCGCGCCGTCGCCCACCGTGCTGCCATCGGCATCCACGGTTGAAGCGTTGCTGGACACGCTGGACACCGTGGCCAGCCCGGTGGTGTTTTGCAGGGCGCTGGATCCAATCGAAGCCTGAGTCTGGCTGTTGAGACTGGCGATCGCCACGGCAGCGGCCACGTCGACGCTGCCCCCCGATGTCGACCCTTCGACCTTGTAGTCGTCGAGCGCCTTTTCGGTCTCGCTCGGGCCGTCCGCCACCTTCTCGGCCTCTGTCTGCTTGGTGGCCCCCTTGGCCGCTGCCTTGGACGTGTTGACCACCGTGTTCTTCGAAGCGGCGCTCACGTTCAGCGACGCCGAGCTGGTTTGTGCCGCGTCTTCGATCGACGCCTTGGTCACCGACGTCAGCACCGTCACGGCCACCGTGCCCCCCACGGCCGCGGAACCGCCCGACGTGGCATCGGCCACCGTCTCGGCGTTGACCTCGTTGGTGGCCGACAGGCTGAGCGAGCCGGTGGCGTCCACCTGCGATGTGCCGCCCACGCGGACGGTGGACGTGCTGCTGATCGTGGAAATCGCCACGGCGGCGTCCGCAGGCAAGGGAATGGCCGGGATGCCACCCGGCTTGACCGTGGCGTTGACCACCGACCCGGCGGTCAGGCTGGCGTCGCCACCCGAGCTCAGCGCCGATGTGCCACCAACATCGACGGTGGCGCTGGCATTGGCCACGCTGGTACCCAGGGGCGAGTTGCTGGCGGTGGTGGTGTCGATCGAGGCCTTGGAGCCGATGGTCAGCGGACCGCTGGCGGTGATCTGCGTATCGGTCAGGCTGATCGAAGCCGTGGCGGTCGGCAACGTGACCGGCGAGGGCAGCACGGCCGCCGAGTCGTCGTAGGTCGACTCGGCGCTGAGGGATACCGCAGCGCCCTGGATGGTCGCGCCGGTGGCGGTGATGCCAGCAGCGCCGCCACCCGAGGTCGGAATGCCCAGCACCGAACCCGGCGCCCGGGTGGCATTGATCGTGATGTCACCGCCGCTGAAGCCGTTGTCGGCAGATGCAATCAACGTGCTGCCGGTGTTGAGCGTGATGCTGCCGGCCTGCAGGTTCAGGCTACCGGAGTGGCCCACTGATGCAGCGGTGGTCTGATTGGCGGTATCACCCCCGTCCACATTCCGGGTCGACACCACCACGCCGGCGTTCACCGTGATCGTGTTGTCCGCCACGATGCTGTGGTTGGCGCCACCGGAGTAGTAGTCGGCGCTGACCGTGACCGTTTCCGGGTCGATCAGCACGGTGCCCATCGTTCCGGTGGTGGAAAGTGCGCGGAACTGGCCACCGGCCAGTTCGACATTCTTCCTGGCGCTGAACTCGATCGCGCCGCCATCGCCCGTCGCACCGGCCGACGTGTTGACCAGTGCGCCGGTCTGTGCCACGGCGCTGTTGGCGGCCATCATGTAGACGGACCCACCGCTGGAGTTGTTGCCCAGCCCGGCCGCAGAGATGTTGGCGCCCGATTCCAGCGTGATGTTGTTGCCGGCCTGGATGGCGATCTGGCCGCCGCTGACACCCTCGCTGCCCTCGTTCCGGATCACGCCCGACACCGATACGTCCTGGCTGGCCTGGATGTCGACGCTGCCGGTTGTGTTCTCGCTGTCCTCTTCGGTGGCGGACGCCACAGGAGCGGCGGCCGCTGCCGGATCGTCTTCGGCCACCACCTGGATCCGGCCATCCACCTCGACGATCTTGGTCCCTGCGGCCAGCCCGTTGACGTTGACCACATCGCTGAAATCGGGCGCCAGTCCGACGAACTTCGCGCCGCGATAGACCGTGCCGCTTATCCGGACACTGCCGCCCCGGAACTTCACGCCACCCATGGCATTGACCGTGCCATCGATCGTGATGGCGCCGCCTTCGTCCGGTGCGGAGCCATCCAGCAGCGCCCCGACGGACAGGGCATCGATGTCACCCGTGTCGGTAAAAAAGGTGTCGAGGAAAGAGCGTGTCGGCGTCGACACCGTGAGACTGCCCACGTTGACCACCCCGCCCGACCCCACCAGGAAGCCATGGGGGCTGGCGAAGAAGACGTTGCCACCGACCTTGTTGCCCTTGATCGAGTTGAGCATGCCATTGATCGTCACGCGCGAATCGGTGACCATGTTGATCAGGTTGGCGCTGCCCCCCGGGAGGTGCAAGTTGACCACCTGCCCGCCCCCCACCGAAAAAGTAGAAAACGAGTTGAAGGCGTTGGACCCGCTGGTGGTCGAGGTGTGTACGCTGGTTGCGCCCCCGCTGGAGCTGACCGTGGTCTGGGTCCGTCCGTCGGGCTGGATGTTGTTGGGGCCGGCTGTCGCGGGTGGCCCGAGCACGAAGCCCGCGTTGAGCGCCAGCAGCGCCGTCATCCTTCTGCGTCCGGTGCCCGATTTGCCTCGCCCTCTCGCGATCTCGGCGACCGCGGTCCAGATCATGAGGGCATCGTTCCAGACAAGGCGGTACAGACGGTTGACAGACGAATGGCGGTGCATGACTGGTTCCTTCAGATGCACCGGAGTGCCGTAATTTACATTTGGAGACAAAGCTCACGCTTTTGTTGCCCGCAGGATACATACCTTGGTCCTACGGCACAAGCACAACATCCCTCAAAAGAATGAACATTTGACGAATTGGCTTGTAACACCAGTCACATTCAGGTACGTGACGGCGGCGGAGGCACTCGGTGGGTTGGGCGATCAGATTGCAGGCGGCACGGCATAATTTGTCCCGTCCTGACCTGCGGTGACAATCAGGCAGGAACCCTCTTCCGATCGCCGGATGGCCGTGCCGGAACTCAAAGGGGGATGCCACTGGAAGTGGCACATGGACGCAGCGATTGCGAAACGGCGTCCTTTCGGCTTCGTGAAATCCCCAGGCCCCTTCAGGGCCACAACGGGGTCTGCCTCATGAAGCACCCAAACACCCCGCCAGGGACTGGCAGATATTTTTGTTGGATGAGCGGCGTTGATGCGCGAAAGCAAGAAACCTGAAGGAGACGGCGCAGCGCCATCCCAACACACCCCCATGATGCAGCAGTACCTCGCCATCAAGGCCGGGTACCCGCACACGCTGGTTTTCTACCGCATGGGTGACTTCTACGAGCTGTTTTTTGGCGACGCCGAGAAGGCCGCGCGCCTGCTCGATATCACGCTCACGCAACGCGGCCAGTCGGCCGGCGAGCCGGTGGTGATGGCTGGTGTGCCGTTCCACTCCATCGACAACTACCTCGCGCGGCTCATCAAGCTCGGTGAATCCGCCGCCATCTGCGAGCAGGTGGGCGACGTGGCCACGGCCAAGGGCCCGGTCGAGCGCAAGGTGGTGCGCGTGGTCACGCCCGGCACGCTGACCGACAGCGAGCTGCTCTCCGACAAGACCGAAGCCGTGCTCATGGCCGTGCACCCGGGTGCGCGCACCGGCGTCGGCCTGGCCTGGATGTCGGTCACGCAGGGCATCGTGTTCCTGGCCCAGTGCGCGAGCGACGGACTGGCCGACTGGATCGCCCGCATCGCACCCGGCGAACTGCTCTACAGCGCCGAAGTCACCCCCGCGTTTGAAAAAAGCGTGCAGGCGCTCGCGGCCCAGCCACTGGCCAGCGGCCAGCGGACCGTGGCCGTGCTGCGCCCGGCCTGGGCCTTTGACGGCACCCTGGGCGAACGCAAACTGCTCGAACAACTGGGTGCCGCGAGTCTGGCCGCCTGGGATGCGCAGGGCCTGACGGATGCGCACGCCGCTGCCGCCGCCCTGCTCGACTACGCCGAACACACGCAGGGTCGCGCGCTCAGCCACGTGAAGAGCCTGCACGTGGCGCGCAGCAACGAGCTGATCGACCTGCCGATCACCACGCGGCGCAACCTCGAACTCACCCACACCCTGCGCGGCGAAACCAGCCCCACGCTGTTCTCGCTGCTCGACGTCTGCCAGACCGGCATGGGCAGCCGTGCGCTGCGCAGCTGGCTGCTGGAACCGAAACGCGAGCGCTCGGAGGCGCGCGCACGGCTCGACGCCATCGGCCTGCTGCGCAGCGGTTTCGCCAACAGCCTGCGCAGCGCGCTCAAGGGCGCCAGCGACGTGGAACGCATCACCGCGCGCACCGCCCTGCGCCAGGTGCGCCCGCGCGAACTCGTCGGCCTGGGCCAGACGCTGGGCCGCGCACAGCAACTCGCCCAGGCCCTGCACCACGGCCTGCCCGCCGGTGGCCCGGCGCAGCTGCAGCAGATCGCCGCCGACCTGACACCGCCCGCCGGCTGCGCCGATCTGCTGCTGGCCGCGCTGCTGCCCGAGCCGGCCGCGCTGGTGCGCGACGGCGGGGTGATCAACGACGGCTTCGACGCCGATCTGGACGAGCTGCGCGGCATCCAGACCAACTGCGACGGCTTCCTGATTGACCTCGAAACACGCGAACGCGCGCGCACCGGCATCGCCAACCTGCGCGTGCAGTTCAACAAGGTGCACGGCTTCTACATCGAAGTCACGCAGGGCCAGGTGGACAAGGTGCCCGACGACTACCGCCGACGCCAGACGCTGAAGAACGCCGAGCGCTTCATCACCCCCGAGCTCAAGGCCTTCGAAGACAAGGCGCTGAGTGCCCAGGAGCGCGCGCTGGCGCGCGAGAAGTGGCTCTACGAACACCTGCTCGACGAGCTGCAGGCTTACATCGACCCGCTCACCCGCCTGGCCCGCGCACTGGCCGCTCTGGATGCGCTCTGCGCCCTGGCCGAACGCTCGCTCACGCTCAACTGGAGCGTGCCCCAGTTTGTGGCCGAGCCCTGCATCGAGATTCGCGGCGGTCGCCACCCGGTGGTGGAAGCGCGCCTGAATGAGACCACCGGCGGCAGCTTCATCGCCAACGACACCGTCATGGGACCCAAGCAGCGCATGCAGGTCATCACCGGCCCCAACATGGGCGGCAAGAGCACCTACATGCGCCAGGTCGCGGTGATCGTGCTGCTCGCCAGCATGGGCAGCTACGTGCCGGCCCAGGCCTGCAGGCTCGGCCCGATCGACGCCATCCACACCCGCATCGGCGCCGCCGACGACCTGGCCAACGCGCAATCGACCTTCATGGTCGAGATGACCGAGGCCGCGCAGATATTGAACGCTGCGACGCCCCAGAGCCTGGTGCTGATGGACGAGATCGGCCGCGGCACCTCCACCTTCGACGGCCTGGCGCTGGCCGGCGGCATCGCCGCGCACCTGCACGACAAGGCCAAGGCCTTCACCCTCTTCGCCACCCACTACTTCGAGCTCACCGAGTTCCCGGCCGGCCACCACGCGGCGGTGAACGTGCACGTGAGTGCGGTCGAAGGCGGTGGCAAGAGCGGCATCGTGTTCCTGCACCAGATCGAACCCGGTCCGGCCAGCCGCAGCTACGGCATACAAGTTGCAAGGCTCGCCGGCGTGCCGGCGGCGGTGGTGCAGCACGCGCGCCACGCGCTGGCCGCACTGGAAAGCCAGAGCGAACAGAGCCGCAGCCAGGTGGACCTGTTTGCGCCACCGCCGCCGAGCGCCGAACCCGAAACCCATCCCTTGCTGACCGCCCTGCGGGGCATCGACCCCGACGCTCTGAGCCCGCGCGAAGCGCTGGACCAGCTCTACCAACTCAAGAAACTCAGCCTGCAACCATGACTTATTGCGTCGCCGTCAAACTCAACGCCGGACTGGTCTTCCTGTCCGACTCGCGCACCAACGCGGGCCTGGACCAGATCAGCACCTTCCGCAAGATGATCGTCTACGAAAAGCCGGGCGAGCGCTTCATGTGCCTGCTCTCCGCCGGCAACCTGAGCATTTCGCAATCGGTGCGCGAGATCCTGCAGGTGGAACAGGTGGAGGACATCGACGGCGGTAAGCCTATCACCATCTGGAACGCCAGGAGCATGTTCGACGCCGCTCGCGTGCTGGGTTCGGCCGTGCGCCACGTGTACGAACGCGACGGCGAATCGCTCAAACGCGCCGGTGTGGAGTTCAACGTCTCCATGATCTTCGGCGGACAGATCCTGGGCGAGGGCATGCGCCTGTTCCAGGTCTATTCGGCGGGCAACTTCATCGAGGCCACGGCCGAAACGCCGTTCTTCCAGGTCGGGGAATCCAAATACGGCAAGCCGGTGCTGGACCGCGTGATCACACCCGAGACCCCACTGGACGAGGCCGCCAAGTGCGTGCTGGTGTCCATGGACTCCACGCTCAAGTCCAACCTCTCGGTGGGGCTGCCGCTGGACCTCGCGGTGTACGAGGTCGACAAGCTGCAGAGCGACAAGATCACCTGCATCGACGAAAACAACCCCTACTTCCGCATGGTGCACAACACCTGGGGCCAGAAGCTGCGCGAGGTGTTCGACAGCATCGAACACCCCACCTGGGACGGCGCCCACACCGAAGTGCCCCTGCTTTGCAGCAGCGCGCGCAACCAGCCGCTGAAGAAGATCTCCAACTCAAAAGAGAAACTTATCTAACCCCCGCGCCGCCTTCGGCGTCACCCCCTTCCAGGGGGCGACACTGACCGTCCGGCAAAGCCGGCCCGGCGGTGTCCTTGGTTGGACAATTCGCGCCGGTTGATCGGCGCTGAACACCTCTTCCAGATGTCCCTCATCATCTTCTCCCACGCCAACAGCTTCCCCGCCAGCACCTACGGCGTGCTGTTCAAGTCGCTGCGGGCGCGCGGCTTTTCCGTG
The DNA here is from genome assembly GCF_048590325.1 of Hydrogenophaga sp. ZJX-1. Classification (NCBI taxonomy): domain Bacteria; kingdom Pseudomonadati; phylum Pseudomonadota; class Betaproteobacteria; order Burkholderiales; family Comamonadaceae; genus Hydrogenophaga; species Hydrogenophaga sp. ZJX-1. The sequence continues at coordinate 403,791 of NZ_JBMBRA010000004.1, forward strand.
CGTGCGCCCGAGAAGTTCGGTCACGACCCGGCCTACCCGGTCAGCAGCAACTGGCCGCACCTGGTGCAGCAGCTCGCCGATTTCGCGGCCCCGGAGATTGAACGCCACGGCCAGCCGGCCTGGCTGGTCGGTCATTCACTGGGCGGGTTCCTGAGCCTCATGTGTGCCGCGCGCCACCCGGCACTCGGCGGTCATGGCGTCAAAGGGGTGTTGCTGCTGGACTCGCCGGTGCTGGGCGGCTGGCGCGCCCGGGCGCTGGAGCTGGCCAAGCGCACGCAGCTGGTGGGCTCGATCTCGCCCGGCAAGATCAGCCGCAAGCGCCGCAACGCCTGGCCCGATGCACAAGCCGCGTTCGACCACTTCGCCCACAAGAAGGCCTTCGCCCGCTGGGAACCGCAGGTGTTGCGCGACTACATTGCCCACGCCACACACGACGAGACCACCGCGCAAGGCACGCGCCGGGTGCTGGGTTTCGAGCGCGATGTCGAAACCGCGATCTACAACACCTTGCCCCACAACCTCGACCGGCTGCTGCGCCGCCACCCCCTGCAGTGCCCGGTGGCCTTCATCGGCGGAACCGAATCGCTGGAGATGAAACAGGTCGGCATGGCCATGACGCACAGGCTGGTGGGGCGGAACCACCCCGAGCGCCTGCTCATGGTGGAAGGCAGCCACCTGTTTCCGATGGAAAAGCCCCAGGAAACGGCGGCGACCATCGACGCCGCCCTGCGCAGCCTGGGCGCCTGATTAGGGCCTGTTCACACTATTTTTCCAAGTGCGAATGGGCTGAAAACAGCGCCAATCTAGGCGCGCGACGACGGCCAGACTGGGCGTCTGGCCTAGGAGTGCAACAACGAGTGGCGCTGTTTTCAGCCCATTCCCTTCGGGTTGCGGCCAAAAAGGCCATGCGCGGCGTTGCGAAGCCTTGCCGGGGGGCGACCCCGGCTGCGTTTCGCGCCTTGCGCATGGCTTTTTTGATCCGCAACGCATCTTGGAACAATAGTGTGAACAGGCCCTGGGACAAACGGCGAAACTGCACCGGGTTTCCCCTGCTGTACCCGTCACCGTCCAAGCCCCGGCTCCGATATATATTGGACAGGCGTGTACCGCACGCTGGCACAGGCACACTCCACCCACTTCATGACGACCCCTGCGTCAAGCGCCACACCGCCCATCGCTGCCCTGCCGTGGCAGCGCCTGCTCGATTGGGACCCCCAATCCCGCAGCGCCTGGCAACGCTTCACGGTGGCCATCCTGCTCACCCTGCTGGCGGCCTGGCTGCGTGTTGCCCTGGCACCGGCGGAGTCGGGCGGGCGCTTCATCACGCTCTCGCTGGCCGCGGCACTGGCCGCGCTCTATGGCGGATTCGCCGCCGGCATGCTCAGCACCCTGCTGGGCATGGTGCTGGTCAATTTTTTCCTCGTCAAACCCTACCTGGCGTTCGCGTTCGACAACCCGGGCGAAGCCTTCTGGCTCAACCTCTGGCACCTGCTGACCCAGCTGGTCGTCGTGGGCGCCATCTGGCTCATGCAGCAGAGAAACCAGCATCTGCGGGAAGCCAGCGAGCTGGCCCGCATCAGCCAGCAGCGCTTTCTCGACACCTTCGAACACGCTTCCGCCGGCATCTCGCACGTGGCACTGGACGGCCGGCTGTTGCGGGTGAACGAGACCTTTTGCCGGATGGTCGGCTACACCGCCGACGAACTGTTGTCCCTGCGGTTCCAGGACCTCACCTACCCCGGCGACATCGACCCGGATGAAAAATTCATCAAACAGGCATTGGCAGGCACACGGGACAGCTACGCGCTGGAAAAGCGCTACATCCACAAAGACGGCCACACCGTGTGGGCACACCTGACCGTGGCGCTGATGCGCCAGAAGGCCGGACTGCCGGACTATTTCATCTCCGTGGTGCAGGACATCTCCAGTGTCAAGGCCGCCGATGAGGCCGTTCGAAAGAACGAGCGCCTGATGCGCCAGGCGCAGGCCCTGGCGGGTTTCGCCAGCTGGGAGGCAGACATCGCCGCCGACCGCTTCCGCGCGCTGAGCGGTTCGTTCCAGCGCCTGGGCCTGCCCGTTGCGGAGCTCAGTGGCGCGGAGCTGCACAGCTTCACCCACCCCAAAGACCAGCAGCGCCTGGTCCAGGAGTGGATGGACGCGGTTAAAAACACGGGGGCCTACAACTCGACCTACCGCGCCCGCATCGACGGCGCAGACCGCTGGTTCAGCGTGCGTGCCGAATTCGAGCGCGACGTTGAGGGCCGGGCCGTGCGTGCCTTTGGCGTCACGCAGGACATCACCGAGCGCAAGCGCGCCGAACAACAGGTGCGTCGCCTCAACGCTTCGCTGGAGCAACGCATCCAGGAGCGCACGCGCGATCTCAAGGCTGCCTACGACGAACTGGAGAGCTACTCCTACGCCGTCGCCCACGACCTGCGTTCGCCGCTGCGCATCATCAACGGTTTCGCCCAGGCGTTGGGCGAAGACAATCCCGGGCTCGATGCCGCCAGCCACAACCACCTGCAGCGCATCATGGGAGCCAGCAAAAAGATGGGCCTGCTCATCGACGGCCTGCTGCAACTCTCGCAGATCGGGCGCGGTGAAGTGCAGCACCAACCGGTCAACCTCAGCGCCATCGCCACGCGTCTGCTGGAAGAACTGGCCGCCGAATCACCGCAGCGATCGGTCACATGGGCGGTGGAACCCGATCTGCACGCCTCGGCCGATCCCTCGTTGATCGATGCCCTGCTGCAGAACCTGCTGCACAACGCCTGGAAATACACCGTGGTCACACCGCAGGCGCACATCCGGGTGTTCGCCCGCGAGATGGAGGGTCAGACCCATTTCTGTGTGAGCGACAACGGAGCGGGTTTCGACATGGCCCGCGCTGAAAAGTTGTTCCAGCCCTTCCAGCGCCTGCACCAGCCGCACGAGTTTGAGGGTCTGGGCATCGGGCTGGCCACCGCACAACGCATCGTGCTGCGCCACGGCGGGCGGCTGCAGGCCAAGGCCTCGCCCGGCGAAGGCGCCACCTTCTGCTTCACCCTGCCACCGCCCGAAGCCTCCGACCCCTATCCGCCGGGCTGAAGACCGCGAGACGGCGCACGGGTTGCCCCGTTCAACCGCCCGAATCCCGCCGGTCGTGCGCTGCTTCGGTGCCGTCATCGGCGGGCCGTGCATCCGCGGCCGCCGGGGCATCGGCCAGGCTGCGCGGGTCCATCTGCAGCACGGCCTGCGAACCGCCCCCCATCAGCACAAAGCTGGCCTTGTCTTCGGTCGGCACGGCCGACGCCGCCGGCAGCCGCTTGAGCGTGTAGAGCGCCAACGCGCCGAGCACCGCCGCAAAATACAGCATGAGGCTCGAAGAACCGGCCACGTCCATCACCACCCCGGCCAGCGTCGGGCCGAGCGCGGCCCCGATGCCATGGATCAACAGCAGCCCGCCCGTGAACTCGACCAGCCGGGTCGAGTCGATCACGTCGTTCACGTGGGCCACCGCCAGGCCGTACACCGCAAAGATCAGGCCGCCAAACACCAGGGCCAGGGGCACCAGCGCATCGCCCGAAAACTGCGCCAGCGCGTAGCCCAGCCCGGCCACCCCCGCGCCCAACAGGCAAACCCAGAACAGCACCAGGCGGCGGTCGTGGCTGTCCGAGTAGTGGCCCACCGGCCACTGGAACAACGCGCCACCCAGGATCGCCGCCGCCATGAACGTCGCCACCGAGCCGTCCGCCAGCCCCACGCCCTGGGCGAACGCCGCCGCCAGGCCGTAGAAGGCGCCCGTGATCAGGCCCGAGGCCAGCGCGGCGGCCATGCCCATGGGCGATGCCTCGTACAGGTTGCGCAGGCTCAGGCGCGGCGCATCGACCGGCTCGGGCTCGTCCACCGGCGTCATGGTGATCGGCAGCAGCGCAAACGAGAACATCACAGACACCATGGCAAACGGCACAAAGCCGAGCCGGTCGCCCACCAGGATCAGCCACTGCCCGAGCGCCAGCGCCACGAAGTTGACTGCCATGTACACCGCAAACAACCGACCGCGGTGTTCATTTGGCGCGAGCGCGTTGAGCCAGCTCTCCACCACGATGTAGAGCCCCACCATGCACACGCCCGTGACCAGCCGCAGCAGCCCCCAGAACCATGGATCGACCCACAGCGCGTGCAGGATCGGCATGGTCGAAGCCAGCGAGGCCATGGCGGCAAAGGCGCGGATGTGGCCCACGCGCCGGATCACCGCCGGGCAGAAGAAGGTGCCCACCACGAAGCCGGCGAAATAGGCCGAGGTCACCAGCCCCAGCGTGAGACTGGAGAACTCGGCCAGACCGGCGCGCAGGCCGAGCACGGAAAACAGCAGGCCCACGCCCACCACCAGCAGACCCACGCCACTGAGCAGGGTGGACAGGCGCCAGAGCAGCGGTCCCATGCGGGCTTTCTATCGCCGAAAGTGGCGGAGCGTCAACCGCGTCATGCCACCCAGTCGACCCAGCCGAAATGGGCGGTCAGCAGGATCAGCGCACCGAAGGCGATGCGGTACCAGGCGAACGGCACGAAGCTGTGGCTGGCCACATAACGCAGCAGCCAGCGGATACAGACCCAGGCGCTCAGAAACGCAAACAGCAGGCCCACGGCAAACAGCGGCAGATCGGCCATCGAAAGCATGTCGCGCGCCTTGTAGAGGCTGTAGGCGCCGGCGCCGATCAGGATCGGAATGCCCAGGAAGAAGCTGAAATCGGTCGCCACCTTGCGCGACAGGCCGAACAGCATGCCGCCGATGATGGTGGAGCCTGAACGGCTGGTGCCGGGGATCAGGCCGAAACACTGCGCCAGTCCCACCTTCAGCGCGTCCAGCGCGGTGAGATCGTCCAGATCGTGCACACGCACGCTGGCCTGCTGGCGCCGCTCCGCCCAGAGGATGACGAAGGCCCCCAGGATGAACGCGGTGGCCACCACGGTCGGGGTGAACAGGTGGGCCTTGATGGCCTTGCCGAGCAACAGGCCCAGCACGACCGCGGGCACACAGCCAATGACCACGTTCAGCGTGAAGCGCTGCGCCGTGGGCTGCGAGGTCAGGCCCAGCAGCGTGGCGCGCAGGCGTTGCCAGTACACGATGATCACCGCGAAGATCGCGCCGGTCTGGATCGCGATCTCGAACACCTTGGCCCGCTCGTCGTGAAAGCCCAGCAGGCTGCCCGCCAGGATCAGGTGACCGGTGGAAGAAATCGGCAGGAATTCGGTCAGGCCCTCCACAATGCCCATCAGGGCGGCCTTGATCAGCAACACAACATCCATACACGCCCGCGCTTGCGCGGCCCACAAAAAAAGAACAGGCCAACCGCTGGCCTGTTCCGGTCTGTCAATCGTACCCGCTGGCGCTGCGGCGTCCGTGCGTCAGCGCGGCAAGGGATCGAGCTGCAGTTCCAGCCCGCCGGGCACCACGCGCAGCGCACCAGGCTGGTAGCCCCGGCGCCCGACCGCCTCCAGGTCTTCGGGCTTGAGCCGGTGGACCACCAGATCGGGCAGCAGTCCCTCGACCAGCGCGCCGCCCAGGCGCTTGAAACGCGCCGCATGGGTCGGTGCCATATCGGACAGGAGCATGTTCTCCAGGCGCACATCGGTGAGCCGCACCGTGTTGTCACCCGGCTCCAGACGCAGCCCGTAGCTCAGGCTGAGCGTGCCCCGCTGTGTGCGCGTTTCAACCAGCGGCATGCCCACGGTGAAATCCAGCTGGGTGCCGATGCGGTTCTCCGCCGGCATCAGCCGCAGCCGGGGCGTGTCCAGCGTGACGTCGAACAGCTCCAGGTAACGGTTGCTGCGCGGGAACTGGCGCGCGATCGCCTCCATCAGCTTCTTCTCGGAAATCTTGACGGTGCGCGGGCCGGTTGGCAGTGCCGCGCAGCCGGTCAGTGCCCAGGCAGACAGCGCACCGGCCACGAGCACGCCGGTTTGAAGCAGGTGTCGTCGGGCGGTGTCGGGCATGCGATGTTCCTTTGCAATGGATGGGTCGCGCCCATTGTAGAAACACCACAGCCCGCCCCCGAACCGGTCGCGCGGCACCGTCGCGCCACGGGCCCTGCAACGACCGGTCAACCCAGGAGCCCCCCATGAGCGCCAGCACCCCTTTCTCGCTCTCGCCCGACCAGGAGCACCTCGCTCACCGGCGCGTCAAGGCCCGACTGGGCTGGTACACCCACGCCTATATTTCAATGCCTGTGTCATCAGCGGCCTGACCGTGCCGGGCTGGTGGCAAGGTTGCCTGTGGCACCGGCCCAGTGAAACGCACACCAGCAAACTCACGGGAAAGGAAAAGAACGAAGCAGACTAAAAACTGCCGGTAAACCGGTACCGCGCCGCTGGGTGCCACATCGCCGCCACCGACGCCACCTGGCCCTGCGAATGGGTCTGCCGACGCAGCACCAGACAAGGCTCCTCGGGTGCCATGTGCAGCATCTCGGCCACGTCGCGCGGCGGCAGGCAGGCCTCGATGACGAAACGCACGCCCTGTAGCGGCGCCACGCGCATCAGGTAGGCATTGGGCGTCTGGCTCGCGAAGTCTTGCCCAAGGTAATCGGGCGCCACCGACGGGTTGACGTAGCGGTCTTCCACCTGGATCGGCTCGCCGTCCTCGAAGTGCACCACCACCGAATGGAACAGTGGCTGCTCGGCCTTCAGCCCGAACTGCCGCCCCAGCGCCTCGCCGGCCTTGGTGCGTTCGAGCTTGTGCAGCTCGCTGCGGTGCACGTGGCCGCGCGCGGCGATCTCCTCGGCGATGTTGCGGATCTCGACCAGCGTGGCCTGGTACTTCTGCTGCGCCACGTAGGTGCCCGAGCCCTGCACCCGCTCCACGATCTGCTCGTCGCTCAGCTCACGGATCGCGCGGTTCACCGTCATGCGCGACACGCCGAAGGCGCGTGCCAGCGCCTCTTCGCCCGGGATCGCCTCGCCCTCCTGCCAGGTGCCGCTCTGGATCTGCGCCAGCACATGCTGCTTCACCCGCAGATAGGCGGGCTTGCGGTCGTCGGCGGGCGCGGCGGGCAAGGGGGTGGAACCGTTGGTCATAGGGTTTCTACCGAGGTGCAAACCGATGAAGTGGTATTGACAGGTGGGATTATGGCCAGATAAAGTTGTATATACATTTCGAAGACAACAATTTCGATATGTACAGACATACCATCGAAACCGCCCCGAGGAAACCGCCCATGAACACCCGCACCGCCACGGCGTCCAGCCCGCCCGTCCCCGCCGCCGCCTTCCTGCGCCTGCTGGCCTACAGCAGCATCGGGCTGGTGATGTTTTTCCTGCCGCTGGAGATCGCCGGCAAGACCACCATCCTGTTCGACCACGCCGCCACCTACCTCGCGCAGCAGCAGCGCAGCCTGTCGATCGCGCTGGTGCTGGCGCTCATGGCCTGGGGCGCGGCCGCGCCCTTCGTCAAGGGCAGCTGGCGTGCGAACACCACCACCGCCGTGTTCAGCGTGCTCAAGGTCCTGGGCCTGGTGCTGGCGCTGATGTATCTGTTGAAACTCGGGCCCGCACCGCTGTTCGAAAAAGACATGCTGCCCTTCCTGTTCGACAAGCTCGCGCTCACCGTCGGCCTGATCGTGCCGCTGGGCGCGGTGGCGCTGGCCTTCCTGGTGGGCTTCGGTCTGCTGGAGCTGGTGGGCGTGCTGATGCAGCCGGTCATGCGGCCGATCTGGCGCACGCCGGGCCACTCCGCCATCGACGCCGTCGCCTCCTTCGTCGGCAGCTACTCGGTCGGCCTGCTGATCACCAACCGCGTCTACGGCGAAGGCAAATACACGGCGCGCGAAGCCGCCATCATCGCCACCGGCTTCTCCACCGTCTCGGCCGCCTTCATGGTCATCGTCGCCAAGACGCTGGGGTTGATGGAAGCCTGGAACTTCTACTTCTGGTCCACCTTCGTGATCGCGTTCGCCGTCACCGCCATCACCACCTGGCTGCCGCCGATCTCGCGCATGGACAACACCGGCGGCGTGAGCGGCGCCCTGCCCACCGGCCGCAACCGCTGGCAAGCCGCCTGGGACGCCGGCCTCGTCCAGGCCAGCAACGCGCCTCCGCTGTGGCGCGTGCTGCGCGACAACCTGCGCGATGGCCTGGCCATGGCCAGCGCGGTGGTACCCACCATCCTTGCCGTCGGTCTCATCGGCCTGCTGCTGGCGCGCTACACCCCGGTGTTCGACGTACTGGGCCTGTTGCTGCTGCCCTTCGTGTGGCTCGGCGGCCTGGCCGAACCGGTGGCCACCAGCAAGGCCCTGGCCTCGGGCCTGGCCGAGATGTTCCTGCCAGCCCTGATGCTCAAGGGCGCCGACCCGGTGGTGCGCTACGTCGCCGCCGTGGTCTCGGTCAGCTCGGTGCTGTTTTTCTCCGGATCGATTCCCTGCGTGCTGGCCACGCGCATCCCGATCTCGCTGCGCCAGATGGTCGGCGTCTGGTTCGTGCGCACGGCGCTGAGCATCCTGCTCGCCGCCGGCGCCGGCCACATCGCGTTTGCCCAAGGCTGGATCGCCTGACCTCGTTCCTTCTTCCCACCGATTTCTTCAAGGAGTTCCCCATGAACACCAACACCGACCCCCGCCTCGACCCCACCCGCGTCATCCGCGCCCCGCGCGGCAACACGCTGACCTGCAAGAACTGGATCGCCGAAGCCGCCTACCGCATGATCCAGAACAACCTCGACCCCGAGGTCGCCGAGAACCCGCAGCACCTCGTGGTCTACGGCGGCATCGGCCGCGCGGCGCGCGACTGGGCCTGTTTCGACCAGATCCTCGCGTCGCTGAAAGACCTGAACGACGACGAGACCCTGCTGGTGCAGTCGGGCAAGCCGGTCGGCGTGTTCAAGACCCACAGCAACGCCCCGCGCGTGCTGATCGCCAACAGCAACCTGGTGCCCAAGTGGGCCAACTGGGAACACTTCAACGAGCTCGACCGCAAGGGCCTGTTCATGTACGGCCAGATGACCGCCGGCAGCTGGATCTACATCGGCAGCCAGGGCATCGTGCAGGGCACGTTCGAGACCTTCGTCGAAGCCGGCAAGCAGCACTACAAGAACGATCTGTCCGGCCGCTGGATCCTCACTGCTGGCCTGGGCGGCATGGGCGGCGCGCAGCCCCTGGCCGCCACGCTGGCCGGCGCCTGCTCGCTCAACATCGAGTGCCAGCAGAGCAGCATCGACTTCCGCCTGCGCACGCGCTACGTGGACCAGCAGGCGCGCGACATCGACCACGCGCTGGAACTGATCAAAGAGCACACGGCCAAGAAGGAAGCCGTCTCCATCGCCCTGCTCGGCAACGCCGCCGAGGTGCTGCCCGAGCTGGTGAAGCGTGCGAAGGCCGGTGGCATCAAGCCCGACCTCGTGACCGACCAGACCTCGGCGCACGACCTCATCAACGGCTACCTGCCGGTGGGCTGGAGCGTGGCGCAGTGGAAGGCCGCGCAGAAGGACCCGGCGCAACACGCCCGCCTGAGCGCCGAGGCCGCCCAGGGCTGCGCGGTGCACGTGCAGGCCATGCTGGATTTCCAGGCCATGGGCATTCCCACGGTGGATTACGGCAACAACATCCGCCAGGTCGCATTCGACCAGGGCGTGAAGAACGCGTTTGACTTTCCCGGCTTCGTGCCGGCCTACATCCGCCCCATGTTCTGCGAGGGCAAGGGCCCGTTCCGCTGGGTCGCGCTCTCGGGCGACCCAGAGGACATCTACAAGACCGACGCCAAGATCAAGGAACTGTTCCCGAACAACCACCACACCCACCGCTGGCTCGACATGGCGCGCGAGCGCATCGCCTTCCAGGGCCTGCCCGCGCGCATCTGCTGGCTCGGCCTGGGCGAGCGCCACATCGCCGGCCTGGCCTTCAACGAGATGGTGAAGAACGGCGAGCTGAAAGCCCCGATCGTGATCGGCCGCGACCACCTCGACACCGGCTCGGTCGCCAGCCCCAACCGCGAGACCGAGGCCATGAAAGACGGCACCGATGCCGTGAGCGACTGGCCGCTGCTCAACGCCCTGCTCAACACCGCCGGCGGCGCCAGCTGGGTCAGCCTGCACCATGGGGGCGGTGTGGGCATGGGTTACTCGCAACACTCGGGCATGGTGATCGTGGCCGACGGCACCGACGCCGCCGCCGAGCGCCTGGCGCGTGTGCTGGTCAACGACTGCGGCTCGGGCGTGATGCGCCATGCCGATGCGGGCTACGAACTGGCGATCGCCACCGCAAAGAAGCAGGGCTTGAAGCTGCCCATGATCGCCTGACCCGGCGGCAGAGAGAGACACTCACCACATGACCACAACCCTCACCCTGCAACCCGGCCAGATGGGCCTGGCCGATCTGCGCACCGTCTGGCAACAGGCCGTGCGCGTCCAGCTCAGCGACGACGCGCAAGCCGGCATCGCGGCCTCGGCCGCGGCGATCCACGCCATCGTGCACAAAGGCGACGCCGCCTACGGCATCAACACCGGCTTCGGCAAGCTCGCCAAGACGCGCATCCCCGACGACCAGCTCGAGCTGCTGCAGCGCAACCTGATCCTGTCGCACTCGGTCGGCACCGGCGAACCCATGAGCGACGCCACCGTGCGCCTCGTGGTGCTGATGAAGGCCGCGAGTCTCGCGCGCGGTTATTCGGGCGTGCGCCCGGTCGTCATCGACACGCTGCTCGCCCTGCTCAACGCCGGCATCACGCCGCGCATCCCCGTCAAGGGCTCGGTCGGTGCCTCGGGCGACCTCGCGCCGCTGTCGCACATGACGCTGGCCCTGATGGGCGAAGGCGAGGTGCGCATGAACGGTGAATGGGTACCCGCCGCTGCGGCGCTCAAAGCCGCCGGCATCGCCCCGCTCACGCTCGCGGCCAAGGAAGGCCTGGCCCTGATCAACGGCACCCAGGTCTCCACCGCGCTCGCGCTGCATGGCCTGTTCATGGCCGAGCGCCTGCTCGAAGCCGGCACGGTGACCGGTGCGCTCAGCGTGGACGCGGCCAAGGGCAGCGACGCGCCCTTCGATCCGCGCATCCACGCGGTGCGCGGCCAGCCCGGCCAGGTCGCCGTGGCCGCCGCCACGCGCGCGTTGCTCTCGGGCAGCCAGATCCGCCTCTCGCACGTGGTGGACGACGAGCGCGTGCAAGATCCCTACAGCCTGCGCTGCCAGCCGCAGGTCATGGGCGCCTGCCGCGACCTCATCGCCAACGCCGCGCGCACCCTGCTCATCGAAGCCAACGCTGTCACCGACAACCCGCTGGTGTTCACCGACACCAACGAGGTGCTCTCAGGCGGCAACTTCCACGCCGAGCCGGTCGCCTTCGCGGCCGACACGCTGGCGCTGGCCATCGCCGAAATCGGCGCCATTTCGGAGCGCCGCATCGCGCTGCTGATCGACAGCACGCTCTCGGGCCTGCCGCCCTTCCTGGTGGACAACCCGGGCCTCAACAGCGGCTTCATGATCGCCCACGTGACGGCCGCCGCGCTGGCCTCTGAAAACAAGTCGCACGCGCATCCCGCCAGCGTCGACAGCCTGCCCACCAGCGCCAACCAGGAAGACCACGTGAGCATGGCCACCTACGCCGGGCGCCGCCTGGCCGAAATGGCCGACAACACCGCCACCATCCTCGGCATCGAGTGGCTGGCCGCCGCGCAGGGCGTGGACTTCCACCGCCCGCTCGCCACCTCGCCACGCCTGGCCCAGGCACACACCACGCTGCGCGCCGAGGTCCCGTTCTACGACAAGGACCGCCTGTTCGCGCCCGATATCGAGGCCGCCCGCCGGCTGGTGCTGGAGGGTGCGGCCGGTGCAGCGCACCAGGACCTCTTCGCTTCCGTCTGGGCGGGCTGAACACGCGATGACCTCCGCGCGCAGCATCACCGTGGACAGCGCCCCGGCCACGCCGTGGCGCAACGGCGGCGGTGTCACGCGCGAGCTGCTGGCCTGGCCGAGCCCGGGGGACTGGCGGCTGCGCATCAGCGTGGCCGACATCGCCGCCGACGGCCCGTTTTCGGCCTTTCCCGGCGTGCGCCGCTGGTTCACGCTGCTCTCGGGTAAAGGCGTCGTTCTCGACCTTCCGGACCACCCGTTGACGCTGTGCCCCGGCGATGCGCCGCTGGCCTTCGACGGCGTTGCGGCGCCCGACTGCCGCCTGCTGGGCGGCCCGGTGCGTGACCTCAACCTCATGATCCGTGGCGGCACGGGCGGCATGGTCACCGTGTCGCCCGGCACCGCCTGGTCGGCCCCCACCGGTGCGCAGGCCGGCTTGTTCGCGCACGTGGCCGGCCGCTGGCGCAACGGCGATCAGCAGCGCTCCCTGCCTGCCCTCAGCCTGCTCTGGTTCGACGCACCGCCGCCCGGCGACTGGCACTTCGAACCCGACATCCCTGCACCAACCGCCGGCTGGTGGCTGCACCACATTCCCGAAGGCCTGAGCCCATGACCACCACCCTCTGGCACAACGCCCGCATCGCCACGCTCGACCCCACCCACGGCGCCGACGGCTGGGGCCTGATCGAGGACGGCGCCGTGCTCACCGCAGGCGACCAGATCGCCTGGGTCGGCCGCAACCGCGCCCTGCCGTCCCACGCCCGGCCCACGCAAGACATCGACCTCGGCGGCGCGCTGCTCACCCCCGGACTGGTGGACTGTCACACCCACCTGGTCTACGGCGGCCAGCGCGCGGCCGAGTTCGAGCAACGCCTGCAGGGTGCGAGCTACGAAGCCATTGCGCGCGCGGGCGGCGGCATCCGCTCCACCGTCGCCGCCACCCGAAACGCGAGCGAGGACACCCTGCTGGCCAGCGCCACGCAACGCGCAAAAAGCCTCATGGCCGAAGGCGTGACCACGCTGGAAATCAAGTCGGGCTATGGCCTTTCGCTGGCGGCCGAAGCGCGTTGCCTGCGCGTGGCGCGCCGGCTCGGCGCTGAACAACACCTGGATGTGCGAACCACCTTCCTCGGCGCCCACGCCCTGCCGCCCGAATTCGAAGGCCGACCCGATGACTACATCGACGCCGTCTGCGCCTGGCTGCCCGAGTTGCACGCCCAGGGCCTGGTGGACGCGGTCGATGCCTTCTGCGAACACATCGGCTTCAGCCCCGCACAGACGCGCCGCGTCTTTGAAGCCGCCAAGGCCCTCGGCCTGCCCGTCAAGCTGCACGCCGAGCAACTGTCAGACCAGGGCGGCGCCGCGCTCGCGGCCTCGTTCGGCGCGCTCTCCTGCGACCACCTGGAACACCTGAGCGACGCCGGCATCGCGGCCATGAAGGTCGCCGGCACCGTGGCCGTGCTGCTGCCCGGCGCGTATTACTTCCTGCGCGAGACCAAGCTGCCGCCCATCGCTGCGCTGCGCGCGGCCGGCGTGCCCATGGCCGTGTCCACCGACCACAACCCCGGCACCTCGCCGGGCCTGTCGCTGCTGCTCATGGCCAGCATGGCCTGCACCCTGTTCCGGCTCACGCCGCTCGAAGCGGTGCAGGGCATCACGCTGCACGCTGCGCGCGCCCTCGGCCTGCGCGACCGCGGCCAGCTCGCCGCCGGCCAGCGCGCCGATTTCGTGGCCTGGGACCTCGACCACCCGAACGAACTGGCCTACTGGTTTGGCCGCAACCCCTGCCGCCGCGTGATCGCGGCGGGACTGGAGCGAACATGAATCCGAATCAAACCTTTGAATGGCGCGGCCGTGACGACGCCGAAGAAACCGGTGTCAGCACCCGCTGGCACCACCGCGTGCAGCCCGCCGCTGCACACAGCACCGGCGGCGTCACGTTGATCGGCTTTGCCGTGGACGAAGGCGTGCGCCGCAACGCCGGGCGCACCGGCGCCGCCGCCGGGCCGCTGGCACTGCGCGGTGCGCTGGCCAACCTGCCGGTGCTGGGCGAACCGGCGCTGTGGGACGCAGGCGATGTGGGCTGCGCCGGCAGCGCGCTCGAAACCGCACAGGCGCAACTGGGCGAGCGCGTGGCCGAGGCCATGGCGCGCGGCAGCCTGCCGCTGGTGCTCGGCGGTGGACATGAAATGGCCTGGGGCACCTTCCAGGGCATCGTGCAGGCCCGCCCCGACGCCAGCCGCGTGCTGGTGGTCAACCTCGACGCGCACTTCGACCTGCGCGTGGCCGCCCAGGCCAACTCGGGCACGCCGTTCCGCCAGATGCACGACTGGTGCGCCGAGCGCGGCCAGCCCTTCAACTACCGTGTCTTCGGCATCAGCCGCTTCGCCAACACCCAGGCCCTGTTCGACCGCGCCCACGCCATGGGCGTGCGCTACTGGCTCGACGACAGCCTGCAGGACGCCGCCGGCCTTCGCGACACGCAGCAGGCGCTGGCGATCGACCTCGCGCGCAGCGACGCGGTCTACCTCACGGTGTGTCTGGATGTCTTGCCCGGCGGGCAGGCCCCTGGCGTGTCGGCACCGGCGCCGCTGGGCGTGCCGCTCGCACAGGTGGAGCGGCTGATCGACCAGGTGCTGGCGTCGGGCCGCGTGGTGGCGGCCGACATCGCCGAACTCAACCCGTCGCTGGACCGCGACGGCCTCACCGCCCGGGTCGCGGCGCGGCTGGCGGCGCGCATCGCCCGCAGCCGCGGCGCCTGATCGACAGAAGCCGCTGGTATCTATTCAAGAAACGGAACCAAGCACATATATGAAGAGTGAAATATGATATTCACATATCTATTCACTTTTTCATTCAATGACCACCGGATCCCCGCCTGAAAACGCCGCACTCACCCGCCTGCGCGAACTCGGCGGCGTGGCCAGCAGCGCCGAGCTGCAGGCCCGGCTGGGCGTGAGCCAGGCCACCGTGTCGCGGCTGCTCGCGCCGCTGCTGCGCAGTGGCCGGGTGCTGAAAGTGGGGGCCGCGCGCTCGCAACGCTACCTGCTGCCGCGCGCCATCGACGGCGTGGGCAGCGCCGTGCCCATGATGCGGGTGGACGCGCAAGGCCGGGCCAGCCCCTTCGGCCGCATGGTGCCGCTGCCCGGCGGGCGCTTCTGGGTCGATGAGGCCGACGGCCTGAGCCAGCTGCACGACGGCCTGCCCTGGTTCCTGAATGACATGCGCCCGCAGGGCTTCATGGGCCGCACCTTCGCGCTCGCCCACCCCGAGCTGCGCCTGCCGGGCGACCTGCGCTACTGGAGCGATGACGACGTATTGAAGGCGCTGGTGCAGGCCGGCGACGACCTGCCCGGCAACCTGATCGTCGGCCAGCCCGCGTTCGAGCGCTTCCACACGCTCGCGCAGCGCGCCTCGCGCGTGAGCGACCCCGAGCTTGAGTACCCAGCGCTCGCCGAGCAGGCCATGCAGGGCACGCTGCCCGGCTCGTCGGCCGGCGGCGAACAGCCCAAGTTCTGCACCGTGTTCAACGGGCAGGCGGTGATCGTGAAGTTTTCGCCCGCGGGCGACGCCCCGGCCGACCAGCGGATGCGCGACCTGCTGGTCTGTGAACACCTGGCGCTGCACACGCTGGCGCAGGCTGGCCTGCCGGCGGCGCAGACGCGCATCGTGGCGGCGGGTGGTCGGGTGTTTCTGGAAGCGCAGCGTTTCGACCGCACGGCGCACGGCCGCATCGGCATGGTCTCGCTGCTGGTCTACGACTCGGAATACGTGGGCCAGATCGACGACTGGGCCGCCACCTCGCTGCGCATGGTGCAGCGGGGCCTGCTCACCGAAGAAGACGCCAGCCACCTGCGCCTGCTCGAAGCCTATGGCGCGCTGATCGCGAACACAGACCGTCACTACGGCAACATATCTTTGCTTCTGGACAACGACGACTGGCGCCTCTCGCCCACCTACGACATGCTGCCCATGCTGTACGCACCGGTGAACGGCGAGCTGGTCGAGCGCCGCTTCAGCGAGCGGCCCCTGCACCCCACGGCCAATACCCTGGCCGAATGGCCGCAGGCCCGTGAACTGGCTTTGAGGTTCTGGGCTGCGGCGGCGAGCGACGCCCGCATTTCAGAGGGCTTTCGCGCCACCGCCCAGGCCAACCACGGCACGCTGCGCCAGCTCTGAGTGGCTGGGCGCAGCGGGCCGGTCAGTCTTCAGCGGCGGCGGTCGTCGTCGTCCCAGCGACCATCACGGTGGTCGTGGCGGTCATGGCGCCAATCGCGGCGGTCGTGGCGGCGGTCATGGCGCCAGTGTCGGCGGTCATCCCAGCGCGGACCGTAGCCCCGGCCCGGGTGGCCCGGGTAGTAATACACCGGCGCTGGCGCCACCACCACCGGCCGCACGTAAGGGTACGGATACGGCTGGTGCTGGATCACATAGGGCTGGTAATACACCGGCGGTGCGTTCGTCACACCCACGGCCACACCGGGGGCGTGCAACCCGATCGAGAATTGAACGTTGTCGCGCGCTTGCGCGGTACCGGTGGTGGCGGCCCAGCCGGCGGCAGCCAGCGCCAACAGCGCCAGACCCTTGGCCAGTCCCGAGCTGCGGCCCCATGGCGTTTTGAAAGTCATCGTGTTCATCGTGGTTGCTCCTGTTGACGGTGCCTGTCTGGTCACCGTGTGCCTATTACAGGAGAATCATCCGTGTTCTGTACCGCATGCACAGTCAAAGACGTTGCCAAAAGTAACGCACGACGATTTCAAAGGGAGGTAAAACATGACGAACATCGCCACACAGCCGCAGGAAGTGCTCGACTTCTGGTTCGGCGACGGCCTGCTCCACGACTGGCCCACCGGCGACCAAAACACGCTGTGGTTCGGTGGTCGCGCCGAGCAGGACGCCCTGATCACCCAGCGCTTCGGCCCGCTGGTCGAGATCGCCCTCAGCGCAGGGCTCTGCGACTGGGAGGCGCGGCTGGAGTCTCGCCTGGCGCTCATCGTGCTGCTCGACCAGCTCACCCGCAACGTCTTCCGCGGCCAGGCGCGCGCCTTTGCCGGCGACCGCCGTGCGCAGCAGCTCGTGCTGCAGTCCGTCGCTCTGGCGCAGGACGCCGAACTTCCGCGCGTGGGCCGCGTGTTCCTCTACATGCCGCTCATGCACGCCGAGAGCCGGGCCCTGCAAGATGAATGCGTTGCCCGTTTCACACGCCTGTTCGAGAGCACCACGCCCGAACTGCGCGACACGCTGGCTGGCAACCTGCGCTATGCCTACCAGCACCACGACATCATCAAGAAGTTCGGCCGCTTCCCGCACCGCAACGCCGCCCTCGGCCGCGTCAGCACGCCCGAAGAAGAAGCCTTCCTGAAAGACGGCCCGCGCTTCGGCCAATGACGGCGCGCGGTGCTATCGTGGCGAGCCCCCTGGCCCACGCAACCGACGCCATGCCGAACACCCTGGTCATCCACGCCCACCCGCACCCGCGCCGCTCGCTCGTCACGCAGCGGCTCCGGCGCGTCTTTGACAACGCGCCCGACACCGCCGTGCGTTCGCTCTACGAGCTCTACCCCGACTTCGACATCGACGCCACCGCCGAGCGCGAGGCGCTGGCGGACGCGCAGCTCGTGGTGTGGCTCACGCCGATCCACTGGTACAGCGTGCCCTCGCTGATGAAGCACTGGTTCGACCAGGTGCTGGTGCACGGCTGGGCCTATGGCGACGGCGGCAACGCGCTGCGCGGCAAGACCGTCTGGTGGGTCGCCAGTGCAGGTGCCAGCGCGTCGGCTTACGCACCCGGCGGTGAACACGGCCGCCCCTTCGCCGACTTCATCGCGCCCATCGAGCAGACCGCGCGCTACTGCGGCATGCACTGGCTGCCGCCCTATGTCGTGCACGCCGGCCACATGGTCAGCGACGCCGAACGCGAGGCCAGCTGCGCCCCGCTGGTGCAGCACCTGCAAGCCCACCGCAGCGCGCTCGCCCTGTCCACCGCCGAAGGGGCCGCAGCATGACCCAGGGCATCCTGTTCCTGCTCGCCGCGCTGGTGTTCGTGCCACTCGCGGTGAAGCTCGGCCTGGGCTCGGTGCTCGGTTATCTGGTGGCCGGCATCGTGATCGGGCCGGTGGGTTTTGCGCTGGTGAGCGACCCGGCCGCCATCCTGCATGTGTCCGAACTCGGCGTGGTGCTGATGCTCTTCGTCATCGGGCTGGAACTGGAACCCAAGCGCCTGTGGGCCATGCGCGCGGCCGTGTTCGGCGGCGGCACGCTGCAGATGCTGCTCTGCGCCGCGCTGCTGTTCCCGCTCGGCCTGCTGATGGGCTGGACCTGGCAGGCCGCGCTGGTGGGCGGCCTGGCGATGGCGCTCTCCAGCACCGCCATCGTCGTCGGCCTGCTGCAGGAGCGCCACCTCATGGCCGTGCCCGTGGGCCGCAACGGCTTTTCGATGCTGCTGTTCCAGGACATCGCCGCCATCCCGCTGCTGGGCCTGGCCGCTGCGCTGGGCACGCAGGCCGCCCCCGACGTGAACGCGGGCCATGGAAGCGGCGGGCCGTTGCTGCAGATCGCCGCGGTGCTCGGCGTCGTGCTGGCGGGCCGCTACGTGGCCTACCCCGCCATGCGTTTCATCGCCCGCATGCAGGTGCGCGAGCTGTTCACCGGCTTCGCGCTGCTGCTGGTGCTGGGCGTGGCCCTGCTGATGCAGACCGTGGGCCTGTCCATGGGCCTGGGCGCCTTCCTGGCCGGTGTGTTGCTGGCCAGCTCCGAATACCGCCACGCGCTGGAGAGCGACATCCTGCCGTTCAAGGGCCTGCTGCTCGGCCTGTTTTTCATCGCGGTGGGCATGAGCATGCAGCTCGGCCTGGTGCTCACGGCGCCGCTGCAGGTGGGTCTGGGGCTGGTGCTGGTGGTGGCGCTGAAAGCGCTGGGCCTGTGGCTGCTCGGCCGCGCGGTGGGCCTGCACGGCAGCCAGCGCACGCTGCTCGCGGTGCTGCTCTCTCAGGTGGGTGAATTCGCGTTCGTGGTGCTGGCCGCGGCCAAGGCCTCACAGGTCATGCCCGCAGCCGATGCCGACCTGCTCACGCTCATTGCCGCGCTGTCCATGGTGAGCACGCCGCTGCTGCTGATCGCCTACGACCGCTGGGGCTGCCCCGAGAGCGAGACCCGCCCCGCCGACGCCATCGAAGACGAACACCCGCCCGTGTTGCTGGCCGGTTTCGGCCGCTACGGCCAGATCGTGGCGCGCGTGCTGCTGAGCGCGGGCATCAGGCCCACCGTGATCGACCACGACGCCGACACGGTGGATTCCGCGCGGCGCTTCGGCTTCAAGGTGTATTTCGGCGATGCCACCCAGCCCGACCTGCTGCACGCGGCCGGCATCGCCCACGCGCAGGCGGTGGTGATCGCCATCGACGACCCGGTGCAGTCCAACCAGCTGGTGCACGAGCTGCGCCAGTCACACCCGAACCTGCCCATCCTCGCCCGCGCCTACGACGCCGTGCACGCCATGGAGCTGGAAGAAGCCGAGGTGCACCACGTGCAGCGCGAAGTGTTCGAAAGCTCGCTGCGCAGCGCGCGTGCCACGCTGGAGCTGCTGGGTTTTGACCGCTTTCACGCGCGCGAACTGGCCGACGACTTCCGCCGCTATTCGAACCACTTCCTGAAGAGCGCGCGCGCCAGCCGGCACGACGAAGACGACTTCGTGCAGCGGGTGCGCGAGTCGCGGGAACAGTTTGAAAAACAGATGCAGCAGGACCTGCAACGCCAGGCCGGCCAACGCGCCGGGACCGGCTGGATCCAAAGTGACTAGGGCCTGTTCACCCTGCTTTCCCTAGGCGTGGCCGAGCACCAGCAGCGTCAGCGCCGCCCCCACCAAGGCGGCTATCACCAGCGCCAGCACCTGCATCGGCACCGAACGCTCGACCGGCGCCGGAGCGAGCTCCGCGGCCGTCGAGATGTTCGGGGAATGGCCCTCCACGTCCGTGCGCCCGGACCGTGCCTCACCCGAGCCCACCCGCGTGGCGCTGCCGGGCAAGGCCCAGCTCGCCCACAACGCATGGGCCTGCGCCGGCACGATGGCGCCCTGGTCGACCGCGTTCTCCACATCGGCCCAGCCCAGCTGCACACGCACCGACGGCAGGAACACGTCCTCCATCTGGGTCGTTTCCCAATGCGACTGCTCGTCAATCATCACGGTGTCCGGGTTGTCTGTGTTCATTTTTTTGTACCCTTTTTCATTCGTTCTCAGGCCAGTCGCCAACGATAGCGGAAAACGCCCGCCACTGGCGCCCGGATGAGAGCCCCTCGTCGGCTGTCACGGAGCGCAGGCGCGGCATATTGCACACCGCAACCGATTGCGGCTCCCAAAAGCCGGCTGTATGCGACGCCTGCATGGCACCCGCCGCGAGCGGCATAACCTGCGGCGCGCCCTTTCTAGAATGCGCCATGACCTTGCCCCTGCCCGCCCTGCTCGACCAGATCCACGCCGAAGCCCAGGCCCTGTACGGGAAGGGCCGTGTGGCCGACTACATCCCCGCGCTGGGCGAAGTGCCGCCGCGCCAGTTCGGCATGGCCGTGGCCCTGGTCAACGGCGAAAGCCACGCGATCGGTGACGCGCTGGTGCCCTTCTCGCTGCAGAGCATCACCAAACTCTTCACCTTCGTCATCGCCCTCAAGCTCATGGGCGAAGGCCTCTGGCAGCGCGTGGGCCGCGAGCCCTCGGGCGCGGCGTTCAACTCCATCGTGCAGCTTGAAACCGAAAACGGCATCCCGCGCAACCCCTTCATCAACGCCGGCGCGCTGGTGATCACCGACATCCTCACCAGCCGCTACGCCCACCTCGACTACGCCCTGCTCGGCGCCCTGCGCCGCCTGGCCGACGAGCCCAACCTGCACTGGAACCCGCGCGTGGCCCAGAGCGAACGGCAGACGGCCCACCGCAACATGGCCATGGCCTACTTCATGAAGAGCCACGGCAACTTCCAGAACGAGCCCGAGCTCGTGCTCGACAACTACTGCCGCCAGTGCGCCACCGAGATGAACTGCCAGCAGCTCGCCCAGGCCACGCTCTTCCTCGCCAACGGCGGGCGCGACCTCGCCATGGACGGCCAGCCCGACGAACTGTTCCTGGGCGCCGACGACACCCGCCGCGTCAACGCCCTGCTGCTCACCTGCGGTGCCTACGACGCCGCGGGCGACTTCGCCTACCGCATCGGCCTGCCGGTGAAAACCGGCGTGGGCGGCGGCATCGTGGCGGTGGTGCCCGACGTGGGCACGGTGGCCGTGTGGTCGCCCGAACTCGACGCCAAAGGCAACTCGGTGCTCGGCGCCTTCGCGCTGGAGCGCCTGGTGGCACTCACCGGCTGGGGCCACACCACGCTCTGACGTCGGCGCGGCCTGGCCCGGGGCGAAGCGGGGGGTTCTGAACTTCATTCACGGCTTTATGAAGCAGAATGAACTACAAAATTTCAAAACCCTTCGCCATGCAAAGCCCCATCCACCCGACCCTTGCCCGCCTTTCTGCGCTGCCTGTCACCGCGCTGTTGACCCTGACCCTGAGCGCCTGCGCCGCCGGCCCGGGCGAGCCCAAGAAGCTGCAGAGCGCCACACCGGTGACCCACAACTGCAAGCCCCAGGAAACCGTGGGTTTCTCCTGCGAGCTGCGCGATCACCGCCTGCTGTCGTTGTGCGCCTCGCCAGGATTTGAAAAGTTCAAAGGCTTGCCCAAAGACAACCCAGGCTACGCTTACCTGGCCGTCGGAACACAGAAGGGCGAAGTGCAATACAGCTACCCGCCCAATCCCCGCGACTACAAAAAGCACTTTTTCAAAGGCGTGCCTACCAATGGCATTCCGTACATGTTCGTGGCTTCCAGCAAAGGAAAATTCTTCTTCCTGGCCGAGCAAGACGACACCGATCCAGAGGGTGTCGGTAGCCTGGATCCTGAAAACCTGCCAGACGGTTGGGACATCGACACGCGCGGTGCACCATCGCCTTGCCTGCGTTTGCTCAACTTTGAGAACTTCAGCGAACTCGGCATGACGCACGAGACAGCCTGGTTCAAAGAGCGAGACCGACTCAAGGCTGAAAAGGCCAAGGCAAAACAGCCATGAGCGCCACACCCCCCACCATCCCCGGCCTCAGCACCACACAGCAGCGGGAGCGCGCCGAGTCCCTGTTGGCCACGGCCTACCGAAGCGGCATGACCGATCCCAAGGAGCTCGCCAACTTCATGGGGCAGACGCAACATGAAAGCCAGAACTTCACGCGCCTGGAAGAAAACCTCAACTACCGAGGTTCCGTGCTGTGGGACACCTTCAAGGGAAACAGCAAAACACCTCCCCGCAACGGCTTGACCGAAAAGGAAGCCAACGATCTGGCCAGCATTCCAGACCGCGCCGAAAGACGCATGGCCATCGCTGACAAGATCTATGGCGGTACCTGGGGCGAAAGGAACCTGGCGAACACCGAAGAACACGACGGGCATGCCTACCGTGGACGCGGCTACATCCAACTCACCGGGCGAGGCAACTACGACCACTACAGCAGCAGCACGGGCCTGGATTTGATCAACAACCCCGATCTGGCTGCGCTCCAGAACAACGCCGAAACGCTGGCGGTCAGCTACTGGAATGGCAACATTCAGGCTAAACAGGGTGCCAGCACAGATGTGAAGATGGCGGGGTCCATCATCAACACCGGCAAGACCTACAACACCCCCAAAGGTCTCGCCGACCGCCTGGCCAACGCCGCAGCCTGGGAAGCCGCTATTGGAAAAGAAGGGTACCTGGAGAGCGTTCTGGAACGCCACCCTGCAGAGGCCACACAACCACCACCCGCCATAGAAAAAGAAGAAGCGCTCAACCAGCCCCTGCAACTCAAACCCACCCACCAACTCTCCCCTCAAAGCCTGCAACTGATCCAGCAGAGCGAGCAACAAGTCCGCGCCATCGCCGACCGCCACCAGTTGCCCTGGAACCCCGGCCTGGACAACACCGTGCACGCCGTGGCCCAACAGGCCCGCGAGCAGGGCCTGACCGGCATCACCCACCTGAAAGTCCAAAACGGCCAGATCCGGTTCGCCCAGCACGACGGCTACGCCCTCCGGGAGGGCCAGCTGGACGCCCGCTCGGCCGCCAACACCGACGCGCGCGCGTCCCTCACCCGCATGGCGCAGGCCGACCAAAGCCCGGCCCAGGGCAGTGCCTTCAGCGCCACACCGGCCCGCGCGGCAGAATCGCCCACCATGACTGTGTGACGGCGCCCCTAGAATGGGCGAATGAGCTCCAACACACCTCCATCCCCGTCTAAAAACAACGCTGCCGCCCCCAATGCCGAGGGCGAGCACAAGGTCAGCAACTTCCTGCGCCAGATCATCGAAAACGATCTGGAAAAAGGCACTTACGCAGGCCGCCGCTGGGCCGGCACCCCGGGCGACGCCGCCCACCACGCCGCCGGCCAGCCCGACCCGGCCAAGATCCGCACCCGCTTCCCCCCCGAGCCCAACGGCTACCTGCACATCGGCCACGCCAAGAGCATCTGCCTCAACTTTGGCCTGGCGCGCGACTATGGCGGCGTCTGCCACATGCGCTTTGACGACACCAACCCCGAGAAGGAAGACACCGAATACGTCAACTCCATCCTCGACGCGGTGCAGTGGCTCGGCTTCAACTGGGAAGCCAACGGCCAGAGCCACCTGTTCCAGGCCAGCGACTACTTCGACTTCATGTACCGCGCGGCGGAATACCTGATCGAAGCCGGCCACGCCTATGTGGACGAACAGACCGCCGAACAGATGCGCGCCGCCCGCGGCGACTTCGGCAAACCCGGCGTGGACAGCCCGTTCCGCAGCCGCACGCCCGCCGAGAACCTGGCCCGCTTCCGCGAAATGCGCGACGGCGCGCACGAAGACGGCAGCATGGTGCTGCGCGCCAAGATCGACATGGCCTCGCCCAACATCAACATGCGCGACCCGGCCATCTACCGCATCCGCCGCGCCACGCACCACAACACCGGCGACAAGTGGTGCATCTACCCCATGTACACCTTCGCGCACCCCATCGAGGACGCGCTGGAGCAGATCACCCACAGCATCTGCACGCTGGAGTTTGAAGACCAGCGCCCGTTCTACGACTGGCTGATGGACCGCCTGTGCGAAGGCGGCCTGCTCGCCCACCCCGCGCCGCACCAGTACGAATTTGCCCGCCTCAACCTCACCTATGTGATCACCAGCAAGCGCAAGCTCGCGCAGCTCGTGTACGACCACAAGGTCAGCGGCTGGGACGACCCGCGCATGCCAACAATAGTCGGCCTGCGCCGCCGCGGCTACACGCCCGAGAGCATCCAGCTCTTTGCCGAACGCATCGGCGTCACCAAGAGCGACAGTTGGATCGACTACAGCACGCTCGAAGGCTGCCTGCGCGAAGACCTGGAAAACAAGGCCCACCGCGGCATGGCCGTGCTCGACCCCGTCAAGTTGGTGCTCACCAACTGGGCCGAGGCCTTTGGCGCTGACGACTACACCGAAGACTGCACCCAGCCCGCCCTGCCCCACCACGCCGTGCCCGAAGGCCAGACCCCGCCGCCCGACCGGGTGTTCAAGATCGGCAAAGCCGTGTGGATCGAACGCGAAGACTTTGAAGAAGTGCCGCCCAAGGGCTACAAGCGCCTGTTCCCGGGCAACGTCGTCCGCCTCAAAGGCGGCTACGTCATCGAATGCACCGGCTGCGCCAAAGATGCGAACGGCACCGTGACCAAAGTGCACGCCAAAGTGATCCCCGGCACCAAGAGCGGCACCCCCGGCGCCGACAGCGTGAAAGCCAAAGCCGCCATCACCTGGGTCAGCGTGGCCAGCGGCGTGAGCGCCGAAGTGCGCCTGTACGACCGCCTGTTCAGCGACCCCAACCCCGACGCCGGCGGCAAAGACTTCATCGAAGCCCTGAACCCCAACAGCCTGAAAGTCGTCACCGCCTACGTGGAGCCCTCACTGGCCGCCGCCCAGCCAGATCAGAAATTCCAGTTCGAGCGGTTTGGGTACTTTGTGGCGGATCGGGTGGATCACGTTGCTGGGACAAAGCCGGTTTTTAATCGGGTTACGGGGTTGAAGGATTCTTGGGGCAAGTAAATGAAATCAAACAACAGGGAGGAATTATTGATGTCGAAAATCAAGGCATTTCGCATAAAAAATTTCAGATCAATCGTTGATACCAAATGGGTTCAATTTTCGCCTGACGGGATTACCGTTCTTGTCGGTCAAAATGAAAGCGGAAAGACATCAATATTGCAAGCACTTTATAGTGTATTAGCCTCAGCCTCCATAACCGATGACGATAAACGAATTGGCGCCCCTGAGCCCGAAGTATACTTAAAAACAAAAATTCTCTACTCCGATATAAAAGATGAACTATCAAAATATAGTTTTGAAGAAACATTAGTATTTGAGGAATACTTCAAAAAAGTAAATGGCGAATTTGAAATTAAGTTTTACTGGGATAAAGAAAAGCAAAAAGACGGAAAACTTCTTCTGGCACTTCACATCGACTTAATTGGAATAGAAGATTTACTTCAAGATTTGGCCTCAGCAAAGCCATCAGCGGAACCGCCAACAACTCCTAAAACTGCAGCCATCACCAAGATTGGCGAGGAAGAGGAAGAAGATGAAGATGCATACAGCACACTTGACGGTGACAAGATCGTTCATATAATTTATGATGTTCTGCCATCTTGCGTTCTTTTCAACGCTGACTCTGGTCTCTTACCTACATCAGTTGATATTGACACAAAAGGAAATCCTACCGGTCCAGGATTTGTCGCAGCAACCAACTTCCTGAAAATCGCAGAAATTGATCTTCCCAGCTTAATTCGAGGCGATCGCAGAGTCAGATTAAATCAACTCACACGTGCGAATGAGCGCGTCACCAAAGATTTCACTGACTTCTGGAGCCAAGTTATTGGTTCAAACTCGAAACTCAGTTTGAAATGCGAAATTGCCAACTATGACCAGAGTGCCGGAGAAAAAGCTGGCAAGGAACACCTCGTGTTCTGGGTTTCAGACGGTAATACTCAACTCTATCCCAAGCAACGAAGCTTGGGAGTTCGATGGTTTGTCTCGTTTTATCTTCAACTGAGGGCAACAGAAAAAACAAAAGTGCGGAGAATCTTCTTACTTGATGAACCAGGGGCAAACCTTCATTCAAAAGCACAAGCAGATGTGCTTAAGCTAATAAATGAAATAAGGACAGATGTTTCAATAATCTACTCAACCCATTCGCCGGATTTAATTGAGTATGAAAAGCTGTTCAGGGTTAGAGCAGTACAACGAAATGGAGAGCATGAAGACAGCCCAACTATTGTGATAGATGCAACACATCTTGGAGCAGCTTCGTCCGACACGCTTTCACCAATACTCTCAGCCATGGGCTCCGATATGAGCAATCAATCGGTAATAAAAAAGTCGAGAAACGTCCTACTGGAGGAGATGAGTGGCTACTACTACATAAAAGCTTTCTGGAAACTAACCAATACAAAAGAAGTTGCTCATTTTATTGCCGCCACCGGGGTTAATAAACTTCCTATTCTTGTAAATATGTTTATTGGATGGGGGCTTGATTTCATCGTCGCCATAGACGATGACAAACAAGGTCGCGAAGTTTATAATCAGTTGAAAAAAGAGATTTTTGGCGATGAAGATACTTTGGCAAGAAAGCAACTTTTAAAACTCCCTTCTTGCACAAGTATCGAAGAAATCTTCTCCGCCAATGATTTCAAGAGGTATGTGCTAAACAACACGGATGCGGCAATAGGAAACACCAACTCTGAGTACCTCAAAGAGAATCAAATCTCGAAACCAGTTACAGCTTTTCAGTTTTTCCTCAATGTCAACGATAACAAAATTCGGATTGAAAATTTCGATGCAATAACAACGCAAAAAATTACTACTCTCGTTACCTCGATATCGGATCTCGTAAAAAATCGAGCAACCGCGTAGTAGTCACCCATACATTTAAAGAAACCTGAGTTATTCAGTCGGCGTGGAGTTTTAAGCATATACATATTTGTGGTCAGGGGGGTCACGCAACGGGGTCACGTCTTGCCTTTTGCCCACAAGCCGGTAATCTGCCGCGATTGCAAGACCACTTCGCATTGAATTGCCGGCGCGGTCTATCACTTGACCTCGCGCGGAGACCGGCGTGAGCCGATCTTTGTGGATAACACAAGTGTGTCAACGGGGTCTCAACGAAGTCTTGCTTTTTGCCCATAAGCGTGCAGCAAACCGCCCTTCCCCGCTCGCCCCAATCACCAACCACAGCGTCGCTCGCGTAGCCCACACATAGAACCGCCTCGCTTCCTCGCGCTCGTCTTCGCCTTTGGCGGGCAAGTGGCCCACGGCCACCACAGGGAACGCCAGCCTCTTGCTCACCTGCAGGGTCATCACCTTGATGCTGTCTTGGCAGGGGTCGAACTGCTCGGTCTTCTTGGAATGACACGCACCTGGGCTAGGCGCCCACCGACCGGCAAGTTCTCTCAATCACGGCTAGACGAGAGCACCGCTGATGACTCTTTACACGTCGGAAGGCTGTTTCGTCTGGGGCGGTCTTGCCTGAACAGCCGGTTGCAGATAAATTTCGCATTGCTCAGGAAAAACACACCTGACCGCTGTGGCTTGTGGCCCAGCATCGTCGATAGGGATGACCCACGACGCCCGCTCTGACGCCTGTGCGCACCGGGGACTTGTTTAACTAACAGGCCCTAACCGTGCACACACATTTCGAGCACTTCATTGTCAAAAAACTCCGCATTCAGGCCTACAAGCGGCAAAACTGTCGCTGCTATTACTGCAACCGGCTGATGTGGGAGGGTCGCCCTGACCGGGTCATTCGCAACAACGCGATACCTGCAAGTGAGGTGGAACAGCGAAGATGCACAGCCGAGCATTTGCATGCACGACAAGACGGTGGAAAGAACAGCAAACGCAACATCGTCGCGGCCTGCCGTGAATGCAACCATGGTCGACACGCGGGCCGCTCAGGCGCGGCACCAGAACCCGAGGTCTACAAGCAAGAGGTACGTAGCCGGATGGGCGCGCGAGCAGACTCTGCCTGAGTCCTATTTCAGAGCACCTCGGGGCCTTGTCGGGAGCCTGTTTGGAGGCGCATGACCCGAGACCCCTTATCGCGCAAAAGGTACAGGTTCTTGCCCTTGGGCTACAGACGGGCGGCGAACCGCCCGCTCCCACTCGCCCCAATCACGAACCACTGCGTGGCCCGCGTGGCGCCCACATAAAACAGCTTGGCTTCTTCGCGCTCGTCTTCGCCCGGGGCGGGCATGTGGCCCGCGCTCACCAGCGCCACCACCGGGAATTCCAGCCCTTTGCTGGCGTGGAGGGTCAACACCTTAATGGTGTCGGCGACCGTCTGAAACACTGAGCCTGGAGACTGCCCCCAGAAGCATCGCGGTGCCTTTAAGTTCAAGGCAGCCATTGCGCTGCCGGGTTTCACCCGGCGGCACTCAAGGCTTGGTGCGCCCCTGGTTCGCAGTCGGGCTGACCCGGGCCTCGTAGGCGCCTGGCCCGCCGGTGACGGTGTAGGTCATGTAACGGATATTGCCGTTGATGGAGACGGTCAAAGTGCTGTCTGTTCTCTCAACAATGGTGCCCTTGAACCCTTCGCAGTAGCCCGACGTGCAATAGGTTTCCCAAGCTTGGTTCACCGCCTGTTCACGGGGATCGGGCGGCGCGGCTGATACATAGCCAGCGAACAAAAAGGCACTTAGAGTCGCAAGCGAAAACCAAGTAGACGTTGTTTGCATGATCAGTACTCCAGATGGGTGTGAACTCACGGGATGACAACTGCACCCTGATCATTATGGACACGAGAGGCACCGGATTCAGACACCGTCTTCTCGTATGCCCCCCAGGCAAACCATCAGCAGCGAGCTGCTGATGCGGGAGGCAGGCGCACGACCTCAGCGTGAGTCACCCGCCAAAAAGCCCCGTACACCACTGCTGCTCACACGGAATGCCATCGCCGTCCCCGTCCATTTCCATGCCGGGGCAGTTCTTCAGGTACAGCTTGGCTTCGCTGCATGAGGTCATTTGGTTGCAGTACCTACGGCCGTCGCACAGGAAGGCGGGGGCGTTGTATTGGGGCATCGCGCGCATCGCCTCGACCCGCGCGTTGTAGCGGGTGTAGCCGAACCATCCCACGCCAGACGCCAGCAGCAAGAGCACGACAACTGCTGGAACCAAGGAACCTGAACTTGCGCGTTCACGCGCTTGGCCAGAAGCCCCGCCCACCTGATCCTTGAACTGCTCCTCTTTGGTAAGCGGGGAGCCCTCCCGTCGCACCCCCACCGCCCGCTTGCGGCCTTCCTTGTCCAGCTCCATCTCAAACGTCAGCGACTCGCCGACGACGGGTGGCCGCCCACCGCGCGGGAAAGCGGACACATGCACAAAGAGCTCCTGGTCGCCATGGTCGGCCACCACGAAGCCAAAGCCCCGCTCGGCGTTCCATTTCTTGAGCGTTCCGTTGAATCGGGTTGCGACTGCTTCCATGGGCCTTCTCGCTTATGAACGCTTTTTCTACTTCCGGCACCAGGTTCTCAGCAACCCAGTTCGCGAAACTGCCTTCGACTCAGGAACAACTGAACCTCCGCCTCGGCCCTCGCAGCTTGTGCGCTGTTTCGCACCGTCTGTTCCTGATCGGGTAGTCGCATATCAAGCAGCTTGCATTCGGCCTGCACGCCGGCCGGAAGCTTCATGCGCCGCTCAAACGCCTTGGTCTGTTCGTGCGACATGCCGGTCAGCGGGCGCATGGCTTCGTTGAGCGATCGCTTGAACTCTTCGCGCCGCACGTCGTGCCCCTTGCGGCTTGCGCCAGTCGACTTGTCCAATCCCTGCGTGGGGGTGGTGTCAACGACCTTTGCACCAACGCACGGTTCATGGGAGTAGCCGACGCGGCCATGGGTCTCGCAACGGTAGACCGACTGGGCCTGCACCAACGCGCTGGCCAGCAAGCCTGTCGTCAAAACAATGGCCCATCGGGACCAGGCAGCAGCGTGCCGGTTCGCACGCAATTGGTTATGCATCTTTTCCTCCCTGTTCCAGGCTGCGGCATCATGCGTGCCTGACTGATGCAGGGAGGATATCAATGGGCCGCCGACAACAACCCGGTAGAAATTCACGAAAACGCCGTTCAAAGCCGTTTCTGGAGAAGGGCATTCTGATGCTGGTCCTGGCTGGAGGGTTCTGGCTCGCCAGCGTGATGCTGACGGGCAGCCCCATGCTCGCAGCCGTCGGGACTGCTTTGCGGTCCATCCTCTGGTTGCCATTGGCCATCGGTCTCGGCTTGCTGGGCGTGCATGTCATTTTGAAGAAGGTGGTTGCTTCTAAAGAGTCTCAATCAGTAGCGCACCCCGCAGCCCCGCCTCCCGCCGTCGGGAAGGAGCCAACGCTGGAGACACCGAGCGACCGCGTCGCATCGGTCACGCCACGTAGCGTTGAATCGCAGCGGGATCAGCAGGTGAAGGCAGACCAATGGAGTTCAGACGTGTTCGCGGCCATCGAGTGGCGGCGGTTTGAGGCGGTGGTGGAGGCGCTGTTCGCGCAGGCCGGCTTTGAGACGCGCTCGCAGTCACACGGCGCGGACGGCGGGGTCGATATCTGGCTGCACTCGAAGAACGCCAAGGGACCGGTGTCGGTGGTGCAGTGCAAGCACTGGCAAGGCAAGCCCGTCACGGTCAAGGAGATGCGCGAGTTCCTGGGCGTGATGGCATCGCACTGCCTGAAGCGCGGCACTTACGCAACAACGTCCACCTTCACGACCGACGCACAAGCCTTTGCCCAGGCAAACGGCATCAACGCGCTGAACGGCAAAGGTCTGCTGGACTTGATCGGCAAACGGACGACGGAACAACAAAGCTCACTGCTCGAGGTGGCTTACGAAGGCGAATACTGGCGCCCCACCTGCGCGAGCTGCGGCATCAAAATGGTGGAGCGGACGCCGGCCAAGGGCGGCGCCACCTTCTGGGGCTGCACCAACTTCCCGCGCTGCAAAGCGCGCATTTACAAGCCTGCTTCGGTATAGAAACCGCCCGGGTTTGGGCTGAGCCGCTCCACCCAACAGGGCCCGCCGCCCTCACCAACCCGTCGACGTGATCGATCCGTACTCAGTGCAGCGTATTCGCCATGATCTGGTGCATTTCCTGCTCCAGACCCTGCGACGGAATGACCACCATCTGCTTGCCGCCGAATTCGGCCGAGTAGCGCGGCGTTTCGCTGGCGTGCTGATAGGCCTCGCCGAGCCGCACAATCATCTTGCCGACTTCGACTTGCGTCAGGTGGTGTTCTTCGGCGAACTCCTTGAGGCCGGTGACCTTGCCATCGTGAATCCAGGCAACGCCAAAATTCCTGGGTGGCTTGCCGAGGAAGACAAAGGCTTCATGCTCTGCCGGCACCACTTCCAGGTGGTCATGCACCTTGTGCGCCAGCTCTTCCAGCGGTGCTTTCATTTCATCGAGCTGGGCCAGCGCCTCGTTGCCAGCCGGCAGCGGCGGATAGTCCACCTTGCCGCCAAAGAACTTGTCCAGTAGTCCCATGTTGTTCTCCTTTCAGAAGAAAAAAAGAGAGCCTGACAACTGCCCGCGGGCGCGGAACGGGAGGGCACAGAGAGGGCGGAGAGGTCGCCAGACGGTTTCACCATAGACCATCAGGGCGATTTTTTCAAACCGGATCGATGAAATGGTTTTTCAAAGGCCCGCCGGTCGGCCCGGTATGTTGGCGCTGTAGATCAACTCCACCGTGGTGCCGTCGACCATCTGGAGCTGCACCGTCATGCGCCGGAACGCCCACTTGAGGTCGACCGTACCGGGCGCCGCATTTTCCCGTGCTTTGGTGCTGATGGGCAGGCCGTAGCGCGCGCGCAGCGAGGTCTGCAAGGCTCGCAGCAGCGCCTGGGTGCGCTCGCGGGTGCCGGGCTGGGCGCGCAGGTGAATGCGCTGCAGGCGCTCGGACTCGAAATGGAAGGTGGCGGCGAAGTCCTCGTCCGCAATCGGCGTGCTCGGGATTTCGAGCAAGGCGCTGCGGTCCGCCGCGCGCTGGCTGGGTGAGGTTTCGCGGGCGTCGGGCATCAGGGCGCGGATCTCGGCCGGGCTGGCGAGCATCGGTGCGTCGCGCCACAGGGTCTGGGCCGACACACCCAGAGCCATGCCGGCCAGCGCAAGAAAGGTCAGGAAGTGCTTCATGGCGCCAAGTGTGACGCAATCGCCCGGCTCCGTTCAGGTCAGAGCTTGAGTACCTGTCGGATGGTGGTGGCCAGTTCGCTGGCCACGAATTTGGCCACGTAGGCGTCGGCGCCCACGGAGCTCACGTGCGCTTCGTTGGCCGTGCCCGTCAGGGACGAATGGATCACCACCGGGATCGATTTGAAGCGCGGGTCCTGCTTGATATTGCGTGTCAGCGTGAAGCCGTCCATCACCGGCATTTCCAGATCGGTCAGCACCAGCGCCACTTTGTCGTGGGCGGTTTTGCCTTCGGCACGGGCCTCTTCTTCAATCGCCTGCAGGCGGTCCCAGGCTTCCTGGCCGGTCTTGGTCATGACGTAGGGCGCGCCCATCGCGCCCAGCCCTTGTTCGATCATCATGCGCGCCACCGGCGAGTCGTCGGCCGCGAGGATGATCGAGCCCTCGGGCAGGTGCACCGCTGCGCCAACCGACTGCGGGGTGATGGCTTCCTGCGCGGTGGGCATGACGTTGCGCAGGATCTGCTCCACGTCCAGCACCTGGACCAGGCGGCCCTTTTCAGTATCGCCGTCGAGCTTGGCGATGCTGGTCACCAGACCGCCGCCATTGCCTTCTGCGGCCAGCACGTTGCCCCATTCCAGCCGCA
The DNA here is from genome assembly GCF_048590325.1 of Hydrogenophaga sp. ZJX-1. Classification (NCBI taxonomy): domain Bacteria; kingdom Pseudomonadati; phylum Pseudomonadota; class Betaproteobacteria; order Burkholderiales; family Comamonadaceae; genus Hydrogenophaga; species Hydrogenophaga sp. ZJX-1. The sequence continues at coordinate 436,476 of NZ_JBMBRA010000004.1, forward strand.
CGATCTCGGCCACTTCTTCAACGGCAAAGGCCTGGGTGGTCCGGGCGAACTCGGTCACCATCAGGATCGTGAGCCCGCGTCGGGGTACGCAGCCCACCACAGCGGGCAGGTCGATCACGGGGATGATCTGCCCGCGAATGTTGGCAACGCCGAGCACGTGGGCCGGTGCGTTTGCGATGGCGGTGATGGTGGGCATGACCAGTATTTCGCGCACCTTGAAGACGTTGATGCCAAACAGTTCGCGGCGGTCCGTACCCGGCGCTTCGCCCAGACGGAACAGCATCAGTTCAAACCTGTTGCTGCCTGTGAGGTTGGTGCGCTCTTCGATGTCGTGCAACGCGGTGGTCATGTGGGGGGATGCTCCAGTTTTAGGTTCTCACAGGATAGGTGCCGAAGCCATTTTCCAAAGCGCACATGAGCCCCGCAAATGCTCCGCAGTTCGGGTTTTAGCTGGCCGGGCGACAATGTGTCCATCAACCGCGTGACGCCTCAAGCTGGAGCCTGCATGCCCCGCCCCCACCACCACGTCTACGTGGTCGAACTCTCCAAAGACGTGCTGCAGGAACGCAGATTCCGCAAGTGCAACCCCGGCTATGTGGACGGCAAACCCTGCGTCTATGTCGGCATGACCGGGCTGGACCCGGACGTGCGCTTTGACAAACACAAGGCCGGCATCCAGGCGAACGCCTACGTTCAGAAGTACGGCCTGCGCCTGCTGCCCGACCTGTACGAGGGCTTCAACCCGATGCGCTACGAGGACGCGCAGGAGCGCGAGGTGGAGATCGGCATCGACCTGCGCTCGGTCGGGTTTGGGGTGTGGCAGGCCTGACGGCTGACGCAGGTTTTCTGCCTGATGGATACTCCCGGGTGTAGCCGCGTGTGGATCTCATGCCACCGAGCCGGCTTTCCAACCCAAGGAGATGTATGGACTTTTCAGGATTTTTTCAGCAGTACTGGCCACTCTTGCTGGTGGCGCTGTGGTTTGGCTACAAGTGGTGGAGCGCGCGAAGGGTGATGGCCCTGTTGCCGGAGCTCAAGCGAAATGGCGCCATGCTGGTCGACGTCCGTTCCGAGGCGGAGTTCGCTGGCGGGAACGCCCCGGGGTCGGTCAACATCCCGCTGCCGGCGCTGGGCAGCAGGCTCAAGGAAATCCCCAGCTCGGCGCCCGTGGTGCTGTGCTGCGCCAGCGGAACGCGCAGCGGGATGGCGAAGATGATGTTGAAGAAGAACGGCTATGGCCAGGTCTTCAACATCGGCAAGTGGACCAACCTGTTGCGCTGAGGGCTTGGCCCCGGGGGTCCGCTGGAAGTCAGGCCCTGTGTCTGCTGCCCGACTGACCCCATCTGCATGCACCAAGGGCATGGATGCGCTTCGCTCGCTTGACGGTTCGCAAGGTGCATGGAGCGCCTGAGGGCCATCCTGCAGGTTCCCCCTTCAGGAGCACACCATGAAACTGTCTTATATGGCCAGCCTGGCCGCCTTGTTCATAGCCTTGCCCGCAGCGGCCCAGCCATCCACGCGCCCCATGGGGCCGGGACCCATGCCCGTCTTCGCCGACTTCGATGGCAACGGCGACGGCCGCATCACCGAACAGGAGTTCATCGACGCCCGCAGCCAGCGCATCGCCGAGCGCGCCAGCGAGGGCCGCGCCATGCGCGGTCTGAGCCAGGCGCTGGACTTCAAGGAGATCGACACCAATGGCGACGGTGGTCTCAACCGCGAAGAGTTCGATGCGAACCAGAGCCGTCACTTCCAGAATCGCCCCATGCCGCCTGCACGCTGAGTCACTGCGGGGGCTGCAGCGCTGAATGCCACCGCCCGTGACGAGCCGATCGTTTCAGTGCGTGGCGCCACCAGCCAGCAGTGTGTCTTGCTGGGTCCCCAGTGCGGCGCGCACCGCCACGCGCAGACCCCGCACCAGGTCATCCAGCGCCATGTTGGGTGTGCCCTGCTCGGGCAGCCAGGGCACGTGCACGAAGCCGCCGCGCGTGTGGCGCAGTTCGGGGTTGGCGGCGATGGTGTGCATGAGGCCAAAGAACACGTGGTTGCAGACGAAGGTGCCCGCGGTCTGTGACACCTCAGTGGGCAGGCCTTCGCGCTGCAGCGCGGCGAGCATGGCCTTGATGGGCAGGGTGCTGAAATAGGCGGCGGGTGCGCCGGGCGCCACGGGTGCGTCGATGGGCTGGGCCCCGGCGTTGTCGGGGATGGGGGCGTCGTCCACGTTGATGGCGATGCGCTCCAGCGAGAGGGCGCTGCGGCCACCGGCCTGCCCCACGCAGATCACCAGCGCGGGCTGGTGCTTGACCAGCAGCACGTGCAGCGCGCGCAGGGCTTCACCAAACACGGTGGGCAACTGGGCCGCCACCACCGCATGCCCTGCCATCTGCCGGCCATGCAGCGCACGCACGGCGAGCCAGCTGGGGTTGATGGCATCGCCACCGAAGGCATCGAAGCCCGTGAGCAGCACGCGGGGCCGGGAGGGGCGGGTTGGGGTGTACATGCGCGGCAGGGTGTGTCAGGCTGGCAAGGATATGCTGATCAGGCAGGAGCGCCAGGGGCGCGTCACCCGAAGGAGTTTTCATGGCAACCCGCAAGAAACCGGCCACCAAGGTCGAACCGCCCGAGGATTCGGGCTCCCACCTGATCAGCCAGGCGATCCTGTCGCTGGTGGGCCAGGTGCCCAGCTCGAAGGAGCGCAAGAGCCAGACGCCCGCGGACGATGCGCGCAAGAAAGCCAACGCCGCGGCGGCCAAGGCGGCGCTGGCGGCCGGCGCGCTGGCGCTGCCGCCGGGCCCACTGGGCTGGCTGACGCTGTTGCCCGAGATGGTGGGGGTCTGGAAGATCCAGAAGCAGCTGGTGGCCGACCTGGCGGCCCTGTACGGCCAGCGCTCCACGCTGACGTCCGAGCAGGTGGTGTATTGCCTGTTCCAGCACACGGCGGCGCAGGGCGTGCGCGATCTGGTGGTGCGCGTGGGCCAGCGCACGCTGGTGCGGCGCGCCTCGCCGATGCTGATCCGCGCGATCACGCGGCGCATCGGCACGAAGCTGGCGCAACGGCTGCTGGGCAAGGGCGCGGCACGCTGGGTGCCGATCGTGGGCGCGGTGGGCGTGGGCGCGTATGCCTACCTCGACACGGCGCAGGTGGCGGCCACGGCGATCGACCTGTTTGAGGGGGTGATCGAGGTCGAGGCGGTGGAGGTCTGACCGATTGGACCCTAGGCCCGAAGGCTGTGGCGCGTCAGTGCTGGGCGAGCACGAAGTCGATGGCCGCGCACACCGCCGCGGCCTGCGCAGCGTTGCACTGCTCGGGCGTCGCCCGAGGACTATCGGGGTAGACCTCGGTGGTCGTGGTGTAGCGGGCGCCCGTGATGCCGGCGCACAGGCCGAGCGACTTCAACGGGTAGCGGATCACGCCGCGCTCAGACAGGGGCGATCCGATGAGGCCGCCCTGGGCATCGGACGGCGCGATGTGCGTGACGCGCTCCACCGCCGCGATGATGGCCTGCTGGAATTCGGGCTGCGGGTTCTCGGTGTCGTCCACGAGGTAGAAGCCGTCGGGGATGTGCACGGGCGTGTACGGCACACCGTCGCGCGCCGCCTTCGCCGGGCTGAACTCCGACGCGTCGGTGTCGGTGGTTTCGTGCAGGTCGATGTGCACGGCAAACTGGCCCAGCAAGGGCGCCACCAGCCGCATCAGCGCAGCGGATTCCTGCGCCGCGCTGGGTTCCTTGAACGAGCGGTTCGGGTCGATGGCGTCGAAGTTCCAGCGGTGGATGCGCTCGTAGCCCCACGGGCTCACGCAGGGCGCCACCAGCAGGTTCACCCGGCCCGCGTAGGCCTCGGCGTGCTGGTCCAGGAAGCGCAGCGCACCGTGCACGCCGCTGGTCTCGTAGCCGTGCACGCCACCCGTCACGAGCACACCCGGCAGGCCGGCTTGCCATTCAAGGCTCTGCAGGGCGAAGAGCGGATACGCATCGCTTTCGTACAACACCTCCCCATAGGGCAAGACCTCGAAGCGCGAGCGCAGCCGCTCGAACACGGTCAGCACGTCCTCGGCGTAGCTGCGCTGGTGCACCAGCTGCGCGCGCCAGGCGGCCACTTCAGCGGGGCCCCAGGCCTGGCCAGGGGTGCCGATGGGATAGAAGGCTGGATGGGTCATGGGTGGTGTTTCCGTCTGTGGCCGGGGCGCTCAGGGCTTGGCCACACGCTGGCGGATGTCTTTGAGCTTGGCCTGCAAACGCCGCTGGTTGTCCGGACCGGTGCGCAGCAGCATCTTGCGCCCGGCCGACAGGGACTCCAGGGCCGGGTCGGCCAGTTCGTAGCGCACCCAGGGGCGCGTTGAAGGGACGGTGCCTTTGACGTCCACGAGGGTGACGGCCAGCGGCTCGGTGGGCACCGGTGTGGCGATCAGGTGGTCGAGCACCTGGACCAGCCGGTCGTTGAAATAGCGGCCCGGAAAGCCCAGCTCTTCGTAGGCCTGCTGAAACAGAGGGTAGAGGCTGCGGTACATATCGACGGCTTTGGCCGTGTCCACCGATTCGATCATCAGCACCAGCGGCACATAGCGCTGGCTGTTGCCGGGGTGGATGGTTTCAACGCCGTTCTCACCGCGTTGCGTGGTGAAACGCTGGGGCGTGGGGATGACGGGCCAGACCATCACCGGCGCCTGCGAGCGCGCGAGGTTGTCCACCGTGGCCACCGAGCGCCGCACGAAGCCGTCGAGCTGCAGGAAGGTCAGCAGGTTCTTGCGGCTGAGCAAGCCCGAGAGCAACCCGCTGACGTGTGCGTCGGACCCGTCCAGCGCGGGCAGCGCGGTGGACTCGCCGGCGGCACCGGCCACCGGCGCCTCGACGGGGTGCTCAACGGCGGGGGGGCTGGGCTCGGGGACCGCCGGCGCAGGCGGCGCTTCCGGAGCGGCGGCGGCCGAGGGCGCAGCGACCGGGGTGGCCGGTGCCTGCACGGGTTTGAAGCGCTGCCAGCCGAAGTAGCCCGCCACGGCGAGCGCGACCAGGGCAGCGATGAGTACGGGGAGCCGGGATGTCGGTGGGTTCATGCCTCGTCACCTGGTTGCTGGTTGGGAGGCTGCCCATCCTACACCGCGGTTTTCATGAGCCAGCGCTGGCGCGCAAGCTTGCACACATCGGCCGTCTATGGGCAGCACAACAAAATTTCGCATGGTTTACATGAATCGGGAAGAATCGGAGCCACTGCGAAGACCCCGGAACCAGCATGAACTTCACCGAGCGACTCAAGACCCTGCCCGCCACCCACCACCTCGCCGCGCTGCAACTGCTGGACGCCCACGGCGCGGTGTTGGCCACGATTGAAAACAGGCCAGGCCAGACCGGTTCGCTGGCGGTGTACGCCGCCCTGGCCGCGATGCACGGCGGCCGCATCACGCCCGAGGCCGCGGCGCTGGGGCTGGACTGGTACGCCGAGCACACCGCCGATGCGCGCACGCACCCGGGCAAACACCCGAACATCGACCGCCTGCTGGTCTGGGCGCAAGGCTCGGTGAGCTACGCGGTGCGGCCGGTGCCAGCGGCAAGCGCCTGAGGTTGCGTTCAGTCGGCCCAGCTCACCACGGGGCCGAGCCTGCGCTCGGCCAGGAACACGGCCTCGCGCAGCGAGAGGGCTGCGCCGCCGTCCAACCAGGGCACGGGCGTGTGGGGTTTGTCGAAGCGGATGTAGAAACACTCCACCGCGTGATCGGTGGCGAGCTCGGGCGGGTCGTCGGCGTTGCCGGTGCCGTACAGGGTGTGGTGGCGCACGATGCGCACATGGCAGGTGGTCACGCCGCCGTAAAACCACAGCCCTTGCTTGACGGGTGAAAGTTGGTCAACGTCGTTCATGTCGCCTGCCCCCATGAGAGTGAACACCCGGGACGCCGGCCGTGCAGCTCCACGGGCGGCCATGCCGTGAAGACCATGATAGGCACAGGCGGTCGTTGCGCCAAGGTGGGTAACACGGGGTTGTCGAAACCGGCCAGCCTGGTTCGTCGTACGCTGGTGGACGCGCGAGCTGACTGCAGCACCGTCCCGCATCCATCGAACCGCCACCCAGGAGATTCCCCATGACCACAGGCACCGTCACCCTGCACCGCGTCTTGACCGCACCGCCCGAACGCGTCTACCGCGCCTTCCTCGACCCCGACGCGATGGCCAAATGGCTGCCGCCGCACGGCTTCACCGGCCGCGTGCTGGAGATGGACGCCAAGGTGGGCGGCATCTACCGCATGCAGTTCACCAACCTGGGCAGCGGCCACGTGCACGCCTTCGGCGGCAAGTACCTGGAGCTGGTGCCCAACGAGCGCATCGTGAACACCGATGTGTTCGACGACCCGAACCTGCCCGGCCAGATGATCACCACCATCACGCTGAAAGCGGTGTCGGTGGGCACGGAGCTGACGGCGGTGCAGCAAGGCATTCCGGCCATGATCCCCACCGAGGCCTGCTACCTGGGCTGGCAGCAGTCGCTGCAGTTGCTGGCGCTGCTGGTGGAACCGGAAATTCCGGGCTGAGCACGGTCCCGCCCGCGTGTCAGCGCGCGGGCGTCGCCAGGGCCTGCAGGCGCTGGTGCGGCTCGCTGGCCCAGTCCAGCGGCAGCTGCCGTTTGATGCTGAGGTAGTGGTCGGTGAACACGTCGAGCCAGGCGGCGAGCGTGTCGGCGGCACGCTGTTCCCCGGCCAGCTCAAAACACAGCGCGGCCACTTCGGAGGTACAGAAGTGGTGTTCGTGCGTGGAGCGGCGCAGCCGGTAGTTGGACACCTGTTCGGGGTGCAGGCTGAGCACCGGCAGGCGGTCCAGATACGGGCTCTTGCGAAACATCTTGCGCGCCTCGGACCAGGTACCGTCGAGCAGGATGAACAGCGGGCGCTTGCCACCCTGCCCGGCTTCCTGGTCTTCAGCCGGTGGCAGCGCGGTCAGCACGCGCCCGGGCTCCACATAGTCGCCGGGAAACACCACATAGGGTTGCCACTGCGGATCGGCCAGCAGCGCCAGCAAGGCCGGGTCCACCGCGGTGCGCGCCCAGCCGAAGGCCCAGGTGTCGGCCACCACGTCGGCGATCAGCCAGCCGGTGTTGCTGGGTTTGAGTGCTTCGATGTCGCCCATGATCAGGCACACCCCCGCGCGCGTGGCCACCTGCGGGCGCAGTGCGCAGATGCAGTGGCTGGCAATGAGGCGGCAGCTGGGGCAGCGCCCCAGGCCGGAGCCGCGGGCCACGTAGGGCTTGGAACTGACGGCCAGGCGCGCGGCGCGCAGGCGCGAGACGGCATGAGCGTTCACTGGAGTACCTTCGCCCTGCGGGCTGCGGTGCGAGCTGGCTTGTGAACGGCCCGGCGCGGCGCTCACTGGAGTACCTTCGCCCTGCGGGCTGCGGTGCGAGCTTGCTTGGGAACGGCCCGGCGCGGCGCTCATGCCAGATACCCGGGCAGGGTGAATGTGTGTGGGCGGGACATGCAGGGACTGTATGCCAGCCGGAGCGGCCATGCCCGGTGGCGTCTCTCGCCTTCTCAGGCCCTGGCTCTTTCGCGCGCGGCCACCAGCAGACCCGTGAGCAGGCACACGCCACCGGCCAGCTGGCTGGCGCTGAGCGTGCGGCCGTAGACGAGGGCGTCGAAAGCCACGGCGCTGGCCGGGTACACGAACTGCAGCACGGCCATGCGCCCGGCCGACAGGCGCGCCACGCCGCCATACACCAGCACATAGGCCAGACCGGTGTGCACCACCCCCATGCCCGCCAGCCAGCCCCACGCGGGGCCGGGCGCCGGCCAGCCTTGTGTGAGCGGCCACCAAAGCAGCGCCACGGTTCCGGCCACGCATTGCCACCAGGCCATGACCAATGCGCTGGCGCCGGTGGCACGGCGCAGCAGCAAGGGGGCCACGGCGTAGGCCAGCGCGGCGCCGAGCGCGAGCGCGATGCCCTGCAGGTAGCGCGCGTTGGCGCTCTGGTGCCCGAACGCGTGGTCCAGACCGCCGGTGGCCAGGCCCAGACCGAGCAGCGCCACCAGCGCGGCGCCCCACTGGCGGCGGCTCACACGCTCGCCCAGCCAGAGCGTGCCCGCCACCATGATGAGGAAGGGCTGCACATGCACCACCAGCGTGGCCACCGACATGGACGTGCGCGGCACGGCCTCGAAGAACAGGGTCCAGCTGAGCACCATGAACAGGCCGCCCGAGATGGCCAGGGCGGCATCGCGTCGGCTCAGGCGCAGTTCACCCCAGCGGCGCGAGAGCGCGAACCACAGGGTGAGCGCGAGCAGCCCGAAGGCGCAGCGGAACCACACGGCGGTGAGCGCGGGCTGGCCGGCTTCTTCGATGAAGATGCCGAGCGTGCCCAGCAGCAGGCCACCGACGATCATGAACCACTGACCCTGGGCTTCACGCTCGCGACGCGTGGCCGTGAAGGTAGGGGGGCCGGTGAAGGCCGGGGCGTTTTGCAAATTCATGGGCCGATGTTCCCGGGATCGCATGAACGGGTAAAGCGGATAATTCACAATCCATTCATTCGATAATCGAATTCAATCAAAACGCCCATGGCCCGCACCGACCTGCAGATGGACTGGCTCCGCGCCTTTGTGGCGGTGGTGGACAACGGTTCGCTTTCGGCGGCGGCGCCGCAGGTGCACCGCTCGCAATCGGCGGTGAGCATGCAGCTGCTGAAGCTGGAAGAAGCCGTGGGCGGCGCGGTGTTGCGCCGCGGACCGCGGCACCTGAGCCTCACACCGCTGGGCACCGAGCTGCTGGGCTATGCGCGGCGCATCCTGGCGCTGCACGGCGAGGCGCTGACGGCGCTCACCGGCCCCACGCTGTCGGGCCAGGTGCGCCTGGGTGTGCCCGACGACTACGCCGCCAGCTACCTCACGCCCGTGCTGCGCAGTTACGCGGCACGCCACGCGGCGGTGGAGATCGTGCTGGACTGCGAACAGTCCACCTCGCTCATCCCCAAGGTGCAACGCGGCGAGCTGGACCTGGCGCTGGTCTCGCGCGACCACCTGCGCCGCGGCACCCTGCTCTTTCACGAGCCGCTGGTGTGGATCGGGGCGCCCCAGTTCGAGGTCTGGCGCAACACGCCGCTGCCGATCGCGGTGTACGAGCCCAGCAGCCTGGCGCGGCGCTCGACCATCGCGGCGCTGGAGGCGCAGGGGCGCGCCTACCGGGTGGTCTACAACAGCTCCAGCCTGCCCGGTCAGCTGGCGGCGGTGGAAAGTGGTCTGGCGATCGCGGTGCTCACGCGCTGCAGCGCGCCACCGCACCTGGTGATCCTGGGGGAGCGCCAGGGCCTGCCGCCGCTCGACGCCATGGCGGTGGCGGTCTACCGCAGCAAGGCGTCGCGCACGAACCCGGCGGTGGATGCGCTCCACGAGCTGGTGTTGCAGACCCTGAGCAAGCCGGCCTGAGCGGCGCTGGGGCCTCCTGCGCGTCGCGTGCGCAAACAAGCCGGATCTGCCATCATGCCGCGCATGAACGACGCCACCACCCCTCCACCCGACACCGTCATCCACGGCTGGCACGCCCACGTGTACTTCAACGCCGACACGCTGGCGCAGGCGCGCACGCTGTGCGAAGCGGCCGCCACCCGGTTCCCGCTGAAGATGGGCCGCGTGCACGAGAAGCCGGTGGGCCCGCACCCGGACTGGAGCTGCCAGCTGGCCTTCAAGGCCGCCCTGTTCGCCGACGTGATCCCCTGGCTGACGCTGCACCGCGGCGGCCTGGTGGTGTTCATCCACCCGATCACCGGCAACGACCTGGTGGACCACCGCGACCGCGCGCTGTGGATGGGCGCGGTGCGCCCGTTGGACCTGAGCGTGTTGCCCGAGCGTTCGGTGACCTACGACCTGTAAGCCCCGAAACCCATGAACATCACCTCGCTTGAAGCGCTGCGCGCGCTGTACGACCCGGTGCGCGAGCGCTCGGCCCTGAAAGAACTGCCGCAGCTGGACGTGCACGCCACGCGCTTCATCGGCCTCTCGCCGCTGGTGGTGCTGTCGAGCGCGGGGGCGAACGGCGCGCTGGACGCTTCGCCGCGCGGCGGTGAGCCGGGCTTCGTGAAGGTGCTGGATCCGCAGACGCTGCTGATCCCCGACGCGCCGGGCAACAACCGGCTCGACACGCTGGAAAACATCGTGCAGACCGGGCAGATCGGCCTGCTGTTTCTGGTGCCCGGCATGGACGAGACGCTGCGCGTGAACGGCCGCGCGCTGCTCACCACCGACGACGCCGACCGCACGCGTTGCACCGACGCGCGCCGTGTGCCCAAACTCGTGATCCGCGTGACGGTGCAGGCGTCTTACCTGCACTGCGCCAAGGCGCTGATGCGTTCGTCCCTCTGGGACGCGGGCCGCCAGGTGGAGCGCTCGGTGATGCCCAGCATGGGCGAGATGCTGCGCGACCAGATCGGCGACCGCCTGAGCGCGGACGCGCCGGTGGAGACACAGGCGCAGATGCTGGAGCGCTACCGGCAGACCTTGTGAGACTGCTCCACCCGATCCCGCGGCCCCCTTGTCCACCTGTTCCGCCTGTTCCGTTCACGGACACCTGCGGTGGAACGGCACAGGTGCCTGGCGACCCCGCAACGCGCACCCGCAGATAAAAAGCGCCATCAAATCAGGGACGTTCTCATATTGAGAAAAACCTTGGCGAAGCCGTGCGCGATGGCATGGAAATTGACTCGTTGGCCACGCCTGTCCTTTTTGGGGACGGGCGTTTTTTTATTCCACCAACGAGGAGACATCAATGACTTTGTTATTTGCACTGGCCATTTCCATCGGCCTGCTGGCCGTCGCCGCCACCTGGCTGTTTTTTGGGCCACTGGCCGCTTTTCAGATGCAGGTGTGGCAAGCCTTCGTGGCCTGGGCCAGCTTCTTTCACAACGGCGGCAAATCCGATGGCCTGGTGAAGACCGTGGTCTGCATGTCGTTTGGTGCGCTGGTGGGCATGGCCTCGGTGATGCTGATCGGGTCGCTGGGCGCGCTGGGTGGCCTCGCGGCGCCCGTGGCAGTGGGCCTGGGCGCGGCGGTGATCGTGCTGGCGGCGCACCTGCCGTTTCTGTCGACCATCCCGTCCAGCGTGTACGGCTTCGCCAGCGTGGCCGGCCTGATCCTGCTGGGCAAGGACATGTCGCCCACGGCCGCGATCCTGCCCACCATCCTGTCGATCGCCGTGGGTGCGGGTTTTGGCTGGCTGTCTGAGCAACTGGCCGGCAAAATGACCAAGGCCGCCTGAACGGGCACGCACAGACCCCGGGCGGGGGAAGGCGATCCCGCCCAACGTGAATAACGTGACGAAACGGGGGGGCACATCCCCCCCGAGCTCCACGGGCGGCGCCGCCATAATCGGCCGCATGCCTGTTTCTGAAATCGCCATCTGGTCGGCCATGCTCGGGGGTCTGTTGACGCTGGCGGCGCTGGCGCTGGGCGACGCGCTGGGCAGCCGCAGCCGGGGCTCGATGCGCAACCTGCTGTTCGTGGTGCTCACCGGCGCGAGCTGCGTGGTCATGACGGGTTTGCCCGAGGCCTTGTTTCCGTTCCTGCCCGGGCGCCCGCTGATGGTGCTCAAGGCCAGCCTGGGGCCGCTGGCGGGCGGGGTGGCCCTGTATTACCTGGGCAACTGGCTGGGCGGGGAGCGCGAAGACCTGCTGGTGCACCGCCTGACCGCCTGGGGAGGCGCTGCCGTGTTCCTGGCCGCGGTGGTGCTGGCGCTGCTGGCCAGCCAGGTGTCCAGCGGCCAGTTCCGCCCGGTGCTGCTGGCGGCGGCGGTGGTCAACATGGTGCCGGTGTTGCTGGCGATGGTCGCGGTTATCCGCGCCACCCGCCGGGGCGACCCGCTGGCGCGCTGGATGTTGCTGGCGATCGTGTGCCTGGCGGCCATGGTGAGCGGCCTGTACCTGCGCGGCCTGGACGCACCGGGCCTGGGTTCGGGCTTCTGGTTGTTCACGGCCGTGATCACCATGGTGTATTTTCTCGCGGCCACGATGCTGGGCATTTTGCGCAACCGGCAAAACCGCAAACTGGCCCGCCTTTCACGCGTGCAACAGGGCGCCGACCCGGTCACCGGGCTCTACACCGGTTCGGCCCTGCTCGCCGAGGTGGAACACGTGTTCTGGCGCACCGCCCGCCAGCAGGGCGAGTGCTCGGTGATCTGTGTGAACGTGAGCAACCTCTACGAGCTGACCGATTCGGCCGGGCCGGGGGTGGAACACCAGATCCTGGTGACGCTGGCGGCGCGCGTGCGCCGTGCCGCCGGTTTTCGCTGTGTGGTGGGTCAATACCACCCGCGCTGTTTTGTGGTGGTGATGTTCACCGACAAACACGCCGCACCGCTGAACGAAACGCTGGCCCATCTGCGGTTCATGGTCGGTGAGTCGCTGTCGGTGGTGGATGAAAAGCAGGTGCACCACACGTTCCAGCCGCGCCTGGGCATCGGGGTGGTCACGCACGCGCCCGCACACGCCAAGCCGATGGACATCCTCAACGAGGCCGAGCGCCTGGCGCTGGCGCAAATCGCCAACTGGTCCCGCCCTCACGGACCCGGTGCGACCACCGAGCACGAGATCGTGACCGCGCCGCAACCGCTGCGCTGAGGCGCGCGGAACGCTATTTTTTCTCGACCGGGTTCGCCGTCAGCCAGTTGGCCGGGTAGGCGCGCAGGAACTCGCGCGCCTTCTCGGGGTGGGCGGCGTTGAGCCAGGCGTCGTAACCCCCTTCGTTCAAGACCGCGGGCATGCGTTTTTCGCTGCCGGGCTGCTGGTAGCGGTGCATCAGGGCGTGGCTGTTGGCGTTGACGGTGAGCAGGGTGTAGCTGACGATGGTTTCGCCACCGGCGCCGGTCCAGCTCTCCCACAGACCCGCCACGCCCATGGGCTGGCCGTCGACACGGCTGATGCGCGTGGGCACGGCCTTGCCGCTGCGAAAGTCGTCTTCAAAAAACGCCATCATCGGCACGATGCAGCGCTGCCCGGCGAGCCAGGCTTCACGCAGGTTGTTGGACGTGGTCACGGTTTCCGAGCGCGCATTGACCAGCTTGGGCGAACGCAGCTTGGCGTCGGACGCCGACTTCACCCAGCGCGGCACCAGGCCGAACTGGCCGATCACGAGCTCGCGCACCAGCGGGGGCGGTGGCTGTGGTTCCTGCGTTTCCGCCGGTTCCACAGGTTCCACAGGTTCCACGGGTTCGGCCACGGCAGCGGCCGCCTTGCGGATGAACACCCCGGGCATGCGCGGCCAGAGTTCGTGCCCCACAGGCGCATCGGGGGCCTCGACATGGAAAACATCGGGGAAAAAGGAGGCGAGCCGCAGGCTCTCGGTATGAACGGTCATGCGGCCATGCTAGCCGACCACGGACCCGCACATGCCGAGGACCACCCGCGGTGCACCACCGGCCCGATCGGTGGCATGCTCGGCGTGCCAGCCACGCCCTGCCCCTTCATTCAACCAGCGCACCCGCCTCCCATGCTTCAGAACCCCTTTGTGCCACCTGCTCTGTCGACCCGCTCCCGCCGCTCCGTGGTGCGGGCCGGGGGCGCACTGGCACTTCTGTTGCTGGGGAACTGGCGCCTGGCCTCAGGGGCCGGGGAAGCGGCGACAGCGGCGCTCCTGCCCCAGGTGGCGCCGGTGCCGGGCGGCATCGTTCGCCTTTCGCTGGGGCCATCGCAGGAGCGTCCCCGGGCCTGGGCGGGCGAGGTCCCGCTGCTGGTGCTGGGCGACCCGATCGAATGGTCCGCACTGGTCGGCATTCCGCTGTCGGCCACGCCGGGCGAAGCGCGCATCGTGGTGCAGATCGACGGCCAGGCGCCGCGTGAACAGGCCTACACGGTGGCGCCCAAGCGCTACGCCGAGCAACGCCTGAAGGTCGAACCGAAGACGGTGGACCTCTCACCCGAAGACCTGGCGCGTTTCGAGCGCGAGCGCGACCACCAGCAGACGGTGGTGGCCACGTTCAGCGAACCGTTGCCGGCGAGCCTGCGCATGCAGGTGCCCACGCCAGGGCGGCGCTCCAGTTCCTTCGGGCTGCGGCGTGTGTTCAATGGCCAGTCGCGCAATCCGCACAGTGGCATGGACATCGCCGCACCCACCGGCACCCCGGTGGTGGCGCCGCTGGCGGGCCGGGTGATCGACACCGGCGACTACTTCTTCAACGGACAGACCGTCTGGCTCGACCACGGCGGCGGGCTGTTGAGCATGGTGTGCCACCTGAGCGCGATCGACGTGACGACCGGCGATGTGCTGGACGCGGGCCAGCGCCTGGGCGCCGTGGGCGCCACCGGCCGCGTCACCGGGCCGCACCTGCACTGGGGCGTGATGCTCAACCGGGCCATGGTGGACCCGGCGCTGCTGCTCGCCGAATGATGGACCGCGCCCGACCATGCTGATCCGCTTCAACAAGCCCTACGGGGTGCTCAGCCAGTTCACGCCCGAGGGGCGCTGGCGCGGGCTCAAAGACTTCATCGACCGGCCTGGCGTGTACGTGGCCGGCCGGCTGGACGCCGACAGCGAAGGCCTGCTGCTGCTCACCGACGACGGCCAGGAACAGGCGCGCATCGCCGACCCGCGCCACAAGATGGAAAAGACCTACTGGGTGCAGGTGGAAGGTGTGCCCGACGAAGCCGCGCTGGCCGCCCTGCGCCAAGGCGTGACGCTCAACGACGGCCCCACCCTGCCGGCGCGCGCCCGCGCCATGCCGGAGCCGCCCGGGCTGTGGGAACGCAATCCGCCGATACGGGTGCGCAAGGCGGTGCCCACGGCCTGGATCGAACTGGTGATCCGCGAAGGCCGCAACCGGCAGGTGCGCCGCATGACGGCGGCGGTGGGCTTTCCCACGCTGCGCCTGATCCGCGCCGCCATCGGGCCCCACAGCCTCGACGACCTGGCACCGGGCACCTGGCGCTGAATCGCCGGCCGGCGACCCGCCAGGAGCCCGGTCTGGCCACAAACACCCGCGGTCAGGTACCCTGCACCATCCCCCGGTATGTTCGACAGCGGACAGATCGCACCGGGTTGGCCCCCTACACTGGGGCCCGACGAAAAACCGCAAAGGACTGCCCATGCCCTCCCGCTGGCGACACGCCGAACGCCACCGAACCGACCGCATCGGCTGGCTGCGCGCCGCCGTGCTCGGCGCCAACGACGGCATCGTCTCCACCGCCAGCCTGGTGCTGGGGGTGGCGGCGGCGAGCGCCGACCACAGCAGCATCCTGCTGACCGGGGTGGCCGGGCTGGTCGCTGGCGCCATGTCGATGGCCGCGGGCGAGTACGTGTCGGTGCATTCGCAGGCCGACACCGAGGGGGCCGACCTGGCCCGCGAGCAGGCCGAGCTCGATGCCGACCCGGCCGCCGAACACCGGGAACTCAGCGCCATCTACGCCGGGCGCGGGCTGGACGCCGAACTGTCCCGGCAAGTGGCCACCCAGCTCATGGCACACGACGCACTGGGCGCCCATGCGCGCGACGAACTGGGCATTTCGGACACCCTGAGTGCGCGGCCGGTGCAGGCCGCGCTGGCCTCGGCCGCCAGCTTCGCAGCGGGTGCGGCGCTGCCGCTGGCGGTGACGGCGCTGGTGCCCGGGCCGGGTCTGATCGGCTGGGTGGCCGCCACCTCGCTGCTGTTCCTTGCCCTGCTCGGCGCCCTGGCCGCACGCGCCGGCGGTGCCCGCATGGGCCTGGGCGCCTGGCGCGTGGGCTTCTGGGGGGCACTGGCCATGGCCATCACGGCCGGTGTCGGCGCCCTGTTTGGCGCCGTGGTCTGAACCGCCGCTTCAGGAATACCGAACCCGCCATGAACCCGACCTCGCCACCACCCCCCCGCAACGCCACCGCCACGGTGGACCCGCTGTTCCTGGCCGCGCCGCGCGTGTCCACCTTCCTGCGCAGCTACGCGCTCACCAACGCCAGCGGTTTCTTCTTCCAGCGCGACGAGCGCCTCTACCTCGTCACCAGCCGCCATGTGGTGATCGACGAAGCCACCAGCCACCTGCCCGACCGGCTGGAGATCGAGGTGCACCTGGACGCCAGCAACCTCACCCGCTCGACCGGGTTTTCGATGCTGCTCTACAACCAGGGCGCGGCGGTGTGGCGCCAGGGCCGGGACGGCGGCAGCGAGATCGACGTCGCCGTGCTGGAGCTGGACCGCAGCCAGCTGCCGGCCGGCGCGATCATCCGCGCCTTCACCCCGGCGCACCTGCAGACCTCGTTTGCCAGCGTCCCGGTTGACGCCTCGCTGCTGGTGGTCGGTTTTCCGCTCGGCTTTCACGACGCCGTGCACCACCTGCCGGTGGTGCGCCAGGCGGCGATCGCGTCGCCCTATGGCATCCGCTTCCAGGGGCAGGGCTTCTTCCTGACCGACGCGCGCACCCACCGCGGCACCAGCGGCGCGGCGGTGGTGATGCGCGACACCGCGCCCACCCCCGAGACGGCCGCGCTGCCCTGGAAATTGCTGGGCGTGCATTCGTCGCGCATGGACATGGGCAACCGCGACCGCGTGCTCGACGAATCGCTGGGCCTGAACTGCGCGTGGTACGCCGACATCCTGCTGACCCTGACCGCGCCCCGAACCACCAGCGACCCGGGCTGACCGCCGATCAGAGATTCCCGAACGCCCCCCTGCGGTACTGGCTGAATGCCAGTGCCTGGTGATAAATTGCCAGATTGCCCTGCCCCCCAGCGACCCCCATGGCCACCCTGCCGTTCAGTCCCGCCGCCGACCGCAACAAGCAACCGATTCTGGAAGCCTTGCGCGAGCTGCTGCCGGCCCGGGGCCGGGCACTCGAAATCGCCTCGGGCACCGGGCAACACGCCGCCTGGCTGGGCGCCGGCCTTCCCGGCTGGGAGTGGCAACCCACCGAAGCGAACAGCACCGCCCTGCCCACCATCGCGGCCTGGGTGCGGCAGGCCGGGGCCAGCAACGTGCGCCCGCCCTGTCTGCTCGACGTCATGGAGCCGCAGTGGCCGAGCGACGAAGAGACCCTGGCCAGTGCTTTCGCGCGGCCTTTTGACGCCATCTTCTGCGCCAACATGCTGCACATCTCGCCCTGGACCGCCTGCAAGGCACTCATGCAGGGCGCACGCCGCCATCTCGCAGCCGACAGTGGCCTGCTGCTGATCTACGGCCCGTTCCTGGAAGACGGTGTGTCCACCTCGCCGGGCAATCGGAACTTTGACGCCAGCCTGCGCACCCAGAACCCGGTCTGGGGCCTGCGCCAGCGCGAAGCGGTGGAAGAAGAAGCCACGCGCTGCGGCCTGCGCCTGCGCCAGCGGCTCGCCATGCCGGCGAACAACCTGCTGCTGGTGTTCGGGTTTCACTGACCCCGGTGCGTCCACCCGGCGGGCCGAAGCCCGACCGGAACTTCGGGCCGCAGGGGCCACTCCCAAGCAGGCCGTCTTTTGAAGCAGGCTCCGCATGCACCGACCGCACCGACTTTCGCCAGCCCCGTTCGCACCGGAGCGCCGCCGCTGGCTGGCCGCTTCGGCGCTCGCCGCTGGCCTGCCCGCCTGGGCCCCACGCGCCACGGCGCAGCCCGCGCAAAGCCTCCTGACCCGCCCCATTCCCGCCAGCGGCGAAGCGCTGCCGGTGGTGGGGCTGGGCAGCTGGATCACCTTCAACGTGGGCAACGACCCGGTGGCCCGCGATGCGTGTGCCGAGGTGGTGCGCGCGTTCTTTTCCGAGGGCGGCCGCCTGATCGACAGCTCGCCCATGTACGGTTCTTCGCAGCCCGTGATCGGCCATGCGCTGGCGAAACTGGGCCACCCGGCCACGCTGTTCTCGGCCGAAAAGGTGTGGATGGGTGACTCGGCACGCGGGGTCGGGCAGATGGCGGCTTCGCGGGCGCACTGGGGCGTGCCGCGCTTCGACCTGATGCAGGTGCACAACCTGCTGGCCTGGGAGGAACACCTGCCGAAGCTGCAGGCGATGAAGGCCGCGGGGCAGCTGCGCTACGTCGGCATCAGCACCTCCGAAGGCCGGCGCCACGCCGAACTGGAGCGCATCCTGCGCACGCAAGCGATCGACTTCGTGCAGCTCACCTACAACCTGCTGGATCGAGAGGTCGAGCAGCGCCTGTTGCCGCTGGCACAGGAACGCCGCATCGCCGTGATCGTGAACCGGCCGTTCCGCCAAGGGGTTTTGCTGGACCAGTTGCGTGGCCATCCGCTGCCGGGCTGGGCACGCGAGATCGGTTGCGACGGCTGGGCGCAGGTGGCGCTGAAATTTGTGGTGTCGCACCCCGCCGTCACTTGCGCCATTCCCGCCACCAGCCAGGTGGCCCATCTGCGGCAGAACATGGGCGCGGCGCGCGGACGCCTGCCCGACCCCACCCTGCGCGCGCGCATGGCGCGCGACGTGGCCGCGCTGTGAGCAAGCCCGCGATGCAAGGCGCAACCCAGCCGAGACAGCCATGAGCGAATGGTGGACCTACCAACCGGCCGATCTGCTGATGTTCGCGCCGCGCACCTATTGGCGCCTGTTCGAGCTGCAGAACCAGGCGCTCTGGCCCATGCCGGTGTTGACCACGCTGATCTTCCTGGCCGTGGGCCTCGGCCTGCTGCGACGCAACGACACCGCACTGCGGGCAGGCACTGCGGCGCTAGCGCTGTGCTGGGCGCTGGTGGCCTGGAGTTTTCACCTGCAGCGCTATGCGCCCATCAACCCGGCGGCCATGGTGTCGGCCGGCGTCTTCGCCGTGCAGGCGCTCGGTCTGCTCGCGCTGGCGGGCGCCGGCGGTCTGCGCACCACGGTTCACCCCCTGCGCTGCGAGATCGGCCTCGGCTTGCTGGTCTGGGCGCTGCTGCTGTACCCGCTGCACGCAATGGTCGCGGGCCGGTCGCTGGTTCAGGCCGAGGTGTTTGGTTTTGCGCCCGACCCGACGGCGATCGGCAGCCTGGGTCTGCTGCTGTGCGCGGACGCGAGCGGACGTTTCGCGCGCAGGCTCCTGGGGGCCTTGCAGGGGGTGGCGGTCGCCTGGTGCGTCGTCAGCGCGGCCACTTTGTGGACCATGGCGTCACAGCAAGGCTGGGTGCCCTTGGTCGCCGCCCTGATCACGCTGGCGGTGCGCTGGCACTGGCCCCACCCGTTGGACCGGCGGCCAACGGGCATCGCCAGCCGCCGATGAAGGGCGCTGGCGCGCCGCGATCCGGTTATCTGGGTGCGGGCATCGGCGCTGGCATGGGGGCCTGCATTGGCGCTTGCATTGGCGCTTGCATGGGGGCTTGCATCGGGGCCTGCATGGGCGCCGGCGCCGGAACCACGGTCACCAGTTCACGCAACACACCGCCGGCGGCCACGGAACCCGTTTCATTGCCTTCGCCCCGCGCCCTGCGCTCACAGAGCATCTTGTCGTCGGGCGGCAGCTTCTGGCAGCGCTGGAGGGCGTTGCGGGCCAGTTCTTCGGGTGAGGTTCCGGTCGACCGACGGCCCTTCAGGGCTTCGGCGCGCACCGCACCGGCCTCGCGCAGGCAGGCCGTGCGTTCGTGCATCGACGCGCTGTCGAGACAGGCGGCGCGGTCCCTCTGGTAGGTCGCATCAATCGACGATCGGGATTTTTCGGGCTGGGCCAACGCGGCGGGCGACAGCATGATCAGGGCGGCGGTGGCCAGCAGACCGCGGGTCATGGAATGGGACAAGAGGGACATACGGTCTCCTTTGGAACAGGGATGAAAGCGTGCGGTGGCGAGCCACCGCATCACCGGAACAAGGTAACGCCCGCGCGGTGGTCCGTCTGTGCACCAGCGCACAGTGCACGGCAGGTGCCGATCTCGCAGCGGCGGTTCAGGAAGGCATGGCATGTGTGACTGGCGGCGCCTGGAACCCGAACACCTGCTGCAGGGATTTGTGTTCCGGCAGCACATAAATCACGGCATGCCGGCCGGAAAACACCGGACGGATGTGCGCGTCGTAGAAATCGGCCGGCACGTTGATGCAGCCATACGAGATGCGCTTGTCGGCGACGGCGGGCGACGCGAGCCGCTCCAGCCGGCGCTCGGTGGGTTGGGTGGTGCGAACCCGGTGCATCGACACGGCCGCACCGTGATCGACCCACACCACGTCTTCGCCGGTGTGGTTGCGGCCTGACATGCCCACGAAGCGGCCCGCGGGCGTGGTGCGCTCCTCGGGCCTGACCTCGGCGATGGGCCGCGAGCCGATGCCCGGCACGGAGTCGTCGCCCGGCGCCGAGCCCAGCAAGACCGGCGTGGCATCGAGCAAGCGCGCAGCGGCGTCAAACACATAGAGCCGGGCCGCCTTCTTGTCGATGACGACGAACGGCTGGCCACGGTGGTCGCGGGTCCCAGCCACCCAGTGGACCACCTGGCGGGTCTCGGTCGAGGGCTCGCTGGTGCCAAAGTCGGGCTGCAGGCTCACGCTGACCGGAGCGGCCTGCAGCGGGACCCGGTGCGCCGGCGGCATCCCCAGCGCCAGGATGGCGACGCCGGCCAGCACACCGCGCTGGATGTCCTCGATCAGGCTCGGACGGACCGCGTCCGGCGGTCCGGGCAATGGGGTCTGCGCAGAACTGCCCATGGTGGAACGGTGGGTCACGCCAGACCGGAACGGATCAACCTGGCGCGCCCATCCTTCGGGTCAGTTGCGGTCGGGTCGCATCACCGGTTCGCTCATCTCGGCGGCGGGAGCCGCGGCGTCCGGTGCGGGTGTGGCGGCGGTGGTGTCCGCAGGCGCCGTCATGGGTGTCTGCGCCTCGGCGGCCGGCGCGGGTGCGGTCTGGGCGTAGACCCAGCCCACGGCGCCCACAATGGCCAGGGCGGTCACCGATGAGGTGAGAAGTCTGGAAGCAGTCATGACAGTTTCCTTCAGCGTTGCTGCTCGTGGCAGGGGAATGGTGAAACCCGCCGGAAAAGCCGGCTGGGTTCCGCTTGGAACCGGCCATGGGGGCGTGGTTCGCTCCGAAAAAAGGTCGTTACGCGTGGTTCGTTTTGAACAACGGGACTTACATAAAAGTACACGCACGGCATGGGAAATCCGGGGCTCGCCACCGATACTGGTGACGAAGGTCCGGTCTTGTTCGTGGTGCGCAGCACAGAACAACCGGACGGATCAAGAATGGCCAGGTGTTTCCGGCAACGCGCCGATCCAGGTTTCGCCCTTCGGCGAAGCCGCCCCCATCACATCCAGAGGGCATCGCAGATGGCACAAACCGCACGCATTGTTGGCAAGGTCGAGTACCGCGAAGGCGACGGCCCGAACATCGCCATCCGCCCCGGACCGGTGGAGGTGACCCAGGGGCTGAACGACGTCACGCTGAGCTGGGTCGATGAAGAGACCCACGGCGTGGCGGCGATGCCCCTGGCCGATTTCAAGCGCTACGTGGCCGAAGGCCAGATCCGCCTCGACGCCTGACCCCGGTCATTGCGCCTCCGCGACCCGCCTGGTGGCCCGAGGAGTCGTTCCAGTCGCCTGAGCGCGCCGCAGGAACCCGCGGTTGACGGGGCTGTGCGGCCGCAGCGCCAGGCGTTCGTGGGCCAGGGCTTCGGCCATGCCGGGCTGGCCCGCGCGCAGGGCGGACTCGGTCAGCGTCCAGTCGATGATGTCGCGCTGCGCGTGGCTGCCGCCGAAGCGGTTGGCGATGTGCCGCGCGCGGTAGAGGTGTTGCACCGCAAGGTCGTGCTCGCCGCGCCAGTGGGCGACAAAACCTTCGATCAGATCGTGCCCGGTGTCGGCTGCCCAGCGCGAGACCTCGCTGGCGCCGTCGGCGCTGCGCATGGCGTCGCGCAGGCGCTGCACGTCGTGCACCCGGTCGGCGCCGAGGTAGGCCATCACCGCATGCCAGTCGTTGAACGGGTAGAGGCGGCCATCGGCGTGCGCGTCCCAGGTCTGCGCCAGCTCGGTCCAGCGCCCGCCCACGTCCACCCCCGCGAGCTGCAGGCGCCACAGCAGGGCCGAGGCGTCCACCAGGTCCAGCACCACGGCGCTGGGCGTCTGGCGCACGGTGCCGTCGTAGAGCGCGAGCACGGCGTCCGTCTGGCCCAGTTCCAGGTGGCAGAGCGCGCCGTGCCAGGCGTTGTGCACCTTGAAGAAGTTGTCGTCGCCCGACCAGTAGGGCTGGCGCGCGGTCATCCAGCCGATGCCGTCCTGCGCGCGGCCCTGCATTTCCATCACGTGCGCCACCGCGTGGTGCGCCCAGCAGTCCAGCGGCTGCGCGTCGAGCGCCTCACGCCCCACCGCTTCGGCGTGCGCGTAGTCGCCGCTCTCTTCGAGGCCAAACGCGTACATGCCCAGCACGATGGAATGGCCCGGCATGTCGGGCGCCCAGTGCGGCAGCACGCGCGCGATGCGGTCGCGCAGGTTGCGCGCACTGGCGCGGTAGAAGTCGATCAGGTGCCCGGCCTGCAGCGCCACGATGTCGTAGGGGTGCTGCATGTGGTGCAGGTCCATGGCCAGCGCGGCCTGGGTCCATTCGCCCTGCAGCACGCGCTCGATCACCGCCACGTGCGAAGCCTCGCGCTCGTTCAGGGGCAGTTGCCGGATGGCCTGCACCACGTCCTGCGCCATGGCGACGGCACCGGGCTCGGTGGCCAGCGCCAGCATGTGGGCCTGCAGGATGTGCGCCATGGCAAACCGCGGCGCTGCGGCGGTGGCCTGCGCCAGGCTGGCCATGGGGTCGCCGCGGTAGAGCTGGAAGGCCGTGACGGCCTGTTCGTAGAAGGGCAAGGCTTCGGTGGTGGCGCCGCTCAGTGCGTGGCCCTGGATGTCGGTGATCATGGGGTTGCTCCTTGGATGGTTCTCGCTCGCTGCCGGCCGGGAGCAGCGGGTGGGTGTTGCGTCTGCGGGGCCGGTGGGGGTACTCTAGGAGCCTGTCGGCGTGCGGACAATATCCAGGGCGCCGGCATTTGTCGCCGAAACGCCGCCATGCTGGAACAGCGCCCCGCCGACCCTCTGACCGAGATCCTGCGCGCCATGCGCCTGACCGGTGGCGTGTTTCTGGAAGCGGCGTTCACCTCGCCATGGTGCGTGGTGTCCCGCGTCACGCCCGAAGAATGCGCGGGTTACCTGCCGCTGCCGCGGCACATCATTGCCTACCACTTCGTGTGCGAGGGCGAGCTCTCGGTGCGGGTGGACGGGGCCGCTCCGGTCACCGCGCGCCGCGGCGAGATCGTGATCCTGCCGCGCAACGACCACCACCTGCTCGGCAGCGATCTGGACATGGCGCCGATCGACGTGAACGACTTGTTTGAACCCGGTGACGCCAGCCACCCCGGGCGCCTGGTCTATGGCACGGCCGCCACCGCGGACACGCGCTTCTTCTGCGGCTTCCTGTCGCACAACCAGCCGGACGACCCGCTGATCAGCGCCCTGCCCCGCGTGCTCAAGTCGCGCATGGAGGACGCGGCCGCGAGCGACTGGGTCGAGAGTTCGCTGCGCTTCGCTTCACGCCGGCCAACGCCGGACGAAAAGCTGCCGCCGGCCGTGCTCGGCAAACTCGCCGAGCTGCTGTTCATCGAGGCGGTGCGCCAGTACCTGCAGGACGATCCCGCCGCCAGCGGCAGTGGCTGGATCGCCGGGCTGCGCGATCCCCGGGTGGGCCGCGCGCTGGCCCTCCTGCACGGCCAGCGCGAACGCGCCTGGACCACCGAAGACCTGGCGCGCGAGGTGGGCTTGTCGCGCTCGGCCTTTGCCGAACGCTTCACCGGTCTGGTGGGCGATCCGCCCATGCGTTACCTGGGCAAGTGGCGCCTGCAGCACGCGGCGCGCCGCCTGGTGGAAACCACCGAACCCATCGCCCGCATCGCTGGCGAAGCGGGCTACGAGTCCGAGCCGGCGTTCCACCGCGCCTTCAAGCGCGAACACCGGATGACGCCCGCCAGCTGGCGGAAACACCACGCGATGGCCGGCGACGCCTGAACCGGCTGAACGCCAACTCGACGGGCTTGTTCAACGGGCCAGGGTGTCGAGTTCGCTGGCGATGCCGGCCATCCCGGGTCGCGCGGCCGGGTCGGTGTGCAGGCAGGCGGTGGCGAGACCGGCCAGACGGTCCAGCGCCGGCGATGCCGTGGCACCGGCGCCTTGCGCGTGGGCCACGAGTTCCTCCAGCAGGCAGCCAAAGGCGCGCACGTCCAGCGCCAGCAGGGCGTGGCGCAGCGCGGGCTGGTCGTCGGGCAGCAACGTGGCGCCGCCCAGGTCGCTGAGCATGGCCTCGCCGCTGGCCGGGTCCCAGAGGATGTTGTGGGCGTAGAAATCGCCGTGCATCACGCCGCGCTGGTGCAGGTGGGCCAGCGCGCCGGCCATGGTCCGGGCCACTCGCAGCGCGGCGCTGGTGGACAGGGTGAAGCCTGGCTCGTACACGTCGCGCGTGCAGCTGTCGAAGCTGGGCGGGCCAGCGAGGTTCACCAGCGCGGGCGGCAGCAGCGGCAGCAACATGCCGCGCGCGCCTTCGGGATGCTCGCCCAGTTCGGCGCTGGGCGTGCACAGCGCCGGGTGTTGCCCGGCGGCCTGGCAGGCGGCGAGTTCGTGTTCGGGCAGGCCGTCGCTGGTGACCGCACCTTTGAACAGCTTGAGCGCCAGCGCTTCGCTGTCACCGCCGTCCAGGTGCACGCGATGGATGTGGCCCGAAGCGCCCTCGCCCAGCCGCTCGGCCACGCGCAGCCGGCTCCAGGCGATGCGGGGCAGCGGCGCGGGCGCCGCGCGGTGCCAGCCCAGCGGATTGCCCGCCAAGGCCAGCCAGGCCAGGCGCGGCAGTTGGGTGAGCCAGCCGGGCAGCGCGGTGAAGCGGTTGGCCGACAGGCGCAGCAGCTCCAGGCGCTGCGCATTCGCCAGCCCCGGTGGCAGTGCGTCGAGGCGGTTGCCCGCGAGCATGAGCTTCTGCAGCGCCGGGCGCTGGCCCAGTTCGGCGGGCAGCTGTTCGATGGCGTTGTCGGTCAGGATGAGCCAGCGCAGCTTGGTCGGCAGTGCAGCGGCTGGCACCTGCTGGATGCGGTTGGCCTTGAAACCCACCATCTCCAGCGCCGGGCAGTCGCCCAGCGATTCGGGCAGGTGGGTGAAATGGTTGCTGGAGCAGAAAACGATCTTCAGCCGGTGCAGCCGGCCCAGGTCGGGCGGCAGTTCGCACAGGCGGTTGCCGGTGAGGTTGAGCACCTCCAGCGTGTCGGCCAGGTCGAACACCTCGGGCGGCAGTTCGGTCAGGCCGCAGCTCAGGTCGAGTCGGCGCGTGCCGGCGAGCGCGCCGCTGCGCAGTTGTTCCAGGGTGTGCATGCAGGTGGACGGTGAAGGGCTGCCCGGGTGCGCCGGGCGAAACACCTGATTATCGAAGCCGGGCGGTCTCAGCGCGCGTTGGTGTCCTCATGGCGTATCACCGTCGGGCTGGTAGACCAGCAGCCCGCCGGGTTGGCACTGCAGGTACTCGCAGATTTTCTCCAGCGTCTCGACGCGCACGCCCGCTGCAGCTGGCCGTGGCGTCGAGCGCCACGCCGGGTCTGAAGGCACCGACGGCCGGGCGGCGCTGGCTGCTCTGCAGCATGCCCCCGGCCACGCAGGCCGAGCTGCGGCGCGTGCAGGCCCTCGTGCGGCAGGTGCAGGCCGCAACCGACAAGAAACGCGGCGGCAGCCTGGGCGTGGAGGTGGAGCAGGACTCGCTGGCGGTCACCGACCCGGCGCTGTCCCGCACCCGCTGGGACACCTGGCTGCGGGTGCGCCAGAGCGAGGGCTTTTTCGAGGCCTGGTCCGGCGCGCCCGAGCAACTGCGCCAGGCGGCGCAGAAGCGCTGAGCCTCGGCCGGCACCCCGCGACGTGCACCGGGATGGTCTGAAAGGGACCGCACGCAACGCCACCGGGGTCTTGCCGCCTGCGGCCGACGCTTCGCAAGGCGCCACGGATAATCGGCCCATGGATGCCACACTTTCCCTCTTCCCCCTGGGCTGGCAGCACTACCTGCTGGGCGGTCTTTTCATTGGCGCTGGCGTGGCGCTGCTGTTCGTGTTCACCGGTCTGGTGGGAGGCATGAGCTCGGTGTTTTCTTCCACCTGGTCTTACCTGCTGCGCCAACCCTACTTCCAGCAGGCGCGCTACACCGGCTCACGCGGCTGGCGTCTGGTCTACGCGGCCGGGCTGGTGCTCGGTGCGCTGGTGTGGTGGCTGGGTTTTTCCGACGGCACGCCGCTCACCACCGAAGTCCCGGTGTGGGCGCTGCTGGTGGGCGGGTTTCTGGTGGGCTATGGTGCGCGGCTGGGCAACGGCTGCACCTCGGGCCACGGCATCTGCGGCCTCGGCTCGCTGCAATGGCCTTCGCTGCTGGCGGTGCTGACCTTCATGGCCACGGCCTTCATCACGGCCAACCTCGTCGCGGGGTGGATGGCATGAGTTCAGCGCCCAAAATGACGCTGGGCCAGTTCCTCGCCGTGCTCGCGGGTGGCGCGCTGTTCGGCTTTGGCCTGGCGCTCTCCACCATGGTGCGGCCCGAGGTGGTGCTGAGCTTCCTGCGCTTCCAGGACTTCGGGCTGATGCTGGTGATGGGCGGCGCGGTGGCGGTGACGCTGCTGACCTACCTGCTGTTGCCCCGCCTGCTGGGGCAGCCCCTGCTGGGCGGCTATTTCCACCAGCATGTGGCGCACTGGAACCGCGACACGCTGGTCGGCTCGGCGCTGTTTGGCGTCGGTTGGGGCCTGTGCGGCGTGTGCCCCGGTCCGGCCATCGCGGGCCTGGGTACCGGCAACTGGAGCCTGCTGTGGGCGCTGGCCGGCATCGCCCTCGGTGCGCTGGTGCAGGGCCTGCGGGCCAAAGCCTGACCTGCTCACCCGGCGGCGCGGAACCAAAGCGCGGCCGGGAAGCTCCACCGGTTCCCAACCCATCGCATTCAGCCACCATGCTCAGAACCCTGAAAGACCTGTTCGATGCCTTCAACGCCCCACCGGCCGGCCAGTCGCCCGCCGAAGAGGCGCACGCCCTGCAGCTGGCCACGGCGGTGCTGTTGGTCGAGGTGATGCGGGCCGATCCGGCCATCACCGACGCGGAGCGTGACGCGGTGCTGCTCGCGTTGCGCGGCAAGTTCTCGCTCAGCGAGGACGAGCTGGAGCGCCTGCTGGAGGTCGCCCACGAAACCGCCCACACCGCCTACGACTACCAGCGCTTCACCAGCCAGCTCAACGAGCGCTTCACGCAGGAGCAGAAGGTGCAGGTGGTCGAGGCGATGTGGCAGGTCGCGTACGCCGATGACCACCTGGACGCACACGAAAACCACGTCATCAGCAAGGTGGCCGGTCTGCTGCACGTGACACACGGCGAATACATCGCGGCCAAGATGCGTGCCCGCGAAGCGGCCCAGCTGGCGCCCTAGCCAGACGAACAACTGGCTACCCGGCTTTGCACGTTGAGCGTCGCGCCTTTACCCGGGCGACACAAGCGGCTGTCAGGATTCGCTCACCCCAACCCATCGGAGTTATCCATGAAATCCAGAACCCTCATCAGTGCCCTTGTGGCCGCCACGCTCGGCCTCGGCTCGCTGTCGGCCTTTGCCCAGTCGAACGACCGGCGCACCGACAGGCACACCGATGTGCGCGTGGTCGTGCAACCGGTCCAGCACGTCGAGCGGCGCGACGACCGCCGCGATGACCGTGCTGAGCGCCGGGATGACCGCCGGGATGACCGCTTCGATCGCCGCAACGACCGTCGCAATGACCGCTTCGAGCGCCGCAACGACCGCCGCGATGCACGCAACGACCGGGACTTCCGGCACCACCGCTACTACAACGCGCGCAGCCCCGAGTTCCGCCGCGGTCACTACATCCCCTATGAGTACCGCCATCGCCAGTACTACGTGGTGGACCACCGTGGACACCGCCTGGCTCCGCCCCCGCGGGGTCACCAGTGGGTGCAGGTGGGCTCCGACTACGTGCTGATCGCGATCACGACCGGCCTGATCGCCAACATCATCCTGAACCACTGACACCCCCCGGGGTGCCTGGGCATCGGGGGCTGCGCACCCGGTGCCCAATGTCTGCGATGATGGCGGCCTCGCCAGGCCACACCTCGCCAAAACCATGATCTTCAGACACCTCTCCCTCGCCGTTCTGGCCTCGTCCACGCTGCTGCTCGCGGCATGCTCCAAAGAAGAGGCCGCTGCGCCGGCCGTGGCCACCGTGGCGCCGGCCCAGGCCTACGACGCGGTCGCCGCCAGCGCCAAGGGTTTCACCGTCGGCGCGCTGATGGGCGCCAACCCGGTCTACGTGCTCTTTGACCCGCAGTGCCCGCATTGCAGCCAGCTCTGGAAAGCCAGCCAGCCGCTCAACACCAAGGTGAAATTCATCTGGGTGCCGGTCGCCATCATCGGCCCCAAGAGCCTGCCGCAAGGCGCCGCACTCATGCAATCCAGCGACCCCGTGCAGGCCATGAGCGCCCACGAAGCATCGCTGCTCGCCGGACAGGGCGGCATGTCGGCTTCGGCGAATGTGCCCGCCGACGTGGAAGCAGCGATCAAGTCCAACACGCAGTTGCTCGACAGCCTCGGCGCCGACTCGGTGCCCTTCATCGTGGCCAAGAACGCGCGCAACGGTCAGGTGGTGACCAAGGCCGGCGCGATGGCCACGCCGGCGCTGGCAGAACTGCTCGGGGTGTCGGCCCCCTGATGCGGCCGCCCGGTCCGCCAGCAGGGGTGCCGGTCGCTTAACATTGGCGTCTACCCGCCGCGCACAGCGGTCACCAACGGAGATCCCCATGGGCAAAGAACAACGCAACGAAAAGCTGTCGAAAAAACCGAAGAAGGACACATCGGCGCCCAAAGGCCCGTCCACTTCGGACCGCCCGACGCCACCCGTCACGGCCGTGTTGCCGCGCGGCAAAGAGAAGAACAAGTGACCAGGGCTCTCGCATGAAAGCCACCTGGAACGGCGTCGTCGTGGCCGAAAGCGACGACACGGTGATCGAGGAAGGCAACCACTACTTCCCCGAAAGCGCCCTCAACCGCGCCTACGTCACCTTCAGCAACCACCGCACCAGTTGTCCCTGGAAGGGCCAGGCGAGTTATTACTCGCTGCTGGTCAATGGCGAACTCAACGCCGACGCCGCCTGGTACTACCCGGACCCGAAACCCGAAGCGGAACACATCCGCGGCCGCGTGGCGTTCTGGAAAGGCGTGAAGGTCGAAGCCTGACGGGCCCTCCTCGCCTGCGCCATACGGCGAGAGGCCCTAGCCGGCCTTGAACAGGGGCCAGCGCCGCAGCAAGGCGCTCAGGGCTTCGCGATGGACCGGTTTTCTCAGATGGCCCAGCATGTTCAGGCCGTGCGCGCGTGCCAGCCGTTCGGCCGTGTCGATCCCCCGCGGATCAGGCCCCACCACCAGGGCCAGGGCGCCGGCAAAGTGGATGCGCGCCAGGTGGCCGATCAGTTCAACGCCGTCCATGTGGGGCATGTTGAGATCGATCAGCAGCAACACCGGCGCGGTATCGACAAGCCCCAGGCGCTCCAGCAAGCTGCCACCTTCGGCGAAGCCCTCGCTCCCGTGCAGGCCCAGCGCCTGCAGTTGCTGTTGCAAGCCGCCGAGCTGCACAGCATCGTCGTCCACGCAGATCACCCGCCCAACCGGATCGCCACCGCCGGTTTGAAGATGCCGGAAATGCCGGTGCACCGCATCCACCGCTTCGCCCAGCCCGGGCATCAGGCGGTGAACGGATGTCCCGTCGTTGTCGCGCCCCGCGCTCTCCATGCCCTCGAACTGCTGGCCCACGCCCAGCGCCCCCACCGCACGCGACGATGACTTCAGGCGGTGCGCGGTCATGCCCACGGCGCGCCAGTCTTCCGCTGCGACGGCGTGGGCGATTTCGACCATGGCGGCGTCCAGACTGCCGAGGTAGCGCTGGCGCAGTTCCAGCTGCACATCGGCTTCCGGTCCGACCAGGCGCTCCAGCGCCTGGTCATCAAACGCCGGTCTGTCGGTGCCGGGTGGCAGCGCGGCAAACCCGTTGGGCGTCGAAGCGGGCGGCGGCGGTGCGGCACTGGGCGCCAAGGTCTGTGCCAGCCAGTAGCGCAGCGTGTCCTGCAGCAGTGTCAGGGGGACGGGCTTGCTCAGGTAGCCGTCCATGCCCGCGGCCAGATACCGTCCGTCTTCGCCGCCCATCTGGTTCGCGGTAAGGGCGATCACCGGCAGGCGCCGGCCCGGGGCTTCCTCGCGACGGATCGCTGCGGTGAGATCAAACCCGTTGAGCAGGGGCATGTGCAGGTCTGTGAGCAGCAGGCCGTAGCGCGCCGGGTCGGCGCGCCAACGCGCCAGCGCCTCTTCGCCATCGCCCACCTGCTCCGAAGCCAGGCCCATCAGGTCGAGCTGATGAGCGATCACCTTGCGGTTGATCAGGTTGTCTTCCGCGACCAGGATGACGCGGCCCTGTGCCACCGCGAGAACACGGTCTACGGCATCGTGGCTGGGCACGAAGGCGGCTTGCTCTGGCTCGGACAGCGGTTCGGGCAACTCGCGCCCCGTGGCCAGCAGCACCGCGCGCAACAGCTGCATGCAGCGCAGCCCTTCGCCATCGAGCTCCACGCGCCCGGGCCCGGGTTTGCGCAGCTCGGACTGCATGCCGCGGCACACCTCCACGCGGGGCAGGAGGGTGACCAGGGCACCGTCGGTCCCGGCACCCGGCGCCATCAGCCCGCGGTCCAGGATCCACACCACGTTCTCGCTGGCGTTCACCGCGGGACCGGGCAGCGTGTCGTGGACCGTGGCCGTGCCGCCCGCGGCCACCATGTAGGTGGCCCAGTCGCTGGCACGCTCGGGGTCATCGAGCCAGAGATGACAGTGCAGGCCGTCCAGTTCGGTGCGCCGGTGCGCGCCGGGCATCCCGGTCAGGGGCAGGTCGACGCAGAAGACCGCGCCCGCCCCGGGCTCGCTTTGCACACCGATCGAGCCGCCCATGGCATCCACCAGCCGCTGGCAGATGACGAGCCCCAGACCGGTGCCGCCGTAGGTGCGTGTGGTGGCGGCTTCGCCCTGCACAAACGGTTGGAAAATGCGCCGCTGCACCTCCTCGGACATGCCGATGCCGTTGTCCGAAACCACCAGACGAACACCCCCGCCGGGGGCCGGCAGCGCGCGCAGGGAGACGCGGCCGGGGCGGCCGAGGTCGGCTGAAAACTTGATCGCGTTGCCCACCAGGTTGAGAACGATCTGGCGGATGCGGGCAGCGTCGCCCAGCACCTGCGGGGGCAGCGCCGGGTCGACGAAGGCGTGCAGCCGCACATCGCGCGCCGATGCCATCGGGCGGAGCACATCGCTGGCTTTCTCCACCAGGCTGCGCAGCACCACCGGCACACACTCCAGCTCCAGGCGACCGGCTTCGATCTTGGAGAAATCCAGGATGTCGTCGATCAGGGTCAGCAACACGAAGGCGGACTCGCGCAGGGTGTCGGTGAGGTCCCTCTGGTGCGGCGTGAGGCCGGTTTCACGCAACACGTCGGCCAGCCCGATCACGCCGTTCATGGGCGTGCGGATCTCGTGGCTCATGGTGGCCAGGAAAGCGCTCTTGGCCGCGCTCGCCATCTCGGCGGAGCGGCGCGCGCGTTCCAGCTCGCCGGTGCGCTGTTCCACCAGTTCGTCGAGGTGGTTGCGGTAGCGCTCCAGATCCTCGGACATGCGCCGCTTCTCGGTGATGTCCTCTTTCACCGCGAGGTAGTTGGTGATGCGCCCGTCGGGACCGCGCACCGGTGAGATCACCGCGTATTCGATGTAGTGGCTGCCGTCCTTGCGCCGGTTGCTGAGAAAACCGCGCCAGGGCTGGCCGGCCTGCAGGCGGGCCCAGAGTTTGCGGTAGCGGGTGCGCGGTGTCATGCCCGACTGCAGCAGCCGCGAGTTGCGGCCCAGCAGCTCTTCGCGCGAGTAGCCCGAAGAGCGGGTCGCGGCCTCGTTGACGTATTCGATGTTGGCGGCCAGATCGGTGATGACGATGGACTCCGAAGCCTGCTCCGCGGCCATCGACAGCTTGCGCAACCAGCCGTCGTCCTCGCGGCGGCGGCTGATGTCGCGCAAGACCCGCATCTGGTTCCCGTCGTCCAGCGCTGTGATCACCTCTTCAAAACAGCGCATCTCGCCATCGGGGTGCCAGTAGTCCCGCTCGGTGCCCTGCGCGCCGTTGACCCGTTGAAACGAATCGCCGTCGGGGGAGGACCCTGCGGGCGCGCCGACAAACAGGCGCTTGATGGACCGGTTGCTCAGCTCGGCCACGCTGCGCCCGAGCAGCCGCTCGGCCTGCGGATTGGCATCGAGAATGCGCTCCTCTGCATCGACGATCAGGACGCCGAAAGGCAATTGTCTGAAAACCTGGTGGCGCGCCTGCCTGGCCACCTGCCGTTCGGTGACGTCAAACATCACGCCGTTGACGATCATGCCCGGGCCGTTGGCCGGCATCTCGACGCGGACCACGTCCTCGATGTGCCGCCACCCGCCGGACGCATGGCGCAGCCGGTAACGCAGCGCAAAAGGCTCGCCCGCCTCCAGGCCTTCCGCCTGTTCGTCGAGCACGCGTTCGCGGTCATCGGGGTGCAGGGCACGCAACCAGGTTTCGGGCTGCTCCAGCCACTGCTCGGGGGTGTAGCCCAGGTCGCGGATGCGCGGGCTCACATAAGGTGTCGAAGGGGCACCGTCGAGCACATCGCGGTAGACGATGCCGGGCAGGTGTTCGGCCAGTTGCCGGAACGCCGCTTCGCGCTGCAGCAGTTGCTCCTGCTGGCTCTGGCTGATGAGCCAGTGTTCGATGGCCTGCGCGATGTCGAGCATCAGCACCCGTTCTTCGGCGTCCATCGTGCGCGGCTGGCGGTCCATGACGCACAGGACCCCGACCTTGCGACCGCCGTGCCGGATCGGCGCACCCGCAAAAAACACCAGCCCCAGGGCCCCGGTGACGCTGGCATCGGATGCAAAGCGCGGATCGAGCCGGGCATCTGGCAAAACCAGCACGTCGTGGTCGGGCACGGCGTGGGTGTATGCCTGCAACCCGACATCGGACCCGCCGTGTTCGATCCCATGGCAGGCCTTGAACCACTGGCGATCCTCATCCACCAGGCTGACCAGCGCCACCGGGCTGCGCAGCGCGTGCGCAGCCACGCGAACGATGTCGTCCAGCGACTGGTCCTGCGTCGTGCGCAGCACCCCCCGCGTGCGCATGAACGACAACTGGGACAACTCGGCGACAGGCAACAAGGTGGTCACGGTACGGAAAAAGAACGATGGGCATCCACGCGGCGGACGGCATCACCGCCGGGAACCATCACGAAGCGTGATGGGACGCCATGAATATGCGATGAAAATCCCTGCCCGGATGTAGGGAGTTCTGCATACAAGTCGTTACACGCGGACGGATGCGTGACTTATTCCCTGCAAACCTCGGTGCCGGTCGACCAGGGTCCTCACATCTCGTCGGCACTGATCAGGCTTTCGCGGATCGCCAGGCGCACCAGGGCCGGCACATCCGACACCTCCAGCTTGCCCATCAGGCGACTGCGGTAAGAGTCCACGGTCTTGGGTGAGAGGTGCAGCAGCTCGGCGATGGCGTTGCTGGAGTGACCGCGCACCACCAGCAGGATGATTTGCCGCTCGCGGGCCGACAGCTGGCCCAGCGCACCCGACCGCTGCGTCTGCGTCAGCGCCTTGGCAGCCAGTTCGTCCACGCCGGGACCGAGGTAACGGCCCTCGCGCACCACGGTGCCCACGGCGGCCAGCACCGTCGACGCGGGCGAGCCCTTGAGCACATAGCCGGCCGCCCCCATGCGCAAGGCCTCCGCCACGTGGTGCGGCTGGGCCGACATGGTGAGCACGATGGTGCGCGTGGCGAGCTTGCGCCGCGGCAGCTGTTCCAGCAGCTCCAGCCCCGAACGTTTGCCCAGGTTCAGGTCGAGCAGCAGCACCCCGGGCGTCAGGCGCTGGATGTCGGCCAGCGCGATGGTGGGGTCGTCGGATTCCCCCACCACGCGATGACCGCCGTGCTCCAGCACCACCCGCAGGCCGTCGCGCATGAGCGCGTGGTCGTCAACGAGGTAGATGTCGCTCACTGGACGACCCTCCGTGCTGCGCACTGCGGGGCAGAGCGCCTTCGAAACGGCCGGTCGGCGCTCACTGGAGTACCTTCGCCCTGCGGGCTGCGGTGCGAGCTGGCTTGGGAACGGCCCGGCGCGGCGCTCACTGGAGTACCTTCGCCCTGCGGGCTGCGGCGCGAGCTGGCTTGGGAACGGCCCGGCGCAGCGCTCATGGCGCTGCCTCTTCCCGCGTGAGCTCCACCACCGTGCCACCCGCCGCCCCGCGCTCCACCAGCAGGTCCGCGCCAATGGCCGCCGCCCGTTCGCGCATGCCGACGATGCCCAGATGCCCGGAGCGCCCGTGCAGGTCATCGTCTTCAATGCCCTTGCCGTTGTCCTCGATCCGCATGCGGAGATGCCCGGCATCGCCGTCGAGCGACACCCTCACCCGCGTGGCCTGGGCGTGCCGCACGGCATTGCCGATGGCTTCGCGCGCGATCATGAAAGCGGCGTATTCCACCGCATCGGCCCAGCGGATGCCGCGAACCGAGGTACCCAGCTCCAGCTCGACCGCCAGCCCCAGATCGCTGGCGGGCGAAGCGCGCAGTTCGTTGTCCAGCGCCGCGGCCAGGCCCTGGTCTTCCAGCAGGGGTGGGCGCACCTCGCGCAACACATCGCGCACGTGCGCGATGGCGCTGTCGAGCATGCCGGAAGCCTTCGCCAGAGGCCCGGACGCCACGTTCTGTGCCGGTCCCGGACGCGCCATGGCCACATCCAGGTACAGCCGCGCGCTGCTGAGCTGCTGGCCGAGCTGGTCGTGCAGTGACTGGGCGATGCGCCGCGTCGTGAAGCGCTCCTGCGCCATCAGCCGCTGGGACAGGTCGGACAAGGTCGCCTTCGACTGCTGCAATTCTTGCTCGGCCTGCTTGCGCGCCGTGATGTCGGTGATGTAGCCGGCGACATGGTCGCCGGCGGGGTACCAGCGCACCTCCAGCCACAGGCCCCAGGGCTGGCACCAGTCTTCCACCACCTCGGATCGTCCGCTTTCGCGCGCGCGCCAGTACGCGGCCTTGAAACGTGTTCCCCGGGAATCGGGAAACACGTCCCAGACGATGTGACCCAGCATGTCCTGAGGAGACGCCACGCCCACCAGGCGGGCGGCCCGGTCGTTGGCATACACCAGGCGCTGATCGGGTCCGGCCGACACGAAGGCGTCGGTCACGCGGCTGAGCACATCCTCCAGCAGCCTGTGGGCGGCGTCTCGCTCCAGTTCCACCCGCCGCTTGGCGGTCACATCATTGATCAGGACGATCCGGGCCGGCCGCCCTTCATACTCGATGTTGCGCCCCGATATCTCCACCTCAACCACGCGACCGTCCTTCAGCCGGTGAGGCCACGGGCCGGTGACCTGGTTCGCCATGGAAGGTGCCTTCAGCGTCGCCGGCATGACGCGCTCCGGCCCATTCACCAGATCGGGCGGGGCCACCACCGGCAGGCGCATCGACAGGAACTCATCGCGGCTGTAGCCGTAGTGCACCACGGCGGCGTCGTTGACGGCGAGAAACTCCAGCGTCTCCAGATCGATCACCCACATCGGCTGCGGGTTGTTCTCGAACAGCAGCCGGTAGCGCCTTTCGCTCTCCTGCAACTGGCGCCGCACCGTCACCATGTCCGTGATGTCGCGGGCCATGCCGAACACACCGATGGTGCCCGTCTCATCGCGCAAGGGGCCCTTGATCGAATTGAAGGTGCGCCGACCTTCGTTGGTATCGA
Source organism: Hydrogenophaga sp. ZJX-1 (assembly GCF_048590325.1). Classification (NCBI taxonomy): domain Bacteria; kingdom Pseudomonadati; phylum Pseudomonadota; class Betaproteobacteria; order Burkholderiales; family Comamonadaceae; genus Hydrogenophaga; species Hydrogenophaga sp. ZJX-1. The sequence goes on from NZ_JBMBRA010000004.1 coordinate 472,175, forward strand.
CCTCGTACTCCAGGTTCTCGATACGGCCCTCGCGCATGATGCGGCGCTCGTCCTCCCATATCTTGTCGGCCTGTTCGGCGGGCAGCAGATCCTGGACCCGCAAACCCAGCATCGGCGTCACGCCCTTGCAGACCATGCGCTCGGTTTCCTGGTTGACCAGCAGATAGCGCCCCTCACGGTCCTTGGCAAAGATCGCATCGGGCGAGCTGTCCATCAAGGCCTGCAGCAGGGCTGCGGTTTGCGCCTCCCGCCGCAGGGCCTGCAGCTCGACTTCGGTCTGCCGCTGCATGCGCGCGTGCACGCGCCGGAGGAACAGGAACAGCAGTCCGGTGGTTACGAGCACGAACAGCAGGCCTTTCCAGGCTTGCGCCGCGGCGAGCAACTCGATGTTCTCGAACAGCAGCTCCACCAGCGCGTCGGACCACAGGATCCAGAGCACGGCCACCACGCCGTAGCCGGCGACCACGCGGCCAAAAGGGGCGAATGAGGAGGCGCTCATGGACTGTGGATGGGTTGAAGGCGTGGCTGGGACCGGGGATGCGGCGTTACCGAAAGCAGCGCCATTTTCGCTGTTGGACAACCACCGCGGACGGATGATCTTCTGAAAGGGTCTCGGCCGTGTTCACCAGCGACCTGAAGCCTGCGCCATGGGCAGTGACTACACTGCATGCCTTCTGCGCTCCGGTTTTCCCATGGATATCTTCACACTCAGCCTGCTGGCCTTTGCCGGTGCCTTCATCCTCAAGACCACGGACCAGCGCCAGCGCATCCTGCTGCTGGGGCGCCATCTCGGCCAGTTCCAGATCGAAAAGCTGATGGCACACCTGAGCGAGGGCTACATGCGGGCACTCAGCGAAAAAGACCCTCAGCGACGCCAGCAGATATGGCAACTGCAGGCGTCCACCGAAGCCTCGCTCGCCAGTCAGTTCCAGCGCTTCGCCGCCGGCCTGGCCAAGGACACCTCCGCGCCGTTCCGCGTCAACCGCATCGCCCTGCCCTACGCCGACCGCTGGTTGCCGGGCGCCAGTTTCGATCTGCGTGAGGCCATGCACATCCACGCCCGCGGCATCCAGCAAACGGTGGACAACACGGCACAACGCAGCGAACGCGACCGGGCCTACACCCTGCTGGCCGAGCTGTACCTGATGCAGCACACCTGCCACTGGTACTGCCGAACCCGCGCGACCGCCTCCGCGCGGGTGCTCGCCCGCCACCAGACCCCGTACGCCCAACTGGTGGCCTCGGTGTCGCCGGAGACGCGCCAGGCCTACAGCGCGCTGGTGGGCATCAAAAGCTAAAGGCCGATCCCGTCGTCACCGGCCACCGGTGACAGGCAGGCCATGGCTTCGTCCAGCAAGCTGTGCAGGGCCGCCACGCGCTCCACGCCGAGCGCCCGGTTGATGCCCTCTTGCGCGACGCGCCAGCGCCGCTGGGCTTCTGCCCGCTTGGTCTGACCGGCCTCGGTGGCCATGATCAGGTGGCTGCGCGCGTCGGCCCCCGGCCCCACCGAGAGCCAGCCCGCGGCCACCAGCGGCTGCAGGTTGCGCGACAGGGTCGAGGTGCTGACTTTCATCTCGGCGGCCAGGTCCACCGCACGGATCGGCCCAAGCTTGACCACATAGGACAGCAGCGAATACTGCGTGCCCTTCAGCCCCGACTTGCCCACCTCGTTGTCGTAGTGCTGCGCCACGCGGCGCATCAGCTGGCGCAGCTTGAGATTGGTGCAGCCCTGCGGCTTGACCGCAGCGCCTGTGGGGTTTGACGCGGTGGTGACAGGGTTCATGCGATTGATTGTATCTACAATGAATGCATATGCAACTGTTAAGGAGCAACCCATGAGCGCCAACGACAACCTGGAAACCTGGCTGGCCCAGGAGCAAGAAATTCAGCAACGCCTGGCCGCCGGCCCCGGGCCCGGCGTGGCCCGGCCCGACCAGATCGCCGGCAAGACCGGACTGGAAGTGATGCAGGCCATGTTGCTGGGCGAGATTCCCTACGCCGCCATCGCCAAGACGCTGGACTTCCTGATCGTCGAAGTGGGTGACGGCAGTGCCGTCTTCCAGGGCACGCCGGGCTCGCAGCATCTCAACCCCATGGGCACGGTGCACGGCGGCTGGTTCGCCACCCTGCTCGACTCCGCACTGGGCTGCGCGGTGCACACCAAGATGCCGCCCGGCCGCGCCTACACCACCGCCGAGCTCAGCGTGAACATCGTGCGAGCCCTCACGCCCAAGGTGCCGCGCGTGCGCGCCATCGGCCGCGTGGTCCACTGCGGTCGCCAGCTTGCCACCGCCGAGGCGCAACTGGTCGGGCCCGACGGCACGCTCTACGCCCATGCCACCACGACCTGCCTGGTATTCGACCTGCAGCACAAGCCCGCGGGCGGTGCGACGACATAATTGCGGTCCACGAACCGACCCGAGAGAACCCGACATGCGACTCCTTCACACCATGCTGCGCGTGGGCAACCTGCAGCGCTCGATCGACTTCTACACCCAGGTGATGGGCATGCAGCTGCTGCGCACCTCGGAGAACCCGGAGTACAAGTATTCGCTGGCGTTCCTCGGATTCGAGGGCGGCAACCCCGGCCAGGCCGAGATCGAACTCACCTGGAACTGGGACACCGACAGCTACGACATGGGCACTGCCTATGGCCACATCGCCCTGGGCGTACCCGATGCCTACGCCGCCTGCGAAAAAATCAAGGCAGCGGGCGGCAACGTGACGCGCGAGGCCGGCCCGGTCAAAGGCGGCAGCACCGTGATCGCCTTCGTGACCGACCCCGACGGCTACAAGATCGAGCTGATCCAGCGCGCTGAAACCGAAGGCGGTGCCGGTCTGCGCTGATCCGCCGCCTGCGCTGCAGGCGCCCACAAAAAAGCCCGGCAGTCCGGGCTTTTTTTGCGGGCGCGAGACGCGAGGATCAGTCGACGATCATCACTTCCACGCGGCGGGCTTCGGCGTCGTTGCCGGTGCCGGTGGCTTCTTCAGGCTTCTTGAGTTCCAGCGAAGCAGCGGCCACGCCCGCGCCCACCAGGGCGTCGCGCACCGAGAGCGCGCGTTTCTTGGCCAGCTCGGCGTTCTGTGCCGGGTTGCCGGTCGCATCGTGGAAGCCGGACAGTACCAGGCGTTTGCCCCCCTTGGCGGCGGCGATCGCATCGCCCAGCGCGTCCAGCGCGCCCGACGCCAGATCGGCCTTTCCGGAAGCAAAGTAGAACGTGACCACACCGTTTTCGATCACCACGCTGGCGTCTTCGGCCACCACCGGGGCAACAGCAACGGGAGCGGCGGCGCTGACGGGCGCATCGCTGGCGACTGGTGCATCGGCAACGGGCGCGACCACCACAGCGGTTGCCACGGCGCTGCCGGTGCCACGGGCTTTCTGGATGCCGAAGCCCACCGACAGGCCCACGGCCAGCAGCACGGCAGCCATCAACACCGCCGCGACGACGCGGCCTTCCTGATCGTCATCTTGAGAAGACATGGTCAAACACTCCCTGAAAAACAATGCGCAAGAGAAAATCGACACTGTTCGCAGCCGGCCAGGGAAATGAACCCCAAGACCTGCGCGACCAACCCCGCATTCTAAATGGCCCCATCTGACATGCATCCTGCCCAGAGCTTTCCCCGAGCCCGCCGACCCGACACCTGGGACCCAGCCCGACGCGACGGCGCCCGGATGATGGCCGACACCGTGGCCGAATGGCGCAGCCAGGGGCCAGCGCCCGACCTGTGGGTGTTCGGCTACGCCTCGCTGGTCTGGCGACCCGAGTTCGACGCCGCCGAACAGCGCCTGGCCCGGGTGCACGGCTACCACCGCTGCCTGCAGATGTGGAGCCGGGTCAACCGTGGCACACCCGAGCGGCCCGGCCTGGTGTTCGCGCTGATGAGCGGCGGCAGCTGCACGGGACTGGCACTGCGGGTGCCCCACGCCCAGGTTGAGGCGCTGTTTCCCACGCTCTGGGCGCGCGAAATGCCCAACCCCGTGTACGACCCGAAGTGGCTGCACTGCCAGACCGCACAAGGCCCGGTGCAGGCGCTGGCCTTCACGCTGTCGCGCCGCAGCCCCAACTACACCGGCACGCTCGACGACGAACGCTACCGCGACATCTTCACGCACTGCCGCGGGCGTTACGGCAGCACGCTGGACTACGCCCGCCAGACGCTGCACGGCCTGCGCGCCCACGGCATCGAAGACCACGCGCTGGAGCGCCTGCTGCGGCTGGCCCCGCCCGAAGCAGCCGATTGACCGCGCGCAAGCGCCGCGCACCCCTGGCTGCCTATACTGATCATATGAACATCGCCGACCTGCGCAAAAGCTATGAAAAAGCCGAACTCAGCGAATCCGCTTCCCAGGCCGATCCGCTCAAACAGTTCGACCAGTGGCTCACCGAAGCCATCCACAGCGAAGTGCCCGAACCCAACGCCATGACGCTCGCCACCGTGGGGGCCAACCTGCGGCCGAGCACGCGCGTGGTGCTGATCAAGGGCTACGACGAACAGGGCATCGTCTGGTACACCAACTACCAGAGCCAGAAAGGCCGCGAGCTGGCCGGCAACCCCTACGCCGCGCTGCAGTTCCACTGGGTTGAGCTGGAGCGCGTGGTGCGCATCGAAGGCCTCGTCGAAAAGGTGAGCGCTGAAGAAAGCGATGCCTACTTCAAGAGCCGCCCGCTCGACAGCCGCATCGGTGCCTGGGCCAGTCCGCAGAGCGAGGTGATCGACAGCCGCACCGTGCTGGTGACCAACGCGGCGAAGTATGGCGCGCAGTTCCTGCTGCAGCCCCCGCGCCCGCCGCACTGGGGCGGCTACCGCCTCAAACCCGACAACTGGCAGTTCTGGCAAGGCCGCAAGAGCCGGTTGCACGACCGGCTGCGTTACACGCTGCAAGGCGATGGCAGCTGGCTGCGGGAGCGGCTGGCGCCCTGAACGGAGCACCCCCCCGCGCCGCTTCGCGTCACCCCCCTCAAGGGGGGCGATGCCTGTGGCCGGGCAAAGCCCGTTCCACGGCATCCTGGTTTCGGGCACGCGCTCCGGCTGCGACCTCACATGCGCTGGATGCCTTGGCCTGATACCGCGGCCAGTGCCTCGTCTGTCACCCGCCCGGGCGCAATCTCGTGCAACGGCACCAGCACAAACGCCCGCTCCCCCATGCTAGGGTGCGGCACGGTCAGCGTTGGCGAATGGATGCGCGCGCTGCCGTACAGCAGCAGGTCCAGATCCAGCGTGCGCGGCGCGTTGCGGTAGGGACGCTCTCGCCCTGCGCCCTGCTCGATCGCTTGCAGGGCGGTGAGCAGACCGGGTGCGGTGAGCGTGGTGGCGATCTCGGCCACCGCGTTGAGGTAGTCCGGCCCGCTGGAGTCGATGGGCGTGGTGCGGTACAGGCTGGAGGCCCTTACCAGCCGGACGCCCGGGGTTTCAGACAAGCGCTGCAAGGCTTCTCGCAAGGCCTGCGCCGGATCGCCGAGGTTGGCGCCCAGCGCCACAAAGGCCGTGACTTCAGCGCGCTGTTGCATGCCCGAGGCCTGCACGGATCGAGATCAGTCGCCGGAACCTTCGGTGGCGCCGCCCTGCCCGGCCGCACCACCTGCGCCACCGGGTTTGCGACGGCGGCGGCGGCGCTTCTTGGCGGGTGCCGTCGTTCCATCGGCGGAGGCGCCCGCTTCGGCTGGCGCGTTGTCGTCGTCGCCGTCTTCGTCGTTATCAGCCACACCCGCCGCCCGGAAGCGTGGATCCGGCTCGGTCGCGCTGGCCGGGTGGTCGGCATCGGTGCGCTTCACGCGGCGCGCACCGCCAGCTCCGCCCTTGGGCTGGTTGACCTTGCGCTGCGCGTCCACCATGTCTTCACGGATTTCGTCGCTGGCGTTCTGGAACGTCTCCCACCAGTGGGCGAGCTCTTCCTCGATCTCGCCCACCTGGGCGCGCAGGCGCAGGAAGTCGAAGCCGGCGCGGAAGCGTGCCTGGTCCACCAGGCTGAACGGCGATGTGCCCACGCGCTTGTCAAAGCGCGGCTGCATCATCCAGATCTCGCGCATGTCGGCGCCCAGCTTGCCGCGACCCGACACGTCACCAATGCGGGACTCGAACACCTCGTCCACCGCGTCCTGCAAGGCACCAAACGCCGGCGGCGGGCGCTGGTTGCCGCGCGGCTGCAGGCGCTGGCTCCAGCCTTTGCGCACATCGGCCCACAACACACAGGCCAGCAGGAAGCTCGGCGCCACCGGCTTGCTTTCGCCGACGCGGCGGTCGGTGTCCTGCAGGGCCAGTTTCACGAACGGATCGTCGGCACGCTCCACCACCACGTCGAGCAACGGGTAGATGCCGGTGTTCAGGCCGACCGCCCGGAGCTGCTCCACACTGGCCAGCGAATGCCCGGTCTGCAACAGCTTGAGCATTTCATCGAACAGGCGGCTCTGCGGCACGTCGGCCAGCAGCTTGTGCGACGAAGCCAGCGGCGCCAGGGTCTTGGCGTCGAACTTGAAACCCAGGCCGCTCAGCTTGGCGGCAAAACGCACGGCGCGGATGATGCGCACCGGGTCTTCGCGGTAGCGCGTGGCGGCGTCACCGATCATGCGCAGGGTGAGCTTCTTGGCGTCGCGGATGCCGTTGTGGAAATCGACCACGACCTGGGATTCCGGGTCGTAATACATGGCGTTGATGGAGAAATCGCGGCGCGCCGCGTCCTGCTCGATCGGACCCCAGACGTTGTCGCGCAGCACACGCCCGCTGGCGTCCACCGCGTGCTTCATGCTGGCGAGCTCCCCCTTGCTGGTGCGCTCGTTGCCGCTCACCTGCTCGGCGTCGGCGCTGTCGAGGTAGGCGCGGAAGGTCGAGACTTCGATCATCTCGTGCTCACGGCCACGGCCATAGACCACGTGCACGATGCGGAAGCGCCGCCCGATGATGAAGGCACGGCGGAACAGGCTCTTCACCTGCTCGGGCGTGGCGCTGGTGGCGACGTCGAAGTCTTTCGGACGCAGGCCGAGCAACAGGTCGCGCACCGCGCCGCCCACGATGTAGGCCTCGAAGCCAGCCTGCTTGAGCGTGTGCACCACGTCCAACGCACGCTGGTCCACCAGGCTGCGGTCGATGCCGTGCACCGACACCGGCACGTCTTCGCGTTTGCCGAATTTGGAGATCTTGGCGTTTTTGGAGCCGCTGGCTTTGCCAAGCAGCTTGTCGATGAATTTTTTGATCATTCGAATAGGTTCAGGATGCGCCAGCCCCGCTCGCTGGCGATGGGCCGGAGCCGGGCGTCCGGGTTGGTCGCGACGGGCTCGTGCACTTTTTCCAGCAGCGGCAGGTCGTTGATGGAGTCGCTGTAGAAGGTGCTGTGCGCCACGCTGGCCCAGGAATGGCCGCGCGCAGCCAGCCATTGTTCCACACGCGCGACCTTGCCCTCGCGAAACGACGGTGTGCCCCGGATCGCGCCTGTGGGTTCACCTTGCGCGTCGCGCTCCAGATCGATGGCGATCAGCTCGTCCACCCCGAAGGCTTCGGCGATCGGGCGGGTGACGAATTCGTTGGTGGCGGTGACGATGATCACCGTGTCGCCGGCGTCCTGGTGCTGGCGCACGAGATCGAAAGCAACGGGTTTCATGGCCGGGCGGATCACCTCGTCCATGAAGCGGCGGTGCGCGGCGTCGGATTTCTGGGCGCCGTGCTCGGCCAGGGGTGCCACGGAGAAACGGATGTATTCGTGGATGTCCAGCGTACCGGCCTTGTACTGCTCGTAAAAGGCGTCGTTCGCCCGGGTGTGGGTTTCGGCATCGCGCCAACCCAGGGTCACGGTGAACTGACCCCAGGAATAGTCGGAGTCGATGGGGATGAGGGTGTGATCGAGGTCAAAGAGTGCGAGGCGCATCGGGTGTCATTCGTTTTCCAGCATGGATTTGATCAGCGGGATGGTGATCGCGCGCTGGGTGCGCAGGGCGTAGGCGTCGAGCTGGTCGAGCAGCATCATCAGGCTGGAGAGGTCGCGCGAGAAGCGGGTGAGCATGAAGTCCATGACCTCGTCGCTGAGGAACACGCCGCGCTCGTCGGCCGCCCGGCGCAGCACGGCACGGCGCTCGGTTTCACCCAGTGCGTGCAGCTGGAACACATGGCCCCAGCCGAGCCGGGTGCGCAGGTCTTCGCGCAGCTGCAGGTCGGCCGGCGGCCGGTCGGCGGCGGCCAGCACCCAGCGCGCCGGCCCGTGAGCCGGACTCTGGGCATTGACAAACCAGTTGAAAGCGGCGGCCTGCTGCTCGGCGGTGTAGAGCTGGCAGTCGTCGAGCAACACCACCTCCCAGTGCTCGTCGTATTCGGCGGGGTGCAGTGTGGCGGCGTCGATCCAGCCCACCCGGCTGCCGTGGTCGCGCAGGGCCTCGCGCACCGCGCGAAGCAGATGCGTCTTGCCGCTGCCGCCCTCGCCCCACAGGAAGGTGGGCACGGGCGAGCGCAGCGGGTTGCCGGCCCACAGGCGCAGGTGGGCCAGCGCGGCTTCGTTGCCCGCGGCCACAAAGTTGGCCAGCGTGGCCACGGGCGCCAGGCCGATGTCCAGCGCCATCTGTTTCATGGGGGGCTGACCGCTGCTCATGCCGGGCCGTCCTGCTCGGGCACGGCGCCAACCGCGGGCCGTTGCGCAACGCCTTCGAGATAGAGCTCGCTGGCCATGTAACGGCTCTTGGCCCGGCGGATCGCCACCAGCAGCACCGCGCTGGCCGGCAAGGCAACCAGCACGCCCACGAAGCCAAACAGGTGTCCGAAAGCCATCAGGGCGAAGATGACGGCGATGGGGTGCAGGCCGATGCGTTCGCCCAGCAGCCGCGGCGTGACGTACATGCTCTCGACCACCTGACCGACGGTGTACACCGCCGCCACCAGAGCGACACCCAGCAGCGCCTGAAATTGCAGCACGGCCGCCAGCAGGCCCATGACGAGCCCCAGACCAAAGCCGAGGTAGGGAATGAACACGGCCAGCCCGGTGAACACCCCGATCGGCAAGGCCAGCTTCAGACCCACCAGGGCCAGCCCCACGGTGTAGAACACCGCCAGCACCCCCATGACCAGCAATTGTCCACGCAGGTATTGCCCGAGAACGGCATCGGTTTCGTCCAGAAAACCCTGCACCCCCGCACGCCAGCGCGGCGGGATCAGGCCCTTGCTGCGCTCGACCAGGTTGGCCCAGTCGAGCAGCAGGTAATAAGCCACGATGGGCGCCAGGATCAGGTTGCCGAACACGGCGGCGAGCGCGCTGCCGCCGATGCGCAGCGACGACAGCAGACCCTGGATGAGCTCACTTTCGTGGCCGGTGATGAGTTCCTGCATCCAGCCGCGCACCAGCGCAACGTCCACCTGCAGATCGATCCCGAAACGGGCCAGCAGCGGCACCAGCCGGGTGTTGACACTGTCCAGCAGCGCCGGCACCTGATCCCTGAGCAAGGGCACCTGCTTGGTGATCACCGGCACGATCAGCAGCACCACCGCGAGCATCACCAGCGACAGCATCGTGATGGCCAGGCCGGCGCCGAGCCAGCGCGGGATGCGCCGCGCATGCAGCCGCTCGACCAGCGGGTGCAGCGCATAGGCCAGCACGGCGGCCAGCAGAAAGGGCATGAGCACCGGCGCCAGCAGTGACAGGAGCAGCCAGCTCACCAGCGCAATAGCGGCCCACGAGGCGACACGGATCTGGTTGGGCGTGAAAGTCATGAACAGGTGTGTCGGGGGTGAACGATCGGGCTGCAGGGGCAAACCCTTAAAATCTGGGGCAAATTCTAGTCCGCCACCCCGGGTGGACCCGCAACCGACCGCCAAACCCCGCTGCCCCACCCTGGTGGAGGCTGCTCCATCGACGTTTTCCCCGTCCCAACGCCCGGCCCCGCCGCCGGCACACGCACTCCATGACCTCCAGCAACACTCCCCTTTCCTACAAAGACGCCGGCGTTGACATCGTCGCGGGCGACGCGCTCGTCGAACGCATCAAGCCGCTGGCGAAGAAGACCATGCGCGAAGGCGTGCTGGCCGGCATCGGCGGTTTTGGCGCGCTGTTTGAAGTACCCAAGCGCTACCAGGAACCGGTGCTGGTGTCGGGCACCGATGGCGTGGGCACCAAGCTCAAGCTGGCTTTTGAATGGAACATGCACGACACCGTGGGCATCGACCTGGTGGGCATGAGCGTGAACGACGTGCTGGTGCAGGGCGCCGAGCCGCTGTTCTTCCTCGACTACTTCGCCTGCGGCAAACTGGATGTGGACACCGCCGCGGCCGTGGTGGGTGGTATCGCCCTGGGTTGTGAACTCTCGGGCTGCGCGCTGATCGGCGGCGAAACCGCCGAGATGCCCGGCATGTACCCGGCTGGCGAATACGACCTGGCCGGTTTCTGCGTCGGCGCGGTTGAAAAGAGCAAGATCCTGACCGGCCAGAGCGTCAAGCCCGGTGACGTGGTGCTGGGCCTGGCCTCGCACGGCGTGCATTCCAACGGATTCTCGCTGGTGCGCAAGTGCATCGAACGCGCCAGCAGCGACCTGCCCGCCACGCTGGACGGCCAGCCGTTCAAGCAGGCCATCATGGCCCCGACCCGCCTGTACGTGAAGAACGTGCTCGCCACGCTCGCGAAACACCCCGTCAAGGCGCTGGCCCACATCACCGGCGGCGGCCTGCTGGAGAACATCCCGCGCGTGCTGCCCGAGGGCACCGCTGCCCATCTCAAGAAAGGCAGCTGGCCGCAGACCGAGCTGTTCGCCTGGCTGCAGAAAACCGCCGGCATCGACGACATCGAGATGAACCGCACCTTCAACAACGGCATCGGCATGGTGGTGGTGATCGCCGCCGAGGAAGCCGCCGCCTGCGCCGCCACGCTGCGCGAGCTGGGTGAGACGGTGTATCAGATCGGCATGATCGCACCCCAGGGCGACGGCGCGGCCGTCACGGTGAACTGAAGCCACCCCGCTTCGTGCTCAGGAAGGCCCGGCAACGGGCCTTCGCCGTTTCCGGGATCCAATGCGCCCAGGGAGCGAAAGTGTCCGGAAATTTCCTGTCCGTGGCGACGGTCATGGGCACCTGGAAGACAATGGCCATGTCCTGAAATGATCGGTTCCTGTCTGGCGACGAGCAGACACCCGCACCGGTCACCGGCACGATCAGGGCTTCAACAACCCCGACGGAGCCCCCATGAAAACCGCCCTGCTGGTCATCGACGCGCAAGAGTCCTTCCGCCACCGCCCCTTCTTCACCGAACTGGACCTGCCCGCCTACCTGGCCGCGCAAAACGCGCTCATTGCAGGCGCCCAGGCGGTTGGCATGCCCATCGTTCGCATCTTCCACGTGGACGGGCCGCAGGTTGCGCAGAACCCTTTCTCGCTGGAGTCGGGCGCCGTGCGTCCGCTCGACGGCCTGGCCGACTTCGAAGCCGCCGCGACCTTCCACAAGTCGCGCCACAGTGCGCTCGTGGGCACCGGGCTGGAGGTGTGGCTGAACCGAAATGCCGTCCAGCGCCTGATCGTCAGCGGCATCCGCACCGAACAGTGCTGCGAAACCACCGCCCGGCACGCGGCCGATCTCGGCTACACGGTGGACTTCGTGACCGACGCCACGCTGACCTTTGACATGGTGCAGCCCGACGGCACGCCACTGCCGGCCGCCGACATCATGGCCCGCACGGCCACGGTGCTGAAAGACCGCTTCGCGCGTCTGTGCAGCGTGGCCGACGCGGTAGCGCAACACTCATGAGCATCGCAACACTGACGGTGGCGATCCTGGCCTTCGACGAGGTCGAGGCGCTGGACTTGGCGGGTCCTTACGAGGTGTTCACCACCGCGAGTCGCATGGCCTTGCGCGAAAGGCCTTCAGACCCGGCACCGTTCGCGGTGTTCTGCGTGGCACGCGAGCGCCAGCCCGTGCGCGCCCGCGCTGGTTTGACCCTGCTGCCCGACCACGGTTTTTCCGATACACCGCCGGTGCATGTGCTGATCGTGCCGGGCGGTGTCGTGGACGGGGCCATACGCTGCGCCGAGACTTTGCGCTGGGTGGCGCAGGCCAGCGAACGCGCGCAACTGACGGCCTCGGTCTGCACCGGTGCCTTCGTGCTCGCAGCCAGCGGCGTGCTCACCGGCGGCCCCGTCACCACCCATTGGGAAGACCAGACCGACCTGGCCCGAGCCTTCCCTTCGCTCGACGTGAAAGCGGGCGTGCGCTGGGTCGATCAGGGCCGGATCGTCACCTCCGGCGGCATCAGCGCCGGGATCGACATGAGCCTGCACCTGGTGGCGCGGCTCGCGGGCGAAGCGCTGGCCCTGCGCACCGCGCGGCAGATGGAGTTCCAGTGGACGCGAACGTGAGCGGGCCGATCCGCGTGTCCTTCGTGCTGCTGCCGGGCAGCCTGATCCTCGACTGGGCGGGTCCGGCCGAGGCACTGCGCATCGCCAACCAGTGCTTGCAGGCCAGCGGCCAACCCGCCGCGTTTGATCTGCGGTTCATCGGTCCGCAGGCGCAGGCCACCAGCTCCGTGGGAGCCAGCATCAGCGGCATCGAACCCCTGCCCGACGTGGTTTCCGAGGCACTGTCAGCACCCCACTGGGTGGTGTTGCTCGGTCAGCCCGGTGACACCATCGACGTGCGCAGCCCAGGCGTGCCGGAACTGCTGCACTGGCTGCGTGGGCTGCGGCTGCAGGCGGGCCTGCTGGAGCTTGTCACGGTGTGCGCGGGCGCGATCCTCGCCGCACACGCCGGCCTGCTCGACGGCCACCGGGCAACCACCCACCACCACCACCTCGACGAATTGCGCCAGGTGGCGCCGCGCTGCGACGCGGTGGCCAACCGGGTGTTCGTGCTCGACGGCGCGGTCAGCAGCAGCGCGGGCGTGACCACCGGCATCGACCTGTTCCTGCACCGCATCGCGGCGGTCTGTGGCCCGGCGCTCGCGGCCCGCGTGGCGCAGACCATGGTCGTCGCGCTGCGGCGCGGCCCCGGCGACCCGGAGCTGTCGCCTTTCCTGCGCCACCGCGCCCACCTGCATCCGGCCATCCACCGGGTGCAGGACGCCATCGGCCAGCAACCGCAGGCCGACTGGTCGCTGCAGCGCATGGCCGACGTGGCCTGCACCTCGCCGCGCCACCTCGCGCGCCTGTTCATCACCCACGCGGGCATCGCCCCGCTGGCCTACCTGCGCAGCATCCGGCTGGACCTGGCCGACGCCGCGCTGCGGTCGGGCCACAGCGTGACGCTGGCCGCCGAGCTCGCCGGCTTCAGCTCCGACACCCAGCTGCGCCGCACCTGGCACCAGCTCGGCAAGGCGGGCTCACCGGCGCACCGCGGCCACTGAGCCTGGAAACGGCCGTGGTCCAGGCTGACTACAGCAGCACCTCCGACGGCAGCACATGCACCCCCGGCGTGGCGGCCAGCGCGGCCTGCAGCAGGTGGTGCGCGATGCGCTGGGCGGGGACCACGCGATAGCGCCGCGGCAGCAGCGGCTGCATCCACTGAGAGATGCGCACCGCGAGCTGTTCGGCCGGCCGGCTCTCCAGCCGCACGCCCCCGATGAGGCCCGGGCGCACCAGCGTGAGCGAGGGGTAGCCCACGGCCTGCAGATCGCGTTCGGTCTCGCCCTTGGTGCGGGCATAGAAAACGCGCGAGGCCGCGTCCGCGCCCAGGGCCGAGTTGAAGGCGAAGGCCCGCGCGCCGTGGCGCCGCGCGAGGTAGGCCACCTCCAGCGGGTGGTCGTGGTCCACCTTGTAGAAAGCGGCCTGCGAACCGGCCTTGGCGATGGTGGTGCCCAGGGTGCAGACCACGGCGTCGACCGCCCACCAATCGGCGTCTTCGGGCAGGCGCTCGAAGTCCACCAGCGGATTGAGCAGCCTGGGGTGTGGCGCCAGCGCCTTGCGGGTCGGTGCGACCACCTGGGCCACAGCTGGGTCGGCCAGGGCCTGCTGCAGCACGGCCTGCCCCACCAGGCCGGTGGCACCGACCAGCATCAGGCGCGTCATCCGCGGGCTCAGAGGTTGAGAGTTTTTCGGACGTGACCGAGCAACGCGCCAAAACGTGCCCGATCTAGGCGCAAAGCACAGCCATAGCTCAAGCTATGGCGCGCATTTGCAACAACGAGCGGGTGCGTTTTGGCGGGGTGAGCGGGCATGAGCGAAAGACTCTCAACCTCTCAGTTCAACGCGCGGCGCAGTTCCTGCAGCCGGCGGTCCATGGCGTCGCGATCGAGCGCGTCGTCGGTGTGGGCGATGTAGATCTCCAGATCGCTCACCGCAAGGCGGGCGTCACCCATTTCGGCCCAGGCCAGGCCGCGGTCGCGGTACTCAGACCAGGCATCGGGCAGCAGCACGAGCAGGCGGTCCTGCACCGCGATCAGGCGCAGCCAGTCTTCCTGCGTGCGGTGGATCTCTTTCAGGTTGCGCAACATGCGCGAGAGGATTTCGCGCGATGGCGCAGCCTGCAGGTAGAGGCCGACCGGCACGTCGAAATCGTCCACCAGTCCGTTGCGCCGCTTGTAGGGCTCCAGCCGCTCGGACAGGTCTTCGCGGCTGAGCGACTGGCCGGTGAACGGGTCGATCACCACCTGACCATTGGGCAGGTTGACCTTCACCATGAAATGCCCGGGGAAGTTGACGCCCCGCGCCTTCAGGCCCAGGCCCTGCGCCAGCTCCAGCCAGAGCACACCCAGGGAGATGGGGATGCCGCGCCGGGTCCGGAGCACCGCGTTGAGGTAGCTGTTGTCGGGGTCGTAGTAGTTGTTGACGTTGCCGCCAAACCCCATGTCGCGAAAGAAGAACTGGTTGAGCGCCCGCAGCCGCTGCAACGGGTCGGTGGCGTCGTCGCAGCGCCGGCGCACCCGGGCCAGCAACTGGTCCACGTCGCCCAGCACCTCCTGCACATCCATCTCGGGGTATTCGTCCTGGGCGATGGCGGTGGCGGCTTCCAGCAACGGCAAGCCGTCATCGTCGGCCACCAGCGCGGCGAAGTAGCCCAAGGGCGTGGGCGTGGGGAATTCAAAGGCTGAAGACATGGTCAGGGCGGCGGGCAGACCGCTGAACGGCGGGTGCCGGTGCAGCGGACTTCATTTTCGGACGAATTGGCGAAGTTTCAAACCGGCCACGGTCAGGCTCAGGAAATAGATCAGGGCCGCTCCCACCACGCACAGGGCCAGCAGGCCCACACGCTGCAGCGCCAGGCCCTCAAAGCCCAGCCAGTTGAAGCGCGCGGCAGACCACATCAGGAACACGGACATCAGCGCGCTGGCGGCGACCACCTGCAGGGCAAAACGCGCCCAGCCGGGTGAGGGCGTGTAGGCCCCGCGGCGCAGCAGGCCGATCAACAGCCACAGCGCATTGACCATGGCCCCGATGCCGATGGCCAGCGCCAGCCCGGCGTGGGCCAGGTAAGGCACGAACAGCAGGTTCATCAGCTGGGTCAGCACCAGCACCACCACCGCGATCTTCACCGGCGTGCGGATGTCCTGGCGGGCGTAAAAACCGGGCGCCAGCACCTTGATGGCGATCAACCCGATCAGGCCGGCACCGTAGCCCATCAGGGCGCCGGTGGTCTGCTGCACGTCGGCCGCGGTGAAGGCACCGTAGTGGTAGAGCACGGCCACCAGCGGTTTGGCAAAAGTCAGCAGCGCCACCGCACAGGGCACGGCCAGCAGCACCACCAGTCGCAGGCCCCAGTCGAGCAGGTTGCTGTAGCGCTGGGCATCTTCGGCCGCTTTGGCGGCCGCCAGCTGGGGCAGCAGCACCACGCCCAGCGCGACGCCCAGCATGGCGGTGGGAAATTCCATCAGGCGGTCGGCATAGGTGAGCCAGCTCACGCTGCCAGTGGCCAGGTGCGACGCGATCTGGGTGTTGATCAACAGCGAAATCTGCGCCACGCTGACCCCCAGCAGGGCCGGCAGCATCAGCGTGGTCACGCGGCGCGTGCCGGGGTGGTTCCAGGCGGTTTTCAGCGACGACCAGCGCAAACGGATGCGCGGCAACATGCCCAGCCGCAGCAAGACCGGGATCTGCACCCCCAGCTGCAGCGCACCGCCCAGCAACACCCCGCCCGCCATGGCGTAGATGGGCTGGATGCCCAGGCTCTTGAACCAGGGTGCGCCCCAGTACGCGGCCGAGATCATGGCCACGTTGAGCAGCACCGGCGTGGCCGCCGGCACGGCAAAGCGCTTCCAGGTGTTCAGGATGCCGGCCGACAGCGCCACAAACGACATGAAGGCGATGTAGGGAAACATCCAGCGCGTCATGAAGACGGCGGCCTCAAAGCCGTCGGGGCTCTGCTTCAGGCCGCTGGCCATGGCCCAGACCAGCACCGGCGCCCCGGCCACGCCCAGCACGCAGGTGGCGGTCAGCGCCCAGGCCAGCACGGTGGCGATCTGGTCCACCATCTGGCGGGTGGCGGCGTCGCCCTCCTTTTCACGCACACCGGCCAGCACGGGCACGAACGCCTGACTGAACGCGCCTTCGGCGAACAGCCGGCGCAGCAGGTTGGGGATGCGGAAAGCGACGTTGAAGGCGTCGGTCAGGGCGCTGGCACCAAAGGTGGACGCCATCAGCAGTTCGCGCACCAGCCCGGTGATGCGTGAGGCCAGCGTCAGCAGGGAGACCAGGGAGGCGGATTTGAACAGGGACACGGCCGCCAGTGTAACCACGCACACCCGACGCCCGGCGGACACGCTACCCAGGCTGGCGGCACCATGCTAAAATCGCGGGCTTTGCTGGGCATCATCCCCAAACATCTGAAGGAAATTCACCATGGCAACCAAGCCGAAGAAAAAGAACCCCCGTCTGGCATCTGGCCGCAAACGCGTCCGCCAGGACATCAAGATCAACGCCGCGAACACCTCGCTGCGTTCCAAATACCGCACCGCCGTCAAGAACGTTGAAAAAGCGGTTCTGGCCGGCGACAAGACCAAGGCCACCGAACTCTTCTCCAAGATGCAAGGCGTTGTGGACATCATTGCCGACAAGGGCATCTTCCACAAAAACAAGGCCGCTCGCGACAAGAGCCGCCTGTCCGCCAAGGTCAAGGCACTGGCACTCGCCACCGCCTGACCACCCCACCGGCCTGATCCGTCAGGCCACCAGCCCGGACCCCTCGGGGTCTGCCGTTTGAAACGGGTGCGCTGCCAGCAAAGAAAAGCAAAAAACCGCCTTCGGGCGGTTTTTTGTTGCCTGTCCACTGCTCAAGTGGCCTTGGCCAGGTGGTTCAGGGTTTTGCGGCCGGCTCCGGCAGCACGCAGCCTTCGGCCACCTGCAGGTCGTTGTCGCGCGCAAAGTGCATGACGAAGTCCCAGGCCATGGGTTCGGCTTCGCGCAGATCGGTGTGGACGATGACGACCTTGACGCCGTTCATGACCGTGGGCACGCACCAGGGCGAATACGCGATGTGACTGCCCTGACGGACCACGCCGCCGCCGGGGCGGAACTGGCTCATCACGCCGGCCAGACGTTCGGCCCAGTCGCTGGGGCGAAAGGTGCGGCCACTGCGTGTGACGCCCTGGATGAACACTTGTTTGGCAGTCGGTGAAACCATCGGGGAAGCCTTCGGATGGAGGGCCCTGGAAGGGACGCATGACCACCGCCAGACCGAGGATCGCTGGCCGGGGTGGATGGCAGGTATTCTATCTTATATAAGACCTGAACTCAGGGATAACCCGGGGCTCCGGTCGGTTGACCACAGGCTGCCATGGCTTCATGACAGCGATGCGGAACAAGCAATGATGATGCCCGCTCCTGCCCCTAAAATCGCTTTTCAACGGCTCAACCTTCGTTGAGCCGCTTTCTTTTGGCCCTTCCCCACCGGAGTCCCGCATGAATGCCGCCGCCACCGCCGTCCCCTCGTCGCCCCACGTGATGAACACCTACGGCCGCTTGCCGATCGCGATGTCGCATGGCCGAGGCTGCCGCGTCTGGGATGTGAACGGCAAGGAATACCTGGACGCGCTGGCCGGCATCGCCGTCAACACCCTGGGCCACGCCCACCCCAAGTTGGTGCCTGCGCTGCAGGACCAGGTGGCCAAGCTGATCCACTCCAGCAACTACTACCACGTGCCCAACCAGGAAGTGCTGGCCCGGATGCTGGTGGAACGTTCGGGCATGACCAACGTGTTCTTCTGCAGCTCCGGCCTGGAGGCCAACGAAGCCGCGCTGAAACTGGCGCGCAAGTACGGCCACGACAAGGGCATCGAACGCCCGGAGATCGTGGTCTACGAAAAAGCCTTTCACGGCCGCAGCATCGCCACGCTCTCGGCCACCGGCAACCCCAAGGTGCAGGCCGGCTTCGGTCCGCTGGTCGAAGGCTTCATCCGCGTGCCGCTCAACGACATCGAAGCCCTGAAAAAGGCCACCGTGGGCAACCCCAACGTGGTGGCGGTGTTCTTTGAAACCATCCAGGGCGAAGGCGGCGTGAACCCGATGCGCGCGCAGTACCTGCAGGAGGTGCGCGCACTGTGCGACGCACAGGACTGGCTGCTGATGATCGACGAGGTGCAGTGCGGCATGGGCCGCACCGGCAAGTGGTTTGCGCACCAGTGGGCCGGCATCCAGCCCGACGTGATGCCACTGGCCAAGGGCCTGGGCTCGGGCGTGCCGATCGGCGCCGTGGTTGCCGGTCCGAAAGCCGCCCACATCTTCCAGCCGGGCAACCACGGCACCACCTTCGGCGGCAACCCGCTGGCCATGCGCGCCGGGGTGGAGACCATCCGCATCATGGAAGAAGAGGGCCTGCTGGAAAACGCGGCCACGGTGGGCGCACACCTGCGCGGCCAGCTCGACTCCGCCCTGCTCGGCAAGCCCGGCGTGAAAGACATTCGCGGCCAGGGCCTGATGATCGGCATCGAGCTGGACAAGCCCTGCGGCGTGATCACGCAGCGCGCGGCCGACGCCGGCCTGCTGCTGTCGGTCACAGCCGACAGCGTGATCCGCCTGGTACCGCCGCTGATCATGACCACCGCCGAGGCCGACGAAGTCGCGGCCATCCTGTTGCCGATCATTGTTTCTTTCCTGGCAGAAAACGCATGAAACTCCGCCACTACCTCCAGTTCAAGGACCTGAGCGCCGACGAGTACGCCTACCTGCTCACGCGCGCCGCCTTCATCAAGGCGAAGTTCAAGGCCGTCGAAAAGCACCAGCCGTTCGCCGACCCGGACCGCACCCTGGCCATGATCTTCGAGAAGGCCAGCACGCGCACCCGCGTGAGCTTCGAGGCCGGCATGTACCAGCTCGGCGGTTCGGTGGTGCACCTGACCACGGGCGACAGCCAGCTCGGCCGCGCCGAACCGATTGAAGACAGCGCCAAGGTCATCAGCCGCATGGTCGATCTGGTGATGATCCGCACCTACGAGCAGAGCAAGCTGGAGCGCTTCGCCGAGCACTCGCGCGTGCCGGTCATCAACGGCCTGACCAACGAATTCCACCCCTGCCAGATCCTGGCCGACCTGTTCACGATGGTCGAGTACCGACCGGCCGCCAGCGGCAACCCGCTCGAAGCCATCAAGGGCAAGGTCGTGGCCTGGGTCGGTGACGGCAACAACATGGCCAACACCTGGCTGCAGGCGGCCGAACTGCTGGGCTTCACCGTGCACGTGAGCACGCCCAGTGGCTACGAAGTCGACCCGAAGCTCGCCGGCGTCTCCAACCCGGCCTGCTACAAGGTGTTCAAGGACCCGAAGGAAGCCTGCAAAGGCGCCGACCTGGTGACCACCGACGTCTGGACCAGCATGGGCTACGAGGCCGAGAACGAGGTGCGCCGTGCCGCGTTCGCGCAGTGGTGCGTGGACGAAGCCATGATGGCCGTGGCCAAACCCGACGCGCTCTTCATGCACTGCCTGCCCGCGCACCGCGGCGAAGAGGTGAGCGCCGAAGTCATCGACGGCCCGCAATCGGTCGTCTGGGACGAGGCGGAAAACCGCATGCACGTGCAGAAGGCACTCATGGAATACCTGCTGCTGGGGCGCCTGGCCTGATGCGCCGGACCAGTGCGGCGCGGCCATGAGCAGCACCCGGCCGCTCCGAAGGCGCTCAGCCCCGCAGCGCGCGGCACGGAGGATCGTCCAGTGAGTGCCTGCACCAGCTGCGGCGCCTGTTGCGCGAGCTTTCGCGTGGATTTCTCGGTCTGCGAAACGCAGGCCGCAGGGGGCAGCGTGCCCGACGGGCTCACCGTCTCGGTCACCGACACCATCAGCCGCATGCGCGGCACCGACCACGGGCAACCCCGTTGCGCCGCGCTGTCGGGCCGCATCGGCGAAAAAGCCACCTGCGGCATCTACGAGTGGCGGCCCAACCCCTGCCGCGAGTTCGAAGAAGGCAGCGACGCCTGTGGCCAGGCGCGCCGCCGCCACGGCCTGCCGCCGCTGGGTGACTCGCCGGAACACTGAACATGCAAGCCCTGCTCGACACCATCGCCACGATGGCCATGCCCACCGACGCCCAGCGCCTCTTCCACGGCCGGGGCGGCCTGCACCCGGGTTGTGAAGCCTGGACGCTGGATGCGTACCCACCGGTGTGGGTGCTGACCCGGTTTGGCGAAGCCAGCGACGACGAACTGGCCACGGTGTCGGCCGCGCTCACCGCGCGCCACGGGCAGATCGCACCCGGTGAACCGCTGAACTGGGTGTTCCAGAGCCGGCACGAAGGTCGCAGCGAAACCCGGTTGATGGCCGGCAGCGTGCCCGAGCCCCACGTGGTGAGCGAACGCGGTGCGCGCTACCTGGTGCACGTGCTCAAAGGGCAAAACCACGGTCTGTTCCTCGACATGGCCGAAGGGCGCCAGTGGGTGCGTGAGCACGCCGCGGGCGCCAAGGTGCTCAACCTCTTTGCCTACACCTGCGCTTTCTCGGTGGCGGCGCTGCAGGGCGGCGCGAAGCAGGTGGTCAACGTGGACATGAGCGCGGGCGCCATCGCCATCGGGCAACAGAACCACGCGCTCAACGGACTGCAGGCCGGCGCCAGCTTCCTGGCCCACGACATCTTCAAGACCTGGGGCAAGCTCACACGATCGGGCCCCTACCACCTCATCGTCGTGGACCCGCCGAGCTACCAGAAAGGCAGCTTCGTCGCCACCAAAGACTACGCCCGCCTCATGCGCCGCCTGCCGGACCTGCTGCGGCCCGACGGCGAGGTGCTGCTGTGTCTCAACGCGCCCGAGCTGGACACCGCGTTTCTGCAAGACCAGATGCGCGACGAGGCACCCGAACTGGTGTTTGTGGAACGCCTGCCCAACCCGGCCAGCTTCGCCGACGCGTCGCCCGAGCGCGCCCTCAAGGTGCTGCGTTACCGGGCGTCCGGGCTGGACGCACAGCCTGCTCAGGCCCTGGGTTTGGGGCAACCCGAACAGGCCGAGCAGGCACCGCAAGCACCCGGAGGCTGACCGCCCCCGGTGTTCCCGCTGGCCCGCCGACCCGGCTGCAGCCAGCGCCGCAGGCTCGGCCGCAGCACGTACCCCAGTGCCACCAGCACACACACGCCAACGATGAAGCCTTGAACGCTCACTGGGTGACCTCCATGCTTCGCACTGGGGTGCGAGCCCCCGTCGGAACGGCCGGGCGGGGGCTCATGTGGCGCCCCATGCCCCGGCGACCCGGTAGGTGATCCAGGCCATCAGATAGGCCAGCGCAAACAGGTAGGCCGCCATGCCCAGGGCGTGGCGCCAGTGACCGGTTTCGCGCCGCACGGCCGCCAGCGTGGCCACGCACTGCGGCGCATAGACAAACCACACCAGCAAGGCCAGCGCGGTGGGCAGGGTCCATTGTTCGGCGATCAACGCGCCCAGCGCCTCGTGCACCTGCTCACCCTGCGCGGACAACGCGTAAACCGTGCCCAGGGCCGCCACCACCACCTCGCGCGCCGCCATCGCCGGAATCAACGCCACCACGATGCGCCAGTCAAAGCCCAATGGCGCGAACAAGGGCTCCAGCACACCACCGAGACGGCCGGCAAAGCTGTGCGCCACGGCCGACCCGGCAAAGCCTTCGGGGGCCGCCGGGTAGCTGGAGAGAAACCACAGCAGCACCATGAGCGCCAGGATGATGCCGCCGACCCGACGCACAAAGATCACCCCCCGTTCCCACAGACCGCGCGCGATGTTGCGCGCGCTCGGCCAGCGGTAGGCCGGCAGCTCCATCAGCAGCGGGGTGGGCTGACACTTGCCACTGTGGCGCGAAACCACATACGCCACCAGCATCGCGCTGGCGATGCCCATGGCGTACAGCGCAAACAGCACCAGTCCCTGCAGGTTGAACACCCTTCCCACCGTGCGCTGCGGGATGAAGGCGCCGATCAACAAGGCGTACACCGGCAGCCGCGCCGAGCAGGTCATCAGCGGCGCCACCAGGATGGTCAGCCAGCGGTCGCGCCAGTGGGTGATGGTGCGCGTGGCCATGATGCCGGGTACGGCGCAGGCAAAGCTGGACAGCAGCGGGATGAAGGACCGGCCCGAGAGGCCCACCAGCCCCATCCAGCGGTCCATGAGAAACGCCGCGCGCGGCAGGTACCCCGAGTCCTCCAGCAGGAAGATGAAAAAGAACAGGATCAGGATCTGCGGCAGGAACACCAGCACTCCGCCCACGCCCGCGATCACCCCGTCGACCAGCAGGCTGCGCAGCGGGCCGTCGCCCATGCGGGTGGCCACCTGCTCGCCCACGAAACCGATGCCCGCTTCGATCGCGTCCATCGGCCAGGCCGCCCAGGCGAACACCGCCTGGAACATGAACAGCAGCATCAACGCCAGCAGCACCATGCCCCACAGCGGATGCAGCGCAAAACGGTCGATGCGATCGCTCAGGCCCCAGCGCTTCGCAGGTGCCTGCAGGGTCAGCGCCAGCACCTCCCGCACCCGCTGGTTGAGCGCCACCGGGTCCACCACGCCGGCATTGGCTGCGGCAGGCAGCGGCGCAGGAAGGCCCTGGGTGAACAAGACGTCCAGTTGCGCCAGCAACGCTTTCGCACCGTCTTTTTGCACGCTCACCGCGGACACCACCGGCATGCCGAGTTCTGCGGCCAACGCCACGGTGTCGATGCGCATCCCCTGCGCCTGTGCCACGTCGGCCATGTTGAGCACCAGCACCATCGGCAGTCCCAGCGCCTGGGCTTCGAGCACCAGCCGCAGGTTGAGCTGCAGGTGCGTGACATCGACCACGCAGACCAGCAGGTCGGGCCGGGCCTCGCCGGCCAGCCGCCCCTGCACCACGTCGCGCGTGACCCGCTCGTCCTGGCTCAGCGGGTCCAGGCTGTAGGTGCCGGGCAGGTCCAGCAGTTGCGCGCGCCGGCCCTGCGGCGTGGTCAGCCAGCCCTGCTTGCGCTCGACCGTCACGCCCGCATAGTTGGCCACCTTCTGCCGGTGGCCGGTGAGCAGGTTGAACAGCGCGGTCTTTCCGCAGTTCGGGTTGCCGAGCAGGGCCAGCCGGGGCGCCCCTGTGGTCATTGGGAAGCCTCCGTGCTTCGCACTGCGGTGCGAGCTGGCTTGGGGCGGCCCGGCGCGGCGCTCATACCTTCAAGGCCCAGCGCACCTGCAGCAACGCCGCTTCGTGGGCGCGCAAGGCGAAGGTGGACTGCCCCACGCGCACCGCGATCGGCCCGCCGCGCAACCAGCCCCGCGACACCACCCGCACCGACTCGCCGGGCAGGAACCCGATTTCGGCCATCCGGCGCAAGGTCTTGCGGCTGTCGTCGTCACGCGCCGGAGCGAAGGCCTGCAACACGCCCGGCGTGTGCAGCGGCCCCTGGTGCAAGGCACTCACCCGATCGGCAGGCGCCAGATCATCGTCAACGTGCAAAGGCCAGGAAACCGCTTGGGGTGTGGAGAGGGACACGGTCACATCCATGAATGAACAGAAGTGGGCAGAGCGTAAACAAACGAGATTGGTTCTCATTTGCTTTAAATCAAACTTTCACAAAAATCCGGAACGGCACAGGGCATCCGTCGGGTGGTGTGAATCCAATATTTTGTTTAGACCTAAAATGATTATCTTCCGTTGGAAATAACCGACACCATGGTTTTTTCACCGGTGCTACCTTCGCCGGACCATGAAAAAGCTCTGGGACATTTCCCCCCCCGTCAACGCCAGCACGCCGGTTTTCCCGGGTGATACGGCCTATGCCCAGCAGTGGGTGGCGAGCATCGAACCGGGCTGCCCGGTCAACGTGAGCGCCATCACGCTCTCGCCCCACGTGGGGGCACACGCCGACGCGCCGCTGCACTACGACCCCGCGGGCGCCGCCATCGGTGCGGTCGAGCTCGACGCCTTTCTCGGTCCGTGCCGCGTGATCCACGCCATCGGTTGCGGCCCGCTGGTTCGGCCGGAACACCTGGCTCACGCGCTCGACGGTTTGCCGCCGGGTCACGCCCAAGGCGGACCAGCCCCCGAGGGGGACAGCGACCCGCGAAACGGCGGAGCATGGGGGCTCAGGACCCTGCCACCTCGCGTGCTGGTGCGGGTCTACGAACACATGCCGCAAGACCGCTTTGACAACGCGCTGCCGGCTTTTGCTCCGGAAACGGTTGCACTGCTGGCCGACCGCGGCGTGAAGCTCATCGGCATCGACAGCGCCAGCATCGACCCCGCCGACAGCAAGACGCTGGAGAGCCACCAGGTGATCCGCCGCCGCGGCCTGCGCGTGCTGGAAAACCTGCTGCTCGACGACGTGCCCGAAGGCGACTACGAGCTCATCGCCCTGCCCCTGAAACTGACCACAGCTGACGCCAGCCCGGTGCGAGCTGTCTTGCGCGAACTGTGATTTCCCGAAGGAGACAACACCCATGACCACCCAACAACACTGCATCGCCCTCGACGCGCAAGACCCGCTGCGGGACCTGCGCAAGCTCTTCACCCTCCCCGAGGCCACCATCTACCTCGACGGCAACTCGCTCGGCGTGATGCCCGCCGCCGCCCCGGCCCGTGTGGCCGACGTCGTGACCCGCGAGTGGGGCACCGACCTGATCCAGAGCTGGAACAAGAACGGCTGGTTCGCCATGCCGCAGAAAGTGGGCGACAAGATCGCGCGGTTGATCGGCGCCGCACCGGGCACCGTGGTGGCCACCGACAGCACCTCGGTCAACCTGTTCAAGGTGCTCTCCGCCGCGCTGCACCTGGCCGCCGCCGACGCGCCGCAGCGCAAACGCATCGTGAGCGAGCGCAGCAACTTTCCGACCGACCTCTACATCGCCGAGGCGCTGTGCAAGGAACGCGGCTACGAACTGCTGCTGGTGGAGCCCGAGGAGATCGCGGACTCGCTGAACGAGCAGGTTGCGGTCTTGATGCTGACCCACGTGAATTACCGCACCGGCGCCATGCACGACATGCCCACTGTGACCGCCGCGGCCCACGCTGCGGGCGCGCTCATGGTGTGGGATCTCGCGCACAGCGCAGGCGCCGTGCCAGTGGATCTGACGGGCGCTGGCGCCGACTACGCGGTCGGCTGCGGCTACAAATACCTGAACGGTGGCCCCGGTGCGCCCGCCTTCGTGTGGGTCAACCCGCAACACGCCGACCGTTTCTGGCAGCCGCTGGCCGGCTGGTGGGGCCACGCCACGCCGTTCGAATTCACACCCGACTACCGGCCGGCCCCCGGCATCACGCGCTACCAGTGCGGCACACAACCCATGATCAGCCTGGCCGCACTGGAATGCGGCGTGGACACGCTGCTGGCCGCCGAGGCCCACGGTGGCATGGCCGCGCTGCGCACCAAGTCGCTGGCGCTGACCGACCTGTTCATCACGCTGGTCGAAGAACGCTGCGCCGGGCACGGCCTGGGTCTGGCCACACCGCGGGACCACGTGCGGCGCGGTTCGCAGGTTTGCCTCACCCGAGACGAGGGCGCCTACGCCATCGTGCAGGCCCTGATCGCGCGCGGGGTGGTGGGTGACTACCGCGCCGGCGATGGTGGTCGCCACAAGGACATCCTGCGCTTCGGCTTCACCCCGCTCTACATCGGCTTTGTGGATGTGTGGAACGCGGTTGAGCACCTGAAACAGGTGCTCGAAACAGGCGAATGGCAGCGCCCCGAATTCAACCGCAAACACGCCGTCACCTGAACCGGAGCACCCCATGGCCTGTCCACACCACGAAACCCCCGCGTCCCGCACCGAAGCCATCGTCGCCGAAGAAAAAGCCCAGCTCGACTTCAGTCGTGACATGAGTTACGGCGACTACCTGCAGCTTGACGCCATCCTGAACGCGCAGAAGCCGCTCTCGCCCGCACACGACGAACTGCTGTTCATCGTGCAGCACCAGACCAGCGAACTCTGGATGAAGCTCATGCTGCACGAGCTGAACGCCGCGGTGAAGAACATCGCCGAGGACGAACTCAACGCCGCCTTCAAACAGCTCGCGCGCGTGAGCAAGATCATGGAGCAGCTGGTGCACGCCTGGGATGTGCTGGCCACCATGACACCGCCCGAATACAGCGCCATCCGGCCCTACCTCGCCAACTCCAGCGGCTTCCAGAGCTTCCAGTACCGCTGCATCGAATTCGCGCTCGGTAACAAGAACGCCGCCATGCTCAAACCCCATGCGCACAGTCCCGAGCGGCTGGCGATGGTGCAGACCGCCTTTGAGGCCCCATCGCTGTACGACGAGGCCCTGCGCCTGCTCGCGCGTCGCGGCATCGCCGTGCCGGCGAGCCATACGCAGCGCGACTGGACGAAGCCTTATGAGTCCAGCGAGGCGGTGGAACAGGCCTGGCTGCAGGTCTACCGCAACCCCAGGGAACACTGGGACCTGTACCAGCTGGGCGAAGAACTCACCGACCTCGAAGACGCCTTCCGCCTCTGGCGCTTCCGCCACGTGACCACGGTCGAACGCGTGATCGGCTTCAAGCGCGGCACCGGCGGCACCGGCGGTGTGAGCTACCTGCGCAAGATGCTGGACGTCGTTCTCTTCCCGGAAATCTGGCAATTGCGAACGGAATTGTGATGGAGTGGTGGTTTCGGGTCAGAGATCGGTGAACTTCAGCACCTTCCATCATTTGCGCAGCCTCTGCGCCCGTGGCAGACGAAACTTGGAGAGATCAATGGCCCCCATTCACGCCGCGGTAGCTTTCCGAGGCGTTCAGGTCGCCGGAGATTGGCGTCCACCAGGTGGCGCCGCCGATGCCGGTGTCCCACGGGATACCGGGGTACAGCTGCTCATCTCTGCTGTTTCTCGGGTCGGCCATCGGTCGCGCCGTCGAGCGCATCGCGGGCCTGCAGCAGGCCCTTGACAATCAGCGCGCGGTCACCGTCCGAATAGACACGGCTGAGGATGGGGAGTCCCCCGCGTCGGCGGGCGCGATCGCCGCGAAAGCCTGGATGCCGTACAGGGAGCCAACCTGTGCCGCATGCAGCTTCATGCCCAGGCATCCACCGCCCTGGAGCTGAAACCGGCCGTTCCACGCCAGCGGCAGACGCAGCTCGAAGTTGATGCCGTCGTGCACACCGTGGACGCCGCTGCGCGGGCTGAATTCGCCTCTGACCAAGCAATGCGCAGGCATGGGTTTGCCACCAGCACCCATCCCAGATGGACACGAGCGTCGCGCTGCGCAACACCGTGTTGTCAAAGGTCAGGGCCCGCACCGCGCCACAGTCCGGGGCCAGCGGAGCGGCCTTCCCTGCGACGACGGGTTTGCCTCACCCGGCACAGCCTGCGGCCAGCAGCCCGGCCGTGGTCGCCAATGTCAAGCGGGTACGTTTCAAGAAATGTCTCCTTCGTTGCCAGGCATGAAACAGGTCGCTGCTTTCGCGCGACCCGGAATATCGCGCACCGTCGCAGCGCGTGGAACAAGTCGGGTCGCAATTCAGCTATGCGCTTCCCGCAGCAACAGGCAGCGTTCTGCTCGGCACAATGGGTCGATCTGCTGACAACCCAAAGAGACACCATGGACGACCTGACCCAACTCATCTACCAACTCGACGGCCATGTCGCGACGCTCACGATGAACGCGCCGCCCGTCAACGCGCTCACCCGCACGCTCAACGACGAACTCACGCTGGCGCTGGACCGCATATCCGAAATGGACGAAGTGCGCGCTGTGGTGCTCACGGCCGCCGGCAAGGTTTTCTGCGCTGGCGCCGACCTGAAGGGACGCGCCGAAAACATCAAAGGTCCGGGCGACCTGCCGGCGCACTCGCGCCGCACGCGGGAGTGTTTCCATGCGATCCGCGAATGCGCGAAGCCGGTGGTGGTGGCCGTGAATGGCGCTGCGCTGGGTTCGGGCCTGGCCATGGTCGCGTCCAGCGACATCATCGTGGTGTCGGAGAAAGCCACCTTGGGCCTGCCCGAGGTGGATGTCGGCTTGCTGGGCGGCTGTCGCCACGCCATGCGCCTGTTCAGCCATTCCCGACTGCGCCGCATGGCCCTCACCGGGATGCGCGTGGGCGGCGAAGAACTGGTGCGCCTGGGCATCGCCGAGATGTGCACCACACCCGAAGACCTGCTGCCCAGGGCGATGGAGATCGCGCAGACCATTGCCTCCAAAAGCCCGGTGTCAACCCGCATGGGAAAACACACGCTCAACGTGATCGAGGACATGTCCTTGCGCGACGGGTACCGCTACGAGCAGGACATGACGGCGCAAATCGGCAAGACAGACGATGCGAAGGAAGCGCAGCGCGCGTTCGCAGAGAAACGCGCGCCGGTGTTCACGGGCCGCTGAACGCGGCGCTGTCCACCCAATCCACAACCGCCTCTGCAACGGCACGTGGTTGTTCCACCAGCAGCGCGTGACTGGCGTTGTCGATCACGCGCACCGTCACCTTCCCGCCCAGCGCGTCTCGCAGTTCGCTGCGCGTTTCGGGTGGACGCCACGGATCGTGCTCGGCCTGCAAATCCAGGATCGGCGCATGGGTCACGGGCCACCACACCGACTTGTCTGGCACCGCACCGGCAGCGCGGTAGGCCGCACGCACAGTGGGATGCCAACCGTGCAACCACGGCCCCGGGTCATTGCCTGGTGCAAAGAACCCTTCGCGCAAGGCCGCCAGCCGCAGCGCATCGGGCAGCGACGTGTCCGATGCGGTGGTCAATGTCGCCGGCATGTGGGCAGGAAATACCCGGGCCGCTGCGGCAGCCACCACCACACCCCGCACCGACGACGGGTGCACCAGATCGGCCACACGGGCCACGAAATGACCAAAGGCATGGCCAAGCCAGATCGCGGGCGCTCCGCTGCTCAGGCGTTGCAGCGCAAACACCGCATCGGCCGCCAGCGTGTAGAGGCTCAAACCCTCCTGCGTGCCGTTGCTCCCGCCCATGCCGCGCGGCCAGGGTCGCAGCACCCGGAAACCCGCCTGGGCCAACAACGCGGCACTCTCGTCGAAATCGCCCGCATCGCGCTGTGATGAAGCGAGCATGATCAGCGGCGAGCCGTCGTCCGGCCCTTCCACCGTCACTTCAAGGACGTGTCTTTCCTGCTTCAGCAGAACACGGCGGCGCAGTCCCGGCATCAGTCCACCGTGGCGCCCGAGCGCTTCACGATCTCAGCCCACTTCGGGATTTCGGTGCGCACCAGCGTGCCCAGGGCCTCGGGCGTGCTGAATGCCGGTTCGATGCCGAGCGACACCAGCTGTTCGTGCAGCGCAGGCACGGCCAGCGCACGGCCAATGGCGGCGTTGAGCGATTTCACGATGCCAGCCGGTGTGCCCGCAGGGGCAAACACACCCAGCCAGTTGGACACTTCATAGCCCGGCAGCCCCGCTTCCTCCAGCGTGGGCAGGGTTGGCGCGACGCCCATGCGGGTGCGGGACGTCACTGCGAGAGGAACGACCTTGCCGGCCTTGATGTGCTCCTGGTACACGGTGTAGGAATCAAAGGTCATGTCCACGCGCCCGGCGAGCACGTCGGCCATCAGCGGCGCGCTGCCCTTGTAAGGAATGTGCAGCATTTTCACGCCGGTGATCGACTCGAACAAGGCGCCCGACAGATGGCTGGAGCTGCCGTTTCCTGCCGAACCGTAGGTGAGCCCATCGGGCTTGCTCTTGGCCAGCGCGATCAGTTCGGCCACGTTGCGCGCTTTGACCGATGGGCCCACCACCAGCACACGCGGGGTGATGTGGGTCAGCGCCACGGGCGCGAAATCCTTCACCGGGTCGTAGCGCAACTTGGGATACAGCGCGACGTTGATCGCGTGGGTGCCCATGGTGCCGAAGAACAGCGTGTGGCCGTCGGGTGCCGATCGCGCCGCAGCTTCTGCCGCAGGGGCGCCGCCTGCGCCGCCGCGGTTGTCAATGATGATCTGCTGGCCCAGCTCGGTGGTCATGCGCTCGCCCAGGGTGCGCGCCATGGTGTCCGCTGCGCCCCCGGCCGGGAACGGAACAATCAGGCGGATCGGCTTGTCGGGATAGGCCGCGTACGCGCTGAGCACAGGAACGCCGAAGGCGACCACGGTCGCGAGTTGCGCGCCACGTGTCAGCACGGTGCGGCGGGTGATGAAGTTCGATGTCATGGTGTCTCCTTGGTATTGAAAAGGCTTCTCTGCGTCACGTCACGCCACCGGATTGCGCCAGGTCACGCCGCAGCCGGGTCCGCCGGGCAAGGTCAGCGTGCCGCGTTCGACCGGCAACGGGGTGAAGGGGTCGTCCTGCAGGTGCAGGTGCTCGGACAGTTCGCTGGCATACGGCAACCGCGTGACCACACTCGCGGCCTGCAGGCTCATCGCCTGCAGAAGCGCCGGACCGAAGGCCGCGCCCATTCGACAGCCCATCTGACCGGCCTCGCATATCTTCACGGCCTGCAGAAAGCGCCGGATGCCGCCGAGGTTGGTGATCTTGAGGTTGATCACATCCACCGTGCGTTCGGACACCAGGCGGAACACGTCGCGCACGGTCTGCGCACTCTCGTCGGCTTCGATGGCCACGGGCAGGGTGCGCGTGAGCAGCGCCAGGCCCGCGATGTCGGCGGCCGGCACCGGCTGCTCGATCAAGGCGATGTCGTAACACTCCATCTTGGCGAAGGCGCTGATCATCTGCTTGGCGCTGTACGACTGGTTCGGGTCGAGCGTGAGTGTCATCGCGTCGCCGACGGCCGCGCGCACGGCGGCCACGCGCTGCACATCCAGCGCCATGTCGCCCGAGAGCTTGAGCTTGAGCTGGCCATAACCTTCGGCCGCCAGCTGTTCCGCCTGGGTCGCCATCGCTTCAGGCGCCTTGATCGGAAGGATGCGCGACAAGGTCACCGCATCGCGCAGCTTGCCACCGAGCAGCACATGCACCGGCACACCGAGGCGGCGCGCCAACAGATCGTGCAAGGCCATGTCGATGGCGGCTTTCACCGTCGGCTGGAAAGCCAGCGTGGCGTCGATCTCTTCCATGGTGCCTGCGAGGTCGTCCACGGGCCGACCCACCAAACGGGGCGCGAGAAATTCAAGACCGGCCTGTGCGCCCGCGCCATGCGTGGAAATGGCGGGGATCGCATGGCAATAGCCCAGGCCCTGGTGGCCGTCGTCGTCGCTCAGGCTGAGCACCCAACCGTCGAGCTGCGGCACCTGCGCGCGCGCAAACTTCCACTCGGGGTCACTCAGTGCTTGTGTGCAAGGGCGGAGCGTGACGGTGGCGATCTTCATGTGCCGCGAGTCTATGCAGCGGCGTTGAACCAGACCCGCACGGTTGCCGCAAGGCTGGTATGCAGACGCGACGCAGGAACTCAGGGTTAACACGCAGCGTCACCGATTGCACAGCTGAATTGCCGGCGTGTGCGCAGCGCCGATGCATTCGGAAATCTACAGTCCCTGCTGTTCTGATCACCCCCTTTCACGGAGACACCACCATGTTCAAACAAGCCGCCATCGTCCTGGGAACCTTCGCGGTTGCCACATCCGTGTTCAGCCAAGCCTGGCCCGAGCGCCCCATCCGTCTTGTGGTGCCCTATGCCGCCGGTGGCCCCACCGACGTCATGGCCCGCAAGATCGGCGCACACATCGCGGTGAAGACCGGGCAGCCGGTGATCATCGACAACAAGGGCGGTGGCGGCGGCACCATTGGTGTCGACCAGGTGCTCAAGGCCAAGCCCGACGGCTACACCCTGGGCCTGGTGGCTCCGGGCCCTGTGGCAGGCATGTTTGCACTCTCCAAGGTGGTCTATGCGCAGTCGGACATCGGCTACATCAGCCTCGTGGCGCGCAACCCGGCCGTCATCGCCGTGAGCGCCAAGTCGGGCATCAAGACACTCGCCGAACTCACGCAGAGCGCCAAGGAAAAACCCGGCACGCTGAATTTCAGCTCTGCAGGTCCGGGCACCACGCCGCACATCGGCGCCGAACTCTTCAAGCAGGAAGCACAGCTCGACGTGGTGCACATTCCCTACAAGGGCGCGGCGCCGGCGGTGACCGCCGTGCTCTCGGGCGAGGTGCAATTCATCTCGACCGATCTGATGGCGGTGCTGCCTTTCGCTCAACAGGGGCAGCTGCGGATTCTCGCGGTGGTGGGCACCAAGCGCTCACCGCAGATCCCCGACGTGCCCACCACGACCGAGCTGGGTCTGCCCAAGGTCGTGATGGAAACCAACTACGGTGTGGTCGGCCCCAAAGGTATCCCGGTCGATCTGCAGAAGCGCATCCGCTCGGTGCTGGACGAAGCCGTGAACAGCCCCGATGTGAAAGAGCTGCTCAACCAGCTCGGCGCGTTGGCGGTCACCTCGTCCTCCGACGAATACCGCGCCTTGATGGAATCCGAATACGAAAAATGGAAACGCGTGGCGACCAAGGGCAACATCCGCCTCGACTGATGTCATGCGCGCAGCGGCATGGCAGCGTTGCTGACCACCACCTAGCGCGACGCCAACCGCCTGCGTACATTGAGACATCCCCATTTTCCCGCCACCACACCATGCAAACATCTCGCGGACCTTTGTCCCACGTGAAGGTCCTGGACCTGAGCCGCATCCTCGCAGCCCCCTGGGCCGGGCAAATCCTGGCCGACCTGGGGGCCGAGGTACTCAAGGTCGAACGCCCCGGCAACGGCGACGACACCCGCTCCTGGGGCCCGCCATTCCTCAAGGACGCGAACGGGAACGACACGAGAGAAGCCGGCTACTACCTGGCCGTGAATCGCGGCAAGCGCTCCGTCACCATCAGCCTGGACAAGCCGGAAGGACAGAAGATCGTTCGCGAGCTCGTGCAGAAGGCGGACATCGTGCTTGAGAACTACAAGGCCGGCACGCTCGATCGGTATGGCCTGGATGCGGCCAGCCTGCGCAAGCACAACCCCAAACTGATCTACTGCTCGGTCACCGGCTTCGGCCAGACCGGCCCGCGCCGCGATCAACCGGCGTACGACTTCCTGATCCAGGCCATGGGCGGCCTCATGAGTGTGACCGGCGAGCGCGACGACCAGCCCGGCGGCGGACCGCAGAAGGTGGGGGTGCCGATCGTCGACCTGATGACGGGCATGTACACCGCCGTCTCCGTGCTGGCCGCGCTCGCGCGCCGCAACGAGACCGGTGTGGGCGACAACATCGACATCGCCATGCTCGACGTGCAGGTGGCCACCCTCGCGAACCAGGCCATGAACTTCCTGGTGTCTGGCAAGACACCGCAACGCAACGGCAACGCCCATCCCAACATCCAGCCGCAGGACGTCTACCGCTGCAACGATGGCAACGTCATCCTCGTGGTGGGCAACGACGGTCAGTTCGACAAGCTGTGCCAGGTGCTGGGCCACCCCGAATGGGCCAGCGACACGCGCTTCATGACCAACGCCGAACGCGTGCGCAACATCGCCGTGCTCTCGGACTTGCTGCGCGCCGAATTCGCCCTGCGCAGCCGTGCAGACCTGATCGCCGCATTGGACAAGGCGGGTGTGCCCTGTGGCGCCATCAACACCGTGCCCGAGGTGTTCGAAGACCCCCAGGTGAAAGCACGTGGCATGCTCAAGCACGTTCCACACCCCAGCGGCGCGATGGTTCCGCAGGTGTCGACACCCATGCGGTTCTCGGAAACCCCGCTGGTCGACGTGGCCGCGCCACCCACACTCGGCCAGCACACCGATGACGTGCTGACCGAGCTGGGCTACGACGACAAGACCATCGCGGCGCTGCGCGCTGCCGGTGTGGTCTGAACAGGAACGCTCGATGCAACTGCACTGGTCCCCCAAGTCGCCCTATGTGCGCAAGGTGATGATCGCGGCCCACGAACTGGGTGTCGTGGAACAACTCGAACTCGTGCGTTCCGTGGCGGCGATGCTCAAGCCCAACCCTGGGCTCATGGAGGTCAACCCGCTGTCCAAGATCCCGGTACTGGTGCTGGACGATGGCAGCACATTGTTTGACTCCGTGGTGATCTGCGAGTACCTGGACGCACGCGCTGGCGGTCGCCTGTTTCCCGCCGAAGGTCCTGAGCGCTGGCAAGCCTTGCGCTGGCATGCGTTGGGCGACGGGTTGCTGGACACACTGATCCTGTGGCGCAACGAACGCGAACGCGAGGCACCGCTGCCCACGCTGATCGCCGCGTTCGAACTCAAGCTCCATGCCTCACTGGCGCTGCTGGAGGCGGAAACGCCCGAGTTGGAGCCAACACCTTTCGGCATCGGGCATCTGGCCCTGGTCTGCGCACTCGGCTACATCGACTACCGCTTCGCCAGCCAGGCCTGGCGCACGCATGTGCCACGGCTGGCCGCCTGGTTCGGAGCGATGCAGCAACGCCCCTCGGTGCGAGCAACCGAGCCCGTCGACGGTTGAGACGTTTCACCCTCAGGCGTAAAGCCGCTGCGGGTTGTCCGCGAGGATCTTCCCCGCGACCGCCGGTCCGCCGGCCCAGTCGTGGAACAACTCCAGCAGCAACGCGGCATCGGGCACGGGCTTCACGTTGAGATGCGGCCAGTCGCTGCCCCAGACCAGTTGGTCTGCGTTGGCCTGGGTCAGCGCCTGCTGGAACACGCGGCCCGCCTCCCGCCATTGGGACGACGGCAATGCCAGCAGATTGCGGTAAGCGCACAGCTTGACCCACACATGGCCCTCGCCGAGCAGTTGCACCAACGTGGCGAAGCCAGGTTCTTCAATGCCCGCGCTCGCGTCGAAGCCAGCCATGTGGTCGAGCACCACGGGCACTGGCAGCGCCCGCAGCGTGTCGGCGATGGCGGGAAGCATCTGTCGCTCGGTCCACAGCTCGGCGTGCAGGTCCGCGTCGGCCAGCGCTGGCGCCATGGCAATCAGGTCGTCCAGCGAAGCACTGCCCAGGAAGTTGGCCCCGGCGCCACCGCGGTGGCTGTAGCGCAGCGCGCGCACACCCTGTGAACGCAACGCCTTGAGGTCCAGCGCCGTGTGGGCCTGTGCCACGAGCACGCCACGCCACTGTGGTCTGGCGGCGAGCGCGGCCAGCACCAGCCGGTGGTCGGTGCCGTAGGCGCTGGGATGCACCAGCACACCGTGGGCCATGCCCAGACGCTCCAGGAGAGCGGCGTACTGCAGCTCCAGGGCTTCGTCGGGCGTGTAGGTCCGCTCGGGAGCCAGCGGGAACTTGGCGTAAGGGCCGAACAGGTGGGCGTGGCAGTCCCAGTGACCCGAGATCGTCGGGTTCATGAAGCTGTTCAAGACGGTTCGTCCTGCGGCCGCGCAAACGCAGGCTCGACACCGGCGGGCAGCGGGATTTCGTGCGCGTTGAGCGTCATCGCCACCAAGGTGTAGTAGCCCACCAGCGCGGTGAGTTCCACGGCGCCGCGTTCGCCCAGTGCCGCAACCACCGCCGCGTGCGTGGCGCTGCCGACCGAGTGGGTCTGGTTCAGCTCGAGCGCGAACTGGTAGATCGCCGCGTCGTTGGTGTCCAGACCCTCAGGCCGCCGCTGCGCCAGCAAGGCTTCGATCACGTCTTGCGGCAGACCCGCCTTCTCGGCCTCGGGGCGGTGCGCGTGCCACTCGAACGGCGAGCGGCAATGCCGGCCGGTGATCAGGATCGCCAGTTCCGACTGGCGCGGTGTGAGCGTGGTCTGGTAGCGCAGCAGCGCACCCAGGGCCTGCCAGCGATCGGCCAGCTCGGCGTTGTGCAGAGCGGCCCTCAGCGGGCCTTTGATTTCGCCGCGCGGACCCGACACCACTTTGTTGTGAACGGCCAGTTGTTCGGGCGACATGGTCTCGGGCGTCGGGAAAGAAAGGCGCGGCATGTGTTTGTCTCGTGTTCTGGCAGTGAAAACCGGTTCACAAGCTTACGTGCCAACCAGCGACAAGCCACCACACCAGTGGTACATCAGCTATGCATTCACTCGGGTCCGCCGACCTGCCACATGCCGCGGCGGGCTTCGTCGGCCACCGCCTGCTCGATGAGGCCGGTGACGGCCGAGATCACCTTGGCGGGCCCCTTGGAACGCGCCAGCGACATGGAGACGATGCGTTGCAAGGAAGGTGAAACAATGCGCGAGGCCTGCAGCTTGCCTTCTTCGACTTCGCTCCACACCGCGTGCAGCGGCAACACGGTGTACAGGCCTTCCTCTGCGACCACCGAACGCAAGAGGGGTAGCGAGTCGGCCTCGATCACCGGTTCGAGCGTGATGCGGTGCTGCCGCGCCAGCGCATCCAGCGCAGTGCGCAGACCGTTGGGGGCACTGGGCAGGATGAAGGGCAAGCCGTCAAGCGACACGAAGCTGATCTCTGGTGCCTGTGTGAACCGGTCGCCTCGCTGACCGATCAGGTAACTTTGCACGGTACACAAGGCCTGCTCGTGTTCCGCCAGCGAACGACCGTAGCGGTAGAGGATGGCGACATCGACGCGTCCATCGGCGAGCCATTCCTCGACCTGGCCACTGGAGCCTTCAAGGATCTTGAGCTGAATGCTCGGGTAACGAGTTCGGATCTGTTTGTACAGCTTGCCCGCGAACGAGTTCGTGATGGAGGGCAACGAACCGAGCACCACGCGACCCATCGGTTCGGGCGCCTCACCACCAACTTCCTGTTCCAGCTGTTCAGCGCTGGCCAGCAGCGCACGCACGTGGGGCAACAGTCGCAGGCCCGTGTCGGAGGGCTCGACGCCACGGCCGGTTCGGTTGAAAAGCCGCGCTCCGCAGGCGCGTTCCAGTGCATTCAAATGGCGGCTCAACAGAGACTGATTGACATCCAGGAACAGCGCCGCGCGGGTCAGACTGCCACATTCCGCGATGGCAAGGAAGTCACGCCATTGCTGCAGATCTGCGGTCAGGGTCAGCTGGACGTTGGTGATTTTTTTGGCGGACATGGCGAGAGCGAAATGAAATTTTATTGTCGCATCGAATGCCCGCGCTCTCCGTATGCTCAGCAGCTTTGCTGCCTCGCGACATGTGCCACGCTTCCATGCCCGATGTGCACGGTCGCGCTCGCGACGCGTTCTGATCCGACCTTGGGATCTGTTTTTCATCAGCGAAATCACGTCCCGCAGAACGAACACCGAGGGACGCCTGGAATCCCAATCTGGACTGCGCACCGCTGTGCGAAGAGAGAGATGGCGTGTCCCATGCATGAGACCTAAAAATTGAACAAACGTCATGAGCTTCTCTGTGCCTCATGTCGATGTAAAAAGGCCGAGCGGCATGCGCGGCACCGCCAAGTCATACATGCCCACAAACGAGGGCGAAGCCGGTTCCATCGCAGCCTTGGTCAGGGCACCTCACGCTGGAAATGCGTTTGAATGCGGCATGATGGATCGATGGTCACCCTCTCCATCGCCCACCTGCGCCGCTACGCCGTGGACCGCAGCCTGTTCACGCCCACCACCCTGCCCAAGGCCATTGAGCGATTGGGCTTCGTGCAGGCCGACCCGATCCGTTCACCGGCCCGCGCGCAGGACCTGACGCTGCGCCACCGGGTCAAGGCGTACCGGGTGGGCGATCTGGAGCGGCACTACCCGCGGCTGGCGGTGGAAGAAGATTTTTTCGTCAACTACGGTTTCGTCACGCCCGCGCTACACGCCCGCATGCACCCGCGCACCGCGCGCGCCGAGTGGCCGCCCGAGCGCATGGCGCAGGCCCAGGCGGTGTGGGTCTTCGTTCAGGAGCGCGGCGAAGTCCACCCGCGCGAGGTGGACGCGCATTTCGCACACGGCCACACCACCAACGGCTTCGGTGGCCAGTCCAAAGCCAGCACCCAGCTGCTCGACGGCATGCACTACCGCGGCTGGCTGCGCGTGGCCCGGCGCGAAAACGGCACCCGGCTGTACGCGGTGCACACCCCGCAGGAAGCGCCTGCCGACGTGCCCGCCACGCTGGACGCGCTGGTGGACACCCTGGTGGCGAAGTACGCCCCGCTGCCCTCACCCGGCCTGCGCCAGCTGGTGGGCCTGTTGCAGCACGCCGTGCCACAGTGGAAGGGTCAGTTGCGCCCGGCGCTGCAGCGCACCTGCGCGCGGCTGCCGCACGCTGAAGTGGGTGGCACGACCTGGTACTGGCCTGAGGAAGAAGACCCCCGCTCGCGCCGCTGGAGAACGCCAGAGGGGGTGCGCCTGCTGGCGCCGTTCGACCCGGTGGTCTGGGACCGCGACCGCTTCGAACGCCTGTGGGATTGGGCCTACCGTTTTGAGGCCTACACACCGCCAGCCAAGCGCGTGCGCGGCTACTACGCCATGCCGCTGCTGTGGCGCGACCAGGTCATCGGCTGGGGCAACCTGTCGGTGGCCGGTGGGCGGCTGCAAGCGGACATCGGCTACGTCAATGGCCAAGCCCCGAGCGATGCGAGCTACCGCCCGGCACTGGACACCGAACTGTCGGCCTTGGCCACCTGCCTGGGCGTCGAGTGGAATTGAACCGGTGCGGGGGATCAGGGTTTTATGTTGTTCTTCTGAATCACCTCGGCCATCGCGGCCGTGTCCTTGCGGATGCGGTTGGCCAGGCCTTCGGGCGAGGTGCCCGCCACCTGCCAGCCCTGGGCCAGGATCTTTTGCCGTATTTCGGGCCGGCGCACGATCTCGGTCAGCAACACCGCGAGCCGGTTCACATGGGCCTTGGGCAGGCTGTTCGGCGCGGCCACGGCGTTCCAGATTTCCAGCTGCAGGTCTTTCACGCCGGCTTCGGCCAGGCTGGGCACCTCGGGCACCACGCTGCTGCGTCCGGCCGATGTCACGCCGATGGCCTTGAGCTTGCCCGCGCGCACCTGCGCCATGGCCAGACCCGGCGGCAGCAACGACATCTGGATCTGCCCGCCGAGCAACGCGGTGATGACCTGCGGGTTGCCCGGGTAGGGCACGTGCACCGGCGCGATGCCGGCGCGCGATTTGATGAGCTCCATGCCCAGGTGGGCCACCGTGCCCACACCCGGCGTGCCGTAGTTCCAGCGGTCACCCGACTCGCGCGCGGCGGCGAAAAAGGCGGCGCCGCTGGTGGCGGTGTCGCCCGGCGCGCTGAGCACCAGGGGCGCCACGGCGAGCAGAGAGACCGGTGTCAGGTCTGTGAGCGGGTCGTAGGGGGTGGCCGGGTTGAGGATCTTGGCGATCGTCAGGTTGCCGTTGATCATGAGGCCGATGGTGTGGTCGTCGGTGGCGCGCGCCACCTGGCTGGCCGCGATGTTGCCCCCGGCGCCGGCCCGGTTGTCCACCACCACCGGCTGGCCCAGCGCCTGCGACAGCGGCTCGGCGATCAGGCGCGCCATCAGGTCGGGCGAGGAGCCGGCGGGGAAACCGACCACGATCTTCAACGGTTTGCTCGGCCAGGGGGTCTGGGCGAACACGGTGGACACACTGCAGGCCATGGCGATGGCGGCAGCGATGACATGGCGGCGTTGGGGTTGGAACATGCGTCGAGTCCTCAAGGTGAACAACAGGCCCGCAGATTAACAGGCGAGGTGCTGCACCAGCGCGCTCACACAGCAGGACTGACCTTTTGCAGGGCGTGGCCGCGTTGTATCGAACCGGCGCGACATGCCCCACCCAGGATACGGTGGAACCGGCTCCGCCGGGCCACTCGCATCGCCCCCCTGGGGGGTTTTACACAGGTACAGGCGGCCCGCTGTAGAGCCAGGGGTTGTCGAGCAAGGACTCGCCCAGCAGGCCCATGGACGCGTTGCGCGCCCAGCGCAACGCGCCGCTGGCATGGAAGATGGTGCCGTTGCGCTGCGAGCGGCTTTGCACCCGAGCGTTGCGCTGCCAGCGGGTCTGCGCATACCGCGCGAACAGGGCTGGCCAGTCGACAGGTTCGGCCACGGGCTGTGTCTGCAGCAGCCAGCCGAGCGTCCAGGCGTCTTCGATCGCCATGGCCGCACCCTGCGCGAGGTAGGGTCGCAAGGGGTGCGCGGCGTCACCGAGCAGGGCCACCCGCCCCTGGGCATGTTCCTGCGCGCTGGCCACGGGTGCGCGGTCGTTCAGGGCCCAGAGCTTCCATTCGGTCACCGCACCCAGCATGTCCTTGAGGTCGCCGCACACCGGTCCCAGCGCCCGCTGCAGGTCGGCGCTGCGCGCCTCGTGGCTCCAGGCCTGCGGATCGCTGCCCGGCGGGCCACCGTGGCCTTGGCCGAGCACGCCGTGCACCACGGCCACAACGTTGAACCACTCACCGCGTTTGACCGGGTAATGCACCACATGCAGCTGAGGCCCCAGCCAGGCGGTCACGCACGAAGCGCGCAAGGCCGCGGGCAGGTCTTGCGAACGCACCATGCCGCGGTAGGCCAGGTGGCCACTCACGCGCACCGGGTGGGCGCCCAGCATCTGGGTGCGCACACGGCTCCACAAACCGTCGGCCCCAACCAGTGCCGCGCCCTGGAACACCGAGTCGTCTTCGCAGGTGGCACGCACCGAGACCTGGGTCGGCTCGTACGCCGTCAAGCGCGCGCCCAGGTGCAGGCGCACGGCGTCCTGGCGCTGCACGGCCTGCAACAACAGTTCGTGGAGGTCGGCGCGGTGGATGGTGGCATAGGGTTGGCCATAGCGGGCGCGGATCATGGCGCCCAGCCGCAGGCGACCCAGGTGCACACCCCGGTGGGCGTCGCGCACCCGGAGTTCGTCGGGGAAAGCGGCGCGGGCGTGCAGTTCGTCGATCAGGCCCCAGTCGTCCAGCACGCGCACCGCGTTCGGACCGAGCTGCAAGCCGGCGCCCACTTCACCCAGTGCGCCCGATTGCTCCATCACATCGACCGAGGCACCCGTCCGCGCCAGCGCCAATGCACAGGCCAGACCACCGATGCCACCCCCCGCCACCAAGACATGCGTATTCATCGGCGCATTTTGCCGTGCGCCCAGTCCTGGTCTTTTGACACAGCGCAGGAATCGGCTGCGCAGGCGCGCCGCCCGGGCTTGGGCAAGCCGGGCCCACCGGCAAGGCTGATCTACAGCACGCGGTTGAACCAGAACAGCGACAGGCCCGAGGCAAGCAGCACCAGCAGTGCGGCCACCAGCGCCAGCAGGCCCGAGATCTCGGTTTCCTTTTTCTCCACCGTGAGCCGCGTGCTCAGGGTCTCGTAGACCTTCTTCAGGTTCTCGGCCGTCCCGGCGTAGAAGTACTCGCCCTGGGTCGTGCGGGCGACTTCCTTGAGGGTGTCTTCATCGAGCCGCACCCGCATGGACCAGCCTTCAAAACCGATCACCTCGCCGCTCACGGTGCCCACACCCACGGTGTACACGCGCACACCCCGGTCAGCGGCCATCTTGGTGGCCTCCTCCGTGTCCACGCCGGTGGTGCGCTGGCCGTCGGTGAGCAGGATGATGGCGGCCGAGGTGTAGGAGCCGGGGGGCACGGGTTCGAACGCTTTCTTCTCGGTCTGGGGCTGGTCGATGGCGCGACCCTGGGGCGCAAACGGATCGTTGTGGCGGCCAAAGGTCATGTTGCCCAGGTCGATGCCCTGGTCCGGGAACAGCTCCGAGAGCGCCACCACGATGGCGCTGCCGATGGCGGTGGCGCGCTGCAGCTGGAACTTGTCGATCGCGGTCACCAGGTCTTCGCGGCTGAGCGTGATGGGTTGCACCACCTGCGCCGTGCCGGCAAAGGCCACGATGCCGACGCGCACATGGCGCGGCAACTCGGCCAGAAAGGCCTTGGCGGCGTTCTGCGAAGCGACCAGCCGGTTCGGCTCCACGTCGGTGGCGCGCATGCTGCCCGACACATCCATGGCGAGGATGATGGTCTGCTGGGTCGACGGCAGCAGGATCGTCGCCATGGGTCGGGCCGAGGCCAGCAGCATGGCGGCAAAGGCGAACAGCAGCAGCACCGGCGGCACGTGCCGGCGCCAGCCCGGGCCTTTGCCCATGGCCTCGCGCACGATGGCCAGGCTGGCAAAACGCAGGGCCGTCTGCCGGCGCCGCCGCAGCAGCCACCAGTACAGCAACACCAGCAGCGGCAGGATCAGCAGCAGCCAGAGCAACTGGGGCCACAGAAAGGACACCGGCGACTGGGCCAGCAGGGCGTTGAGGCTGTTCATGCGCGTGCTCCGAGGTGCGCCGGCAACGGGCGGCGCGGTTGGGCGCGGCGCTTGCGCATGTCCACAAACCGCAGCACGGCGTCGGCCAGGTCGTCGTCGGTGGCGAGCTCCAGGGTGTCCACACCGGCGCGGGTCAGGCTCTCGCGCAGCTGGGCTTCGCGCTGCGCGGCGATGCGGGCAAAGCGCTGGCGAAAGCCGCTGTCGTGCGTGTCGACCAGCAGTTGCTCGCCGGTTTCGGCGTCGCGCACGGTGACCAGCCCCAGGTCGGGCAGGTCCAGCTCCAGAGGGTCCAGCAGGCGCACAGCCACCACATCGTGGCGCCGCGCGAGTTCACCCAGCGGCTGCTCCCAGCCGGGTTCGCTGATGAAGTCGGACACCACGAACAGCGTGCAGCGCTGGCGCACCGTGTGGGTGGCGGCGCGCAGCAGGTCGGCCAGGCGGGTCGAGCCGTCTGAAACAGCGCCTCCCAGGGACACCGCCGGGCCGGCTTTGCCGGACGGCTGGTGTCGCCCCCTTGAGGGGGTCGCGCGCAGCGAGGCGGGGGTGTGATCCAAGTCACGGCGCCGGATCATCTGCATCAGTTGCAGCACCTGGTTGCGCCCGCCGCGAGCGGGCAGCACCGCATCCACCACCGGCTGACCGCGCGATCCGTACAGCACCGCGCCCACGCGGTTGCCGTGGCGGCTGATCAGGCGCGCGAGCACCGCCACGAAGCCCAGCAGCACCTGGCTCTTGCGCTGCTCGCCCGAACCGAAATCCACCGAGGGGCTGAGGTCCAGCAGGAACCAGGCCGCCATCTCGCGGTCTTCGGTGAACACGCGCACGTGCGGTGTCTGCAGCCGCGCGGTGACGTTCCAGTCGATATGGCGCACGTCGTCGTGGTGCTGGTATTCGCGCAGGTCGGCCAGGTCCAGGCCACTGCCGCGCATGAGCGTGCGGTAGTCGCCCTGCAGCAGGCCGTCGAGCCGGCGGATCACGGTCCACTCCAGCTCGCGCAGCAACGCGTCGGCCCGCGCCGCCTGCGCGACCACCGGCGGCTCAGGGGCTTGGGAACGGGATTTGAACAGGCCGAACAGCATGGTGGTGCCTCTGCTTCAAGCGGCCTTTCTGTCGTGCTCCAGCGGCTTGGCTGGCGGCGTGACGGCGTCCATGATGCGCGCGATGAGCGCGTCGCTGTCCAGCCCCTCGGACAGGCCCTCGTAGGACAGCACGATGCGGTGACGCAGCACGTCGGGCACCAGATCGCTCATGTCCTCGGGCAGCGCGTAGTTGCGCCCGCGCAGCATGGCCAGCGCGCGCGCGCCTTCCACCAGACCGATGGTTGCGCGCGGGCTGGCGCCGTAGGTGATGAAGCGTGCGGTGTCTTTCAGGCCGTGTTTCTCGGGCGTGCGCGTGGCCGACACGAGCCGCACGGCGTACTGCACCAGCGCCGGGTCCACATAGACCTGGCGGCACTGCGCCTGCAGCGCGGCGAGCTGGTCGGTGGTGGCCACGGCCTGCACCTGCACGGCGGGACCGGTGACGCGCTCGACGATGACGTATTCCTCTTCATCGGTCGGGTAGTCCACCAGCACCTTCATCATGAAGCGGTCCACCTGCGCCTCGGGCAGCGGGTAGGTGCCTTCGGTCTCGATCGGGTTCTGTGTTGCCATCACCAGAAACGGGCTGGGCACCTTGTGCGACTCGCCCGCGATCGTCACCTGCCGCTCCTGCATCACCTCCAGCAGTGCGCTCTGCACCTTGGCCGGTGCGCGGTTGATCTCGTCGGCCAGCAACAGGTTGGCAAACACCGGCCCCAGCGCGGTGCTGAAGTCGCCGGTTTTCTGGTTGTAGATGCGCGTGCCCACCAGATCGGCCGGCACCAGGTCGGGCGTGAACTGGATGCGCTTGAACTGCCCCTGCACCACACTGGCCAGCGTCTTCACGGTCAGCGTCTTGGCCAGCCCGGGCACCCCTTCGACCAGCAGGTGGCCCTGCGCCAGCATGGCCACCATGACACGCTCCAGAAAGCGGTCCTGGCCGACCACCACGCGCTTCACTTCGTACAGGATCTGCTCCATGAGCTGGGCGGTGTCGGGGGCGTTGTTGTCGCTCATGAAGCACTCCTGTTCAGAATGGGGGAAGGCCGACGGCGCCGGCAGCGCTTTCAATCGGCACGGCAAAACCGATACCGACAAAGGTGCGGTGGTTGGTGGGGTTGAGGATGCCGGTGACGATGCCGACCACCTCACCGTCCATGGTGACCAGCGGCCCGCCGGAATTGCCCGGATTCGCCGCCGCGTCGAACTGGATCAGGTTGTCGATCTCCTGTTCGCCTTCGGGCGACCTGAAGGCGCGACCCAGACCCGATACGACACCCGCCGAGGTGGAAGGGCCGATGCCGAAGGGAAAACCCACGGCCACCACGTGGTCACCCGCCACCAGGTCCCCGGTGCTGCGCAGGGTGGCGGCGTGCAGGTCGTCGGGAATGGTGTGGGCCTGCAGCACGGCCAGGTCGTTTTCAGCCTGCACACCGGTCACGGTGGCCGCCGATTCGGAGCCGTCGGCAAACACCAGTTTGACGGTCTGCGCGGACTGCACCACGTGCAGGTTGGTCAGGATGACGCCCTTGTCGAGGATCACCACGCCGGTGCCCACGCCGTGCTCCACCTCTTCGCCCTTCTTGTCCTTCACGAAGGACATCAC
This sequence comes from Hydrogenophaga sp. ZJX-1, assembly GCF_048590325.1. NCBI lineage: Bacteria > Pseudomonadati > Pseudomonadota > Betaproteobacteria > Burkholderiales > Comamonadaceae > Hydrogenophaga > Hydrogenophaga sp. ZJX-1. Next base: position 517,095 of record NZ_JBMBRA010000004.1, read on the forward strand.
GCGGACCACGGCGGGACGGATTTTCTCGGCCGCGCGCGCCGCCGCCGAGGGCAGGTTCTGGGTCGTGAGCGTGCGCAGCACCGCGGCGTCGATGTCTTTCTGGGTCAGCGCCCTGGCGCCCACCGGGCCCTGCGTCCAGATGTTGGCCAGCAGCAGCGCGCCGAGAAAGGCCAGCGCGGCCCACATCATGCGCGGGTTGATCGCCGCGCGGGCCAGGCCGGCACGCCAGCCGCGCCGTGCGGTCCGGACGGGTGGGGGCCCGGTCACCACACGATCGGTGTCCGGGGGGGCGTCCAAACCCACCGGGTGCCCGCCCGCTGGCGCAGGGCCGGCGCGGGCCGATCGGCTGTAGAGGGCAGGCTTGCGCACGGCGGCTCCTGAAACGCTGGGGGGCGATGTGGCACATCATGCCGCGTTGCGGCGCGTGGCTCAAGCTCCCAGCAGTTGCCTGAGCACGTAGGGGAGGATTCCGCCCGCGCGGTAATAGTTCACTTCCACCGGCGTGTCGATGCGCAGCGTGAGCGCAACCTCGCGGCGCTGCCCGTCGGGGCGCGTGATCACCATCGTGGCCTCGCTCTGCGGCAACAGTTGCGGGTGGGGCAACACGTCGATCCGCTCCTCGCCGGTGAGCCCCAGGCGCTCCCAGCTGTCGCCGGGTTTGAACTGCAGTGGCAGCACGCCCATGCCCACCAGGTTGCTGCGGTGGATGCGCTCGAAGCTGCGCGCCACCACCGCCTTGATGCCCAGCAGCTGCGTGCCCTTGGCCGCCCAGTCGCGGCTGGAGCCGGTGCCGTATTCCTCGCCCGCGAACACCACGGTGGGCAGGCCCGCGGCCTGGTAGCGCATGGCGGCGTCGAAGATGCTCATCTTCTCCGCCGCACCGCCGCCCTGGTACAGCGTCCAGCCGCCCTCCTCGCGCGAGCCGTCGGGGCCCGGCGGCAGCATCAGGTTCTTGATGCGAACGTTGGCAAAGGTGCCACGCATCATCACCTCGTGGTGGCCGCGGCGCGCGCCGTAGCTGTTGAAATCGGCCTTCAGCACGCCACGCGCCAGCAGCCACTGGCCTGCGGGCGATTTCTCGGCGATGTTGCCGGCGGGCGAGATGTGGTCGGTGGTGATGGAGTCGCCGAACAGGGCCATGACGCGCGCGCCGCGCACGGCCGGGGCCTGCTCGGCCGGCTGGGCCAGCTCAAAATGTTCGAAGAACGGCGGCTCGGCGATGTAGGAGCTGGCCGGCCAGGTGTAGGCGTTGCCGCTCACACCGTGGATGCGCTCCCAGAGTTTGCCGGGCTCGCTGGCGACCCGCGCGTAGTTCTCGCGGTAGGCCTTGCCGTTCATCGCGAAGCGCATCAGCTTGTGGATCTCGTCGCTGGTCGGCCAGACGTCGCCCAGGTACACCGGCTTGCCGCCTTTGCCCAGCCCCAGCGGCTCGGTCATGAGGTCTTTCATGACGTTGCCCGCGATGGCGTAGGCCACCACCAGCGGCGGGCTGGCCAGGAAGTTGGCCTTGAGGTTGGGGTGGATGCGCGCCTCGAAGTTGCGGTTGCCCGAGAGCACGGCCGCGCACACCAGGTCGTTCTGCGTGATCACGGCGTTGAGCTCGGGCGTGAGGTCGCCGGCGTTGCCGATGCAGGTGGTGCAGCCATAGCCCGCGAGCGAAAAACCCAGCTTCTCCAGGTAGGGCAGCAGGCCGGTGGCCGTGAGGTATTCGGTGACGATGCGTGAGCCCGGGGCCAGCGAGGTCTTGATGTGCGGCCGCACTTTCAGTCCCGCCTCCACCGCCTTCTTGGCCAGCAGGCCGGCGGCCAGCAGCACGCCGGGGTTGCTGGTGTTGGTGCAGCTGGTGATGGCGGCGATCAGCACGTCGCCGTTGCCGATGGACAGCTTTTTCTGCACGGCGTGCGACTGCGGCTCGGCCCCGGCATGGGCCGTGGCGCGCGCCGGCTTGTTGGCTTCCATCTCGGCCTCGAAACGCGGCGCGCCGGCCGGGGTGGGTGTCGCCTTCTCGGGCGCCGGGGGGTCGGCCGGCTCGCCCAGCTCGGGCTGGAAGCGCGTGTGCAGCAAATCGGCCGGGCGGTTGAAGCCGTTCTGCGCGTTGGGCTTGCTGAAGAGATCGGCGAACCGCTGCGCCACCTGGCCCAGCTCGATGCGATCCTGCGGGCGCTTGGGGCCGGCCAGACTGGGCGTGACCTGGCCCAGATCGAGCCGGACCACCTGCGAATAATGAATATCGCCCGAGGCCTGCGAAGCCCCCGCGGCGCCGGGCACGCCAAACAGCCCCTGGGCGCGGAAGTAGGCTTCGAAGGCTTCAATCTCGGCCTTGCTGCGGCCGGTGCCACGGAAATAGTCGAGCGTCTTCTCGTCCACCGGGAAAAAGCCCATGGTGGCACCGTATTCGGGCGCCATGTTGGCAATCGTCGCGCGGTCGGGCAGCGCGAGCGAGGCCGTGCCCTCGCCGAAGAACTCGACGAACTTGCCCACCACCTTGTGGCTGCGCAGGATCTCGGTCACGGTGAGCACCAGGTCGGTGGCGGTGCAGCCTTCGCGCAGGCGGCCGGTGAGCTCGAAGCCCACCACGTCGGGCGTGAGGAAGTACACCGGCTGGCCCAGCATGGCGGCCTCGGCCTCGATGCCGCCCACGCCCCAGCCCACCACGCCGATGCCGTTGATCATGGTGGTGTGGCTGTCGGTGCCCACCAGGGTGTCGGGGTAGTACAGGCCGCCCTTCAGGTGCACGCCGCGCGCCAGGTACTCCAGGTTCACCTGATGCACGATGCCGAACCCCGGCGGCACGACGCCAAAGGTGTCGAAGGCCTGCATGCCCCATTTCATGAACTCGTAGCGCTCGCGGTTGCGCTGGAATTCGAGCTTCATGTTGAGGTCGAGCGCGTTCTTCGTGCCGTAGTAGTCGACCATCACCGAGTGGTCCACCACCAGGTCCACCGGCACCAGCGGCTCGATGCGTTTGGGGTCCTTGCCCAGGCGCTGGGCCACGCTGCGCATGGCCGCCAGATCGGCCAGCAGCGGCACGCCGGTGAAGTCCTGCAGCACCACGCGCGCCACGGTGAAGGGGATCTCCTGCGTGCGCGCCGCGCTCGGCTGCCACTGCGCGAGCTGGGCCACATGTTCCGGCGTCACGCGCTCGCCATCGCAGTGCCGCAGCACGCTTTCCAGCACGATGCGCAGCGACACCGGCAGGTGTTTCACCCCCGGGTACTGCTTCGCCAGCGCCGGCAGCGAATAGAAACGGCCGCTTTTGCCCGAAGCGGTCTTGAAGGTCTTGACCGTGGATGCGAACGGATGGGCGTAGACGGCGCTGGGGGACATGCCTGGCTCCTGAGGGAATCGTCGGTGGAAACTCGGACCATTCTGTCAGCAGCCTGTTTCACCGTGCTGCCAGTAATGGCATGTCGCGCGGGTGTGCGCCCACCGTTCTGGCCCGGTCGGCAGCGCGCCCAGGTCGGCACCCGGCCGGGTTGGGCGTGCGCCTGGGCAGGACATAGCCGGATCAGTTCCGGCCGCGGTTGTGCTCTCCGTCCCTGGGCTTGCGTCCCGGTTCCTTGCGGGGAGGCGGCGCTGCGCGGCAGCCCGGTGAGCCGGGTTCGCAGGCTTGCGACCGATCTTTCTTCGACGGCTGCCGCTGGGACGGCCCGTCGCTGGAGCGCCGGTCGCTGTCGGAGCGCGGCCCGATGCGGGCCGGCTGCTCGCGCGACGACTCACGGCGCGAATCGGGGCGCGCGTCGGGCTCGACACGCCGCTGCAACACCGGTGCCGGGGCTTTCAGATGCTGGCGCGACACCGCCTCGCGGGGCACGTACCGGTCGTGCTCCGAGCGGATCTTGCGCTGCTGCTCGACCGCGTGGGGATAGCGGTCGCCGGGGTATTTCTGCTGGTAGCGCGGCAACGGGGCCGCGGCGGGGGTCTTGTTGCGGTCCCAGCGGTCCCACCCCGGTCGGCGCTGCGCCCAGCCACGCCCCCAGTGTTCGTCCCACCGGGGCGGCGCGTCCGCGCGCCAGCCGCTGAAGTGGCCGGGCGGGTGGCGGTAATAGCGCACGGGGATGCGCAGCACGAACAGGGGCACGTAGTCCCGGCTGGTCAGCGCCCAGGGGCCGTTGTACCAGCTGCTGGCGTACCAGTTGTCGTCGGTGTAGACCCAGTACAGGCCGTCGTAGAAAAAGTAGTTGGCGCTCGCCTGGGGGTCGTAATAGACCGGGTAGCCGGGCACCGCGACCAGCGTCGGGTACGAAGGCATGTTGACCCCGATCTGGACACCCGGCAAGCCGATCTGGATGCCCACACTGACCTGCGCGTGCAGCGCTGTGGCGGGAAGAATGGACAGCGCCAGAGCGATGCCCAGGGTACGAAGAGCGGTGTTCATGCAGGTCCCTTGGATTCAAGACAGCGAAGCGCGGTCACATCCAGGGTGACCCGAATGCCTGTCCACACCACTTTTCGGGTGTGAACAGGTCCGTTGAAGCCCGTCAGATGCGCCCCATCAGGAGCAGCACCACCAGGATGATCAACACCAGGCCCAGCCCGCCGCTGGGACCGTAGCCCCAGCCTTTGCTGTGTGGCCAGGTCGGGAAGGCGCCGATCAACATCAGGATCAAGACGATGAGAAGGATGGTTCCGAGGCCCATGGCAGTCTCCTTGTATGGCGTGGAAAAGACTCAGTTCGCGGGCGCCGCAGGACGGGGCACCACGATGACGGTGTCGCCGGTCTTGCCGGTATCGCCCGTGTTGCCGGTATTGCCCTGCGCGCCGGTATCACCCGTGCTGCCCGTGTTGCCCTGTGCGCCTGTATCGCCGGTGCTGCCTGTACTGCCGGTGTTGCCTGTGAAGCCTTGATCGCCGGTGGCGCCGGTGGCACCCGTTGCACCGGATTCGCCCGCAGGACCGGCGGGGCCGGGCACCGTGACGGTGGCGGGCGGCGTGTTGACCACCACAGGTTCGCGGTCACAGGCGGCCAGACCGATGGTGGACAGAAGCGCCAGCAGCAAGAGGGAGTTTTTCATGGGGATTCCTTGAGTGTCAACGGGTGTGGTTCGTGCGGTTGCACCGCTCACACGGATCACCGGTTGGACCAAACTGTCCAATCGGCATGAACCGAGCGTAGCGACCGCTTCGCACCGGGTCTGTGCGCTGGCGAACACGGGCCCGAATTCAGGGCCGCAACCGCCGGTTTGCGGGACAATTCGGGGGTGAACTCCAAAGCCCCCGAACTCCTGCTCCCCGCCGGCACGCTGCAACGCATGCGCGCCGCCTACGACTTTGGCGCCGACGCCGTCTACGCCGGCCAGCCGCGCTACAGCCTGCGCGCGCGCAACAACGAGTTCCGCATGGAACAGATCGCGGAGGGCATTGAAGAAGCCCACGCGCGCGGTAAAAAGTTCTTCGTCACCAGCAACCTGATCGCCCACAACGACAAGCTGCGCACCTACCTGCGCGACCTGCAGCCGGTGGTCGAACTCAAGCCCGACGCGCTCATCATGGCCGACGCCGGCCTGATCATGCTGGTGCGCGAGCAGATGGAGAAAGGCCTCTGGCCCGAGGTGCCGATCCACCTCTCGGTTCAGGCCAACACCACCAACAGCGCGGCGGTCAAGTTCTGGCAGAAGCAGGGGGTGAGCCGCATCATCCTGTCGCGCGAGCTCAGCCTCGATGAAGTGGCCGCGATCCGCAACGACTGCCCCGACATCGAACTCGAAGTCTTCGTGCACGGCGCGCTGTGCATCGCCTACTCCGGTCGCTGCCTGCTGAGCGGCTACTTCAACCGCCGCGACCCCAACCAGGGCACCTGCACCAACGCCTGCCGCTGGGAGTACAAGACCCAGGCTGCGACCACCGACACCGACACCGGTGAAGCCGTGCCGCTGGCGCAGCTCGACGGCTTCAACTTCGCCCAGGAAGACGAAGAAGCGGCGAGCGCCTTCTCCACCGTGGGCAACGGCCAGCGCCACCCCGAGGCCAACAAGGTCTGGCTGATCGAAGAAGCCGGGCGTCCCGGCGAGCTGATGCCCATCATGGAAGACGAGCACGGCACCTACATCATGAACAGCAAGGACCTGCGCGCCGTGGAGCACGTGGGCAAGCTGGCGGCCATGGGCATCGACTCGCTGAAGATCGAGGGCCGCACCAAGAGCCACTACTACGTGGCGCGCACCGCGCAGGTCTACCGCCGCGCCATCGACGACGCCGTGGCGGGCAAGCCCTTCAACCCCGAGCTGCTGCTGGAGCTGGAAGGCCTGTCCAACCGCGGCTACACCGGCGGCCTGATGGAGCGCCGCCCGGCGCAGGACTACCAGAACTACATCACCGGCCACTCGGCCAGCCAGCGCAGCCAGTTCGTGGGCGAGGTGCTGCAGGTGCGTGAAGACGGCTGGACCGAGGTCGAGGCCAAGAACCGCTTCGCCGTGGGCGACCGGCTGGAGGTGATTCACCCGAGCGGCAACCGCGTCGTGCAGCTCGACGCCATGCGCAACCAGGACGGCACCGCCATCGAGGTCGCGCAGGGCAGCCCGATCCGCGTCTGGGTGCCGCTGGGAGCGCCGACCGAAGGCGCACTGATCGCGCGGTTGATCTGAGCCATCGCGCTCAGGCCACCGCCAGGCTCTGCGCCTGACGGCTGCCCGCCCACTCCAGTTCGGCCAGACCGAACACGAACACCGCCTGCAGCAACACCCAGACCACGCCCAGGCTGGTGAGCGGCAGGCCAGCGCCCCAGGCCACCCACACGCTGGCAGCCACCCAGAGGAAGTTGCCCGCCGCGAGCAGGCGCACGCCCACCGCCGGAGGCAGGGCCCGAGACGCCAGAGCGCCCGACAGCAGCGCCGCGCCACAGACGATCACACCCGACACCTGCAGCCAGGCCAGCGGCAGGCCCAGCCATTCGGACAACAGGTCGGACAACCCGAAGTGGGCCACGGCCATACCCAGGCCACTGGCGGCATCCAGCCAGAGCACGCGACGCAACGCAGAAACCGACAGATTCAACATGGTGAACTCCTTGAAGGGGTTGAAAAGAAGGAACGGGAGCCGCCATGCTCGGCCGGCGCCCGCACCGGGTCCATGACCCTGCAGGTCATGGACCGTCGGCGCGCCCGCTCTACCATGTGCCCATGCACGCCCCCACCACCCTCGCCGCTCCACCCACGCGCCGCACCAGCGTCGGCGACCACCTGCGCCACTGGCGCCAGCTGCGCCGCCTGAGCCAACTCGACCTTGCGGCCGAGGCCGAGCTGTCCACCCGCCACCTGAGCTGCGTGGAAACCGGCAAGGCCAGCCCCAGCCGCGAGCTGGTGCTGCGGCTGTGCGAGCGGCTCGCCGTGCCGCTGCGCGAGCGCAACGCCTGGCTGGTCGCGGCGGGTTACGCGCCCATGTACCGGGAGCACGCCATGGACGACCCGAGCATGCAGGCCGCGCGCCGCGCCGTACAGCACATCCTGGACAGCCACCAACCTTGGCCCGCCGTGGCCTTCGACCGGCACTGGAACCTGGTGATGGCCAACCGCATGGTCGCGCCGCTGCTGGCCGGTGTGGCGCCCGAGTTGCTGCAGGGACCCGTCAACCTGCTGCGCATCAGCCTGCACCCGGGCGGCCTGGCGCCGCGCATCGCCAACCTCAACCAGTGGCGCGAGCACCTGTTTGCGCGCCTGCGCCAGCAGATCCACCAGACGGGTGACGAAGGCCTGGCCGACCTGCTGACCGAACTGATGGCCTACCCGTCCCAGCCCGCCGACGCCGCGCAACGCCTGGACGGCGAACACCCCGGCGTGCTCATGCCCTTCCTGTTCCAGACGCCGGGCGGCACGCTGCACCTGATCAGCACCACCACCGTGTTCGGCTCGCCGGTGGACATCACGCTGCAGGAACTGGCGTTGGAGACCTTCTTCCCTGGTGACGAGACCACCGCCGACGCCTTGCGCGCGATGGCCGCCGGGCTCGCCGGCTGAGGGCTCGCGGCAGGTCCGGCGGTGCCCCCGGCTGGGTCCACTTCATTCACCGCGGGTCGCGCTCCGGCCCCGCCAGGTGCCAGAATCGGACCACCGGTGCCGTCCCTGCGGAGCCCGCAACGCCGTCACGCCATCCTCCAGCCGCCATGAACCCGATACCCTCCATCGCCTCGGCCATCCTCTCGCAACTCGCGGCCATCGCGCAGCGGCATCCCGCGCCCCGGGTGCGCCGTCTGCACGTGCCCCGCCGGCCAGACACCACGGGCGCCGCGGGTGAGCACGATGCCGAGTTCTGCGCCATCGAGCTGGAAGACGGCGGATTTGGCCTGTCCTATGTGTTGCTCGGCGACACGCTGGCCGCGCTGCTGCGCGCGCACGGCGGCGGTGACGGGCCCTTGCAGGGCGCAGACCCGCTGGCCCTCGCGCAACGCCTGGCCGGTGGCAGCGCGGTCGAGCGCGCCATTGCACTGGCTGCCGTCAACGCCCTGACCGACTCGGTCTGGCGCCGGGTGGGCTACGAGCCGCCGCCCGCGGGCAATTCGCTCGGCGACGTGCAACTGACCGCGCATGACCACCTGGGCATGATCGGCTTCTTTCCGCCGCTGGTGAAACGCGTCGCCGAGGCCGGCGGGCGGCTCTCGGTGGTGGAGATGAACGCCGAGATGGTCGCGCGCCAGCGCGAGCGTTTCCCGAACGTGCACATCACGCTGGACCGCGCCGACCTCGCCCCCTGCAACGTGGTGGTGGGCACCTCGACCATGCTGCTCAACGACACGCTGGACGCCATGCTCGCCGCGGCGCCGAATGCGAAGCGCTTCGCGGTGATCGGCCCTTCGGCCGGGCTGTGGCCGGACGCCCTGTTCGAGCGCGGTGTCACGCTGCTGGGCGGCACACGGGTGACCGATCCCCAGGCCTTCAGCGAGGCCATGGCCGCGGGCACATCGTGGAGCGAGGCCACACGCAAGTTCGCCATCGCGCGCGACGGCTGGCCAGGCTGGCGCACGCTGTCCGGCCTGCCCTGACCAACCCCTGCCGGCCCGCATCCACCGCGGCCCGCACCGACACGACACCTACAGCCAGCCGGGCCCAGCGGCGAGCAACAGCAGCCACAGGGTCCAGACCAGCCAGCCCGCGGCAGGCCGCCACGACGCCCCGGATGGCGGGCGCAGGGCACCGGGGGTGAAGCGCCCGGCCCGGTGCTCCCGGGCCGCCTGCAGCGCCTGCGCCACTGCCACCGCCGAAGCCGCCCCGGGCAGGCCCGGCGTCAGCCGGACCGAGGGCCCGGAGGCCACCTCGCGGGCATGCAGCGCGTGAAACGCCGTCGTGGCCCGTCCGCTGCTTTGTGTGTAGAGCAGCTTGTGGAACAGGTGATCGAGCGACGCCAGCGGGAACACCCGCGTCCGGCGCCACATCCAGGAGGCCAGCTCCCGCTCCACACCGTCGTCGCGCACCCGCAGGCGCCATTGCCGTGTACCCGCGTGCAAGACAAACAGCAGCAGGAACGCCACTCCCCACCAGAGGCCGGAGCCCAGCGCATCGGACCAGGAAGCGCGCGGCCCCGACGTCCACCACAGCCCCGAGAGAACCACCACCGGCACCATCGCCAACGCGGCCGCCCAGCGCCACCCGCTCTGCCGGAACCGCATCTCCCAGGCATCGGATTGCTCGACCACCTGGACCTGGTCCGGCAATGGCAGTGGCGATGGAGCGTCGCCGGCCGACCACCCTTCGTGGCGCGGCGCAATCGCCTCCTCGTGCCCCCAGACCGCCCGGCGGTCAAACCGGTCGGGCGCGGCCATCGGGTGGCCCGCAGACCGGGCTGGCGTCTCCTGAACCGGCACGTCGTACGACACCTCGACAGCCCCCTCCGCCGTCAGGATTTCCAGCCGCCAGTCGACCCGTTCCCCCGAGCGCCGGCCGCCATGCATGGGCGCGTCGGCGGGCAGCTCAAAGCGCGCGTGCCACCGCTCGCCGCCGGCCATGTCGGGCATCGCCGTCGCCACCCGCTCAAAGGCCTCCACCTGCCGTTCCTGGGTGCCTGAGCCAGAATCGTCCACCCGGTACTGCGCGAGCCGCAGCCGCCGGCCAGCAGGCGCTGAGTTCTGCAGCGCGCGGGACGCCAGCGCCAGTTCCACCTCGAAGGACTCCCCGGCCTGAGGCCCGGCCGGTACGAAGCGGACCGAGGTCCCAGCAAAGCGCCACGCCAGTACCGACTGCCGCCAGGCCAGCGTGAGCACGCCGATACCGATCACCACGAAGACCGACACAAAGACCTGGGCCCACCAGGGCGAACCGCCCATCCAGAACAGCGCCGCCATCGGAAACGAGATGCCACACCAGAACAGCGAAAAAACCCAGAGCCCGCGCTGGCTGCGGCTGGCCGAACTGCGAGCGGCGGCGGCATCCAACGCGCCGCCATCACGCCCCGACAGCGCGCGCCAGAACACCCACAAGGCCCCCAGGCCAACGCCCGTGAACACCAGCGCAAACGGCAGGTGGAAGATGGCCTTGGCCCAGCGGATGTGAGGATCCAGCACCGACCTCGTCGGGTCTGCGGGGTCCACCCAGACCGTGACCGGTTGACCCCGGTCCCGGGCCGAACTCAGACGCGCGTGCCATTGCTGGTGCCAGTCCCCGATGTTGTCCGAACCGGCTGCCGGATCCAGCCCGACGCGGGAGGATTCGTGGGTACGGCCAGCGGCGGTGTACCGGTAGCGGACCTGGACCGCATAGGTGGTGCTGTCGCTGCCCTGGTTCGATGTGAGCTGGCTCGACAGCACCTCGGCCGGTACCGCCTGCCAGGACCGGACCTCCCAGGCGGCGCTCATCGTGCGGGCCAGTGGCAGCACGCCGAAATACAGCCCGCCACCGCCAAACGCCAGGGCAAACACCGCGCTGAACAGCAGGGTGCCCAGCCGCGCTGCGATGCTCCATGGCGCCTGTGATGTCCTCATGCGGTCAGCATAACAAGGCGCCTGCGCTCGCCGGGATGGCGACGCATCGGCAAAAAAAAACGGCCCCGGAGGGCCGTTCTCAATTGCTCAGCGCGCGGACGATCAAGCCGTCACGCCCTTGGCGGTTTCTGCGTACTCTTCGATCTGGTCGAAGTTCAGGTACTGGTAGATCTTGCTGCCGTCCTTGTTGATCACGCCCATGTCGGCCTGGTATTCGGCCACGGTGGGAATGCGACCGATCTTGGAGGCGATCGCTGCGAGCTCGGCCGAGGCCAGGTACACAAACGTGTTCTTGCCCAGGCGGTTCGGGAAGTTGCGGGTCGAGGTGGAGACCACGGTCGCGCCTTCGCGCACCTGCGCCTGGTTGCCCATGCACAGCGAGCAGCCGGGCATTTCGGTGCGGGCACCGGCGGCGCCGAAGACGCCGTAGTGGCCTTCCTTGGTCAGCTCGCTGGCGTCCATCTTGGTTGGCGGGGCGATCCACAGCTTGACCGGGATGTCGCGCTTGCCTTCGAGCAGCTTGGACGCGGCACGGAAGTGACCGATGTTGGTCATGCAGGAGCCGATGAACACTTCATCGATCTTGGCGCCGGCGACTTCGCTCAGCAGCTTGGCGTCGTCCGGGTCGTTCGGGCAGCACAGCACCGGCTCGGTCAGTTCGTTCAGGTCGATCTCGATCACGGCCGCGTATTCGGCGTCCTTGTCGGCTTCGAGCAGGTTCGGGTTGGCCAGCCAGGCTTCGACTTTCTCGATGCGGCGCTGCAGCGTGCGCGCGTCGGCGTAACCGTCGGCGATCATGTTCTTCATCAGCACGATGTTGCTGGTGAGGTATTCCTTGATCGGAGCGGGGTTCAGCTTCACGGTGCAACCGGCGGCCGAGCGCTCAGCGGAAGCGTCGGACAGCTCGAACGCCTGTTCGACTTTCAGGTCGGGCAGGCCTTCGATTTCCAGGATACGGCCGGAGAACACGTTCTTCTTGCCGGCCTTGGCCACGGTCAGCAGACCGGCCTTGATGGCGTACAGCGGAATCGCGTGCACCAGATCGCGCAGCGTGATGCCGGGCTGCATGGTGCCCTTGAAGCGCACCAGCACCGATTCGGGCATGTCCAGCGGCATCACGCCGGTGGCGGCGCCGAAGGCCACGAGGCCGGAACCGGCGGGGAAAGAAATGCCGATCGGGAAACGGGTGTGCGAGTCACCGCCGGTGCCCACGGTATCGGGCAACAGCAGGCGGTTGAGCCAGCTGTGGATCACGCCGTCGCCCGGACGCAGGGACACGCCGCCACGGCTGCTGATGAACTTGGGCAGTTCGCGGTGCGTCTTCACGTCGACCGGCTTGGGGTAGGCCGCGGTGTGGCAGAAGGACTGCATCACCAGGTCGGCACTGAAGCCCAGGCAGGCCAGGTCCTTCAGCTCGTCGCGGGTCATCGGGCCGGTGGTGTCTTGCGAACCCACGGTGGTCATCTTCGGCTCGCAGTAGGTGCCAGGGCGCACGCCCTGGCCTTCCGGCAGACCGACGGCGCGGCCGACCATCTTCTGCGCCAGCGTGAAGCCGGCCTTGGTCGCCACGGGCGTGGTGGGCAGGCGGAACAGCGTGGAGGCGGGCAGGCCGAGGAACTCGCGCGCCTTGGCGGTGAGCGAGCGGCCGATGATCAGGTTGATGCGGCCGCCGGCGCGCACTTCGTCGAACAGCACGTCGCTCTTGAGCTTGAACTCGACCACGGTTTCGCCGTTGCGCACGATCTTGCCGTCGTAGGGCATCACGTCAACGACGTCGCCCATTTCCAGCTTCGTCACGTCGACTTCGATCGGCAGCGAGCCCGAGTCTTCCTGCGTGTTGAAGAAGATGGGCGCGATCTTGCCGCCCAGCGTGACGCCGCCGAAGCGCTTGTTCGGCACGAAGGGGATGTCCTGGCCGGTGGCCCAGATCACCGAGTTGGTGGCGGACTTGCGCGAAGAGCCGGTGCCCACCACGTCGCCCACGTAGGCCACGAGGTGGCCCTTTTTCTTCAGGTCTTCGATGAACTGCATCGGGCCGCGCTTGCCGTCTTCTTCGGGCTTGAAGGCCGCGCCTTCGCGGGTGTTCTTCAGCATCGCCAGGTAGTGCAGCGGGATGTCGGGGCGGCTCCAGGCGTCGGGCGCGGGCGACAGGTCGTCGGTATTGGTTTCGCCGGGCACCTTGAACACGGTGACGGTGATCTTCTTGTCGACTTCGGGGCGGCTGGTGAACCACTCGCCGTCGGCCCAGCTCTGCATCACGTCCTTGGCATGGGCGTTGCCGGCCTTGGCTTTTTCGGCGACGTCGTTGAAGAAGTCGAACATCAGCAGCGTCTTCTTCAGCGCGGCGGCGGCCACGGCGGCGACTTCGGCATCGTCCAGCAGCTCGATCAGCGGGTGCACGTTGTAGCCGCCCACCATGGTGCCGAGCAGTTCGGTGGCCTTGGCCTTGGAGATCAGGCCGACCTTTTCATCGCCGTGCGCGACCGCGGCCAAAAACGAGGCCTTGACCTTGGCCGCATCGTCCACGCCCGGGGGCACGCGGTGCGTGAGCAGGTCCATCAGGAAAGCGTCTTCTCCGGCCGGCGGGGCCTTGATCAGTTCGATCAGGTCGGCGACCTGCTTGGCTTCAAGCGGCAGCGGCGGAATGCCCAGGGCGGCGCGTTCGGCAGCGTGGGCGCGGTAGTCGGTCAGGAAGGTCGACATGGTTTTCTCCAGAGGGGTGGGGAAGGAACTGTTATGAGGGAAGACAGGGAGCGTGGGGACCAAGCAAACTCAGTGCCCCACGGCTTGGACCGTCGCCAGGGGCGCCGATGGGGCTGATTCGAACCAGTGGCGCACGGATTCGGGCACGGCATGCCCGGTCTGGTGCGCCCGTTCGAGCACCTGCCAGTAGAAGCGATAGCTCGCGCGGTCGTGCAGGCGGCCGTCGAACTGCACCGGCGCCCAGTCGGCGGCGGCGGCGCGTTCGATGATGCCGGCGGCCGTGTCGATCTCACGGTCTTCGGGCGCAAACGCGGCCAGGATCGGCCGGATCTGGTCCGGGTGGATGCTCCACATGCGGGTGTAGCCCAGCTCGCGGGCAGCCTTGTGCGCGGCGGCCTGCAACGCGGCGGGATCCTTGAACTCGGTGACCACGTTGTGCGAGGGAACCTTGCCGTGTGCGTGACAGGCCGAAGCGATCTCGATCTTGGCGCGCAGCACCAGCGGGTGGCTGAATTGACCGGCCACGCCCATGCCATCGGCCGGGATCGCGCCGCCATGGGCCGACACAAAATCCATCAGGCCGAAGCTGAGCGATTGCACGCGCGGGTGGGCGGCGATGTCAAAGGCGCGGTGCACCGCGGCGGGCGACTCGATCAGCACATGCAGCGGGAGTGAGGTTGCACCGGCGGCGTCCATGGCCGCGACAGCACGCTGCACATCGGCAACCGACTCGACCTTGGGCACCATCAGGTGCGTCAGGTGCGATGCGGCCTGGCCCGCGATGGTCGCCACATCGGCGTCGAACGCGGGGTGGTCCACCGGGTGAACGCGCACGGCCACGCGGGCTTCGGACGCGGCGGCCAGGGCCAGTCCGGTCACCAGCGCCGCGTGATCGGCCTCGCCGCCCACAGGTGCACCGTCTTCGCAATCCAGCGTGACGTCAAAGACACAGGTACCGAACTCGGCCGCCATCTCGGCCTGCAACTGCAGGCTCTTTTTCATCCGTGCTTCCACACCGCTGTAGTGGTCGCAGACCGGCAGCGCGAACGCGCCGGCCTGGGCAACGAGGAGGATGTCGCGCGGATGGATCACGCCGTGGTTACCAACGGGTTACAGGAGGTGCTTGACGCCGTCCTGCTCGCCTTGCAGCTCGGCCAGGGTCTTGTTGATGCACTCTTGCGAGAAGGCGTCGATGTCCAGGCCTTCGACCACGGTGTATTCGCCGTTGGCGCAGGTGACCGGGAAGCCGAACATGACTTCCTTGGGGATGCCGTACCAGCCTTGCGAGGGGATGCCCATCGTGACCCATTCGCCGTTGGTGCCCAGGGCCCAGTCGCGCATGTGGTCAATGGCGGCGTTGGCGGCCGAGGCGGCGGAGCTCAGGCCACGCGCTTCAATGATGGCCGCGCCGCGCTTGCCGACGGTGGGCAGGAACACGTCCTTGTTCCAGACCTGGTCGTTGATCATGTCCTTGACCGAAGCGCCGTCGATGGTGGCGAAGCGGTAGTCGGCGTACATCGTGGGCGAGTGGTTGCCCCACACGGCCAGCTTCTTGATGGAGGACACGGCCTTGCCGGTCTTGGCGGCCAGCTGGCTGGCGGCGCGGTTGTGGTCCAGGCGCAGCATGGCGGTGAAGTTGCCCGGCTTCAGATCGGGGGCGGCCTTCATGGCGATGTAGGCGTTGGTGTTGGCGGGGTTGCCGACCACCAGCACCTTGACGTCACGAGAAGCGACGGCGTTGAGCGCCTTGCCCTGGGTCGTGAAGATGGCGCCGTTGATGGCGAGCAGTTCAGCGCGCTCCATGCCGGGACCGCGCGGACGTGAGCCGACCAGCAGCGCGTAGTCGGTGTCCTTGAAGGCGGTCATCGGATCGCTGTGGGCTTCCATGCCAGCCAGCAGCGGGAAGGCGCAATCTTCCAATTCCATCATCACGCCCTTGAGCGCCTTCTGGGCCTTCTCGTCAGGGATTTCCAGCAACTGCAGGATCACGGGCTGATCTTTGCCCAGCATTTCGCCCGAGGCGATGCGGAACAACAGGGCGTAACCAATTTGACCTGCGGCACCGGTGACGGCAACACGAACGGGCTTCTTGCTCATGGTGAAAACTCCAGAAAAGGACGTTGGATAAATGAAAAGCGGACGGGAAGAACCCCGGGTCCGGGACCTCACGAAGCGCGGGTAAACCCGCAAACCGTGAACCAGGCTCAGCCTTGAAGTGTACCCTCGCAAACCCTGATTGGTCAATTTGTCTTATGTCTTATATAAGATATCATTGACCTCGTCGCCGGACACCCACGGTGACACCATCGAGTTCACAAAACCATGGCCACCCCACCCACCTTTCTGCCCGATCCGTCATCAATGGACACCCGATCCACAGAGGATCCGGGTGCACAGAACAGCGGCGACGCCATCGGTTCACCCGGTCAGGGTGCCCCGGCGTTCAGCCCGCTGTACCAGCAGATCAAGACCCTGATCCTGCGCAGCCTGCAGGCCGGCGAGTGGAAACCGGGCGACATGATTCCCAGCGAGTTCGATCTGGCCGCTCGCTACCGTGTGAGCCAGGGCACGGTGCGTAAGGCCATCGACGAACTCGCCACCGACAACCTGCTCGTGCGCCGACAGGGCAAGGGCACCTTCGTGGCGACCCACGCCGAACAACACATCCAGTACCGCTTTCTGCGCCTGCTGCCCGACACCGGCTCGCTGGAAGCCCAGGGGCCCGCCGAGCGGCGCATCATCGAGTGCCGCCGTCTGCGCGCACCGGCGGAGGTCGCGCGCCAGCTCGCCTTGCGCACCGGCGATCCGGTGCTGCAGGTCCGTCGGGTGCTGGCCTTCGGCGGCACGCCGGCCATTCTGGAAGACCTGTGGTTGCCCGGAACAGCCTTCAAGGGACTCACGCAGGAAACGCTGGCCGAAGACAAGGGCCCCATGTATGCGCTGTTCGAGACCCAGTTCGGCGTGCGCATGGTGAGGGCCGTCGAAAAGCTCAAGGCGGTCAACGCCGATGCCGATACCGCGAGCTGGCTCGGCATCGAAGCAGGACATGCCCTGCTCAGCGTCGAACGGCTGGCCTACACCTACAACGATGTGCCCATGGAACTGCGCCGCGGCCTCTACCGCACGGAAACCCGGCACTACCACAACGAATTGAGTTGAGCGCCATGGTCCGCATCGCCATCAACACCAGCCGCACTCGCACCGTGTCAGGCAACGGTATGCTGCGTTGCAATAGAATTTGCGGGCCCGTGGTCTGAGTTACCAACGAGTTACAAGAAACCTTCCAACCTCCCTGCATCCTCACCGGAAGAAAGCCCACCATGACCGAGTTGACCAAGAAGCGGCCCGAATTCCGCAACATCAACGCCTTCACAGACTTGACCACCTACCGCCTGCCACTGGCGGGTTGGGTGTCGATCCTGCACCGCGCCAGCGGTGGCCTGATGTTCATCCTGTTGCCGCTGATCGTCTGGCTGTTTGACACCTCGGTGTCGTCCGAGCTGTCCTTTGAACGCTTCAGCGCGGCCTTCTCTGCCGGCATCGGTTTCGTGCCGGGCTGGTTCTTCAAGCTGGTCGTGCTCGCCATCATCTGGGCCTACCTGCACCACCTGATCGCCGGCCTGCGCCACCTGTACATGGACGTGGCCCACGCCGTCAGCAAAGAGTTCGGCAAATCGTCGGCCATCGTCACGCTGGCCCTGAGCATCGGCCTCACGCTGGTCCTGGGCGCCAAGCTGTTCGGCCTGTACTGAGCACGGTCATCAAGAGGAACAACCCCATGTCTGTCAACTTCGGTTCCAAGCGCGTCGTCACTGGCGCCCACTACGGCCTGCGCGACTGGCTCGCCCAGCGCGTCACCGGCGGTCTCGTCGCCCTCTTCACCTTCATCGTGCTCGCGCAGGTGATTTTTTCCAGCGGCCCCATGGGCTACGAAACCTGGGCCGGCATCTTCGCTGCCCAGTGGATGAAGGCCCTGACCTTTGTCGTGTTCGTGGCCCTGGCCTGGCACGTATGGTTCGGCATGCGCGACATCTGGATGGACTACGTCAAGCCCGCCGGCATCCGCCTTGTCCTGCACATCTTCACCATCGTCTGGCTCGTGGCCTGTCTGGGCTGGGCTGTTCAAGTTCTCTGGAGGCTCTGAAGCCATGACCGTTACTGCAAATCTTCCCAAGCGCCAATTTGACGTCGTGATCGTCGGCGCCGGTGGCTCCGGCATGCGCGCCTCGCTGCAACTCGCCCGCGCCGGACTGAAAGTGGCCGTGCTCTCCAAGGTGTTCCCGACCCGTTCGCACACCGTGGCCGCCCAGGGCGGCGTGTCGGCCTCGCTCGGCAACATGAGCGAAGACAACTGGCACTATCACTTCTACGACACCATCAAGGGTTCGGACTGGCTGGGCGACCAGGACGCCATCGAATTCATGTGCCGCGAAGCCCCGAAGGTTGTCTACGAGCTCGAACACTTCGGCATGCCGTTCGACCGCAACCCCGACGGCACGATCTACCAGCGCCCCTTTGGCGGCCACACCGCCAACTACGGTGAAAAGCCGGTGCAACGCGCCTGCGCTGCGGCCGACCGCACCGGCCACGCCATGCTGCACACCCTGTACCAGCAGAACGTGCAGGCCCGCACCACCTTCTTCGTCGAATGGATGGCACTGGACCTGATCCGCGACGCCGACGGCGACGTGATCGGCGTGACCGCGCTGGAAATGGAAACCGGCGAAACCTACATCCTCGAAGCCAAGCAGACCCTGCTGGCCACGGGTGGCGCAGGCCGCATCTTCGCCGCCTCCACCAACGCCTTCATCAACACCGGCGACGGCCTGGGCATGGCGGCGCGTGCTGGTGTGCCGCTGCAGGACATGGAGTTCTGGCAGTTCCACCCCACCGGCGTGGCCGGCGCAGGCGTGCTGCTGACCGAAGGCTGCCGCGGCGAGGGCGCGATCCTGCTCAACAGCGAAGGCGAGCGGTTCATGGAACGCTACGCGCCCACACTGAAAGATCTGGCCCCGCGCGATTTCGTTTCGCGCTGCATGGACCAGGAAATCAAGGAAGGCCGAGGCTGCGGTCCCAACAAGGACTACGTGCTGATGAAGCTCGACCACCTGGGCGCCGAAACCATCCGCAAGCGCCTGCCCTCGGTGGAGGAAATCGGCCACAACTTTGCCAACGTCGACATCACGCGCGAACCGATCCCCGTGGTGCCCACCATCCACTACCAGATGGGCGGCATCCCGACCAACATCAACGGTCAAGTCGTCACGCCCGATGGCAGCGGCTCGCAAAAAGTGGTCAATGGCCTCTACGCGGTCGGCGAATGCGCCTGCGTGTCGGTGCACGGCGCCAACCGCCTGGGCACGAACTCGCTGCTGGACCTGCTGGTGTTCGGCCGCGCCGCAGGCAACCACATCGTCGAGAACAACAACAAGCTGCAGGTGCACAAGCCCCTGCCGGCCGACGCCGCCGACAAGACCCTGGCCCGCCTCGCGCGCCTGGATGCTTCGAGCGAAGGCGAATACGCCCAGGACGTGGCCAACGACATGCGCGCCATCATGCAGCAGCACGCCGGTGTGTTCCGAACCCAGGCCAGCATGGACGAAGGCGTCACCAAGATCAACGCCCTGCGCTCGCGCGTGGCCAAGATCACCCTGGGTGACAAGTCCAAGGTGTTCAACACGGCGCGCATCGAAGCGCTGGAAGTGGACAACCTGATGGAAGTGGCGCAAGCCACCATGACCTCGGCCGCAGCCCGCAAGGAATGCCGCGGTGCGCACACCGTGAACGATTACGAGCGCCCCGCCGACGACGCCCAGTTCCCGCTGGGTCGCAACGACGCCGAGTGGATGAAGCACACGCTGTGGGACAGCGCCACCAACAGCCTGTCGTACAAGCCCGTCAACTTGAAGCCGCTGACCGTGGAATCGGTGCCCCCGAAGGTTCGCACCTTCTAAGCACCCACCCAGAACCGAACAAGCCCGGAGAAAAATACCATGGCCCTTCGCACATTCAAGATCTACCGCTACGACCCGGAAAAAGACGCCAAGCCCTACATGCAGACCATCGAGGTCGAGCTGGACGGCCACGAGCGCATGCTGCTCGACGCGCTGATGAAGCTCAAGAAGGTCGATCCTTCGATTTCGTTCCGCCGCTCCTGCCGCGAAGGCGTCTGCGGTTCGGACGCGATGAACATCAACGGCAAGAACGGTCTGGCCTGCCTGACCAACATGAACACGCTGCCCGGCGTGATCACCTTGAAGCCGCTGCCCGGTCTGCCGGTGGTGCGCGACCTGATCGTGGACATGACGCTGTTCTTCAAGCAGTACAACAGCATCAAGCCCTACCTGATCAACGAAACCCCGCCACCCCAGACCGAGCGCCTGCAGAGCCCCGAGGAGCGCGAAGAGCTCAACGGCCTGTACGAATGCATCCTGTGCGCCAGCTGCTCGACCAGCTGCCCCAGCTTCTGGTGGAATCCGGACAAGTTCGTCGGCCCAGCCGGTCTGCTGCAGGCCTACCGCTTTATCGCCGACAGCCGCGACGAAGCCACCAGCGAACGCCTGGACAACCTGGAAGACCCGTACCGCCTGTTCCGCTGCCACACCATCATGAACTGTGTGGACGTCTGCCCCAAGGGACTGAACCCCACAAAGGCCATCGGCAAAATCAAGGAAATGATGGTGATGCGCTCGATCTGAGCACACTGCCCGAACCACTATGGATGCCAGCACCTGTGACGCCCCGCTCGATCAACGCGCTCTGAGCAAGCTGCGCTGGCGCTGCCGCCGTGGACTGCTCGAAAACGACCTGTTCATCGACAGCTTCTTCGCCAGGCACGAATCTGGCTTGACTGTCAGGCAGGCTGAAGCTCTGGGGGTTTTAATGGACTTGTCCGACAACGATCTGCTCGATCTGTTGCTCGGCAGGAAACCACCCCAAGGCGAGCTGGCCCGTGACGACGTCACACACGTATTGGGCATGCTTCGCGCAGCCCGGCTACCCGTTTAAGCCCCTCAAAAGGAAACCGAATGAAACTCGTAGACAACAAAGCCACCCTGTCGTTCTCCAACGGCAGCCCCAGCGTTGATATGCCGGTGTATGCCGGCAGCATCGGCCCGGACGTGATCGACATCCGCAAGCTGTACGCACAGACCGGCATGTTCACCTATGACCCCGGCTTCCTGTCCACCGCTTCCTGCCAGTCGGCCATCACCTACATCGATGGTGACAAGGGTGAACTGCTGTACCGTGGCTACCCCATCGAACAGCTCGCCACCAACTGCGACTACCTCGACACCTGCTACCTGCTGCTCAATGGCGATCTGCCCAACGACCAGCAGCGCGGCGATTTCCACAAGCTCGTGATCAACCACACCATGGTCAACGAGCAGATGCAATTTTTCCTGCGTGGCTTCCGCCGCGATGCCCACCCCATGGCCGTGCTGACCGGTCTGGTGGGTGGTCTGTCGGCCTTCTACCACGACAGCACCGACATCAACAACCCGGAGCACCGCCACGTGGCGGCCATCCGCCTGATCGCCAAGATGCCCACCCTGGTGGCGATGGCCTACAAGTACGGCGTGGGCCAGCCCTACATGTACCCGAAGAACGACCTGAGCTATTCGGGCAACTTCCTGCGCATGATGTTCGGTACCCCGTGCGAAGAGTACAAGGTCAACCCGGTGCTTGAGCGCGCCCTCGACCGCATTTTCATCCTGCACGCCGACCACGAGCAGAACGCCTCCACATCCACCGTGCGCCTGTGCGGTTCGTCGGGCACCAACCCGTTTGCCGCCATCGCGGCCGGCGTGGCCTGCCTCTGGGGTCCCGCTCACGGCGGCGCCAACGAAGCCTGCCTGAACATGCTGGAAGACATCCAGCGCCAGGGCGGCGTGGCCAAGGTCGGCGAGTTCATGGAGAAGGTCAAGGACAAGAACAGCGGCGTGAAGCTGATGGGCTTCGGTCACCGCGTCTACAAGAACTACGATCCTCGCGCCAAGCTGATGCAGGAAACCTGCGATGAAGTGCTGAAGGAACTGGGCCTGGAAAACGACCCGCTGTTCAAGCTGGCCAAGGAACTGGAGCGCATTGCCCTGGAAGACGAATACTTCGTCTCGCGCAAGCTGTACCCGAACGTGGACTTCTATTCCGGCATCGTGCAGCGCGCCATCGGCATCCCGGTGAACCTGTTCACCGGCATCTTCGCCTTGGCCCGCACGGTCGGCTGGATCGCCCAGCTCAACGAAATGATCAGCGACCCCGAGTACAAGATCGGCCGTCCGCGCCAGCTGTTCACGGGTTCCGAGCGCCGCGACGTCCCCGCTGGCTTCAAGCGATAAACCCCGAACCGCCTGCGGCGTCTCCCTTCCAGGAAGCGCCAGCAGGGCTCGGCAGAGCCGGTTCCGCGCCGGCCTCGTCCCCAAAACAAAACCCGCCAATGGCGGGTTTTGTTTTGGCGGGGTCACCCATCGCGAAATGCGATGATCAACCTGCGAACAAGGTGAGAAAATTGATAACTCATCGTCATTCACGACGAGTCACCCATGAACACCCCGGACCGCAGCTTCACCCGCCGCCTCGACCTCACCTCGCTCCAGCTCTTTGTGGCGGTGTGCGAGCGCGGCAGCATCGGCAAGGCGGCCGAGCAGGAGTTCATGGCCACCTCGGCCGTGAGCAAGCGCCTCTCCGATCTTGAAAGCGCCGTGGGCACCACCCTGCTCTACCGCCATGCCCGGGGTGCCAACCCCACGCCCGCCGGCCAGAGCCTGCTCCACCATGCGCGCTCGGTGCTGTTCAGTCTGGACAAGATGCAGGGCGAGCTGTCCGAATACGCCGATGGTGTGCGTGGTCATGTGCGCATGCACGCCAACATCTCGGCCATCGTCCAGTTCCTGCCCGAGGACCTGGGCAGCTTCACCCGCCTGCACGACCAGGTCAAAATCGATCTGGAGGAACACCTGTCCAGCGAGGTGGTGCGGGCCGTGCAGGAAGGCGCGGCCGATCTGGGCATCTGCCACACGGGGGTGAGCGGGCCCCTGCCCGAACTGCAGACCCGCCCCTACCGGCAAGACCAGTTGGTGCTGATCGTCCCGCAGGAGCATCCTCTCGCGGGCGTGGAACAACTGGCTTTCATCGACAGCCTCGACTGGGATCATGTGGGACTGCACGCCAACAGCTCCATCTACCAGGCCATGCACCAGGCGGCCACCACCGCCGGCCGCGGCATCCGCTTGCGCATCCGGGTGACCGGGCTGGACGCCATGTGCCGCATGATCCACAACGGTCTGGGCGTCGGCCTGATGCCCCAGCGTGCTTTCGAGCTGATGCACGGCGTGGGCGAGCTCACCTGCGTGGCGCTCACCGATGACTGGGCCACCCGGCAGATCGACCTGGTGGCCCGCGATTTTTCGACCTTGCCCGTCACCGCCCGGCTGCTCGTTGCCCACCTGGGCGAGCAGTCAGGGCAACACACCGTTACAGACCCCCACGCATAAAATTCCATCAGAAAAGGAAACCCTCCCCATGGCACGCACGCTCTACGACAAGATCTGGGACGAACACGTCGTCCACACCGAAGAGGATGGCACGTCCGTCCTCTACATCGACCGCCACCTCGTGCACGAAGTGACCAGTCCACAGGCGTTTGAAGGCCTGCGCCAAGCGGGCCGCAAGGTCTGGCGCGTGAGTTCGATCGTCGCCACCGCCGACCACAACACGCCCACCACCGGCTGGGAACAGGGCTACGACGGCATCACCGACCCGATCAGCAAAGAGCAGATCACCACGCTGAACGACAACATCGCCGAATTCGGCGCGGCAGCTTTCTTCCCCTTCATGTCCCAACGCCAGGGCATCGTGCACGTGATCGGTCCGGAAAACGGCGCCACCCTGCCCGGCATGACGGTGGTCTGCGGCGACAGCCACACCAGCACCCACGGGGCGTTTGGCGCGCTCGCGCACGGCATCGGCACCAGCGAGGTCGAGCACGTCATGGCGACGCAGACCCTGCTGGCCAAGAAGGCCAAGAACATGCTGGTGCGCGTGGACGGGCAACTCGCCAAGGGCGTGACCGCCAAGGACATCGTGCTGGCCATCATCGGCAAGATCGGCACCGCTGGCGGCACCGGCTACACCATCGAGTTCGGCGGCAGCGCGATCCGCGCGCTGTCCATGGAAGGCCGCATGACGGTGTGCAACATGGCCATCGAGGGCGGTGCTCGCGCGGGTCTGGTGGCAGTGGATGAAAAAACCATCGAATACGTCAAGGGTCGCCCGCTCTCCCCCACCGGGGTGGAATGGGAGCAGGCCGTGACCTACTGGAAGGGTCTGCAATCGGACGCCGATGCGAAGTTCGATGCCGTGGTGGAGCTGGACGCCAGCAGCATCGTGCCGCAGGTCACCTGGGGCACCTCGCCCGAGATGGTGCTCGGCGTGGACGCCCGCGTGCCCGATCCCGAGAAGGAAAAAGACCCGAACAAGCGCGGCGCCATCGAGCGTGCGCTCACCTACATGGCGCTGGAGCCGGGCAAGGCCCTGAACGACATCTTCGTGGACAAGGTGTTCATCGGCTCCTGCACCAACAGCCGCATCGAAGACATGCGCGAGGCCGCAGCGGTGGTGAAAAAGCTGGGCCAGAAGGTGGCCAAAAACATCAAGCTGGCGATGGTCGTTCCCGGCTCCGGTCTGGTCAAGGAACAGGCCGAGCGCGAAGGCCTGCACGAGATCTTCAAGGCCGCCGGCTTCGAGTGGCGCGAACCCGGCTGCTCGATGTGCCTGGCCATGAACGCCGACCGACTGGAACCCGGCGAACGCTGCGCCTCCACCAGCAACCGCAACTTCGAAGGCCGCCAGGGCGCCGGTGGCCGCACCCACCTGGTGTCCCCGGCAATGGCCGCCGCCGCCGCGATCCACGGCCATTTCATGGATGTGCGCACCATCGCCTGACCTGCCATCCCGAGTCCTCATCAAGGAGTCCTCCCATGTGCTCTGTCAAACCCCTGATCACCCTGCTTGCCACTGCAACGCTGGTGTCACTGGCCGCCTGCAACACCGTGCAAGGCATCAGACAGGACGCGCACGTGGTCAAGGACAAGGCTTTAGACGTCAAAGACGCGGTCGTTGACAAGGCCATCGAAGTCAAGGACAAGACCGTCGAAGGCGGCAAGGCCGTCGGCCAGTCGGTCGGCTCCGGGCTGGAGAAGGCCGGCGAAGCCGTCAAGGGCGCGATCAACTGAAGCCAGCCTCACAACCTCCTCACACCATCATGCAGAAATTCACCATTCACCAGGGCCTCGTGGCCCCCATGGACCGCGAAAACGTCGACACCGACGCCATCATCCCCAAGCAGTTCCTCAAATCCATCCGGAAAACCGGCTTCGGCCCCAACCTGTTCGACGAGTGGCGCTACCTGGACAAGGGCGAGCCCGGCCAGGACCCCGCCACGCGCAAGCCGAACCCGGACTTCGTGCTCAACCAGCCGCGCTACGCTGGCGCCTCGGTGCTGCTGACCCGCAAGAATTTCGGCTGCGGCTCCAGCCGCGAACACGCGCCATGGGCCATCGACCAGTACGGCTTTCGCGCCGTGATTGCACCGAGCTACGCCGACATCTTCTTCAACAACTGCTTCAAGAACGGCCTGCTGCCCATCGTGCTGCCCGAGGCCACGGTCGCCCAACTGTTCGACGAGGTGTATGCCTTCCCGGGCTACCAGCTGACCATCGACCTGGAACGCCAGGTGATCGTGAAACCTCAAGGCGAAGAAATCCCGTTCGAGGTGCAGGCCTTCCGCAAGTACTGCCTGCTCAACGGTCTGGATGACATCGGCCTGACCTTGCGCCACAAGGACAAGATACAGGCCTTCGAGGCCCAGCGTCTTGCCACCAAACCGTGGCTCGCCCACACGATGGTGTCCTGATCGGGCACCCCTTCAACTCCAGACATTCATCTCATGAAAATCGCAGTTCTCCCGGGTGACGGCATCGGCACCGAAATCGTCGCCGAAGCGGTCAAGGTCCTCAACGCGCTCGAGCTCCCCTTCGAAATGGAATCGGCCCTGGTCGGCGGCGCGGCGTACGAAGCCCACGGGCATCCGCTGCCCGAGTCCACGCTCAACCTGGCCAAGGCCGCCGACGCCATCCTGTTCGGCGCCGTCGGTGACTGGAAATACGACAAGCTCGACCGCCCGTTGCGCCCCGAGCAGGCCATCCTGGGCCTGCGCAAACACCTGGGCCTGTTCGCCAACTTCCGTCCCGCCATCTGCTACGAACAGCTGGTGGGGGCTTCCAGCCTCAAGCCCGAGCTGATCGCCGGCCTGGACATCCTCATCATCCGCGAGCTGACCGGTGACATCTACTTCGGCCAGCCGCGCGGCCGCCGCGTGGCCACCGACGGCCATTTCCCCGGTGCCGAAGAAGCGTTTGACACCATGCGCTACAGCAAGCCCGAGATCGAGCGCATCGCCCATGTCGCCTTCCAGGCAGCACGCAAGCGCAGCAAGAAGGTCACCAGCGTGGACAAGGCCAACGTACTGGAGACCTTCCAGTTCTGGAAAGACGTGGTCACCGAGGTGCACGCCCAGTACCCCGACGTGGAACTGCAGCACATGTACGTGGACAACGCTGCGATGCAGCTGGTCAAGGCGCCCAAGGCTTTTGACGTGGTCGTCACCGGCAACATGTTCGGCGACATTCTTTCCGACGAAGCCTCCATGCTCACCGGCTCCATTGGCATGCTGCCCTCGGCCTCGCTGAACTCGAAGAACCAGGGCCTGTACGAGCCCAGCCATGGCAGCGCGCCCGACATCGCCGGCAAGGGCGTGGCCAACCCGCTGGCCACCATCCTGAGCGCAGCCATGATGCTGCGCTTCAGCCTGAATCAGGAAACTGCCGCGCAACGCATCGAAGCTGCCGTGCAAAAGGTGCTGGCGCAGGGGCTGCGCACACCCGACATCTGGAGTGAAGGCACCACCAAGGTGGGCACCGCCCAGATGGGCGATGCGGTGGTCAAGGCGCTGGGCTGATCACATCACCTCGTTGTCCGGACAAGGCAGCACACGGGCTGCCTTTCTTGCGCCCGCGTGTCAGCTTCGCCCAAGCCACCATCCGGTACAATCTCCACCCATGTTTGCCGCCCGCCCGTTCAACCTGAACAAAGCACCCGCCGTCCTGGCCGGTGAGGCTCTGCGCGCAATCACCATCAAAACCACGACCATTAAGGGCTGATCCAGCCTGGTTCGTCGTGCGCCCTCCCCGGCCAGACGAGCCGGGCAAGTCGGTCTGGTCTGGACCTGTTTTATCTACTTGAAAGGGCGTTTGAAATGAGCAAGTTGGTTGGTTTGGTCGGCTGGCGCGGCATGGTTGGCTCGGTGTTGATGGATCGCATGGTCGCGGAAAACGACTTCGACCTGATCGAGCCCCTGTTCTTCTCAACCTCCAACGCTGGCGGCAAGGCCCCTGCGATGGCGAAGAACGAGGCCACGCTGCAGGACGCGCACGATATCGCGGCCCTCAAGCGCTGCGACATCATCATCACCGCCCAGGGTGGCGACTACACCAGTGAAGTGTTTCCCAAGCTGCGCGCCGCAGGCTGGAACGGCCACTGGATCGACGCCGCCTCCACGCTGCGCATGGAAAAGGATGCCGTCATCATCTTGGACCCGGTGAACATGCCGGTGATCAAGGACGCGCTGGCCAACGGTGGCAAGAACTGGGTGGGCGGCAACTGCACAGTGAGCTGCATGCTCATGGGCGTTGGCGCGTTGTACAAAGCCGGTCTGGTCGAATGGATGAGTACCCAGACTTACCAGGCCGCCTCCGGCGGCGGCGCTCAGCACATGCGCGAACTGCTGACGCAGTACGGCACGCTGAATGCCGAAGTGAAGGCCTTGCTGGACGACCCCAAGAGCGCCATCCTGGAGATCGACCGCAAGGTGATCGCCAAGCAGCGCAGCCTGACCGGCGCCGAGACGGCCAACTTCGGCGTGCCGCTGGGTGGTTCGCTGATCCCCTGGATCGACAAGGACCTGGGCAACGGCATGTCGAAAGAAGAGTGGAAAGGCATGGCCGAGACCAACAAGATCCTCGGCATGGGTGAGGGCTTCGGTTCGGCCGCCATCCCCGTGGACGGTTTCTGCGTGCGCGTGGGTGCGATGCGCTGCCACAGCCAGGCATTGACCTTCAAGCTCAAGAAAGACGTGCCGACTGCCGATATCGAGGCCATGATCGCGGCGGACAATCAGTGGGTCAAAGTGGTGCCCAACACCCGCGAAGCCACCATCAAGGACCTGACGCCCGTGGCGGTCACCGGCACCATGACGATTCCTGTGGGTCGCATCCGAAAGCTGGCCATGGGCCCGGAATACGTGGGCGCCTTCACCATCGGCGACCAGTTGTTGTGGGGCGCTGCCGAACCGCTGCGCCGCATGCTGCGTATCCTGCTGGACGCCTGAGTTCGCGATGGGAGGAACGGTTGTGGGCCTCCACCAAGGTCCACTTCCCGTTGTGCAACAACAACGTCCGCGGGGGTTGAACGCGCGCCACACGCAAGCCGGGAAACTCAAGCGAATTCTCAGCTTGTCACCGTAATGCGTTGATGTTATGGTCAATTCTCGGTTTTTTACGTCGAGGTCAACGTGCCAATTCACACCCGCCACACACCATCCATCCGAACCTGCGCCACCGCCGGCGATACCGGTTCAAAAGGACTTGCGCGGTTACACGCAATAGCTGCCGCGGTGGTTTTGTGCACCGGCCTGCTGCAGGCCAGCGATGCTCAAGCCTTGGCACTGGGGCGCATGGTGGTGCAATCAGCGTTGGGGGAACCCCTGCGGGCCGAGGTTGATGTGCTTGAAATCACGGCTGAAGAATCGGCCAGTCTGCGTGTGGGCTTGGCCGCAGCAGGTGCGTTCCGTGCAGCCGGCATGGACTTCAATGCTGCGCTGGCCGACCTCCAAGTCGTTCTGCAGCGCCGCCCCGATGGCCGCGCTTTCCTGCGCCTGACAGGCAGCCGCCCAGTCAATGAGCCTTTCATGGACATGATCCTGGAGGCCAACTGGGCATCGGGCCGCATTGTGCGCGACTACACGCTGTTGTTTGACCCCCCCAACCTGCGTCCGCCAGTGCCAGCGCCTTTGGCGCCCGCAGTGACAGCACAGGCGACGCCTGCACCGGTCACTCCGCCTGCTGTGCCATCGACTGCGGCCGTCCGCCCCCCCGAGGCTGCCTCTGCCCCAGTCGCCCGCGCACCCGCCGCTCCGGCATCTGCCGCGCCCGATGCCGGAGCTGGCACCGCCTCGCGTGTGCGGGTCAAGACAGGTGACACCGCCGGGCGCATTGCGGCCAGCCACTTGCCTGCCAATGTGTCTCTCGATCAGATGCTCGTGGCCATGCTGCGTGCCAACCCCGATGCATTCATCGGCGGCAACGTCAACCGAATCAAAGCGGGTTCCCTGGTGGAGCTGCCCGATGAGACGGCTGCAGCAGCCACGCCAAGCGGCGAGGCGCGCCAGATCATCGCAGCGCAGAGCAGCGATTTCAATGAGTTCCGCCGTCGACTGGCGAGCCGGGTCCCCGCAGCCGAGGTCGCCGCCGCAGACCGGCAAGCCGCGGGTCGTGTGCAGGCCGAAGTCCAGGACCAGAAGCCAGCGCCTGCAACCCAGGACAAGCTGACGCTGTCCAAGGGTGCCGCCGCGCCAGGTCAGTCCGCACCGGAAGCCAAGATCGCTGAGGAACGTCGCGCAGGCGAAGCGTCAACCCGGGTCGCTGAACTCTCCCGCAACATTGAAGAGCTGAACAAGATCGCTCCAGCCGCGGCGCCAACGGCTGCCGCTGGCAGCGCTCCGGCTGCGCCGGACGCGCCGAAGCCGGCAGCGGTTACCCCGGAAGTGGTTGCTACGCCTGCGGCAATACCTGCGCCCGCGACCCCCGCCGCACCCGTTGAACCGCCAGCGCCGCCCGTTGCACAAACGCCTGCCCCGGCACCTGCGCCCAAACCCGCGGCACCGATGCCTGTTCCAGCAGTTGATGAACCTTCCTTCATGGAACAGCTGCTCGGCAACCCATTCGTG
This sequence comes from Hydrogenophaga sp. ZJX-1, assembly GCF_048590325.1. Lineage (NCBI taxonomy): Bacteria > Pseudomonadati > Pseudomonadota > Betaproteobacteria > Burkholderiales > Comamonadaceae > Hydrogenophaga > Hydrogenophaga sp. ZJX-1. The sequence goes on from NZ_JBMBRA010000004.1 coordinate 546,767, forward strand.
CTGCCTGCAGCCGGTGGATTGCTCGCACTGCTTGCCGGTCTGGGCCTGTACCGCATGCGCCAGCGCAAGAAGACGTCCGCCGCAGACAGCTCCTTCCTCGAAAGCCGGCTGCAACCCGATTCGTTCTTTGGCTCCAGCGGCGGACAGCGCATTGACACCGCCGAAGCGTCGGCATCGGGCTCCTCCATGGTGTACTCGCCTAGCCAGCTGGACGCAGCGGGTGACGTGGATCCGGTTGCCGAGGCCGACGTTTACCTCGCCTATGGCCGCGACCTTCAGGCAGAAGAGATTCTCAAGGAGGCCATGCGCAGCACCCCCACACGCGTGGCCATCCACAACAAGTTGCTGGAGATCTACGCCAAGCGCCGGGACACCAAGGCCTTTGAAGTGGTAGCCACCGAAGCCTACGGTCTCACCCAGGGGCAAGGGGCTGAGTGGGAACACGCCTGCGGTCTGGGCAAAGAACTGGATCCGAACAATCCGCTGTACCAGCCTGGTGGCAGTCCGGCGGCCAAACCGGGCGCTGTTGTTACCGGTAGCGCCAACACCATTCCTTTTGGCAACAGCACGCTCTCACAACACACCACCCCCGGTGCACCCATTGGCGCCGAAGCTGACGCCGACCTCGGTCTTGACCTTGATCTGGACATTGGGCTGGATGAGCCTTCGGCACCGGCCGCGCTGCAAATGCCCGCCCCGGTGGAAGCCCAGATGTCCAGCCTGGACGATCTGGCACAAACGGAGGCGCTCACGAGCGCACCAGGCGAGGTCAGCGACATGGCCTCCCGTCCGATGGACTTTGACCTGGATTTTCCCTCGGAGCCTGTACCTTTGTCCTCGTCAGCGCCAACGGCAAAAACCGTGGATGGTTCGGCGGAACAGCCCACATTTGACGACAGCGAAGTGCTGCCGGCGTTCGATTTTGATGAGCCCTCATCGCCATCGGTCCAGAGCAGCAACGGACAGGACCACGGCACATCCACAGCCAACCCGCCCACGGCCGAACTGTTGTCCTTTGACCTGAGCGACATTGAACTGGAGCTGAGTGAGCCTGAGCCAGCCAAGGGTGACGAACCCAGCAGACTGAGCGCAGAAAATCCGCTCGAAACCAAGCTTTCCCTGGCCGAAGAATTTCGGGCCATCGGTGACCTTGAAGGCGCGCGATCACTGGCCGAAGAAGTGTTGGCCGAAGCCTCCGGCACTCTGCGAACCAAGGCAGGCACCTTCCTGGCCGACCTCGCCTGACACGACCCCGCGGTCTGCATTCGCCTTTGATCACGGCCACATCTGCCGGCGCCTCTCCCCATGAGGCGCCGCCATTGCGCATCGCGCTGGGGGTCAGCTACCACGGCCATGCCTACGATGGTTGGCAGAGTCAACCCAGTGGCCGCACGGTGCAGGACCAGCTGGAACGGGCCCTGACGGAATTCACAGCCCTCGACAAAGTCAGCACGCTGTGCGCCGGGCGCACCGATGCCGGCGTGCACGGACTCATGCAGGTGGTGCATTTCGACACCCCGGTCGCCCGGCCAGACAATGCCTGGGTACGCGGCACCAACCGTTTTCTGCCTCCCGACATTGCCGTGCAATGGGCGCAACGCGTGCCAGCCAGCTTTCATGCCCGCGCCAGCGCCCGTTCGCGCCGCTACGCCTATGTGCTGCTTGAATCCCCGGTCAGGCCCAGCATCGACCATGGCCAGGTGGGCTGGGTGTTCCGGCCACTTCAGCTTGAATCCATGCAGCAGGCGGCGCAGACGCTCGTGGGTGAACACGACTTCACCTCGTTTCGAGCCTCGGCGTGCCAGGCTCACAGCCCCGTCAAAAAGATGCGACGCATCGACATCACTCGGCGCGGCGCCTACTGGCGCTTCGAGTTCGAAGCATCCGCCTTCCTGCACCACATGATCCGCAACATCATGGGCTGCCTGATCGCCATTGGCAACGGCAACCGCCCGGTCGACTGGATGGCCGAGGTGCTGGCGGCGAAAAGCCGCGACGCGGCGGCGCCCACCTTTTCCCCGGACGGGCTGTATTTTTTGGGTCCCGTGTACGATGAGTCGCTGGGTCTGCCCACGCGCACACCGGCATTCGACTGGCTTCCCTGACCCACCCCCGCGGCGCTTCGCGCCACCCCCTCAAGGGGGCGACACTGGCGGCCCGGCAAAGCCGGTTCCGCGGTGTCCTTGAACAAGTCACTTCTGCTAATGAAACCCTTTCGAACTCGCATCAAGATCTGTGGCCTGACTCGCGAATCCGACGTGGACACCGCCGTGCAGGCCGGTGCGGACGCTGTCGGTTTCGTGCTCTACCCCCAGAGCCCGCGCTTCGTCTCGCCGGAGCGTGCTGGGGAACTGGCGCGCCGCTTGCCGGCTTTCGTCACACCGGTGCTGTTGTTCGTGAACGCCAGCCCCGAATTCATCACCCAAGGTACTGCTGCCGTGCCCAATGCCCTGCTGCAATTCCACGGCGACGAAACACCCGATGACTGTCTGGCCACTGGCCGCCCGTTCCTGCGCGCGGCGCGCATACCCACCGGCCCGGCCGGGGCAGGCTTTGATCTCCTAAAATACGCGCTGGACTTTGCCGCCGCCCAGGCTGTCTTGCTCGACGCCCATGTCGAGGGTTTTGGCGGTGGAGGTCAATCATTCGACTGGAACGCTTTCCCTTGGTCACATCCGCTTCTAAACGCCAGCTCTCGCCTCGTTTTGTCTGGTGGACTCACGCCTGCAAACGTGACCGATGGCATCAGCCGCGTACGGCCCTGGGCCGTTGACGTGAGTTCCGGCGTCGAGGTGTCGAAAGGCATCAAGGACGCCGACAAGATCCACGCATTCGTCGCCGCCGTGCGCGCGGCCGACACCCTCTTATCCCGTCCGAGCAGAACCTGATTGCGGGTCGCTCGGGCCATAGCACCGAGAAACCCATGGACACCTACCAGCAACCCGACGCCCGCGGTCACTTCGGCATCTACGGCGGCAGCTTCGTGAGCGAGACACTCACCCATGCCATCAACGAGCTCAAGGCCGCCTACGCGAAGTACCAGCACGACCCCGAGTTCCTCGCCGAATTCAAGAGCGAACTCGCTCACTTCGTGGGCCGCCCGTCTCCGGTCTACCACGCAGCCCGCATGAGCCGCGAGCAAGGTGGCGCGCAGATTTTCCTGAAGCGCGAAGACCTGAACCACACTGGCGCCCACAAAGTCAACAACACCATCGGACAGGCCATGCTGGCCAAGCGCATGGGCAAGCCGCGTGTGATCGCCGAGACCGGTGCCGGCCAACACGGCGTGGCCACCGCCACCATCTGCGCCCGCTACGGCCTGGAGTGCGTGGTCTACATGGGCAGCGAAGACGTCAAACGCCAGAGCCCCAACGTCTACCGGATGAAGCTGCTCGGTGCCACCGTGGTGCCCGTCGAATCGGGCAGCAAGACACTGAAGGACGCGCTCAACGAAGCCATGCGCGACTGGGTCGCCAACGTGGACAACACCTTCTACATCATCGGCACCGTGGCCGGCCCACACCCCTACCCGATGATGGTGCGCGACTTCCAGAGCGTGATCGGCGAAGAATGCCTGGTGCAGATGCCGGAGATGCTCAAAGCCGCCGGTTGCCACGGCGAGCAGCCCGATGTGGTGGTCGCCTGCGTGGGTGGCGGCAGCAACGCCATGGGCATTTTTTACCCCTACATCAACCACACCAGCACGCGGCTGATCGGCGTCGAAGCCGCCGGCGAAGGCCTGGACAGCGGTAAACACTCGGCATCGCTGCAGAAAGGCAGCCCCGGCGTGCTGCACGGCAACCGCACCTATGTGCTGCAGGACGACAACGGCCAGGTCACCGAGACGCACAGCGTCAGCGCGGGCCTGGACTACCCCGGGGTCGGCCCCGAGCATGCGTTCCTGAAGGACATCGGCCGCGCCGAGTACGTTGGCATCACCGACAAGGAAGCGCTGGAGGCCTTCCACTACCTGTGCCGCACCGAGGGCATCATCCCCGCGCTCGAATCGAGCCACGCCGTGGCCTACGCCATGAAGCTGGCCAAGACCATGAAGCCCACGCAATCGATCCTGGTCAACCTCTCGGGCCGGGGTGACAAGGACATCGGCACCGTGGCCGACCTATCGAATGCCGACTTTTATTGCCGACCGAGCTGCCGTGGGCAGTCCGTCAAAGGCGGCATGGAAACCGCCACCATCAAGGTGACCAAATGAGCCGTATCGAAAAAGCCTTCGGCGAATTGAAGGCGCAAAACCGCAAAGCCCTGATTCCCTTCGTGACCGCTGGTTTCCCCTACGCCGACATCACGCCCGACCTCATGCACGGTATGGTGGAAGCTGGCGCCGACGTGATCGAACTGGGTGTGCCGTTCTCCGACCCGTCGGCAGACGGCCCGGTGATCCAGAAGGCGGGCGACCGCGCACTGGCGCTGGGTATCGGACTGACCCAGGTCATCGCCATGGTGAAGACCTTCCGCGAACGCAACGCCACCACGCCCGTGGTGCTGATGGGTTACGCCAACCCGATCGAGCGCTACGACCAGAAGCACGGCGCCGGCAGCTTCGTGCGCGACGCCTCGGCCGCGGGCGTGGACGGCGTGCTGGTGGTGGACTACCCGCCGGAAGAGTGCGAGGACTTCGCCGCCACCCTGCGTGCCGCCAACATGGACCTGATCTTCCTGCTCGCGCCCACCAGTACCGACGAGCGCATGGCGCAGGTGGCACGCGTGGCCAGCGGCTACGTGTACTACGTGTCGCTCAAGGGCGTGACGGGCGCGGGTACGCTGGACGTGGGCCAGGTTGAAGCCATGCTGCCACGCATCCGCGCCCACGTGAGCGTCCCGGTGGGCGTGGGCTTTGGCATCCGCGATGCCGAGACCGCCAAGGCCATCGGCAAGACCGCCGACGCGGTGGTGATCGGCAGCAAGATCATCCAGCTGATCGAGAACGAGCCACATGAAAAAGTGGTGACGGTCGCCATGCATTTCCTGCGCACCATACGAAAAGCGCTGGACGCATAATTCGACCACTTCGCCGGGCCACCCGTGCCCGGCAACCAGCGAAGGAGACCCTATGTCCTGGCTCGAAAAACTGCTACCTCCCAAAATCACCCATACCGACCCGACCGAGCGCCGCAGTGTGCCCGAGGGCCTGTGGATCAAGTGTCCGAGTTGCGAGGCCGTGCTCTACAAGACCGATCTGGAGAAAAACCAGAACGTCTGCCCGCACTGCAGCCACCATCACCGCATCGGCGCACGCGCGCGCCTCAACGCCTTCATGGACGCTGAAGGCCGGTATGAAATCGGTCAGGAGGTGCTGCCGGTCGACGCCCTGAAGTTCAAGGACAGCCGCAAGTACCCTGAACGCCTGAAGGAAGCGCTGGAGACCACGGGTGAAACCGACGCGCTGGTTGTCATCGGCGGAGCGGTGCAAGGCATCAGCCTGGTGGCGGCCTGCTTCGAGTTCGACTTCATGGGCGGCTCCATGGGCTCGGTGGTGGGCGAGCGTTTCGTGCGCGGCGTCGAGGAAGCCATTGCCCAGAAAGTGCCCTTCGTCTGCTTCACCGCCACCGGCGGCGCGCGCATGCAGGAAGGTCTACTCTCGCTGATGCAGATGGCCAAGACCAACGCCGCCCTCACCCGTCTGGCCAAGAAAGACCTGCCCTACATCAGCGTGCTGACCGACCCGACCATGGGCGGGGTGTCGGCCGGCTTCGCCTTCGTGGGCGACGTGGTGATCGCCGAGCCCAAGGCGTTGATCGGCTTCGCCGGCCCGCGCGTGATCGAGAACACCGTGCGCGTGAAGCTGCCCGAAGGCTTCCAGCGCGCCGAGTTCCTGATCACCAAGGGTGCGGTCGACTTCATCTGCGACCGGCGCGAACTGCGTGCCACGGTGGCCAGTTGCCTCGCCATGCTGCAGCGCCAGAGTGCCGACGCGGTGGTTGCCGATTGAAGGAAACACCTGAGGCAGCTCCGCTGGCGCTGTCGCAACTGCCCCTGTTTCCGCTGCAGACCGTCCTGTTTCCCGGCGGCTGGATGCCCTTGCGCATTTTTGAAGTGCGCTACCTCGACATGATCAGCCGTTGCCACAAGGCCGGCGCGCCCTTCGGCGTGGTCTGCCTGTCCGAAGGCAGCGAGGTGCGGCGCATCGATCCCAAGGCCCCACCCCATGGCGACGCGTTTGCGCGTGAGGTTTTTTACCCGGTGGGCACACTGGCGCGCATCGAGCAGCTGGAGCGGCCACAGCCCGGACTGCTGGTGATTCACTGCCGAGGCCTGCAACGCTTTCACGTGACCGCCAGCCACCAACTGCCGCACGGCCTGTGGGTGGGCGACGTGCAACTTGACGACGCGGAGCCCGTGATCCCCGTGCCCGAACATCTCGTGCCCACGCGGGATGCGCTGCAGCGCCTGCTGCACAATCTGCAGGAACGTGAGCCCGACGACATGAACGAGCTGCCGTTGCAACCGCCCTACCAATGGGACGACAGCGGCTGGGTGGCCAACCGTTGGGCCGAGCTCCTGCCCGCGCCGGCCGAACTCAAGCACCGGTTGATGACGCTGGACAACCCGATGCTGCGCCTCGAATTGATTTCGGATCTGCTCGACAAACTCGGCGTCGAGCGCTGAACCTGTAACCCCCTCTCCGAGGCGCGCGCTTTCGCCAGCACACACCGCGGAACTGTCTTTGCCAGGTCACTGGTGTGCGCCCCCTTGGGGGAAGCCGCGCAGCGGCGCAGAGGGTTATGGCAAAGTGCTCAGCGCGTGCATGTAGCGCTCGCTGACCATCAGCGTGTCCCAGTCCATGCCCGCAGCGCGCGGCAACAGCGCCAGACGGCGTTCTTCGCTGGCGGGGTTGGGCTGCCAGTGGCCTTCGATCACCGCTCTGGACAGGTCTTCGATGGCGGTGTCGATTGGCGCACCGCCTTCCACCACCGACTGGTTGCACACCACCACCATGTCACCACCCGCGGTGAGTGCGGCCAGCGCGGCTTCGGCGAAGCTCACGTCGCGCCCGTCGATGTGGCGCGCCGCTTCCATGCTCAGGTCATCGCTGAAAATGGCGCCGGTGAAGCCCAGCTGGTGGCGAAGAACGTCCTGCAACCAGCGCTGCGAAAATCCGGCTGGCCGACCGTCTACCTTGGGGTAGATCACGTGCGCGGGCATCACCGCCTGCAGGCTGCTGGAGAGCCAACCGTAGGGCGCGGCGTCTTCGGCCAGGATGGCCTTGAGGCTGCGGTTATCGACTGGAATGGCCAGGTGCGAATCCGCCTTGACGAATCCATGGCCGGGGAAGTGCTTGCCACAGTTGCCCATGCCGCTCTGCTGAAGGCCCGACATCAGGGACTGGGCCAGCAGGGTGACCACGCGCGGATCGCGCGCGAAGGCGCGGTCGCCGATGACCGAACTTTCACCGTAGTCCAGATCCAGCACCGGGGTGAAGCTCAGGTCCACGCCACAGGCACGCAACTCGGCGCCGAGCACATAGCCAGCGGCCGTGGCCGCGTTGGAAGCGCGCATCGCGGGACCGCCCTCGCCTTCGCCCTTCTTCGGCGCCGACATCCACAGAGCGCCGAAGGCGGCCATGGGCGGCAGGTGGGTGAACCCGTCGGTGCGAAAGCGCTGCACGCGCCCGCCTTCGTGATCCACCCCGATCAGCAGGTCGGGCCGCACGGCCTTGATCTGGCGGCACAGCCGGGTCAGCTGCTCGCGGTCCTGCCAGTTGCGGGCAAACAGGATGACACCACCCACCAGGGGATGGGCCAGGCGCTGGCGCTCGGCGGTGGTGAGGCTGTGGCCGGCAACATCGATGATGAGTGGGGCGTGTTGATGCATTTTTTGTGCAGGCAGGTGGTCAGGTTTCGTGGCCGGGTCGCACTGGGACGGAACTCGCGGGGCCCGCGGGTGGTGTGTAGGCATCGACCTTCTCAACCACCACGAAGCTGGCGGCGTGGTCGGTTTCGTCGGTCACGGTCACATGGGCACGCAATCCCTGCGCTTCAAACCATGTCTTGAGATCGTCGTGCAACACGATCACGGGCTGTCCACTGGGCAGATTGGCGATTTCGCAGCGCCGCCAGGTCATCGGCAAACGCATGCCCAGACCAATGGCCTTGGAAAATGCTTCCTTGGCAGAAAAACGCGTCGCGAGATAGCTCAGGCCGCGGTGCGGCCATCGCGCGCTGCGCCGCTGCCAGACGAGGAATTCGGCGTCGCTGAGCACCTTGCGTGCGAACCGCTCACCCTGGCGTTCGAAGGTCGCCGCGATGCGTCGGATGTCGCAGATATCGGTACCAATGCCGAAGATCATGGGCGGGTCAGGCGGACGCCTCGTGAATGCAACGGTTGTAGTCAGCGATGGTGGCTGCATAGCCCAGCTCCAGCGCATCGGCGATCAGCGCGTGGCCAATCGAGACCTCGCTCACGCCCGGCACAGCGCGCAGGAAAGCGGTGAGGTTGTCACGGTTGAGGTCGTGTCCGGCGTTGACGCCCAGGCCCGCATCCAGAGCCGCCTGCGCGGCGGCGCGGAAGCGTTCAAGCTGCACACCGCACTCAGGCGTGTGCCATGCAGCGGCATAAGGCTCGGTGTAGAGCTCCACCCGGTCCGCACCCACGGCTTTGGCCGCGGCCATCTGCGCGGGTTCGGCGTCCATGAACAGGCTCACGCGCGCGCCCAGCGCGCGCGCTTCGGCCACCACGACCTGAAGGCGCTCGGCATCCTGCGGGAAGGTCCAGCCGTGATCGCTGGTGAACTGGCCTTCGCTGTCGGGCACGAAGGTCAACTGGTGCAGCGGCAAGCCCTTCGCCTTCACCTGGCGTGCGACATCCATGAGGTTGTGAAACGGGTTGCCTTCGATGTTGTATTCGCGATCGGGCCAAGCCTTGAGCAGTTCCGCCAGATCGAACACATCGTGGGGCCGGATGTGGCGTTCATCCGGACGGGGATGCACGGTGATCCCGCGTGCCCCGGCCTGCAGGCACAAGCTGGCCGCCCGAGTGACCGACGGGATGCCCAGGTGGCGGGTGTTGCGCACCAGGGCGACCTTGTTGAGGTTGACCGACAGCGCGGTAAGGGAAGTGGAAGCCGTGGTCATGGCATGGTCTGGAGGTTGGTGAAGGCCGCTTCGGGCGACGCCCGAGGCCGGCCCATGGCCTGCACATCCAGCATCAGCTGACGGGTCTTGAACACCCGCACACCGCTATGGTAGTGCAGCAGGTTGCGCAACTGCGGCTGCAGCGCCTGCTGGCAACCGACGCAGGCGCGCAGGGTGGCGATGAGGGGATCGGCCTCGTCCAGCGCGATCTGGAGCGAGCACCACTGCGCCCCCGTCAGGGCATGTGTATCGTCGTCATGCGCCGCACGAAGGCCACTCTCCGGACCGAGCACGTAAAACACCCCTTCCTTCAGGGACGCCAGCGTATTGCCCTCGTGGGCCAGATCGGGCAGCAGGCCGATGTCGCGCAACAGCAGCAACTCGAACGCGCGCAGGATGAGTTGTTGGGCGTCGGCCCGCTCCGCCAGCAACTGTACCGCCAGGGTGTAGTGGTCGTACAAGGCTGCGTGCGGATCGTCACGGGCCAGCAGGCGCATGAGCAGTTCGTTGAGATAACAGCCGGAAAGCAGCGCTTCGCCGGTGGGCATGACATGCCCGCCCTGCCACTGGGCCGACTTGAGCGTGCGCACCTCGGCGTCACCGCCCCAGCTCAGGTGCAACGGCTGCAACGGCAGCAGCACCGGGCGGAACTGGGAGGTGGGGCGTTTGACACCTTTGGCCACCAGCGCGATACGGCCATGGTGGCGCGTGAACACTTCCAGCACCAGGCTGGACTCGCTCCAGTCGTAGCGGTGCAGGACGAAAGCAGGTTCTTCAGAAAACCGGCGCGTGGCCATGGTTCGCTTGTGGGGACTTCACTCGTAGCCAAACGAGCGCACGCGCGCATCGTCATCGGCCCAGCCCGAGCGCACTTTGACCCACAGCTCCAGAAACACCTTGCAGTCCCAGAGCTTCTCCAGTTCCTGGCGCGCCTCGGTACCGATGCGCTTGAGCTTCTCGCCCTTGTCGCCGATCACCATGCCCTTGTGGCCATCGCGCTCCACCACGATGGTCGCCGCGATGCGCCGGAGCTGGCCTTCCTGCTCGAACTTGTCGATGATGACGGTGGACGTATAGGGCAGCTCGTCGCCGGTCAGGCGGAAGAGCTTTTCGCGCACCATCTCGCTGGCCATGAAGCGCTCGCTGCGGTCGGTGAGCTCTTCGGGATCGTGCATCCAGGGTTGCTGCGGCAGGTATTTCTCGCAGATCGCAAACAGGCGCTGGATGTCCTTGGTGTTCTTGGCCGACATCGGCACGAACTCGGCAAACGCGTGGCGCTCCTGCATGGAGCGCAGCCAGGGCGCGAGGTCGCCACGACGGTGCACCAGATCGAACTTGTTGGCCAGCAGCACCACGGGCACGTTCGCCGGCAGGAGGTCCAGCACCTTGGCATCGGCCAGGTTGAAATGCCCGGCCTCCACCACGAACAGGATCAGGTCCACATCGTTCACCGCACCGAGCACGGTCTTGTTGAGTGCCCGGTTCAGCGCATTGCCATGCCGGGTCTGGAAACCCGGTGTGTCCACGAACACGAACTGCGTCGGCCCAACGGTGCGGTATCCGGTGATGCGGTGCCGTGTGGTTTGCGCCTTGCGTGAGGTGATGCTGACTTTCTGGCCGACCAAGGCATTGAGCAGGGTCGATTTGCCCACGTTGGGCTTGCCCACGATGGCCACAAAACCGCAGTGCTGAGCCGCAGGTTCAACAGGCGCCGGCTCTGGCACCGCCGCCTCGGGCTCGGCTGCTTCGGTCTCGCCGGGTTTCCCCAAGGCCCGGGCCAGCATGGCGTCGAGCTCGGGATTGGCAACGGTTTCGACCGGCTGTATCGGGGCGGACAGGGGAACGGATTTTCGGGACATGGATTCGTGCCGGCGGGTCAACGCCTGGAGCAAAGTGGGAAACAGCGCAAGCGGCGTGTTTCAGAAACGGTGAGACGGGTCACTCCGCCATGAGGTGCTGCAACATGGCCGCCGCTGCGGCCTGCTCACCCGCGCGACGCGAAGCACCGATGCCGCGTTCGCTGCGGCCGGTTTCCGTCACGGTGCATTCGACATCAAACGTCTGCTTGTGGGCTTCACCCAAGGTAGCCACCACGCGGTAGACCGGGAGTTTCATTTTGCGCGCCTGCAGCCACTCCTGCAATTCGGTCTTCGGATCCTTGCCCATGGCGCTCATCTGGGCGTTCAGTTCGACATCGCCGTAGAGCCTGCGCACCATCGCGGCGGCCACCTCAAACCCCGCATCCAGATACACCGCGCCGATGATGGCTTCAAGCGCATCGGCCAGGATCGACGGCCGCTTGTGGCCCCCTGAGCGTTTTTCACCGTCGCCCAGGCGCAGGCATGCAGAGAGCCCGAGCACGGAAGCGATCTGGAACAGCGTGTCCTGCTTGACCAGGTTCGCCCGCACCCGCGAGAGGTCGCCCTCGGGCAGCTGACTGAGTTTTTCAAACAGCAGGCCGGAAATGGCCAGATTGAGTACCGAGTCACCCAGAAACTCCAGCCGCTCGTTGTGGTCGGAAGTGAAGCTGCGATGCGTCAGCGCACGCTCCAGCAGGCGCGGATTGGCGAACGGGTGCTGGAGGCGCTTTTGCAGCGCGATGAGTTCCGGGTTCAAATCAGGCAGCACCCTTTGCACAGGGCCCCACTCACTTGGAGCTGCCCGTGTACTTCATCACCAGGTAGGCCGGACCCACCAGCGGGATTTCGCGCTGGTAGTCGAAAGAAACCACCACCCGGTCACCCTGCTTGCTCACTTCTAGGTCTTTGCCGGTGATGGTGGTGATGTCATCAATGGAGGCTGCCTTGTCAAAAATGCTGCGCACCTCGGCCACGGTGGTGCCCTCTGATGCCTTTTGAACCGCTTTCTCCACCGCCATGAACTCGATATAAGTGGGTACAAACTGCGCAAAGATCACGCCCGCGAAGGCCAGCAGGATGCCGACGATCAGCAAGCCAAAAAATGTCAAGCCTTGTTGCCCTTGCTTCAGTTTCATGGTTCTTTTCTCCAAAGATGGTCAAACTTACTCAAACGATCCGATGCGCCCGAGATCCCCAAAATTCATCCAGACAAAGAAGGCTTTGCCCACAATGTTGGCCTCGGGCACAAAGCCCCAGTAGCGCGAATCCAGGGAGTTGTCCCGATTGTCGCCCATCATGAAGTAGTGCCCTTCAGGCACTTTGCAGACCACACCCTCCACCGAATAGCGGCAGTTGTCCTTGTAAGCGAACTCCGTGGTGCCCGAGACGAACGCTGGCCGGTCTTCGTCATTCAGGGTCTTGTAGTTTCGCCCACCCAGGCTTTCCCCGAACTGTTTGGCGTACCGCATGACATCGCTGTCAAAGAACTCGGGCTCCTGGCTCCGCGGCACGGGCTGCCCGTTGATGCTCAGTTGTTTGTTGAGATAGGCCACTTCATCGCCAGGAACACCCACCACTCGCTTGATGTAATCCAGACTGGGTTGCGGGGGATAGCGGAACACCATCACATCGCCGCGCTGCGGCTCGTTGTTCGCGATCACCTTGGTGTTGAACACGGGCAGGCGGATGCCGTAGTGGAATTTGTTCACCAGGATGAGGTCACCCACGCGCAAGGTGGGGATCATGGAGCCGGACGGGATCTTGAACGGCTCGAACAGGAACGAACGCAGAACAAACACTGCCAGGATCACAGGGAACAGGCCTGCCGTCCAGTCCAGCCACCACGGCTGCATCAGCAACCGCTGGCGAGCAGGCTCCACATCGACATCGGCTCCGCCAAAGCCTTGTTGCTGCAGGGCCGCGACGCGGTCACCTTGAGCTTGCAGCAAGCGCTGCGCATCGCGCTGGCGCTGCGGCAGGAAAACCAGCTTCTCGGCCACCCAGTACAAACCGGTGATGGCCGTGGCCAGCATCAGCAACAGGGCGAAGTTGCCTTCGACATAGCCAAAGAAAAACGCCCCCGCATACGCGGCAAAGGCGGCCAAGACCACCGCCGTGATCGCACTCATCGTGGATTGCATCAGTCCTGCACCTGCAAAATCGCGAGGAAAGCCTCTTGGGGCACTTCAACCGAGCCAATCTGTTTCATGCGCTTCTTGCCTGCTTTTTGTTTCTCAAGGAGTTTGCGTTTGCGACTGATGTCGCCACCGTAACATTTTGCCAGCACGTTCTTGCGCAGTGCCTTGATGGTTTCACGCGCGATCACGTTGCCACCGATGGCCGCCTGGATCGCCACGTCAAACATCTGGCGGCTGATGATCTCGCGCATCTTCGCCACCACGGCGCGGCCACGGTACTGCGACTGGCTGCGGTGCACGATGATGGACAGCGCGTCCACCTTTTCCCCGTTGAGCAGGATATCGACCTTGACCACATCGGCTGCGCGGTACTCCTTGAACTCATAGTCCATGGAGGCGTAGCCACGGCTCACCGATTTGAGCTTGTCGAAGAAGTCCAGCACGATCTCGCCCAATGGCATGTCGTAGGTCAGCATGACCTGTTTGCCGTGGTAAGCCATGTTGAGCTGCATGCCACGCTTCTGGTTGGCGAGCGTCATGACCGCGCCGACGTATTCCTGTGGCATGTAGAGATGCACGGTCACGATGGGCTCGCGAATCTCTTCCAGCCGGCCCTGGTCGGGCATCTTGGAGGGGTTCTCGACCATGATGACTTCGCCATCAGGCTTGACCACCTGGTAGACCACACTCGGCGCTGTGGTGATCAGGTCCTGATCGAACTCGCGCTCCAGCCGCTCCTGCACGATCTCCATGTGCAGCAGGCCCAGAAAGCCACAGCGGAAGCCAAAGCCCAGCGCCTGCGACACCTCGGGCTCGTACATCAGCGCGGCGTCGTTGAGCTTGAGTTTTTCCAGCGCGTCGCGCAGGCCGTCGTACTGGTTCGCCTCGGTCGGGTACAGACCGGCAAACACCTGTGGCTGCACTTCCTTGAAACCGGGCAGCGCCTCTTCGGCCGGACCGAGGTTGTTGGGCAGCTTTTTTTCCAGCGTGATGGTGTCGCCCACCTTGGCCGCCTGCAGCTCCTTGATGCCGGCAATGATGTAGCCCACTTCACCGGCCTTGAGCGCGCCTCGCGGTTCGTTGCCGGGCGTGAAAACGCCCAGGTTGTCGGCGTTGTAGACGGTGTTGGTGGCCATCATCTTGAACCGCTCACCCTTGAGCAGCTGACCGTCGACCACGCGCACGAGCATCACCACGCCCACATAGGCGTCGTACCAGCTGTCCACAATCATGGCGCGCAGCGGTGCATTGGGATTGCCTTTTGGCGCCGGGATGCGAGCAACGACGGCCTCCAGAATGTCTTCCACACCCATGCCGCTTTTGGCCGAACAGGGAATGGCATCGGTCGCGTCGATGCCGATCACGTCTTCGATCTCGCTCTTTGCGTTTTCGGGATCGGCGTTGGGCAGGTCCATCTTGTTGAGCACCGGCACCACCTCCACACCCAGGTCGAGCGCGGTGTAGCAGTTGGCCACGGTCTGCGCCTCAACGCCCTGGCTGGCATCCACCACCAGCAGCGCACCTTCGCAAGCTGAGAGGGAGCGGCTCACTTCATAGGAGAAGTCCACGTGGCCCGGTGTGTCGATCAGGTTGAGGTTGTAGACCTGCCCGTCGCGCGCCTTGTATTGGAGCGCGGCGGTCTGCGCCTTGATGGTGATGCCACGCTCCTTCTCGATGTCCATCGAGTCCAGCACCTGCTCACTCATCTCGCGATCGGACAGGCCGCCACAGAGGGAAATGATGCGGTCGGCCAGTGTGGATTTGCCGTGATCGATGTGCGCGATGATCGAAAAATTGCGGATGTGGTTCATCAAGAAAAACAGCTCTACCAGGGGAACAAAGCGCCCACGCACGAGGTTGCGGGGAACCATAAAAAAGGGCGCGTCAGCTGTTGACGCGCCCATAACCAACAATCAATGGCAACTGCGATAGTTGGGACTTCATTGTAGGCAAAAAGCCCGGAATTCAAACCCGACAACCGCTCACCGAGACTTGTTGCAGCGCAGCAACATGAAACTTATACACAATTCATCCACAGGAAATTCAGTGCTCTTGTGAAGCATCTGTGGATGACCGAAGCCATTCGGAGGTAATTCTCACATCGTGGACCGATGTAGAGCCTCGACGACGGAATCGATCCAGAACTGGTTCGATTTTATCGAATTCGGTCAGGAGAAACCGGAGAATTGTGAGCAATCACTCACAACAACGGTGGGCAGACCCGGTATCGCGACAGACAAGCGGTGTGTGGCGTGGCAGCCACCCCAACCCACAACCTCTATATCCCATAAAGATCAGTGGGTTATTGGCCTCAGTTGGGGTGGATTCGAGTTTCGTCCGGCTTCATCGACTCGGGCGGATCACCGCATACTGCGCCCAATCGCCGCGACGAAACAGCACATTGACCGGGCGTGACTTGTCGAGTTTCACCAGCGCCGCCTCGAGTTCAGCGACGTTGCCGGTGTCTGTGTTGGCGACGGCAATGATCACATCGCCTTCGCGCAAGCCAGCGCGCGCAGCCGGCCCTTCAGCACTCTCCACACGCACGCCACTCTTGAGGTTCAGCTCTTTCTTCAGCGCCGGGGTGAGATCGGAGAGCGTCAAACCCAGAGCCTTGGCCGTCCCCGCTGGCTGTGGCTTGGCAGGCTCGGGCGCTGAGGGGCGCGATGCTGTGCGCTCGGGCTCCAGTTCGGCCACCGTGATGTTCAGCTCGCGTTGCGAGCCGCGACGGAACACCGTCATGCGGCTCTTGCTGCCGGGTCGTGTATTGCCCACCAGCCGTGGCAGGTCCACCGACTTGTCGATCTCTATGCCATCGAAACGCAGGATGATGTCACCCGGTTCCAGCCCCGCTTTGGCCGCTGGCGAGTCGTTTTCGACACCGCGCACCAAGGCGCCCCGGGGCCGCCCAAGACCAATGGACTCGGCCACTTCCTTGCTGACCTGATCAATCTGCACACCGATGCGCCCCCGCGTGACGCGCCCGGTCGCCCGGAGCTGGTCCGACACGCGCACCGCCTCGTCGATCGGGATGGCAAACGAAATCCCCTGGAAACCACCTGAGCGTGAATAGATCTGGCTGTTGATGCCCACCACCTCACCCCGCATGTTGATGAGCGGACCACCTGAGTTGCCGGGATTGATCGCCACGTCGGTCTGGATGAAGGGCAGAAAGTCCCCCGTGTCACGTTTCTTGGCACTCACAATGCCGGCGGTCACCGAGTTCTCAAGTCCAAAGGGCGACCCGATGGCCATCACCCATTCGCCGACGCGAAGACGGTTCACGTCACCGATCTTCACCGCACTCAGACCACTTGCCTCGATCTTGACCACCGCCACATCGGTGCGCTTGTCAGTACCCACCACCTTGGCCTTGAACTCACGCTTGTCCGGCAGGGTGACGATCAGTTCGTCAGCGCCGTCCACCACATGCGCGTTGGTCATGATCAGGCCATCACTGCTGAGAATGAAGCCCGAGCCCACACCGCGAGGCTGCGCCTCTTCGGACGGACCCCGCTCCGCACGCGGGCCACGAGGCGTCACGCCGGGGGGGATGGGAATCCCAAAGCGGCGGAAGAACTCCAGCATCTGCTCATCTGTTCCGGATGCCCCTTCTTCAGGGACACTGGCGCGCTCCAGCGTGCGGATGTTCACCACCGAGGGCCCGACCAGATCGACCAGATCGGTGAAATCAGGCAAGCCACGCACACTCGGCGCAGAGAAGACGCCCTGTGCTGACAACGGCACAGGCGACAGCAACGCCATGGCGCCGGCCAGCGCCACCATACCTGCGGTGGCCACGCTGACGAAGGAAGTGCGATTCGATTTACTGAATGTCATGATGATTTTGTTCAGACGGGCAAAACAGCTGAAAGCACAAGGACAAAGGGAACATACGGGGAACACTCCATCGGAGCAGCCGATACTTCAACGCGTTCGCTGAAGTGCCTGGGCAAACCGCTGAAGGGTGGCCGGTGGCACCTCGCCCAGGACGGTCAACCAATGGTTGCCAAGCCGCATGCCCAGAGAATGGGTGGCGCCCATCATGGCGCTGGTTTCAGCGCCATGCCGGCGGGCGTCGAGTGGCTCGACAAACAGGGAGACCGAAGCCAACCCGTCCGAAAAAATGCACTGCATCGGCACGGAAGAAACTTCGCTGCCCTCACTGGTGTCCCGGGTGTGGCAACTCATGCGCAGGAAGCCTGGAACCGTATCCTTGAATTGCCAGCCTTCGGCCTCGGGCGTGGTTTTTTTCACCACCGGTCGATACACCTCATAGCCGCGGGTGTCTTTCATCATCTTGCGCAGCTTGTCCATGCGCACAGGTGCATCCAGCTGGAGTTCGGAATAGGCGAGCTGCTCCAGCACGACATCCTTTTCACCCAAGGTCTGCAGCTTCACGACCAGACCGGTTTTCTGTTCAGACCAGATACGAAAGCCAAACCGCAAAGGGTCTCTGGGGAGAATCTCGACCACATCGGCCAGATGCCCGGCAACACGCTGCACCCCGGTTTCACGCACCTCGTAGTATTTGGGGATGGCGTTGGCGGGCGTGCGCAACAAATCGGGAAACAAACCCAGCGACTCGCGCTCCTCGATCCACGCGGTTTTGGCGTCGGGAACAAAGGTGATCACTTCGTTGTTGCGGCGGATGGTGGTCCGCGGTGCGCCGGTGAGCGTCTCGATGCGCTCCATCTGCTGCACGCCATCACAGACATGCCAGATGCGCGAGGCCGACATCACCGAGCCCGCCGACACCACCAAGGTGCCGGTGTAAGCCCTTTGCCGCGACGCTTCCTGCATTCGGGTGAGCCATTCATTGACACTGCGCGTCGGCACCGCGGCACCGCCCTGCGACTGTGCCTGCACCAAGGGCTGCCAGAGTCCCAGAACCAGCGCCACCAGGACCAGCCCGGACCAAGGTTGCAGCCGTGCGCCCGGGTAAGCGCCCCGACCTGAACGGGACCGGGTTGAGTCCACGCCACGCGACAGAAGCCGACCGAACGACAGATGAAGAGCCATGGGCATCAGCGCTGCGGGGCGGTATCGTAGGTGGCGTTGCGCAGGAAACCCGCCGGCATCTGCAGCGCAGACATGCCGCCATACTGCCGATGCTCCGCCAGCATCTGCTCAAGCCGCGCATCGCGAATCAAGATGCCCTGCCCGGTGCTCACCGCCACATTGGTTGACCCGGTATCTGAGGCGGCAACCACCGGTCTCGCCGGATCTGTGGACGGCGCGACCTGTGCCAGTTGGGGCGCTGCAACGGCTGGGACACCCGGAACCGACGCGCCCTGCATCACGTTCCAGCTCACCGCGACAACGGCCGCCAAAGAGGCCAGACCCGCAGCCATCTTCCAGCGCATTACCGGGTCGTTCGCCGCCGCTCCACGCACCTGCGCCATCACGCCCGGGCTCGCTGGCCGGCTCTGGGGCCGCTCGGCAAGCTGGAGTCGCGCACTGATACCGGCTACAAAGCTCTGCGGCGCGACGCTCGACACGGCAGGCGCCGTGCCACGCAGCACATCGCCAATCACTTGGTAGGCATGCCAGTCGGCGTGCAGCTCGGAACGGTGGTCGGCATCGGCCAGAAGGGCATCCAGCTCGCCCGCACCGATCTCACCATCCGTCAATGCAGACAGTGCACCCGCCAGATCGGTATCCGGAACGGAGTGAAATGGCGCACCAGGCCTTGCAGACTGGCGCACACTCATGTTGTCTTGTTCGGCATTCATGGTTGACATCCAAAAAAACTTGAGGGTTCAAGCCCCGTTCACACCGTGCCACATTCGGCGTCACCAGCGTTTGCCGGACTGTCGCTCCAACATCGGCTTGATGCGGCCCGATATCGCCTCGCGCGCCCGGAAGATGCGAGAGCGCACCGTACCGATAGGGCAATCCAGTGCCACCGCAATCTCTTCGTAGCTCAAACCGTCCATTTCCCGCAAGCTGATCGCCATGCGCAGCTCTTCAGGCAAAGCGTCCATGGCAGCGTTCACCGCCTCGGCAATTTCCTTGCTGGCCAACACCGCTTCGGGCGTCTCGTGATCAACCGCGTTGGAATTTAGTTCGCGTTCGGAGGAGGAAGTTTCATCATCCTCCGCTGATTTCATCTGGGACTGGAAGATCAGCGGGTCGCGCTTGAGTTCCAGCAGCTGTTTTTTCGCCGTATTGACCGCGATCCGGTAAAGCCAGGTGTAGAACTGGGCATCACCCCGAAACTGCGCCAGCGCCCGGTAGGCCCGGATGAAGGTCTCCTGGGCGATATCCTGCACCAGATCAACATCGCGCACCATGCGCCCGATCAGGCGCTCGACCCTTCTCTGGTATTTGATGACCAGCAGTTCGAACGCGCGCTGCTCCCCGGCAAGCGTGCGTTGCACCAGCATGACATCGCTGTCGGGCGGCGGGGGGGCGGTGTGATCTTCGGGTTGTGTCATGCGGCAGGAGCGGGCCGCAGAAATATACCCCAAGCCTGATGACGCCTGAGTGCACGGTCACGCGGGACAGGGAAGTCAAGGCGCCGGCAAGGTCTGAACGCGCAGCAATCCGTCATTGGATCGCACAGCCCTGCCGCTGGTGCGCCATCAACGCGCGACGAAACTCGTTCCAACGCAAAGGATCGCGAGCCCGCTCGACCCAGGCCCAGCTGCTGGCGGCGTCTGGATTGTGCAAACGCAGCAGCACACGGTCTTGCAGATCCAGCACGGTATCGACCCGACGCAAAGTCACACCGTCTTTGTATGCTTCGCTGTGCCAGACCCAGGCACCTGCAAGGGACGGTCCGGCCGCTGAATCGGCCAGCGCATCCCACCGCAACAAGCCATCCGGTGTTCGCTGCCAGCTCCAAATGGCGAAGCCCGTCCAGAGCAGCCACAAGACAACGCCCGTCGTGAGACCGCCCGCCTCCGCCGTGGTTCCGCTCACCCACCATCCGCCGGCCAGTGCCAACAAACCCAAGGCGCCCAGGCCCAGCAACCACCAGCCGTACAAAACACAACGCCCCACCGGATACCGAACCGATGGGGCGTTGCGCATGATCAGGCCGTCAGAGCCCTATGGCTGTCAGCAGACTCAAACGCGTTTGAAGACCAGCGTTCCGTTGGTGCCACCAAAACCAAAGTTGTTCTTCATGGCGAAGTCGATCTTCATGTCACGCGCGACGTTGGCGCAGTAATCGAGATCGCACTCAGGATCCTGATTGAAGATGTTGATGGTTGGTGGACTCTTCTGTTCTTTCAGCGCCAGGATGGTGAACACGCTCTCGATACCACCAGCACCCCCCAGGAGGTGCCCGGTCATGGATTTGGTCGAGTTCACCACCGTCTTCTTGGCGTGATCACCCAAAGCGGCCTTGATGGCGTTGGTCTCGTTCACGTCACCGAGCGGCGTGGATGTGCCATGGGCATTGAGATAGTCGACCTGATCGGCATTCACACCCGCGTTGCGCAAGGCATTGATCATGGCGCGGCGTGGGCCGTCCATGTTGGGCGCCGTCATGTGACCCGCGTCAGCGCTCATGCCGTAGCCGACCAGTTCGGCATAAATCTTGGCACCACGTGCTTTGGCGTGCTCGTACTCTTCCAGCACCACCACACCCGCACCTTCACCCAGCACAAAACCGTCACGGTCCTTGTCCCAAGGGCGGGACGCCGTGGCAGGATCGTCATTGCGGGTGGACAGCGCACGCATGGAGGCGAACCCGCCCACGCCCAGCGGCGAAACGGTGGCTTCTGAGCCGCCAGCCACGATCACGTCGGCGTCGCCGTACTCAATCTTGCGCGCGCCTTCACCGATGCAATGCAACCCGGTGGTACAGGCTGTGACGACCGCGAGGTTGGGGCCTTTGAAACCAAAGCGTATCGATACATGACCCGAGATCATGTTGATGATGGAGGCCGGCACAAAGAACGGCGAAATGCGGCGGGCGCCACGGTTCGTGAACTCGGTATGCGTCTCTTCGATCATCGGCAGACCGCCGATCCCGGAGCCAATGATGCATCCGATCCGGGTGGCTTCTTCCTCCCCCAGCGCATCGCCCGTGGGCAGACCGGCATCAGCAACCGCCTGAGAAGCAGCAGCAATACCGAAATGGATGAAGGTATCCATCGTGCGCGCTTCTTTCGAAGACATGTACGACTCGACACTGAAGCCCTTGACCTCGCCTGCGATCTGGCAGGCAAAGCTGGACGCGTCAAACTTGGTGATGCGGTCGATGCCGGACTTGCCGGCAAGAATGTTGGCCCAGGACTCAGACACCGTGTTTCCCACGGGGCTGATGCAACCCAGGCCGGTCACGACAACGCGACGACGACTCATTGAATTCCCCCACGCATCAGAGTGCGTGAAATGCGTTGCCCTCCCCGGGGATCCATGCCCCAAGGGAAGACCCTGCGTTGGACCATGAAGGATCAGGCCTTCTGGTGCGCCATGGCGTAGTCGATGGCGTTTTGCACCGTGGTGATCTTCTCTGCGTCTTCGTCCGGGATCTCGATACCGAATTCGTCTTCCAGGGCCATCACGAGTTCCACCGTGTCGAGCGAGTCAGCGCCCAAGTCGGCCACGAACGATTTTTCATGGGTGACCTGACCTTCTTCAACACCGAGTTGTTCGGCAATGATTTTCTTAACACGTGCTTCGATATCGCTCATAAGTCCCTCTGAGGGTGGTTGGATGACAGACCGTCATTTTAGCCGGGCTAGGGAGAGGCCCCTAGGCGGCCCGCCGGACGGCTTTGTCGGCGTCGAAAATGAAATGGGATGCCCTGCCCGTCAGGACATGAACATGCCACCGTTGACATGCAGTTCCTGACCGGTGACATATGCGGCCTGAGGGCTCGCAAGATACGCCACAGCGTGCGCAATGTCGGCCGGCTTGCCCAGATGCCCCAGCGGGATCTGGCCCAGCAGCGCCTTTTGCTGCTCTTCCGGCAACGTTGCCGTCATGTCGGTTTCGATGAACCCCGGCGCCACGCAGTTGACCGTGATGTTGCGGCTGCCGAGCTCACGGGCCAGCGCGCGCGTCATGCCCGCCACACCGGCCTTGGCCGCTGCGTAGTTGGCTTGCCCGGGGTTGCCCGATGCGCCGACCACGCTGGTGATACTGATGATGCGGCCATAGCGCTGCTTCATCATGGGACGGATCACGGCGCGGCTCATGCGGAACACGGCCTTCAGGTTGGTGTCGAGCACGGCATCCCAGTCATCGTCCTTGAGGCGCATGGCCAGCATGTCGCGCGTGATGCCGGCGTTGTTCACCAGCACCTGCAGTCCACCATGCGTCTTGGTGATGTCATCGATCAGCGCCTCTGCTGCAGCGACGTTGTTCACATCCAGCGTTGCGCCACGGCAGCCTGCAGCGGCTCCGGGCATACCCGCGAGCACCTGCGAGATCTTGGCTGCGCCTTCGTCGCTGGTGGCGGTTCCGATCACGATCAGTCCGCGCGCCACCAGTTCGGAAGCGATGGCCGCACCGATACCGCGCGTTGCACCTGTGACCAGGGCCACCTGGCCCGCAAATTTGATTTCAGACATGTCTTGGTTCTCCGAAAGTCAGGCCAGCAGGTTCTTCACCTCGGTCAGTGAAGCCGGATCGTAGAGCGCGGCACCTGTCAGACCCGCATCGATGCGCTTGACCATGCCGGCCAGCACCTTGCCGGGGCCGCATTCAACCAGTGTGGTGATGCCTCGATCCCGGATGGCGCTCACACATTCAACCCAACGAACCGGCCCGAAGGCTTGCCGGTACAGCGCATCGCGGATGCGATCCGCATCGGCTTCGACAGCGACGTCGATGTTGTTGACCAACGGAATCAGAGGCGCAGCAAAAGCTGTTGCAGCCAGCTGCTCTTTCAGCTTGTCCGCCGCAGGCTTCATGAGGCTGGAGTGGAACGGCGCAGAAACCGGCAGTGACAACGCGCGCTTGGCACCGTGGGCCTTGAGGACCTCGCAGGCCTTTTCGACCGCCGCCTTGCTGCCGGCAATGACGGTCTGGGCTGGATCGTTGAAGTTCACCGCCTCCACGACCTCCAGGCTGGCGCCACCGAACGTGGCCTGTGCCTCCGCACAACCCGCAATCACCTTCGCCGCATCCATGCCCAGGATGGCCGCCATCGCGCCGGTCCCCACAGGCACCGCTTCCTGCATCGCCGCCGCCCGGAAGCGAACCAGCGGGGTCGCCTGCGCCAGACTCAAGACACCCGAGGCCACGAGCGCCGAATACTCGCCCAGTGAATGCCCGGCAACCACCGCAGGGGCTGCACCACCTTCGGCGCACCAGACGCGCCAGGCGGCCACGCCCGCCACCAGCATCACCGGCTGGGTGTTGGTGGTCAGACCCAGCGCTTCCTTGGGGCCTTCATGGATCAGATGCGCCAAGTCCTCGCCCAAGGCATCCGATGCCTCCTGCAAGGTTTCGCGCACGGCAGGGTGGTCACCCCAGGCGTCCAGCATGCCCACGGATTGGGAACCCTGGCCCGGAAAGAGAAATGCAAAAGGAATCATGAAAATGCTGAACGGTAAATGAGGCGCCTGACCGGCTTGGCTGCAGACAGACCCAAAAATTCAAAGATCGAGCAACACGGCGCCCCATGTGAAGCCACCGCCAACGCCTTCAAGTAAAAGTGTGTCGCCCTTTTTCACCTGACCGGCACGCACCGCATGGTCGAGAGCCAGCGGGATCGAAGCCGCCGAGGTGTTGCCGTGCTCGTCCACCGTGACCACCACCTTGTCCATGGGCAGCTTCAGTTTCCGGGCCGTACTCTGCATGATCCGGATGTTGGCCTGGTGAGGAATCAACCAGTCGATATCGGCATCGCTGCGCCCCGCCTTGGTCAGAACAGCCCGCGCCGTGTCCTCCAGCACGCCCACCGCCAGCTTGAACACCGCCTGCCCATCCATCTTGAGCAGTGGGTCGCCGAGAACCTTGCCGCCAGACACATGCCCCGGCACACACAGGATGCTGGCGTGTTTTCCGTCTGCATGGATGTCGGTAGCCAGAATGCCGGGCACCTCGCTGGCCTCCAGCACGACCGCGCCCGCGCCGTCTCCGAACAGCACACAGGTGGTCCTGTCGCTGAAATCGAGCAAACGGGAAAACACTTCAGCACCGACCACCAGCGCCTTTTTCGCGGTGCCCGTGCGAATCATCGCGTCAGCCACCGTGAGTCCATAAATGAAGCCGCTGCAAACGGCCTGCACGTCGAACACAGGACACCCCGAGATGCCCAGTTTGTGTTGCAGGATGGCCGCCGTGGACGGGAACACCATGTCCGGTGTCGACGTAGCCACGATGATCAGATCGATTTCGTTGCCATCCACCCCCGCAGCATCCATGGCCTTTCGACAGGCCTCGGCGGCCATGTCGCTGGCAAAAACGCCGTCAGCGACGAAATGGCGCGCCCGGATACCGGTGCGCTCGACAATCCACTCGTCACTCGTCTCGACCCCGCCAGCGGCCAGTCGTCCGACCATGTCGGCATTGGTCAGACGCAGGGGCGGCAGGTAGCTGCCAGTGCCGGAAATGCGGGCGTAGCGTGTCATGCTGGTGAGGTGGGCGAATTAAAGGGTGGGAATGCTTCTGATCTCGCTGGGAACCCCGGCTGGCGACAGCAAGGGGGCAGCGTGGGCAATGCGTTCCTGCACACTGCTCAGCAAACCATTGTGGGCCGCATCATAAGCCCGCCCCAGCGCCTGCTCGAAAGCGAAGGCATCGGCCGATCCATGGCTCTTGAAAACAAGCCCGCGCAGGCCCAACAGCGCAGCACCATTGTATCGACGGTGATCCACCCGCTTTTTAAACGATGATAAGACCGGATAAGCAATGATCGCCGCCATTTTCGTCAGGATGCTCTTTGAGAACGCTTCACGAATGAGGCCGCTGATCATCGTGGCAAGACCTTCGCTGGCCTTGAGCGCCACATTGCCCACAAAACCATCGCAAACCACAATGTCCGCGCTGCCCTTGAAGATGTCATCGCCCTCCACGTTGCCAAAGAAATTCAGATCACCGGTGTTCGCCGCATTTCGCAACAGGACACCCGCTTTTTTGATGACATCGCTGCCTTTGATCACCTCTTCGCCGACGTTGAGCAAGCCCACGGAGGGTTCGGGCTTGCCCGTGATCGCGACCACCAGAGCCGATCCCATGACAGCAAACTGCAACAAATGCTCGGCCGTGCAATCCACGTTGGCGCCCAGATCCAGAACCGTGGTCGCACCACCGCGTGCATTGGGCAACTGGCTGGCAATCGCCGGCCGGTCAATGCCATCGAGGGTTTTGAGCAGGTAGCGGGAAATGGCCATGAGCGCACCCGTGTTGCCTGCCGATACCGCCGCCTGCGCAGCACCATCCTTGACCTGCTGGATCGCAACCCGCATGGAAGAATCTTTCTTCTTGCGCAGCGCAACTTCAATCGGATCGTCCATGGCGACCACCTCGCTGGCGGGCACCACGCGACAGCGCACGTTGTTGAGCAGCTGAGGCCGGGACTTCTTCAACACCTCGGGCTGACCCACGAGCAACAGATGGGCCTGCGGATGGCTGGCCAAAAAGGCCTCACAGGCCGGCAAGGTCACCCCTACGCCAACGTCTCCACCCATGCAATCCACAGCAACGGTGATCATTCAAACTTCTCAGTGGTGGCGCCCAAGGCGCCACAAGAATGAAAAAAGCCCGCATGGCACATGCGGGCCTGTTCAAGAACAGCAGCCACCACCCCGGACGCGGTATCGCGACGGGGTCGGTGACCCACCGTCACTTTAGGCTTCGGACTTGTTCTTCAGTACCTGGCGGCCACGGTAGAAACCGTTGGGACTGATGTGGTGACGCAGGTGCACTTCACCGGTGGTCGGCTCAACGGCAATGCCGGGCACGTTCAGCGCGTTGTGCGAGCGGTGCATGCCGCGCTTGGAAGGGGACTTTTTGTTTTGCTGGACGGCCATGGTGGGCTCCTGAATTCAATAGGGTCAATCGGGGTGCGCCTAGGGTTCGCCTACCACCATATTCGTGTACACCGTACACCTCACAGTGAAATAGATACCAGCGCAAAGCCAAGCATTATAGCCCGAAGATCCCCCTGCGTCATTTTTTCAGGCGGGACAATGCCGCAAACGGGTGTGGGCGCTGTTCTTCTGCAGGGCCGCCTGCGGCGACCACATTGCCGGACTGCATGGGCACCGGCACCGGACAAGCGTCGTGCATCGGCACCAGCGGCAACGCCATCAACAGTTCATCTTCCAGCAATTCGTACAGACTGGGACGCGGCTCCAGCGGCAACAGGTCTTCTTCGCAGTCATTGTCTTCTGCCGCGGCCGTGGCTTCGTCGGCCACGAACCGAAACCAGCGGTCCACCTGGAGCGGGGTTTCCACAGCCCCAAGACAACGCTGGCAGGTCAAGGGCGCCACAGCTTCCCCCAGCAGATGAAGCCACACCGCAGGCTCACCCCCCCCGGATGCCGCACGCAAAGCGCCATGGGCCTGCCAACGGACACCCGGCAGATCGGCCGCGTCGCGCTCGGGGTGCAACTCGTCTTTCAGGCGCTCAAACAGACCCATCGGGTCGTCCGCCTTCACACTGGCGCCGGCCTGGGCAAAAGCTCGCACGTCCAGCCGGGCCGGGTTCCAGGCAGTGTTCGGATTCGGTTTCATGGAAGGCAGTGTAAAAGAATGCTGGGACAATACCGGCATGCCCACCCTTGAAAACCACTCGAAGAAACGCCTGATTCTGGGCTCCACGTCGCCTTACCGACGCGAATTGCTGGCGCGACTGGGCATCGCCTTTGATATCGAACGTCCCGAAGTCGATGAAACCCCGCATCCGGGCGAAAAGCCCTTCGCACTGGCCATGCGTCTGGCGCTGGCCAAGGCGCGCGAGGTGGCCCGGCGCCACCCCGAAGCGGTGGTGATCGGTAGCGACCAGGTCGCCGACCTGGACGGCGAACCCCTGGGCAAACCCGGCAACCACGAGCGTGCGGTCGAGCAGCTTCGCCGCATGAGTGGCCAGACGGTGGTGTTCCAGACCGCGGTGGCCGTGGTGTGCCTGTCCAGCGGTTTTGAGCAGAGCGATCTGGCGGCCGTCCAGGTGGTATTTCGCACCCTGACCGAGGCGGAAATCGAGCTCTACCTGCGGACCGAGCAGCCATACGACTGTGCGGGCAGCGCCAAGAGTGAAGGCCTGGGCATCGCCTTGCTCGAACGCATTGAAAACGACGATCCGACCGCGCTGGTCGGCTTACCACTGATCCGCACCTGTCGAATGATCCGTGCTGCGGGAGTACCCGTTCTATGAAGCCGGCGCAGCCCACGCCCGGTACGCTGTATCTGGTGCCCACACCGTTGGACTTTGGCTGCCTGCCGGAAGGTGCGCAGCCCGCACCCATCACCGAGTGTCTGCCGGTCGAAACCGTGGCGGTCGCGGCGCGGCTGACCCACTGGATCAGCGAAAACGCCAAAAGCACACGAGCCTTTCTCAAGCGAGTGGAGGCGGTGAACGGGCTCGCCGCACCGCTGCAAGCTCAGGCCATCGTCGAACTCCCCCGGCAGGCGCACAAAAAAGGCGACCATACCCCGGCCGCAGAGGGCGACAGCCAGGCCAAGGCCTTGCTTGCACCGGCTTTGCTGGGCCACGACATTGGCCTGGTCAGTGAAGCCGGCATGCCCGCCATTGCCGATCCCGGCAGCTCTGTCGTGCGCGCGGCACACACCCTGGGCATGCCGGTGGTGCCCCTCGTCGGCCCGGTATCGCTGATGCTGGCCCTGGCGGCCAGCGGACTGAATGGACAGGGATTTGCTTTCGTGGGCTACGTGCCTCAGGAAGCCACCGAGCGCACCAAACGCCTGCGCGAACTGGAAGCGCTGGCCCTGAAAACCGGACAGACCCAGATCCTGATCGAAACGCCCTACCGCAACGCAGCCTTGCTGCAGGCCTTGCTGCAGACCCTGCACCCGCACACGCGGCTGGCCGTCAGTTGCGGCCTCATGTTGCCGCAACAGGTCACCCGCAGTGCCCTGGCGAACGATTGGAAGAGCCGATCACTTCAGCAGGGCATGCCTCTGGACGCACCGGCGGTCTTCCTCATCGGCCGTTGAGGAGCGCTCGGCACCTCCTTCCCAGTGTCAGCCCAGCGCCTTGACCATATGGGCACGGACCGCTTCGCGCAGCGACGGATCGGTCAGCGCCAGATCGATGGTGGCTTCAAGAAAGCCTACCTTGCTGCCGCAGTCGTAACGCTGCCCTTCGTAGCGGTAGGCATACACCTTCTCGGTGCCGATCAGCGCCGCAATGCCATCGGTGAGCTGGATCTCACCCCCCGCGCCACGGGGTTGGCGGCGGATGCTTTCGAACACGGCGGGCGTGAGGATGTAGCGCCCGGCCACAGCCAGGGTGGACGGCGCCACTTCGGGCACGGGTTTTTCCACCATGCCAAACACCTCGGCCAACGCGTCGTTGACGCCATGCACGTCGACCACGCCATAGCGGCGGGTGTCCTCCCGCGGCACGTCCTGCACCGCCAGCACCGTCCCCGGGCTTTTTTCGTAGGCTGCCACCATCTGCTGCAACACCGAAGGGCCACCCGCCCGACCCACCATCAGGTCGTCGGCGAGCAGCACAGCAAACGGGTCATTGCCAACCACGCGCTCAGCGCACAACACTGCGTGACCCAGGCCCAGCGGGCGCGGCTGGCGGATGAACACGCAATCCATGTCATCGGGCTTGATGTCGTGTACCAGCTTGAGCAGGTCGGCCTTGTTGCCTCGCTCCAGTTCGTGTTCCAGCTCGAAGGCCGCATCGTAGTGGTCGCCAATGGCCCGCTTGTGGCGCCCGGTGATGAAGATCATTTCGCGAATGCCCGCCGCGTAGGCCTCATCCACCGCGTACTGGATCAGCGGCTTGTCCACCACCGGCAGCATTTCCTTGGGGATGGCTTTGGTGGCCGGCAGGAATCGGGTGCCCAGGCCACCGACGGGAAAAACAGCTTTTTCAATTTTCATAATCACCCTGTTCACTGATTGGAGTTGAGTCAATAATTTATTTGAATTGCAATCCGCTGGAGCGGGCCGCCAGGTACATGCCCTCGCCGACGCTGGCACCCAGCTGCCGGGCCAGGCGCATCCCCAGATTCTCGCGCTGCGTGTAGTCCACCAGTTCTTCGGCCTTGACCACCTCACGCGCCACGTAATCGAGACTGCCCAGCCCATCGACGAGCCCCAGCGCGATCGCCTTCTGGCCGCTCCAGACCAGGCCGCTGAAGGTGTCCGGCGTTTCCTTGAGCCGGTCGCCACGCCCGGCCCGCACGACGGTGATGAACTGGCTGTGAATCTCGCCGAGCATGGACTGGATATAGGCGGTCTGCTCCGCATCCTGCGGACTGAAGGGATCGAGCATGGCCTTGTTGGCGCCCGCCGTCATCAGGCGGCGCTCGACGCCCAGCTTGTCCATCAAGCCAGTGAAGCCGAAACCATCCATCAGCACGCCGATGCTGCCCACCAGACTGGCCTTGTCCACATAGATGTTGTCAGCGGCGGCGGCAATGTAGTAGGCGGCCGAGGCGCAGGTTTCTTCCACCACCGCATAGACCTTCTTGTTGTGCAGCGCCTTGAGCCGGGTGATCTCGTCGTTGATGATGCCGGCCTGCACCGGACTGCCACCGGGCGAATCGATGAGCAAAACGACGGCTTGTGCGCCAGCGTCTTCAAACGCCGCATTCAGCGAAGTGACCACGTTGTCGGCACTGGCCTCGGCACCGGCCGCAATCTCGCCCCGAATCTCGATCAGTGCGGTGTGGGGCGTACTCACGGACGCAACGCCAGCGTCCGAGCGCAACACCATCCACAGCACCGCGCCGGCCAGCAGCAACCACATCAGCCGCCAGAAAACGGTCCAGCGTCGCGCCGCGCGCTGCTCCGCCAGGGCGGCAAACGCCAGTTTTTCCAGCGTCGCGCGCTCCCAGCCCACGTCGGAGCGGTACCCGGTAGCACCTGGAGATGGGGTTCCCACCAGATCGTCATTCATGTTTCGAAGCTCTCAAAATAAGGGCGGTTTCAACAGGTATTGTGACCGCCAGTGCACGACGCCATCGCACTCGACCAGTCCGATCTTGATCAGCCCGCCGCGGCAGGGACCGCTGCGACAGGCACCGGTGGCGGGTTCGTAGATGGCGCCGTGGCTGGCGCAGATCAGCCAGCGGCCACTGTCGTCAAAAAAACGGTCCTGTTGCCAGTCCATCTCCATCGCCACATGAGCGCACCGGTTGAGGTAGGCGTGTGCTTCGCCCTGGTACCGGATGGCAAAAGCCCGACAGGTCTGTCCGGCGTAAACCACATCGAACGACACCGCCAAACCCGAATCCACGAGGTCGCGGCTGTTGCACAACGGATAGAGAGGGTCCTGTTCCGACGATTCCATGCGCGGCAACGGTTTCAGGCGTTGGCTGCGAGCCAGTCGCGCAGTTCTTTCACCGAATGCGCCACGTGCAAGGGTGAAAACTCGGCAAAGGTGCCCGGTTCATGGGCCCCGTAGCTGACGCCCACGCTCGCGCAGCCGGCGTTGAGCGCCATCTGGAGGTCGTGCGTGGTGTCGCCAATCATCAGCGTGCGCGCGGGATCGACCCCGAACTCTTGCATCAGCTCCTGCAACATGAGCGGGCTGGGTTTGCCTGCGGTTTCGTCCGCTGTGCGCGAGCCGTCAAAGACACCGTGCAATTCCACCGTTCGCAGGGCGGTGTCCAACCCCTGGCGGCTCTTGCCGGTTGCCACCGTCAACCAATGGTGCCTCTGCTTGAGCTCGGCCAAAAGCGGCAGGACGCCTTCAAAGAGGCTGATGTCGTCTTGGTGTTGCTGATAGTGGTGCCGATAGCGCTCGCCCAGCAAAGGATATTGAGAGGGCGGCACATCGGGTGCAGCGTGAGCCAGCGCCTGCATCAGACCCATGCCGATCACATAGCTGGCCGCCTGATCGGTGGGCAGGCGACCACCCACGTCCGTCACCGCAGCCTGGATGCACCGCACGATGAGGGCAGTGGAGTCAAAAAGCGTGCCATCCCAGTCGAAGGCAATCAGGTCAAATTGGCGCGGGCGCATGCGGCTGAAAAAAGTTTGAGACGGGTGTGCATTATCGATGCCACGCATGACGACACGATGGCGTCGGGTCACCGCTTTGCACGCGCCAGGGCGACACAAAGAACAAAGGCACCCGAAGGTGCCTTTGCCAAAACCGTATCCGGATGATCAGATGCGGAAGTCCTCGATGCTTTTGCCCGATGCCAGCACGGCGCGCACCCACTCGGGCTTGCGGCCCGGCCCCCCCGCCCAGAGCTCTCCCTGAGGGCCACGGAATTTTGCCACGGCGGTGGATTTGGATTTGGCAGGCTTCTTGCCGCCCGATGCACCGCCCAGATCGGCCACCGTGATGCCAAATTGTTTCATTTTGGCTTTGATGTCGGCAATCGTCGAAGCGAGTTCGCTTTTGCGGGCTTCCTCTGCCTGGGCCATCAAAGCCTGTGCCTGCGCCATGAGTTCTGCGTAATTTGCCATTGATCGTCCTTTTGAGCTTGCGGATTGTCTTGGTATGGATTCTGCATCCCAACGATGCGGAATCCATTGTATAGGATTATGACGCCGGATGCAGCGTATCGGGCAACCAGTTTTTCAATTCCGGCGGCAATTCCGAATGCAACTCGACATTTTCACCGCTAATCGGGTGCGTCAGTCGCAACCGCCAAGCGTGCAAAAACATGCGCTTGAGACCCACGCGGCTCAATTGCCGATTGATTTCGAAGTCACCGTATTTGTCATCCCCTGCAATCGGATGACCGGCATGCGCCAGGTGAACACGAATCTGATGGGTGCGTCCAGTCTTGATGGTCACCTCCAGGAGGCTGAATCCGTCGGGGCATGTGGTCGCCAGGGCCGCAGGCGCAGGCATGCGCCCGACGACCTTGATCAGCGAGACCGAACGCATGCCATCGGGATCATCGGGGCTCACCACCTTCACCCGCCGCTCGCCATCGGGCAACAGGTATTTGTGCAGCGGCTGGTCCAGCACCTTGAGGCGCGCCGGCCAGACCCCTTTGACCAAGGCCAGATAGGTTTTCCCGGTTTCCCGCTCCCGGAATTGATCCTGCAGGCCTTTGAGGGCCGATTTCTTCTTGGCAATCAGCAGCAAGCCGCTGGTTTCCCGATCCAGCCGGTGCACCAATTCGAGCAAACGCGCGGCGGGACGCGCCTGCCGCATTTGTTCGATCACGCCAAAGCTCACCCCGCTGCCACCGTGCACCGCCACCCCGGCTGGCTTGTCAATGGCCATGAACGCGTCATCTTCATAGATCACGGGGAATTCGCGGGCGGGCGCCGGATTGGCCGCTTTTTCTTCCACACGCTCAGACAACCGGATCGGCGGAATACGCAACACATCGCCCGCAACCACGCGGTCATCGGCCCCGACGCGCCCCTTGTTTCGCCGCACCTCACCCGAACGGATGATGCGGTAGATGTGCGTTTTCGGCACACCCTTGAGCAATCGAATGAGAAAATTGTCCAGCCGCTGGCCGGCCGATTCTTCGTCAACTGTAAGGAATTGGACCGCCGCTGCGGTCTGGACAGATGGCTTGGCGTTCAAGGAAAACCCGCTGGAAATACCGGCCCCATGGACAGTGGGAGCACACTATAATGCGCTGTGCCAGTCGTGTGCCGTAAGTGATTGATTTCCTTGAGTTTAAGGCAGTCACCGTAGGCAGGCTCCTCCTGCCCTAGAGGCCGGGGACCCGATTGGCCACAAGTTGCCTCCCGTTGCACCCTGCGCTGGCGCCCGCTCCCGAAGCCCTCTCTGAAGAGGCTGGAGCCGCACCGGTCAGATTGAAGCAGCGGGCGAATCCGTGAGAAAAACTGCGAACCCGAAAACGGAATACCCCAATCGGCCAGCCACGTTCCCGAGAAGCCAACGGCACTCGGTGGATTGGCTGGTTGAGGATGAAGTGAAGCCAGAGACATCACCGGCAAGATCCATGTCATCGACAGCCATCAAGCCTTTCCTGCTCACCCAAGTCCACGCGCCTACGCCCTGACCCGGCTGTTCAACGAGGCACACACAGCGTGCCCCGTTCCGAACGCTCCCGATCACCTGGCCAAAACCGGGTGGGTACCGGGTCGGTGGCTCTCCGGCAGTTCCTCCCCCCGTTCGCGCTTTTCCGCTGGTTCACGGCAGGTCGGCGCCTGGGTTCAACCCGGCGCCATGTCAGTGTCAGACCGAAGGAAACGCATCATGAAACGCATGCTGATCAACGCCACGCAGGCCGAAGAGCGCCGCCTGGCGATCGTGGACGGGCAGAAACTGCTCGACTACGAAATCGAAATCGAAGGGCGCGAACAGCGCAAGGGCAACATCTACAAGGCCGTCGTCACGCGCGTCGAGCCGTCGCTTGAAGCCTGCTTCGTCGACTACGGCGAAGACCGCCACGGCTTCCTGCCGTTCAAGGAAATTTCGCGCCAGTATTTTGCCGCCGGCGTGCCGGTCAACCAGGCCCGCATCAACGACGTGATCCGCGAAGGCCAGGAACTGCTGGTCCAGGTTGAAAAGGAAGAGCGCGGCAACAAGGGTGCGGCCCTCACAACCTTCGTCAGCCTCGCGGGCCGCTACGTGGTGCTGATGCCCAACAACCCGCGCGGCGGTGGCGTGAGCCGTCGCATCGAGGGCGAAGACCGCCAGGAGCTCAAGCAGGCACTCGACCAGCTCGAGTACCCCAATGGCATGAGCATCATCGCGCGCACCGCCGGCATCGGCCGTGAAGCGCCCGAACTGCAGTGGGACCTGAACTACCTGCTGAAATTGTGGACCGCCATCGACGGCGCAGCCCAAGGCGGCAAGGGTGCCTACCTGATCTACCAGGAATCCAGCCTGGTGATCCGCGCCATCCGCGACTATTTCAACAGCGACATCGGCGAGATCCTGATCGACACCGACGACATCTTTGAACAGGCGCACCAGTTCATGAGCCACGTGATGCCCGAGCATGGGCACCGCGTGAAGCGCTACCGCGACGACGCACCGCTGTTCAGCCGCTTCCAGATCGAACACCAGATCGAGACCGCCTACAGCCGCACGGTGAACCTGCCATCGGGCGGTGCCATCGTGATCGACCAGACCGAAGCGCTGGTGGCGGTGGACGTGAACTCGGCGCGCGCCATCAAGGGCGGCGACATCGAGGAAACCGCGACCCGCACCAACCTGGAAGCTGCCGACGAAGTGGCGCGCCAGGCCCGCCTGCGCGATCTGGGCGGTCTGATCGTGATCGACTTCATCGACATGGACGAGTCGAAGAACCGCCGCGAAGTCGAGAACCGCCTGCGCGATGCGTTGCGCCAAGACCGTGCCCGCGTGCAGTTCGGCGCCATCAGCAAGTTCGGCCTGCTCGAAATGAGCCGCCAGCGCCTGAAGCCCATGCTGAGCGAAGGCTCGTCCATCCCCTGCCCGCGCTGCGGTGGTTCCGGCCACATCCGCGACACGGAGAGCTCGGCGCTGCAGATCCTGCGCATCATCCAGGAAGAGTCGCTCAAGGACAGCACGGCCGCCGTGCTGGTGCAGGTGCCGGTCGAAGTGGCCAGTTTCCTGCTGAACGAGAAGCGCACCGAGATCACCAAGATCGAACTCAAGCAGCGCATCAACGTGCTGCTGGTACCCAACAAGTCGCTGGACACGCCGAACTACAAGCTGGAACGCCTGAAGCACGACGACCCACGCCTGGACAACCTCGACGCCAGCTACAAGCTCGCCGACGAACCCGACGAAGCCACCGGCTTCACGCGCCGCAGCCAGGAGCGCACCAACAAGCAGGAACCGGTGATCAAGGGCGTGCTGCCCGACGGTCCGGCGCCTGTGGCCGCACCCAAGCCGGAAGCGCCTGTTGCGGCTCCGGTGGTCGCACCAGTTGTTGCCGCGCCTGTGGCCAAGGTGGCTGCACCGGCTGAAAAGGGCTTCTTCGGCTGGCTCAAGAGCCTGTTTGGTGGTGGTGATGCGCCCGTGGTCTCGGCACCGCCTGTGGCTGCACCGGACACCAAGACCGCAGACCGCAGCGAGCAGCGCCCCGACGGGCGCCGCGAAGGCGGTCGCGACAGCCGGGGCCGTGGTGGTCGCAATGGCAACGAAGGCCGTGCGCCGCGCGAAGGCCGCGAAGGTCGCGAAGCCGGCCGCAACACGCGGGGTGGCGAAGGCCGCAACGTGGAAGGCCGCCCAGAAGGCCGCGAAAACCGTGAGGGCCGTGAAGGCGCCCGTCGCAACGAAGGTCGGGTGGACGGTCGCGGCGAGGCACGTGGCGAACCGCGTGGTGAATCGCGTAATGGCGGTCGTCGTGACAACCGCCGTGATGCGGCCCCGCTGGACCAGACCCAGGGCACCGAAGTGTTGCTGAATGCCGCGCCGGCGGCGACCGGCGAGACGCCCGACATGGCCGAAGGCCAGCGCCGCGAGCGCCGTCCGCGCAACGACAACCGCCGCCGCCCCCAGGGTGCGGAAGGCGTTGAGGTCGCGCAGCAGGGTGGCACGGACGACGCAGCGCCGCGCCTGGAACCGGACGCCCGTGCCAGCGGCGCAGAAATGCCCGCGGCCGAAGGTGATGCCGACAACGGTGGCCAACGCGCACCCCGCGAACGCCGCAGCCGCGACCGCTATGGCCGTGACCGTCGCGAGCGCGCTCCGCGCGATGCGGCCGAGCAGGGCTCCGGGACCGAAGCCGCACCAGCGATGTCTGTGGCACCGGTGGATGAGGTGGCTATCGAAGCACCCGTTCGCAGCAGCTACTTCAGCCTGCCGGTGGAGAGCAGCCCGGTCGCGATCGAGGAAGTGGTGGCCGAAGTCGCACCACCTGTCGTGATCGAACCCGTACCGGTGCTGGCCACGCCAGCTCCCCGGCCCGTGGCAGCGCCCGCCGTGCAGAAGAGCGTGCCCGCAGCGGCACCCGCAACCCGCGGTCTGCCCAAGGTAGAGCCCTACACGGTGTCGATCGACGAGTTGAACCAGGTGGCGGCAGCCAGTGGCCTGGAGTGGGTCAATTCCGATACCGACAAGGTGGCCCAGGTGCAGGCCGCGATCGCCGCCGAACCCAAACCCATCCACGTGCCGCGCGAGATCAAACCCGCGGTGGTCCTGGACGAAGGCCCGCTGGTGCTGGTGGAAACGCGCAAAGACCTGCGCAGCATGCCCCTGCCGTTTGAGACCCAGTGAGCGGGGTGAATGGCCGCGGGTAACCGCGGTCTGAATCCGACAGGAACGCCGGCTTCAAGCCGGCGTTCCTGTTTCTGACTGAGGGTCTGTCTCTGGTGGTGGCCGTAGCGGACAGCCCACCACGTCAACCTGGGTGGCACCGCCACCCGAGCCCTTTAGTCCAGCAAGGCGGCCTTTTTCCAGGCCGACTGCGCGGCCACCACGTCGCCGCGCTCTTCGGCCAGGGCCGCGAGTGAGCGCCAGGTTCGCCGCAGCAGGGCCGGCTCGGCCAGGCTGTGGCTGGCCTGCCCGAGCAACTGGGCGGCCTTGCCCCAGAGCTGGCGCTGCATGAAAGCCTGACCGGTCAGGTACTGGAGGTAAGCGTTGTTGGGTTGCTGGCGCTGTGCCTGCTCCAGCCGCGCGAGCCAGGTGGCATCAAGCTGGGCCAGTGCGGGCTCCATCGTCCGTACCAGCTGGCGCTGCTGCGCGGCATCCAGTTCGGCGAACTTGTTCCACACCGGCTCCAGCCAGCTGAGCACCAGCGTTGTGGTGGCCTCCCGGTTCTCGTCCACAGGTTCGCCGGGTTGCACGCCCAAATGGTTGGCACGCTGGGCCGCCGCCAGAGCCAGCTCTGGCATGGCGCGCTCGCCGGCATCCAGACGGCTCCAGAGCGTCTGCAGCTGCGAGAGATCGTGCGACTCGCCCAAGGCATCGAGTGCCAGCCCGCGCACGATGCTGCGCGAAGCATCCGGGGAAAACGCGCGGTGCTTGGCCAGCACCCGGGCCGTTTCCAGCGCCTCACTGGTGGCCCCACCAAGGCGGGCAATGCGCAACTTCAGACGCAGCGCCTGGATGCGGCGCGCCGCACCTTGCGGCAGTTCAGCCAGGCGGCTTCGTGCGGCGTCGGCGTCACGGTCTTCGACCGCCCAGCGAACCGCGCGCAGCAACGCGCCTTCGTGGGCCTCGGGTGCGCTCCTGGCGAGCCTGGGATGCAGTGCCGATTGCAGGTGCTCGTCTCTGGCCTTGCGGTTTTGCAGCGACTGTGCACTCTCGGCAACCAGCAAATGGGCCAGCAACAGCAACTGGTGCCGCCGGGGCCACTGGGCCGATGGCAGGGCATTGAGCTGTTCAAGCGCAGCCAGTCCCGCGGCCTGCGAACGCACAAAACGGCCCGACAGCTGATACGACAAAGCGTCCAGCACCGACCCGACGGCCGCACGCTCCACCTGCTGTGCCCGCCAGCGCTGGGCCTGCGCCGGCAACTCACGCAGCACATTGATGGCCCTGAGCGCGAGGTACACCAGCACAAAGCCGGCGATCAGGCAGAACACCACAAAGTTGAACGAGACATCAAAACGGTATGGCGGCCAGAACAGCGTGACCATGGCCTGGTTGTGGCCCACCAGCAGCGCCAGCGCCACCGCCAGCGCACCGAGTCCCAGCAGCCAGAACACGCTGCGCATGGCACCACCCTGCTTGTGATCGGTCATCACCGGCCTCCCGCGGCCGCGGCCAGGGCCGCGAGGCTTTCGTCGGGTCGTGGCAGCTCAACCATCGACAACTCGGTCCGCAGCTGGCCCAAGGTCTTCTGCGCCGCCATCACCTGCGGCGCCGTGGTGTCAAAGTACCGCCCCAGCGCCACTTCGGTGGATTTCAGGTCGGCCTCGACGGCATTGAGCTGGCGGCTCAGCAAACCAAGCCGCGCATTGAGCAACCGGAGCTTGATGTTCTCCCGCAGGAAGAAGGCCTGCTCGGGGGCAAGCAGCGCGGCCTCCGGTCTGTCAATGCGGCTGACGCGCACCAGTTCACGACCGCTCCGGGTCACATCGGTCCAGACGCGCTGCCAGAACGATGACCAAACCTCGGTAGCACGCGACCAGCCGCTGTCTTGCACGGGCTGGGAGGGTTCCGCCAGATCCGGTGCGCCGGCTTTCGCAGCAGGCGGCTGCACGGCCGCCTTGCCGGGCGCTGCAACCTGCGCCGGTCGGGCTTTGTTGCTGGACTTCTTCACACCGACGTCGTTCTGCACCGGCCAATCGTCCACCTGGCGGGCCAGCTCATCCACCCGCAACACCAGCGTGGGCACATCGGTCAGCGCGGCACCCCGAATGCGTTCGATATCGCGCTGGATGGCGCGCTGCACCGGATTCAGGCGCGGCTGCGCTGCCCTGGCGATGCGCTGATCGGCGGCCTGCAACGCCGACACCAGGGGCTGCACGCTGCCCGTGAGCTGGGTCTGCTGAAACCCGAGTCGCAGAGCCGATTCAATGTCCTGCACCAGGTTGTCATCGCGCGAACGCGAAAGCGCCAGCATGAGTTCTTCGAGCTGGCTGCGCTGCAAGGTCACTTCGGACAATTTGATCTCGGCCACCGCCAGGCGCGCCTGCAGCTCCTGCGTGAGGGCCTCCGCCTGTTTCGCCACGGTGCGCACCTCCACCGCCTGCTCCGTGCTGTCCTGGCTTCGCCGCGCCAGCTCTTGCTGCGTGAACCCGAGTTTCTGCCAGATCAGGCCGGCCAGCACCAGCGAGAGCGCGGCCACCACAAGCGCCAGCACCGACATCCAAGACACCGGGTGGCGGGCGTGCACCACCGGTGGCGCAAACACGGGCGCAACTCCCCCCACCGCCGCGGCGGACGCTTCTTTGACTGGGCTTGGGGGACTGTCGGGGGTATCTGGGTTCATGCGGGACTCCAGTTCGATTCTAGGGCCCGCAACACGTCTGGCAAGGCGGGCCGGGTTTCGATCACGCGACCAAAACCGGCGGCCTTTGCGCTGGCAGCGATACGGGGATGGGTCGCGATGGCCCAGGCCTGCGACCAATCGGTGTTGGGCACAGCGGTTGACAGGTGGTTCACCGCCTCCGAACTGCTGAACAGCCAGGCGCTGCCGGCCAATGCCGCGGCACGGGCCATCGCCGCCTGCGCGGGCGTCCAACGAGGAGCCGACCTCTCGTAGGCCACGCAACTCTCTACGCTGGCGCCCACGGCTTCGCATTGCTGGATCAGCCAGTCGCGGCCACTACCGGCGTGACGGCCTTGAGGTGCAGGCGATCCCGCCACGGCAGCCCCACCCGGCGACGCGCCACGAACCACCAGGATGCGTTGGCCGGATCGAACCTGCGATACCACCACCGGCCACAGCGCTTCGGAATCAAATTGACCAGCATCAGCCGGTGGGGCGTCGATGCGCGCAGCGTCCAGTCCCAGTCCGGCCAGCGCGTGGGCCAGCGCCCGCGCCGTGCCCGGACCGGGCGCCCAGAACCGGGTGCCGCCGTCGAGCCGCGAAGGTGGTTGCACGTCTCGTGCAAAAAAATGGCTGACCGCGGCCCCGCTCACAAAGAGCAACGCGTCCATGTCCAGCCAGTGGGCGCGCCAATGCCGGAGTCCATCCAGGGTGGCAACGTCGTTTGGTTCCGAGATATCGATCAGCGGCAGCGCCTGCGCTGGCCAGCCCTGCGCCTGCAAGGCTTGCACCCAACTCGCCGCTTCGGCCGCGGGACGGGTCACGATGAGCCGCTCCAGCGGGCTCAAAACGGGCGCCGTGCCGGGCACACCAGACAAGGCGTCAAGCCCCCGCCGCTGGCGGCCGGGCGCCGGCTGCGCGCAGGGCCTGCGCCACGCGCTGCCCCAGGGCTTCGGCCTGCTCCAGCGTCTGCACATCGGCCCGATCACTCACCTGCACCAAGGACAACGCACCTTCCGGGTCCCCCCAGGCCGCGCGCAACACCAGCTGGCCGGCGCCATCTCCAGTCCACTCGGCGTAGGCCGCCAGCGGCATCGAGCAGCTGCCACCCATGGCGCGCGACACCGTGCGCTCAGCGGCCACACGC
The DNA here is from genome assembly GCF_048590325.1 of Hydrogenophaga sp. ZJX-1. Classification (NCBI taxonomy): domain Bacteria; kingdom Pseudomonadati; phylum Pseudomonadota; class Betaproteobacteria; order Burkholderiales; family Comamonadaceae; genus Hydrogenophaga; species Hydrogenophaga sp. ZJX-1. Next base: position 586,877 of record NZ_JBMBRA010000004.1, read on the forward strand.
AACCAGGTGGGCATGTGCACCAGCGGCTTCAGGGCTTCCACCAGATCGCTGCGATCCGCGCGCACTTCGATGCCCAACGCCCCCTGGCCGGCCGCAGGCAATGAGTCGGCGGGTTCAAAAATGTGGCGGATGCGCTCGCCCAGACCCAGACGTTTCAGACCGGCAGAAGCCAGCACGATCGCGTGGTACTGGCCCTCGTCCAGTTTGCGCAGGCGTGTGTCCAGATTGCCCCGCAGCGGCTCGATGCGCACGTCGCCGCGGCCCAGCGCGTCCAGCGCAGCGCGCAACAGCACCAGCCGGCGCAGGCTGGAGGTGCCGACTACAGCCCCTGCGGGCAGTTCGGCCAGCGTCGCGCAGCGGGGCGACACCCAGGCGTCGCGCGGGTCTTCGCGCTCCATCACGCAGGCCAGCGCAAACCCCGCCGGCAGGTCCATGGGCACATCCTTGAGCGAATGCACGGCGATGTCGGCGCGGCCCTCATCGAGCGCCACCTCAAGCTCCTTCACGAACAGACCCTTGCCCCCCACCTTGGAGAGACTGCGGTCCAGGATCTGGTCACCCAGCGTCGTCATGCCCAGCAGCTCGACGCTGTGGCCCAAGTCTTGCAAGAGGGTTTTGACGTGTTCGGCCTGCCACAACGCCAGACGGCTTTCGCGCGTGGCGATGGTGATGGACAGCGCGGAGGATGGGTTTGAAATGGCCACGATGAAGGTTCAAAAAAAGATCAAGCCCTCAGCCTGCGCCGGGAGCATTTTCGTACCCGCTTGGTAACGGGAAAAGCAACTTTGGATGCTAGCATGACCCCTGCCCAAAAAATCAGCAACCCAAGCCTCAGCGCACCCCTGCCCACCATGAGCCGAACGCCTGCCCGACCCGATGCCCCGTCCAACCGCTCAGGTGCCGGACGTGCCAAATCCGGACCCGACAAAGACCAGCCCCTGATCGACGACATCCGCCTGCTGGGTCGTGTGCTGGGTGACGTGATCCGGGAACAGGAAGGCCAGGCCGCCTACGACCTGATCGAGCAGATCCGCCAGCTCTCGGTGGCCTTCCGCCGCCACGCCGACCAGGCCGCCGACAAGGCGCTGAAAAAACTGCTCAAGGGTCTTTCGGGCCAGCAGACGGTGAGCGTGATCCGCGCCTTCACCTATTTCAGCCACCTCGCCAATCTGGCCGAAGACCGCCACCACATCCGCCGCCGCGCGGTGCACGACCGCGCCGGCGACCTGCAGGAGGGCAGCCTGGCCATGACGCTGCAGCGCCTGAAAAAAGCCGGCATCGCGCCGTCCGACGTGGTGCGCACGCTGGCCGCGGCCCACATCTCGCCCGTGCTCACCGCGCACCCCACCGAGGTGCAGCGCAAGAGCATCCTGGATGCCGAGCGCGCCATCGCCCACCTGCTGGCCGAACGAGAACAGTTGCTGCCGCGCGATCACGCCGACTTCGAGGCGCAACTGCGTGCCCGGGTGACGCAGCTCTGGCAAACGCGCCTGCTGCGTTTCACCAAACTCACCGTGGCCGACGAGATTGAGAACGCGCTGAGCTACTACCAGGCCACCTTCCTGACGCAGATCCCACGCATCTACCGCGATCTCGAAGAAGGCCTGGACGACCAGGACGTGGCGCCTTTCCTGCGCATGGGCCAGTGGATCGGTGGCGACCGCGACGGCAACCCCAACGTGACCGCGCAGACGCTGGAACTCGCCTTGCACAGCCAGGCTGACATGGTGCTGCGTCATCACCTCACGCAACTGCACCACCTCGGCGCCGAGCTCTCGGTGTCGGCCATGCTGGCGAGCGTCAGCCCGGCCATGAAGGCGCTGGCCGAACGCTCGCCCGACCAGAACGCCCACCGCCAGGACGAACCCTACCGCCGCGCGCTCACCGGCATGTATGCGCGCCTGGCCGCCACGCTGCACGCGCTGACCGGCGGTGAAGCCGCGCGCCACGCGGTCGCACCGCAAGACGCGTACACCAGCGCCGCCGAACTCCTCGCCGATCTGCGCACCATTGAGGCCTCGCTGGTGACGAACCACGGCGCGGCGCTCACCCGCTCCCGCCTGCGGCCCCTGATCCGCGCGGTGCAGGTGTTTGGCTTCCACCTGGCCACCATCGACCTGCGCCAGAGCTCCGACAAACACGAGGAAGTGGTGGCCGAATTGCTGGCCACGGCGCGCATCGAGGCGGGCTACAGCGCCCTCGATGAAATGGGCAAACGCGCCGTGCTGCTGCGCCAGCTGAACGACGCGCGGCCCCTGCGCGTGCCCGGCACGCCCTATTCGGCCCACACCATGGACGAGCTGGCCATCTTCGACACCGCGCGCAGCGGCCGCGAACGCTTTGGCGCCCAGGCCATCCGCCACGCCATCATCAGCCACACCGAAACCGTGAGCGACCTGCTCGAAGTGTTGCTGCTGCAGAAGGAAGCAGGACTGATGCGTGGCCTGCTCGCCGAAGACGCGGTGGCCGACCTGATCGTTGTGCCGCTGTTCGAGACCATCGAAGACCTGCGCAACGCCGCGCCCATCATGCGCGATTACTACGCCCTGCCCGGCGTGCGCGCCATGGTGCACCGCGGCGCGCACGATGGCTATTGCGAGCAGGACATCATGCTCGGCTATTCCGACAGCAACAAGGACGGTGGCATCTTCACCAGCAACTGGGAGCTGTACCGCGCCGAGATCGCGCTCGTGGAGCTGTTCGACTCGCTCAACAAGGACCACGAGAAATCGATCCAGCTGCGCATGTTCCACGGACGCGGTGGCACGGTGGGCCGTGGGGGCGGCCCGAGCTACCAGGCCATCCTCGCCCAGCCACCCGGCACGGTGCGCGGCCAGATCCGCCTGACCGAACAGGGTGAGGTGATCGGCTCCAAATACGCCAACCCCGAGATCGGCCGTCGCAACCTGGAAACCCTGGTCGCCGCCACGCTGGAGGCCACCCTGCTGCAGGCCACGCGCAACGCCCCCAAAGCCTTCCTCGACACTGCGGCCGAGCTCTCCACGGCGAGCATGGCCGCCTACCGCGCCCTGGTGTACGACACCCCGCGCTTTGCCGAATATTTCTTCGCCGCCACGCCGATCCGTGAAATCGCCGAACTCAACATCGGCTCGCGTCCGGCCTCGCGCAAGGCCACGCAGAAGATCGAGGACCTGCGCGCCATCCCCTGGGGCTTCAGCTGGGGCCAGTGCCGCCTGACACTGCCGGGCTGGTACGGCTTTGGTTCGGCGGTGCACACCTTCCTGCACAAGGACGGCCCCAAGGGTGTGGCCAGGCAAAAGGCGCAGCTGCAGAAGATGGTGAAGCAATGGCCGTTTTTCAGCACCCTGCTCTCCAACATGGACATGGTGATGGCCAAGAGCGATCTCGCGCTGGCCACGCGCTACGCCGAGCTGGTGGAAGACAAGCGCCTGCGCACCAAGGTGTTCACCGCCATAGAAACCGAATGGCACCGCACAGCGGATGCGCTGGCACTGATCACAGGCGAGAAGCAACGCCTGGTCAACAACGCCGCACTGCAGCGCTCCATGCGCCACCGCTTCCCCTACATCGACCCGCTGCACCACCTGCAGGTCGAACTGGTGCGCCGCTACCGGGCGGGTGAAAACCACGCGGACCGCGACGAAAAGGTGCGCCGCGGCATCCACATTTCGATCAACGGTATTGCGGCCGGTCTGCGAAACACGGGGTAACTCCCCGCGAGCGATTGGCTCCCCCCGCGCCGCCAACGGCGTCACCCCCGGGGGGGCAACACCTGCGGCCTGGCAAAGCCCGTTCCGCGGTGTTCTGGGTTGGCACTGCTTCGTTTCTGACGCATCTTCACCTTGCGTCAGCGCGATCAATCGGTCAAACCTAAAATGAAGCCGTGACCCACATCCTCAACGCCGATCTCCATTGCCATTCCGTCGTCTCTGACGGCACCCTCCACCCTGAGGAGCTGGCGCAGCGCGCCAAAGCCAACGGAGTTGAACTCTGGTCGCTGACCGACCACGACGAGATCGGTGGCCAGGACCAGGCCATCGCCGCCGCGCGACAGGCAGGGTTGCCCTACCTCACCGGTGCAGAAGTGTCCGTGACCTTCGCCAACGTCACCGTGCACATCCTGGGCCTGGGTTTTGACCACGCCAATCCGGCGCTGGTCGAAGGCCTGCGCCAGACGCGTGGCGGACGCGAGCAGCGCGCGCGCGCCATGAGCGACGACCTGGCGCGCGTGGGCATCCCGGGCGTCTACGAAGGCGCGCTCAAATACGTCGGCAACCCGGAACTGATCTCACGCTCGCACTTCGCGCGCTACATCGTGGAGGCAGGCTACAGCACCGACACCAATGCCGTGTTCCGGAAATACCTGGCGGAGGGAAAGCCGGGCTATGTACCGCACCGCTGGGCCACCCTGCGCGACGCCGTGGGCTGGATCACGGGTGCCGGAGGCGTGGCCGTGATCGCCCACCCCGGCCGCTACAACCTCACCGCCAACGAAGAGTTCGCGCTGTTCTCCGAATTCAAGGCCCACGGCGGTCAGGGCGTGGAAGTGGTGACCGGTGCCCACGGGCCGGCCGACTATGCCAAATACGCGGGGTTCTGCAGCGAGTTCGACCTGCTCGCCTCACGCGGCAGCGACTTCCACAGCCCGACCGAAAGCCACACCGATCTGGGCAAGCTGCCCGACCTGCCGGGCAGCGTCACCCCCGTGTGGGAGCAGCTCGCAGCGCGTTTCCACTGATGAGCGCCGCCGTTGCCCGACCCGGCGCGCAGGCCGCGCTGGGCATCACGTTCCTGGTGATGGCGGTGGCCTGCTTCGCGGTGCTGGACACCGCGGTCAAGTACGTCGGTGCCTTCGTGCCCATCCTGGTGGCGGTCTGGTTCCGCTACGTGTTCCAGGCCGTGGCCGTCAGCACCGTCATGCTCCCCATGCGCGGACGCAGCCTGCTGCTCACCCGGCACCCGCGCTTCCAGGTGCTGCGCGGCTGTCTGCTGCTGATGGTCAGCGTGCTGTCGTTCATCAGCGTGCAATACATGCCCGTGGGCGAATTCACCGCCTTTGTCATGACCACGCCGCTGGTGATCACCCTGCTGGCGGCGCTGTTCCTGAAAGAGCGCGTCGCACCCATGCGCTGGGCCCTGGTGGGTGGCGGTTTCGTGGGCGCCCTGCTGGTGGTCCAGCCGGGTTGTGACGTGATCGGCTGGGCCAGCCTGTTGCCGCTGCTGATGGTGGTCACCTACGCCTGGTTCCAGATCCTCACCAGCCAGATGGCGCGCACCGAAGACCCGATGACCATGCACTTCTACACGGGCTGTGTGGGCGCACTGGTGAGCACTGCGATTCTGCCTCTGGTCTGGCAAACCATCCCGGACACCAACACCTTCGCCCTGCTCTGCCTGGTGGGCCTCATGGGAACGGTCGGCCACTTCCTGCTCATCCTCGCGTTCGCGCGCGCGCCAGCATCCACACTCACGCCTTTCCTGTACACCCAGATCGGTTTTGCCATGCTGTGCGGCTGGCTGGTGTTCAATCACATTCCGGGTTGGCTGGAACTGACCGGCATCGTGCTCATCGTGGTCTGCGGCGCCACCGCCAGCTGGCTCACCGCGCGCGAACACCGCCTGCCCGTGGAACCACCCGAGGCCTGAACCAGCGGTGCCGTGGTTGTGCCCACGGGCCGCGCACAATACGCACCATGTCCCAGTATTTCGAAGTCCATCCCGAGAACCCGCAACCCCGGCTGCTCAAGCAGGCGGTGCAGCTGCTCGAACGGGGCGGCGTGCTGGCGGTACCCACCGACTCCAGCTACGCGCTGGTCTGCCACATTGACGACAAGGCTGCGGCCGACCGGCTGCGCCGCATCCGCCAGGTCGACGACAAACACCACCTCACACTGCTTTGCCGCGACCTGAGCGAGCTCGCCAGCTACGCCAAGGTGGACAACCGCCAGTACCGCCTGCTCAAGCAGGCCACGCCGGGCCCATACACCTTCATCCTCGAAGCCAGCAAAGAGGTGCCGCGCCGACTGAGCCACCCCTCGCGCAAGACGATTGGCCTGCGCGTGCCGGGCCACAACGCCCTGCTGGCCTTGCTGGACCTGCACAACGGCCCCTTGCTGGCCACCACGCTGATCCCACCCGGCGAGGTGCATCCTCTCAACGATGCGCAGGAGATCCGCGACCGTTTTGAACACGATCTCGCTGGCGTCATCGATGCCGGAGCCTGTCCGCTCGAACCCACGACGGTCGTCGACCTCACGCCCATGGGCACGGGCGGCGAACCCGAGCTGGTGCGCGAGGGGCGCGGGTCGCTGGCCACACTGGGCCTGTAAACCCGATTCCCTGCGCCGCGGGGCCCTGCAGCCGCGGGCACCGCACCCCATCTGGGACAATAGGCCTTTTCCCGCCCAACGCCCCACATGGATTTCGCCCAGATCATTCAAACCGTTGCCCTGTACGCACTGCCGGTGCTGTTTGCCATCACGGTGCACGAAGCCGCTCACGGTTATGCGGCACGGCACTTCGGCGACAACACCGCCCACATGCTGGGCCGCATCACGCTCAACCCGCTCAAACACATCGACCCGGTTGGCACGATCGCGATGCCGCTGTTGCTGTACTTCGCCACCTCGGGCGCCTTCCTGTTTGGTTACGCCAAGCCGGTCCCGGTGAATTTCGGGCGCTTGCGCAACCCGAAACGCGACATGGTCTGGGTCGCCCTGGCCGGCCCGGGCGCCAATCTGGTGCAGGCGGTGATGTGGACCGTGGGCCTGTACCTGCTGGTGGCCGCCGGGGTGGAAGAACGTTTCTTCCTGGAAATGTGCCGCGCCGGCGTGCTGGTGAATCTGGTGATGTTTGCCTTCAACCTGTTTCCGCTGCCACCGCTGGACGGCGGTCGCATTCTGGTGGGCCTGCTGCCCAACCACCTCGCTTACCCGGTCTCGCGCGTCGAACCCTGGGGCTTCTTCATCGTGATGGCCCTGGTCATCACCGGCGTCGTGGGCAACCTCTGGCTGCGCCCGCTCATGATGCTCACCGGTGGCGCGATCGAGCTGCTGCTGACGCCGCTGCGCTTCCTGCTTTTCTAATTTCTGATCTTCCTGTTCATGAGCACCCAACGCGTCCTCACCGGCATCACCACTTCGGGCACACCGCACCTGGGCAACTACGTGGGCGCCGTCCGCCCCACGGTGCGCGCCAGCCGCCTGGCTGCGGTCGAGAGCTTCTACTTCCTGGCCGACTACCATGCGCTGATCAAGGTCGGTGACCCGGCGCGCGTGCAGCGCTCAACGCTGGAAATCGCCGCCACCTGGCTGGCCTGCGGGCTGGACCCGGAGAAAGTCACTTTCTACCGTCAGTCCGACATCCCCGAAATCCCCGAACTCACCTGGCTGCTCACCTGCGTGACCGGCAAGGGCCTGCTCAACCGGGCACACGCCTACAAAGCCTCGGTCGACAAGAACACCGCCAGCGGCGACGAACCCGACAACGGGGTCACCGCCGGCCTCTTCATGTACCCGGTGCTGATGGCGGCCGACATCCTGATGTTCAACGCCCACCAGGTGCCGGTGGGCCGCGACCAGATCCAGCACATCGAGATGGCGCGCGACATCGCGTCGAGCTTCAACCACCTCTACGGCGAACATTTCACCCTGCCCGAAGCGGCGATTGAAGATCATGTGGCCACCCTGCCCGGGCTCGACGGCCGCAAGATGAGCAAGAGCTACGACAACACCATTCCGCTGTTTGCCCCCAAGGAACAGTTGCGCAAGCTCATCATGGGCATCGTCACCGACTCGCGCACCCCCGGCGAGCCCAAGGACACCCAGGGCTCCGCCCTTTTCCAGCTCTACCAGGCCTTTGCCAGCGCCGACGAAACCGCCGTTCTGGCCAAGGCCTACGCCGACGGCATTGCCTGGGGCGATGCCAAGCAGTTGCTGTTCGAACGCCTGGACGCGGAAATCGCGCCCATGCGCGCCATCTACGACGAACTGATCCAGGACCCGGCAAAAATCGAACGTACGCTGCAAGCCGGCGCTCACAAGGCGCGCGCCATCGCCACGCCGTTCACTGCGCGGCTGCGCCATGCGGTGGGCCTTCGCCCTCTGGACAGCCGGCCGACTGCGGCCAAGGTGTCCAAAGCCGCCCGGGCGGCCGCGCCCAGCTTCAAGCAATACCGGGAACAGGATGGCCTGTTCTATTTCAAGCTGCTCGACGCCCAGGGCCAGCTGCTGCTGCAAAGCACCGGTTTTGCGTCACCGCGGGAAGCGGCACAGACCGTCACCCGTTTGCAACAGCAAGGCGCAGGCGCCATCGCCGAGCTGCAAAGCCAGCTGATCGTGGCGGCCGATCCGCAGATGCTGGCACAAGCCCTCGGTTGGTTTTCAACGCCTGCTGACTGACGCAGCCGACCGGATTTCACATTCCCGAACCTGCGACAATATCAGTTGGAGCGAATGCCCACCAGGCACTACCCCAACAAGGCAGCACACCGCGGTGTTTACCGAGTTCCCAACTTCACAGAACCTGGACATCAAAAACTAAAAACAAGGTGTACAAAAGCGCGCTTTTTGCTATCGCCAAAAGCTGCCAATGCCGATATGCTGTCATTCTGAATACAAAACTTAAACAGCAAATCCTGCCATGAGTATCTTTGTCATTGACGATCATCCGCTGATGCGTGAGGCTGTCGTCATGCTTCTGCGTCGTCTCCGATCTTCCACCCAGGTGGTTGAACTGGAGCGACTGGCCACCGTGAGCAAGGCGATCGCTGAACACGGGGAGCCTGAGCTGGTCTGCCTCGACCTGAAGCTGCCCGACACGCACGGCGTCTCTGGTGTGCGCGAAGTGCGCCAGATGCTGCCCGACACGTCGCTGATCGTGCTGTCTGCGTCGCCAGCCTCTGACTACGAAGACCTGGCCCGGGAAGCGGGTGCCGATGCCTACGTCGAAAAATCGGCCGGTGCTGCCCAGATCGGCAAGGTGTTGCGCGAATTCCTGACCGAAGAACCCGAAGACGAAAACGCACCCACCATTCCTGAGAAGCTGTCCAAACGGCAGAAGCAGTTGCTCGTCATGCTGGACCGCGGACTGTCCAACCGCGACATCGCGGAACAACTGCAGATCAGCGAACACACCGTCAAGGTGCACCTGTGGCGCCTGTTCCGCCGCCTCAACGTCAAGAGCCGCTCTCAGGCCAGCCATCTGGCACGCACCGCAGGCCTGCTTGACCTCTGAGCTTCGCCTGTATTTCCTGAAGCAGGTTGTTGCTTCAGCTGGGGGTCTGTGCTGCCGACCGCGGCACCGTGATATCCGTCGCTGTCGCTGATTTCTGCGTGTATGCGGGCAGCAGCACGCGGAACACACTGCCCCGTTCTGCTTCGGAGGACAGCGCCAGCTGGTACCCCATCAGCGTGGTCAGCTTGGAAACGATGGTCAGCCCCAGCCCCAGGCTGTCTTCGGTTCCCTGGTGTTGCGACACCCTGAAGAACTCCTGAAAAATCGCCTGCTGGTGTTCGCGCGCAATCCCCACGCCTGTGTCCCAGACTTCAAAAACCAGCACGTCCTCCCGGCGCCTCAGGCCCAGCAACACGCCACCGCGCCGCGTGTGACGAAACGCATTCGACAACAGGTTGCCCAGAATCCGGCGCAACACCACCGGATCGGCCCACAGGGTCGTGGGCTTGGCATAGGTCTTGAACTTGAGCGACTTGCCCGCCGCAACGGGCTCAAACTGCGTGGCCAGCTCGGCGAAGAGCTGCAGCACGTCGACGTTCTGCAAGCGCACCTTGTAGTTGCCGGCATCGATGCGTGTCAGGTCAAACAGCGAGTCAAACAGCTCGTTGATGGCCCGGGTCGATTGCAGTATCCGCGGCGAGATATCGCGCGCCATCTCCGGCTCGGTGGCCAGCCAGTCTGCGTACAGGCTCAAGGCATGCACCGGCTGACGCAGGTCGTGAGCAGCCGAAGCCAGAAACCTGTTCTTGGTCGCCACGGCCCGGATCGAAGCCCGCGTCTGCTGGGTCAGCGAGTCGATCAGCTCCTGGTTGGAAAACTGCAGTTCGAAACTGGCGCGGTAGATCTGATGCAGACGCTTCCCCGCCACCAGCAAAAGCCACCAGAACACCATCAGCAAAACCATCAAAGCCAGGCTCTGCTCCACCACGGGCGCTGCGTCGGTGGCCCGCAGGGTGTTGAACGCAAGGCCCAGAAAGACCGAGAGCACGAGGGCATGCACGTACCGGCGAAACACCGGCAAATAGGCACTGAAGGCCGTCAGGGTGAGCAGGCCCTGCCCCAGCACCACGATGCCGCAGACGAACTGCGTCGCCGGACTGGCTTTCAGATAGCTCAGCAGCACCCCGCCACCCCAGAGGAAGCCCATGACTCCCCAGGTCCACCGATAGCGCTCGACAAACGCCATGCGCTGCGGCCCTTCGGAGCTGTCGTAGCGCAACTGGTAGATCCCGATCAGACGGTAGCGGTAGACCAGCATGGTCACCAAGAGGCCCGTCCAGATCAGCAAGGAAACAAAGTCCACCTCACCGGCCATCATGAAAATCAGAACCGGCAGCGCCAATGTTGCCGCCAGCAGCGATGGGACCATGTTGTCCATCAGGACGCCAATCAACTGGGCGTTCACCCACTGGTCTCGCACCTCGGGCGAAGCGGGCAGATGCTGGTGGGTCGCGGGTTGGGTGTCGACAAGCATGAATAACCACGAACAGACGGTGGGCCATTGTCACACCGGAAAGCTTGAAAAATGCAGCGCCCGCCTCCTGCTAGAATACTGAGCTTCGACGCGGAGAGGTGGCAGAGTGGTCGAATGCACCGGATTCGAAATCCGGCGTACAGTTTCAACTGTACCGAGGGTTCGAATCCCTCCTTCTCCGCCACAGACTGGTTCTCGGACTTCCCAAGAAGTCCACAAAACCACACACAAGCCCCGTACTCCGGGGCTTTTGTGTTTCTGGATGTCCCCACGGTGCCCGTTCAGCCAACGCTTTCCTGGAGACATATCGGGGGCGCAAACAAAAGAAAATCCCCTTCACAGCCGCGCCGCGAGGGGATTTTTTGCTTGTGACTCAGCGCCCCACGGGTGCTCAGCTGTCGTTGGCCAGCAGGCGGAAGCCTTTGCCACGCATGCAGTGCGCCACCATGAGTTCCTGTTCCGATTTGGCAACCTTGTTCAGGCCCACTTGAAAGCGGCACTCTGACAACTGGGTGTAGGTGTCATCCGAGGAGACGTTGGGCTTGGCCCAAAAGGGTTTTGAAGATGCACAACCCGCGAGCACCAGCACCGCGATCAGCATCCCTGCGTTCTTGATCATCAAAAATTCCTTGGAGAGTAAACAGGCGGGGGGAGCATATCAAACGCGCCATCCGCCTGTTCACGCCAGGGGCAAATCGATCAGGCGGCAATGCCTGGATTGCCCTGCATGCCTTCCACTTTGGGGGTATTGAGCTTGCGCGTGGTGATGGTCTTGTGGCTCTTGAAATAGGTCTCCATCACGTCCCAGATCGGCTCGCCCTTGACACCCTCGGCCACCGGCGCCCAGCCCGCCACCTTGTAGGTCTTGCCGGCTTCGATGGTCTTGCCCTTGAGCATCATGTTGCTGATGCGCTTGCCCGAGCCGGCCTTGGGGTCGCAGGTGTAGGCCAGGCCGCCCACGCGCACCATGTCGCCGCCCTGCTGGTAGTACGGGTCGGGGTTGAACAGGTTGTCGCACACGTCTTCCAGCACGGTCTTGATGGTCTCGCCACTCATTTCGGTGAGCGTGCTTGTCGGGTAGGTGATCGCCACCTGGTCCATCATGAGCTCGCGCGTGATGGCTTGGCCCGGCAGGATGGTGGTGCCCCAGCGGAAGCCGGGCGAGAAAGCCATGTCGGCGCCCTTCACCTCCATCAGCGCGTCCACGATGAGCTGGTCCCACGAGCCGTTGAAGTTGCCGCGGCGGTACAGCAGGCCTTCGGAAACTGCGAGCTTTTCGTCCAGTTTGGCCTTGTAGGGAGCGCGCACCTTGTCGATGTAGGTCTGCATCTCGGCATCGGCCGGCAGCAGGTTGGCGAACACGGGCAGCAGCTTGTAGCGGAAGTCCTGCACCTTGCCACCGCGCACGTCGAAGTCGAGCACGCCGAGGAACTTGCTGTTGGAGCCGGCGTTGGTCACCAGGGTCTGGCCCTTGGCATTTTTTACCACGATGGGCGCGGGCATGCCGTCGTGCGTGTGGCCGCCGAGGATGGCGTCGATGCCGGTCACGCGCGAGGCCATCTTGATGTCCACGTCCATGCCGTTGTGCGAGATGACGACCACGGCCTGCGCGCCCTTGGAACGTGCCTCGTCCACCATCTTCTGCATGTTCTCGTCCTGGATACCGAAGGTCCAGTTCGACACCATGTAGCCAGGGTTGGCGATGGGCGTATAGGGGAAAGCCTGGCCGATCACGGCCACCGGCACGCCGTTCATTTCCTTGATGACGTAGGGCTTGAACACCGGGTCACCGAAGTCGTTGGTCTTGACGTTCTGCGCCAGGAAATCGAGCTTGCCGCCGAAATCTTTCTCGACGATTTCCTGAACACGCTTCTCACCCAGCGTGAATTCCCAGTGCGGGCACATGGCGTTCACGCCCAGCAGCTTGCAGGCGTCGACCATGTCCTGGCCATTGGTCCAGAGCGCGGTGGCGCTGCCCTGCCAGGTGTCACCACCGTCAAGCAGCATGGCGTAGGGGCGGCTGGCGCGCATCTGCTTGATCAGCGTGGCCAGGTGCGCAAAGCCACCGACCTTGCCGTAGGTCTTGGCAGCGCTTTCGAAGTTGAGGTAGGTGAAGGCATGGGCCTCGGGGGTCCCGGGGCGGATCTTGAAGTGCTTGAGCAGGCTCTCGCCCACGATGTGCGGCGGGCGGCCCACGGCCTCGGCCACGCCCAGGTTCACGTTGGGCTCGCGGAAGTAGATCGGCATCAACTGTGCATGGCAGTCGGTGAAGTGCAGGAAGCTGACGTTGCCAAACTTGGGCAGGTCGTACATCGCCTGGCCCGCACCCGGCTTGCCGGCCAGCACATCCTTGTGATCCAGAGCCATGCCGCCCGCGCTGGCCACGGCGAGCACCTGCATGAATTCACGACGACTGAAGCTCATAAACATTCCTTAACAATTGATTGCTGATATTTGCGTCAAAATTTTTTGCCAAAAACCTGCCCCGGTTCGACACCGGGAGCAGGTCGCACCACAGGTCAGGCGTCCTGTGGGCGTGTCTTCGTCACTGGTTCACTGGCGATGCAGGATCCAGCAACAAGGCCATGACATCTCTGATGTTGCTTTCGCTCAGAATGCCTTTGTGACCGGCGCGGGGCATTTGCGAGCAGGCGTTGTAGGCACGCGCGTTCCACAACTTGCCCCAGGTGTACTCCACGATGGCTTTGGATGCCGGGCTGTTGGGGTCTGTCACACCACGGATCTTGCCGTAGTTGTACAGGCTCGGGCCCAGGTTGCCAAAGGAGATTTCCTTCTTGTCCATCTGATGGCAGTTGTAGCAGTTGCCGCCATTGACAGTATCTGCCTTGTCGCTCCAGGTCAGGCCACGACCACTCTGGGCAATTTTCTCGCCGGCCTTCCAGTCGCCCAGGAATTTTCCGTCGCTGGGCATCTTGATGGTCTTGAGCTCTGCCGCTTCAATGGCTTTGGCGGTCTTTTCGTCCAGCGGTTTGCCGGCTACGTCGGCCGCGCTGCAAAGGCGGTTGGCCTCGTCCTGCTTCAAGTAGTCCAGCGTGGCAATGCCCTTGGCACGGAACGAGGTCTTGACGACATCGGCGTGGGTCTTGTCGTAGTCGGCTCCGCCCGCACCGGTGGTGCAAGCGCTCAAGACCAGAGCGGCAAAGGGAATGAGGGCGATAGCAATGGTTTTTTTCATGTTCTCGTCTCCGGTTCAGCGCTTGATGGCGGGTACGATGGACTCGGCACCCTTGGCGTTCACGCCCATGTACACCCCGAGGGCGATGGTGGCGTCGCTGCCGAACTGGGGTTCGGGGAAGCGCTGCTGGCGGTAGCAGTCGTTCAGGCGCTTCTGCATGGTCCACATCTGAGAGTTGGACACGCGGTACGCTGGCCAGGCCGCAAAGCCGATGCCGTCGCCCGGATTCTTGGTCAGGTTGGGCAGGTCCTGCAGGCGAATGCGCCCACCGTCGGTGCCGTGGCAGGTGGTGCAGGCGAAGTCGTGCGGGCCACCACGCTGGAAGAACAGGCGCTTGCCCACTTCGTACATGGTTTTTTCCTTCTCGTGAGCCTGCGAGAGGTTGAAACGCATGCCCTTGGATTGAGTGGCCACGTAGGTGGTGATGGCCACCAGGTTGGCGCCTTCGCCTTTGCCGATGGTGGGCGCGGCCTTGTACAGATCGGCCTCGTTGAAGCCTTGCTGGGTCACCATGCAGTGGATCAATCGGGTTTCCAGATCCATCACCTTTCCGGTGTCCTTGAAGAAGCGCGGCAACTCGGTGAACGCGCCCGCTAGCACGCCAGGCCCCTTGCCCAGGTCGCATTGCTCCAGAGTCACGTTTTTCGGACCACGCTTTTGCTTCCAGAGCTCCTCGCCTTTCATCTCGAAAAGTTCGGCGGGGTTGCCGTCCTGGAGCATTTCACGGTACTTGGCGATGGCGTCAGTCGCCGAATTGCCCTGGGCGGACACGGCGCTCGAAGCCAGAACCAGCGAAGCGGCGGCCAGCAGGCGGCGGTGAACCACTGCATGTTTCATCTGGAAATCTCCTACTTTGTATAGCTATTGAAAAGCCAAAAACGGCCAGCGACTTGCGTGGCTGGCCGCGCTTCACCACAACCCGATCAAGCGATGGCAGCTTCGTCGGTGCGGGAGTCGCCCTTGCTGTCGGTCCACTTCACCACGACCTTGTCGCCCTTGGCGCCGCCCTTGAACTTGAAGGACAGGAAGGGATTCTGCGACACCGAGCCACTGAACATGGCCTTGAGCACGGTCTTGCCGGCGCTGGTGGCTTCCACATCCTTGATGAAGTGGGCGGGGATGAGGGCACCGGCCGCGTCTTTGCGGGTACCGGGTTCCATGGGGTGGGACATGAGCACGCGAACGGTGGTTTCGTCGCCAGCGAGGGCGGCACGGATGCGCATCGGATCAGCCATGATGGACTCCTATCGATTCAAAAAAATATGGTTTGCGGGATTGCGTGGTGTGAGCTCGTGGCGATCAGCCGCCGCAGCCACCCAGCGTCACTTTGGTTTCTTTGGAAGCCGAGAACAGCTTGCCATCGGCCTTGACCACAGCCACCACGTTGGTGCTCTGGCCCATCTTCAGACGGGTCTGCACATCGGCAACGGTGCCGGCGGGGATCATGAAAGCGCACGACAGCGGGGTCGGGTTCTTCTCGACGATGAGGTACATCTCGGTCGTGTTGGGCAGCTTGCTGGTGGCGCCCACGGGCACGACAGCACCGTTCTCAGCGATGTCGGGCGACACCACGGAAACCTGGTCGCTGGCGGCAGCGGTACCACCGATGGCCTTGAGGGCATCTTCCAGGGTCTTGACCTGGAAGCTGGCGTGATCCACGGCGGCCTGGGCCTGGCTCTGGGTCACGAGGCCCAGGGCGATCAGGGAGGCGAACGCGCCAGTGGACTTGATGGCTGTGCGACGGGAACTGTTCATGGGGAACTCCTGAAAAAAAGTGGGGGTGAGTTTACTTATCGGGGGCACCGGCCAGCACCCAGGCGGCGAGCAGCTTGAGCTCGTCGTCTTTCAGTGCCGGCTGGGGCGGCATGGGCACGGGACCGTACATGCCGGAACCGCCGGACTTGATGCGCGCGGCGACTTTGGCTTCTGCATCGGCCTGACCTTTGTGTTTGGCGGCCACCTCCATATAGGCGGGGCCCACCAGCTTCTTGTCCGCAGCATGGCAGGCCAGGCAAGCGCTCTTGGAAGCGAGCGCCTTGGCTGCGGCGGCGTCCACGGCATAGGCACCTGCGGTGACGAGCAGGGCCGAAGCGGCGAGGACAACCTGTTTGAAATCCATCTTCATAGCTTAGGGTCTCCTTTGTAAAAAACGTATGGGGTTAACGATTAAATGCGCATATTTGGAGGAATGAGCGGAGCGGTCACCTCCGCGGTAAACGCAGGTAGGTTGATTTCGGTTTATTTCGCACCCTCCACGATCCACTTGGCAAGGGTCTTGGCGTCGGCCGCCGAAAGCTGGTCCTGGGCCGGCATGGGCACGGCCCCCCAGACACCCGAACCACCCGACTTGATCTTGCCTTCCAGGTAGGTCTCGGCGTCGGCCTTGCCCTTGTATTTGGCGGAGATTTCGTTGAAGCCAGGGCCGACGATCTTGCTCTTCAACCCATGGCAGGCGGTGCAGGCATTGGTGTTGAGCATGCCTTTGGCATCCGCGCCGCCCGAGGCCGTCCGGGCGGCCAGCACCACGGGTGCCGGAGCAGTCGAACCCACGGGGCCCTTGGGTGCTGGCTTGGTGGTATCGGTACCCCGTACCGGACCGATCACGCGGTTCTGCTCCTGGATGTTGCCGTGGGCGTCGCGGGCAAAGTCCGGCAGGAAAGAGTGCACTTTGGGATCGACCGAACAGTCCTTCATGCAGGCCACGTTCTTCACATCACCCTTGCCGTTAGCCTTCCACAGCGGCTCGTAGAACACCATGCCGTTGCGGTTGGGCATGCGTTTCTGCACCTCGGCGATGTTCTTGTCGGTCAAGGTGAAGTCCGCCGGAACGATCTCGGCCAGGCTCAGCAGGTAGGCCGTCACACCATAGACCTCGTTGGTGGTGAGCGTCTTGGGCGCGTTCCAGGGCATGGCGCGGTTGATGTAGTCCCAGATCGTGGAGACCGTGGCCACCTTCATGATGGTGGTCTTCTGGGGCGTGATGCTCTTGCCCTCCTCCAGACCCTTCACGCGACCGGTCTTGATGTCGTCCTTGGTGGTGCCGCCGATGATGGGCGTGAACACTTCGTTGGACTCGCCAAAGCTGCCGTGGCAAGACGCACACTTGACTTCCCAGACCGCTTCACCCTGCGAGACGCTGCCCGCACCAGCCGGCAGGCCTTTGAAGTCCGGGCGCACATCGATGTCCCAGGCCTTCACCTCGGCGGCGGTGGCATCACGGCCCATGTTGTGCCACGGTGCGGTCTGCGCAAAGGCAGAACCCAGCGAGAGCGCAGCCGCCAAGACAACGGCCTTCTTCGAAATTTTAAAAATGGATTTCATCAGTACACCTGCACGTTGGAGACTTCACCGTTTTCGGACACCAGCCAGCTCTGGATGGCGTTCTGGTGGTAGACGGACTTGGTGCCGCGCACGGCACGCAGCTGGTTGATCTTGGGCTGCACATAGCCCGTGCTGTCGACGGCACGGGCCTGCAAAATGGCGGGCTTGCCGTCCCAGACCCAGTCAATGTTGAAACGCGTCATGGCCTTGGGCAGGATCGGCCCTTCCAGGCGCGCGGTGCGCCAGTTGCGGCCACCGTCCACGCTCACGTCCACGCGCTTGATCGCGCCGCGACCCGACCAGGCCAGACCGGTCACGTTGTAGTAGCCCTTGTCCAGCAGGGTCTGGCCAGCCGAGGGCGTGGTAATGACCGACTTGCACTCCTGGATGCCGGTGTACTGGCGGTGCGTGCCATCGGGCATGTGATCGATGTAGTGCACGGCCTCGTCTTTGGTGGCGTACTTCTGGTCGCCCACTTCGATGCGGCGCAGGTACTTGACCCAGCTCACGCCCTGGATGCCCGGCACCACGAGGCGCAGCGGGTAGCCGTTTTCGGGGCGCAGCATTTCACCGTTCATGGCCCAGGCCACGATGCAGTCGTCCATGGCGCGCTCGATGTCGATGGTGCGGGTCATGGACGAACCGTCGGCGCCTTCGGCCAGCACGTACTTGGCGGCTTTCTTGTCGTAACCGCACATTTCCAGCAGGGTCGACAGCAACACGCCGGTGAACTCCGAGCAGCTCACCATGCCGTGCGTGTATTGCACGGTGGGAACGGCCACGTTGCCCCACTCGGTGGCGGAGTTGGCACCGCACTCGATGAAGTGGATGCGCGACACGCTGGGCAGGCGCATCAGGTCGTCCATGGTGAAGACGCGCTGGCGCTTCACAAGGCCGTTGATCATCAGGCGGTGCTTGGAGGGATCGATGTCCCACCATCCCTGGTGGTGGCGTTCGAAGTGCAGGCCGCTGGGCGTGATGATGCCGAACAGGCCCTGCAGCGGCGTGAAGCTCACCGAAGCCTGGTCCACACGGGTCAGACCCGGGCTCTGGCGACGACGCAGGTTGGTTTCCCACTTGCTGGGTTTGCCATAGCCATCTTCCATGGCCACCGCCTGGCCCAGCCCTGTGCTGTGCTCGGGCAGCTTCAGGATCGCTTCTTCGCCTTCAGCCGCCATGGCCCGGGTGGCCGCACCCGCCGACGCGGCGACGCCGGCGCCCATGGCCAGTGCTTTGCCCATGAAGCTGCGGCGCGCCTTGCGCGCCTGTTCGAGCTTCTCGGGACTCAGAAAATTTTCGGGCGCGGGGATCACGCGTCCAATCACTTCGCTCAGGTCTTTAGACACTTGCTTTTTCCTTCTGGTTGGCGGGGGGATTGCGTTTGGCCCTGGTTTTGACCTTGGGGCTTTGGCGCGGGGTCATGTCTTCAACAAAATGGTTGAAACTCTCACGGGAAACGGATGCGCTGTCGGCTCGACCAGCCACCTGGTTCGACACCGTGCGACACAGCTCGATGTACATGGGGTCGGCCACCTTGTAAAAAATCTGGGTACCCTCGCGGCGGCGCGACAGCATGCCGGCCTGGTACATCAGGCCGAGATGACGGGACACATTGGCCTGCGCCAGCGCGGTCACCTTGATGATCTCGTTGACACACTTCTCCTGCTGGCACAGCGCATGCAGGATGCGCAGCCGCGTAGGCTCGCCGAGCACGCTGAAATAGCGCGCCACGGACTCAAAAACCTCGTGCATGTCATCCACCGGTTGGTCTCCAGACTTGTTTGACTTCGGTCAATCAACTATATGATTGAATGCCTATATACAGATTAGTGTAAACCCGAATCCTCGCACTTTTCTGACAAGTGGCGCCCCACACCGGGTTCCAAAGCACGCGCCCGGTCAAGAGCCTCGCTGGCCAAAAAACCCTTACGGGGCACTGACTTATCGGTCCAGATGCGGACCAAATCTGATAGGGTTTTTACGGTTTGGAGGGTTTGATCACGGTGCTAGGATCAACCATCTAAATATGCGGAAGTACTGATTTTTCGCGCCCAAAGCCCCTCCGCTACAGTTTTAGATGGTGTTTTTCCCAACCACTCTTCTGGAGGTGACGATGATCAAAACAATGAAATGGCTGGCTGTGGGTGCGCTGAGTGCAGCGGCTTTGGGGGCGCAGGCCGAAGTGAGTCAGGTGCGCGTGTGGGCCGCGGCCTGCGCCAACTGCCACGGCACCATGGGCAAGGCCGAGACGGGCAATGAGTCGCTGGCCGGCAAGGACAAGGACGAGCTGATCCAGAAGATGATGGATTTCAAGACCGGCCGCAAGCCCGCCACCATCATGCACCAGCTGACCAAAGGCTACTCCGACGAGCAGCTCCAGCAATTGGCCACCTACTTCGCCAGCCTGAAAAAATAAGGAGCTCCAGCATGCAACGTCGTCAATTTGTACAAACGCTGGGCGCCGGTTCGGCGGTGGCCGGCCTGGGCCTGCTGGGTGGCTGTGCTGCCGGGGGCGCCAGTGGCGCGAAGGTGATCGTCGTCGGGGGTGGCTACGGTGGCGCCACCGCCGCCAAATATGTGCGCCTGTTCTCGGGCTATGGCATCAACGTCACGCTGATCGAGCCGAATCCGGCCTTCGTCTCCTGCCCGATTTCCAACCTCGTGATCCAGGGCAGCAAGACCATCGCCGACATCACCACCCCCTACGACAACCTGGAGAGGCGCCACGGCGTGAAAGTCGTGCGCGACATGGTCGCCAGCATCGACGCCGAAAAGCGCATGGTGAAACTCGCCAGCGGCGGCGAACTGCCTTATGACCGCCTGATCCTCTCCCCCGGCATCGACTTCATGTGGGACACCCTGCCCGGCATGGCCAAGCCCGGCGCGCAGGACAAGGTGCTGCACGCCTGGAAGGCTGGCGCCCAGACCGTGGCGTTGCGCAAACAGCTCGAAGCCATGCCCGACGGTGGCGTGTACGCGCTCTCGATCCCGCTCGCGCCGTACCGCTGCCCGCCCGGCCCCTACGAGCGCGCCTGCATGGTCGCCAACTACTTCAAGAAGGCCAAGCCCAAGAGCAAGGTCGTGATCTTCGACGCCAACGACGACATCCAGTCGAAGAAGGGCCTGTTCATGAAGGCCTGGAAAGACCACTACGACGGCATGATCGAGTACCGCCCCAAGCACAAGGTGGTCGACGTGGACGCAGCCACCAACACGCTGAAGTTCGAATTCAACGACGACTTCAAGGCCGGTGTCGCCAACGTGGTGCCCAGCATGCGCGCTGGCGCCATTGCCGTCACCACCGGCCTGGCCACCGCCAACAACCGCTGGTGCGAGGTTGACTTCCTCACCTTCGAATCGAAGGCCAGGAAGAACATCCACGTGCTGGGCGACTCGATCCAGATCGCGCCCGGCATGCCCAAGTCGGGCCACATGGCCAACCAGCATGGCAAGACCTGTGCCGCGGCCGTGGTGGCCCTGCTGGAAGGCAAGGAGCCGCTCTCGCTGCCGATCTACGCCAACACCTGCTACAGCTTCGTGACCGACGAAGACGTGGTGCACGTGGCCAGCGTGCACCGCTACGATGCCGAGAAGAAGACCATGCTCACGGTGCCTGGCTCGGGCGGTGTGTCGGTGGCGGCCAGCGAACTCGAAGGCCGCTACGCCCACGCCTGGGCGCGCAACATCTGGGCCGACACACTGGCTTGAATTGGACCACCCCCGCGCCGCCTGCGGCGTCACCCCCTCAAGGGGGCAGCATCTGCGGCCCGGCGAAGCCGGTTCCGCGATGCTCTGGGTGGCGCTGCTTCGTGCGTCGGGGACCGCGGTCCGGTTCTGTGGAGCAAAGGAAATCAAACGAATGAATGGCCTCAAATCATGGACTGGCGTCGCCTTGGGGGCGGCCCTTTTGCTCGGCGCCTCGGGCACTTGGGCGCAGGCTGACGAGGCCCGCGCGAAAAAGATCGCGGGCGGTTCCTGCTTCCTGTGCCATGGGGCGCAGGGTGAGTCCACCAGCGAGGTATTTCCCCGTCTGGCCGGGCAACACGCCGAGTACATCGCCAAGCAGCTCACGGCTTTCAAGAGCGGCCAACGCAAGAGCACCGCCATGGTCGAGATGGTGAGCAAGCTCACACCCGACGAAATGCTGGCGCTGGGCAAGTACTACGAAAAATTCAGCATCCCGCGCGAGGAGGCCAAAGATCCGCAACTCGCGGCGATGGGCCGGTACATCTACCACAACGGCAACAAGTTCAGCGGTGTTCCCGCCTGTGTGAACTGCCACGGAACCAACGCCGAAGGTGCGGCCAACCTGCCCCGGCTGGCGACACAGTTCTCAGGCTACATCCACACCCAGCTGAAGTCGTTCAACAAGCGCGACCGCACCAACGACAACGCGGTGATGCATGTGGTGGCGGCGAAGATGACGGAGCTGGAGATGGCGGCTGTTGCCGAGTACGTCAGCAGCAAGTAGAGGTTCCCCCCTGCGCCGCTGCGCGGCTTCCCCCCAGGGAGACCACGCCATGGGACCGGCAAAGCCGGATCCTCGGCGTGTGCTGGTTGACCTCCCCTCGTTGGCAGACAGATTCACCCTCCCCCCGCGCCGCGCTTTCAGCGCGTCACCCCCCAGGGGGCGATGCGTGTGGCCCGGCGGAGCCGGTTCCACCGCATACTGGGTTGGGACATTTCGCGCCGGAGGGGCTGTCGCTGTTCCCTCGCGATTGGCTCAGGCCACCTTGGCGGCGAGCTCGCCTTTGTCGTAGCGTTTCTGCATGGTCTCCAGGCTGTGCACCTGGGTGATCTTGCTGGCCATGCCCGCGGCGCCGAAGGCCTCGTAGCGGGCTGCGCAGATCGCCTGCATCGCCTTGGTGGCTTCCTTGTAGAACTTGCGCGGATCGAAGTTTTTGCGGTCTTCGGCCAGGTGCTTGCGGATCGCACCGGTGCTGGCCATGCGCAGGTCGGTGTCGATGTTGACCTTGCGCACGCCGTTCTTGATGCCTTCGACGATCTCTTCCACCGGCACGCCATAGGTCTGGCCCATGTCGCCGCCGTACTGGTTGATGATGGCCAGCCAGTCTTCCGGCACGCTGGACGAACCGTGCATCACCAGGTGCACGTTGGGAATGCGCTGGTGGATCTCTTTCACGCGGTCGATGCGCAGCACCTTGCCACTGGGCTTGCTGCTGAACTTGTAGGCGCCGTGGCTGGTGCCAATGGCGATGGCCAGCGCGTCCACCTGGGTCTTGCTCACGAAGTCGGCCGCTTCATCGGGGTCGGTCAGCAACATGGAGTGGTCCATCTCGCCTTCGGCGCCGTGGCCGTCTTCTTCGCCGGCCTTGCCGGTTTCCAGCGAGCCCAGGCAACCGAGTTCACCTTCCACCGACACGCCGCAGGCGTGGGCCAGGTCCACCACCTGCTTGGTGGTGTTGACGTTGTACTCGTAGCTCGACGGCGTCTTGCCGTCGGCCAGCAGGCTGCCGTCCATCATCACCGAGCTGAAGCCCGACTGGATGGAGCGGAAACAGATGGCGGGCGCGGCGCCGTGGTCCTGGTGCATGCAGACGGGGATGTGGGGGTACATCTCGATCGCGGCCGAGATCAGGTGGCGCAGGAAGGGCTCGCCCGCATACGAGCGCGCACCGGCCGAACCCTGCAGGATGACCGGGCTGTTCACCTGGTCGGCCGCCTGCATGATGGCCTGCACCTGCTCCATGTTGTTGACGTTGAAGGCCGGCAGGCCGTAGTTGTGTTCTGCCGCGTGGTCGAGCAGCTGGCGAAGGGAGATGAGGGCCATGGGGGATGTCCTTGGAAAGATGAGTTGAAGTCGGAAATCAGGGGGTCTCGGCTCTGCGCGCCAACACCTCGAAGGCCGGTAGCGTCTTGCCTTCCAGCACTTCGAGGAAAGCGCCGCCGCCGGTGGAGATGTAGCCCACGTCCTTTTCGATGCCGTACTTGGCGATCGCGGCCAGGGTGTCGCCACCGCCCGCGATGCTGAAGGCGCTGCTCTCGGCAATCGCCTGCGCGATCACCTTGGTGCCGTTCTCGAAGGCCGCAAACTCGAACACGCCCACCGGGCCGTTCCAGACGATGGTGCCGGCCTTCTTCAGCTGCTCGGCCAGCAGCTGCGCGGTCTGCGGGCCGATGTCCAGGATCAGGTCGTCGTCGGCCACATCGGTGGCGGCTTTCACCGTGGCCACGGCGTCGGGGCTGAAGCTCTTGGCGCAGACGACGTCGGTGGGGATCGGCACCGCCGCGCCGCGCGCTTGCATGGCGTCGATCACGGCCTTGGCTTCGCCGACCAGGTCGGGCTCGGCCAGGCTCTTGCCGATCTTCAGACCGGCAGCGAGCATGAAGGTGTTGGCGATGCCGCCGCCCACGATCAGGCCGTCCACGTTCTTGGCCAGGGCCTGCAGGATGGTGAGCTTGGTGCTGACCTTGCTGCCGGCGACGATGGCCACCAGCGGGCGCTTCGGGTTGGCCAGGGCCTTGCCGATGGCGTCCATCTCGGCCGCCAGCAGCGGACCGGCGGTGGCGATGGGGGCGGTCTCGGCGATGCCGTAGGTGCTGCCTTCGGCGCGGTGCGCGGTGCCGAAGGCGTCGTGCACGAAGATGTCGCAGAGCTTGCCGAGCTTGGCGGCGAGTTCGGGACTGTTCTTCTTCTCGCCTTTGTTGAGACGGCAGTTCTCCAGCATCACCAGTTCGCCGGGGGCCACCGAGAACTCGCCATCGACCCAGCGGGGCACCACAGGGATGCTGCGGCCCATGAGTTCCCCCATGCGCGCAGCCACGGGAGCCAGCGAGTCTTCGGGCTTGAATTCACCTTCGGTGGGGCGGCCGAGGTGCGAGGTCACCATGACGGCGGCACCCGCGTCCAGCGCCATCTGGATGGCGGGGATGCTGGCGCGGATGCGCGTGTCTTCGGTGATGTTGCCCGCGTCGTCCTGCGGCACGTTGAGGTCGGCGCGGATAAAGACACGTTTGCCACGGGCGAAACCGCTCGCGCACACGTCGCTGAATCGGAGGAATTTCATGGCGGCCATCCAGATCAGTTGCGGCCAACGTGCTGCACGAAACGCATCATGTTGCAGGTGTAGCCGTACTCGTTGTCGTACCAGGCCACGACCTTGACGAAGGTGCTGTCCAGCGCGAGTCCGGCTTCGGCGTCAAAGATGGAGGGCATGGAGCAACCGCGGAAGTCGGTGGAAACGACCTTGTCGCTGGTGTAGCCCAGCACACCCTTGAGTGCGCCTTCCGAGGCCGTCTTCATGGCCTTGCAGATGTCGTCGTAGCTGGCTTCCTGGTTCAGCTCCACCGTCAGGTCCACCACCGACACGTCGGAGGTGGGCACGCGGAAGGCCATGCCGGTGAGCTTCTTGTTCAGCTCGGGCAGCACCACACCCACGGCCTTGGCGGCGCCGGTAGACGATGGAATGATGTTTTCCAGAATGCCGCGGCCGCCGCGCCAGTCTTTTGACGAAGGGCCGTCCACGGTCTTCTGCGTCGCGGTGGCGGCGTGCACGGTGGTCATCAGGCCACGCTTGATGCCGAAATTGTCGTTCAGCACTTTGGCCACGGGGGCCAGGCAGTTGGTGGTGCAGGACGCAGCGGACACGATGGCCTCGCCTGCGTACTTGGCGTGGTTCACGCCGTAGACGAACATCGGTGTCGCATCCTTCGATGGCGCGGACTGCACGACCTTTTTCGCACCCGCGTCGATGTGCTTCTGGCAGGTATCGCCGGTCAGGAAGAAGCCGGTGGATTCGACGACGACGTCGGCACCGATGTCGTTCCACTTCAGGTTGGCCGGGTCCTTTTCGGCGGTCAGGCGGATTTTCCTGCCGTTGACGACGAGGTGGTTGCCCTCGACGGCCACGGTGCCCTTGAAGCGACCGTGCACGCTGTCGTACTGCAGCATGTAGGCGAGGTATTCGGGCTCCAGCAGGTCGTTGATGCCGACGATCTCGATGTCCTTGAACTCGGCTTCCTGCGTGACAGCGCGGAACACCATGCGCCCGATGCGCCCGAAGCCGTTGATACCGATCTTGATGGTCATGGGAAATCTACCTTTGAAGTGAGGAATAAAGAAATGGCGTTCAGCGGCGGGCTGTGGAGTGTCAACCCGCCTACTGGGTGGTCAACGCCGAAAAGTCGGGGATCACGCGGTCAGGGTTGCAGGCCTCGATGGGTTCACCCATGTTGTAGCCATAGGGCAGCGCCCAGACGGCGATGCCCGCGTTGCGCGCCGTGGCCACGTCGATGCTGGAGTCGCCCACGAACAGCGCACGATCGCTGCTCATGCCGAATTGCTTCAGGCAATCGGTGATACCGGCCGGGTTGGGCTTCTTCACCGGCAAGGTGTCGCCGCTGATGACGCGGTCGAACAGGGGCACCATCTGGTGCGCATCGAGCACGGTCTGGGTGTAGCGCCCTTCCTTGTTGGTCATCACCACCAGCTTCACGCCCGCTGCACGCAACGCCTCCAGGGTTTCGCGCACGTGCGGGTAGAGGTGGCTGCGCGTGCCGCAGCGCTGCTGGTAATGTTTGCCGAACTCGTGCTCGATGAGCTTGAAGCTGTCGGAGTGGCGCACCGTGTCGGCCGTGGTGTCGCCGGTGAACGCCAACGCCTGGATCAGCAGTTCGCGCGTGCCATGGCCGATCCAGTCGTTCACCTGCTGCTGCGTCACCGGCGGTAGCTGAAACTGGGTGAGCGTGTCGTTGACCGCGTCGGCGATCTCGGGGGCTGTCTCGATCAGCGTGCCGTCCAGGTCGAAGAGGATCAGGTCGTAGGGGTAGGACATGACGATCTCAGTGGGAGCCGGGGACGATGTGCTCGGGCAGCGCTTCTTCGCGGCGGTGCGCGGCGCGGTGCACCAGGGTGCGCACGGCATCGCACACGCGGGCGCTGGTGATGCCGAAGTGCTGGTACAGGTCTTTCGCCGGAGCGGATTCGCCAAACGTCGCAATACCCACCACCACACCGGTACGACCCACGTACTTGCGCCAGAAGTCCGGGTGCGCAGCCTCCACCGCCACCGTCGGCAGGGCCAGCGGCAGCACCATGTCCTGGTAGGCCTCGGACTGGCGGTCAAACACGTTGCTGCTGGGCATGGACACCACGCGCGTGCTGATGCCTTCGGCAGCGAGCGCTGCATGGGCTTCCATCGCCAGCGAGGTCTCGGAACCCGTGGCCAGGATCACCGCCTTCGGATGCTGGCCCTCGGCCAGCACGTAGCCACCCTTGCGGATCTTCGCGACCATGGACACGTCGCTCAGGCGCGGCAGGTTCTGGCGCGAGAGGCACAGGGCGCTCGGGCCGTCACGGCGCTCGATCGCGCAGGCCCAGGCCACGGCGGTTTCCAGCCCATCGGCCGGGCGCCACACGTCCAGGCCCGGGATGATGCGCAGGCTGGGCACGTGCTCCACGCTCTGGTGCGTTGGCCCGTCTTCACCGAGGCCGATGGAGTCGTGCGTGAACACGTGGATCACGCGTTGCTTCATCAGCGCGGCCATGCGGATCGCGTTGCGGCTGTAGTCGCTGAACGTGAGGAAGGTGCCGCCGTAGGGGATGTAACCACCGTGCAGCGCGATGCCGTTCATGATCGCGGCCATGCCGAACTCGCGCACGCCATAGCTCAGGTGGTTGCCCCAAGCGTCGCGTCCGGCCTTCACGCAACCTTTGAAGTTGGTGAGGTTGGAGCCGGTCAGGTCGGCACTGCCGCCGAAGAACTCGGGCACCAGCGGTGCCAGCACGTCGAGGGCGTTCTGGCTGGACTTGCGGGTGGCGAACGCATCGGCCTTGGCGGCGATGGCTTCCAGCACTTCGGGCAGCTTGTCGGCGAATGCGGGCAGCAGATCACCGGCCATGCGGCGCTCGAATTCGGCCGCTTCCAGCGGGTACTGCGCGCGGTAGGCCTCGAAGCGTTCGCGCCAGGCGCGTTCGGCCGCAGCGCCGCGCTCGGTGGCGTTCCAGGCGGTGGCGATCTCGGTCGGGATTTCGAACGGTGGCGCGGTCCAGCCCAGCTGTTCGCGCGTGGCCTGCACCTCGGCAGCACCCAGCGCGGCACCGTGCACGTCGTGTGTGCCGGCCTTGTTGGGCGAGCCCATGCCGATCACCGTTTTGCAGCAGATCAGCGTGGGTTTGCCGTGTGGCAGCGCGCCCTGCTTCTTCGCTTCCAGCAGCGCGGCTTCGATGGCGGCCGGGTTGTGGCCGTCCACGTTGGGGATCACGTGCCAGCCGTAGGCGTCAAAGCGCTTGGGCGTGTCGTCGGTGAACCAGCCTTCGACGTGGCCGTCGATGGAGATGCCATTGTCGTCGTAGAACGCCACCAACTTCGAGAGGCGCAGGGTGCCGGCGAGTGCGCAGGCCTCGTGGCTGATGCCTTCCATCATGCAGCCGTCACCGAGGAACGCGTAGGTGTGGTGGTCAACGATGTTGTGCGTGACCTCTTCGTCTTCGCGGTTGAATTCCTGCGCGAGCAGCTTCTCGGCCAGCGCCATGCCCACGGCGTTGGTGATGCCCTGGCCCAGCGGGCCGGTGGTGGTTTCCACGCCGGGGGTGATGCCCACCTCGGGGTGGCCTGCGGTCTTGCTGTGCAGCTGGCGGAAGTTCTTCAGCTCGCTCATCGGCAGGTCGTAGCCGGTGAGGTGCAGCAGCGCGTAGATCAGCATCGAGCCGTGGCCGTTGGACAGCACGAAACGGTCGCGGTCGGGCCAGTGCGGGTTGGCCGGGTTGTGCTTGAGGTGCCGGTTCCACAGCACCTCGGCGATGTCGGCCATGCCCATGGGCGCGCCGGGGTGGCCGCTCTTGGCTTTCTCGACGGCATCGACAGCGAGCATGCGGATGGCGTTCGCCATCTGGCGGGCGAGCTCGGGGGAAGGGTTGTTCATGGTGCGTCCTTGTGACTGCGTTTTGTCTCGTGGCTCTAGCGTTGACGGAGCGAAGTGCCTCTCACCTAGAACGCGGTGGAACCGGCTCTGCCGGGCCACTCGCGTTGCCCCCTGGGGGGGGTGACGCGCCCTCAGGCGCGGCGCGGGGGGGTCAATTCATGACGCGCTTCTTGCGCTCGACCATGCGCCAGATGAACGGCGTGAAGATCAGCTGCATCGCCAGCTCCATCTTCCCGCCCGGCACCACGATGGTGTTGGCGCGGCTCATCATGGAGCCGTTGATCATGTTGAGCAGGTACTGGAAGTCGATGCCCTTGGGCTGGGCGAAACGGATCACCACCATGCTCTCGTCGGCGGTGGGCACGTCGCGTGCCACGAAGGGGTTGCTCGTGTCCACGATCGGCACGCGCTGGAAGTTCACGTGCGTGTGCTGGAACTGCGGAGTGATGTAGTTCACGTAGTCGGGCATGCGGCGCAGGATGGTGTCGGTCACCGCGTCGGCGCTGTAGCCGCGCATGTTCTTGTCGCGGTAGAGCTTCTGGATCCACTCCAGGTTGATGACGGGCACCACGCCGACCAGCAGGTCCGGGTACTGCGCCACGTTGTGCTCGGGCGTGACCACGGCGCCGTGAAGGCCTTCGTAGAACAGCATGTCGGTGCCCTGGGGCAGGTCTTCCCAGGCGGTGAAGGTGCCCGGGTCCTGCTTGTAGGGTGCTGCCTCTTCGGCGTTGTGCAGGTATTTGCGGCACTTGCCCTGTCCGGTTTCGCTGTAGGTGCGGAACAGGTTCTCGATCTCGCCAAACAGGTTGGCCTCGGCGCCGAAGTGGCTGAAGTTGTTGTTGCCCGCCTTCTCGGCCTCGGCCGCCTTGACCTTCATTTCCTTGCGGTCGTAGCGGTGGAAGCTGTCGCCTTCGATGATGCCGGCCGTCACGTTCTCGCGGCGGAAGATGTTCTGGAAGGTGCGGGTGACGGTGGACGTACCTGCGCCGCTCGAACCGGTGATGGCAATGATGGGATGGCGTTCTGACATTTGTGTCTCCAAAGTTAAAAATCGCCCCCGCGCCGCCTTCGGCATCCCCCCTTCAGGGGCAACACCTGCCGTCCGGCAAAGCCGGCCCGGCGGTGTTCTGGTCAAGGCACTTCGCGCGCCGCGGGTCTGTTTCGAATAGGGGTCTGCTCGGGCCTCAGTCCCTGAAAAGTGACCGTTCGGCGAACAGCGGGTTCGCGTCGTCCTTGTAGGCGCCCGGCTCGCGGTGGTAGCGCTCGATGCGCTCCACTTCGTTTTTGCTGCCGAACACCAGGCCGATGCGCTGGTGCAGCGCGGTGGGCTGCACGGTCAGCATGGGCTCGCGGCCGGTGCTGGCGCGGCCGCCAGCCTGTTCGATGATCATGCCCACCGGGTTGGCTTCGTAGAGCAGCCGCAGGCGGCCGTTCTTGCTCGGGTCCTTGGTGTCGCGCGGGTACATGAAAATCCCGCCGCGCATGAGGATGCGGTGTGCTTCGGCCACCATGCTGGCGATCCAGCGCATGTTGAAGTCCTTGCCGCGCGCGCCGGTCTTGCCGGCCAGGCACTCGTCCACATAACGCTTGACCGGCGCTTCCCAGAAACGGCTGTTGGACGCGTTGATGGCGAACTCATGCGTGTCCTCGGGGATCTGCATGTTCGGGTGGGTGAGCATGAACTGGCCCAGGTTCGGGTCCAGCGTGAAGCCGGCCACGCCGTTGCCCACGGTGAGCACCAGCATGGTGGTGGGGCCGTAGAGCGCATAGCCTGCGGCGAGCTGCTCGGTACCGGGCTGCAGGAAGTCGGCCTCGACCACGTCACGCCCGCTGTCGATCACGTCCTGCGGCGCGCGCAGCACGCTGAAGATGCTGCCGACCGTGACGTTCACGTCGATGTTGCTGGAGCCGTCGAGCGGGTCGAACACCAGCATGTATTTGCCGCGCTGCATGGTGGCCGGGATCTGGTACGGGTGGTCCATCTCTTCCGAGGCCATGCCCGCGAGGTGACCGCCCCACTCGGTCATCTGCGTGAAGTACTCGTTGCTGATGACGTCAAGCTTCTTCTGCTCTTCACCCTGCACGTTGACGCTGGTCGTGACGTCGGGCGCGGGCTGGCCGAGCATGCTGCCGAGGTCACCGAAGGCCACCGTGCGCGCGATGGCCTTGCAGGCCAGCGCCACGTCGAGCAGCAGCGCGTTGAAGTCACCACTGGCGCTGGGAAAGCGGCGGCGTTGTTCGATCAGGTATTGCGTGAGGGTGAAGCGGCGGCGCGTGGTCATGGAGGGCTTTCGGGAAGTTGCTGAATTCGTTGGGAGGTGGCGCTGTGTCTCAGGCGCTGGCGTTCTTGCGGAGCTGCTTCATGACGGTGTGGTAGCCACCGTTGTTGTCGGGCGCGCCAAACACGGCGCTGCCAGCCACCAGGGTGTCGGCCCCGGCGGCCACGATCTGCGCGATGTTGTCCACCTTCACGCCGCCGTCCACTTCGAGCCAGATGGTCTGGCCACCGTTGGCCATGTGGGTGTCGATGCGCTGGCGGGCTTCAAGCAGTTTCGGCAAGGTGCCGGGGATGAACTTCTGCCCGCCAAAACCGGGGTTCACGCTCATGAGCAGCACCACGTCGAGCTTGTCCATCACGTGGTCCATCAGCGACAACGGCGTGGCCGGGTTGAACACCAGGCCGGCCTTGCAGCCGTGGTCGTGGATCAGCTGCAGCGTGCGGTCCACATGGCGGCTGGCCTCGGGGTGGAAGGTGATGATGTTGGCGCCGGCCTTGGCAAACAGCGGGATCAGCGCGTCCACCGGCTCCACCATCAGGTGCACGTCGATCCCGATCTTCACGTGCGGGCGGATCGCCTCACAGACCAGCGGCCCGATGGTGAGGTTGGGCACGTAATGGTTGTCCATCACGTCGAAGTGCACCAGATCGGCTCCGGCGGCCTCGATGGCGCGCACCTCTTCGCCCAGACGGGCGAAGTCGGCAGACAGGATGGAAGGAGCGATGCGGATGGTCATGGGAAGCCTGGAAAGTGAAGAGAAAGATCGCGGGGGCGTTCAGCGGTTGTGCCATTCCCTGAGCCGCGCCACATTGACCTGGCTCAGGTCGGGCACGACGCGCAACGCGCCCTTGAAATCGTGATGGGCGGTGAAGCTGTTGGGTGTGATGACCGTGTCGAGCCCGGCGGCGGTGGCCGCGCGCAGGCCATTGGCTGAATCTTCGAACGCCACGCATTCCGGAGCGCTCATGCCCATGTCGGCCAGCACCTTGAGGTAGACCTGCGGGTGCGGCTTCTTGATCGGTGCATTGCTCGCGTCGCCAACGGCCAGGAAATGCGAGCGCCAGTCCAGACCGATGGCCGAGCGCATGAGCGCGGCGATGTTGACCGGCGAGGTGGTGGTGGCAATGGCCAGTTGCAGGCCCTGGCCACGTGCTTCGTTCATGAGCGCCAGCACACCCGGGCGCAGCGTCACGGCGCCGCTGTTGACAGCGTTTTCGTAATATGCGGTCTTGATCTCGTGCAGGCGGTTGATGGTGTCGGTGAGCGCGCCGGCGTCCACCTCTTTCATGTCGGGATCCACCGCGCGCCAGTGGTGCAGCATGCGCTCCTTGCCACCCGAGATGTCGAGCAGCTGGGTGTACTGTTCGGTGCTCCAGTGCCAGTCCAGACCCTCTTGCCGGAAGGCGTGGTTGAACGCTTCCAGGTGCACGCTTTCCGTGTCGGCCAAGGTGCCATCGACATCAAAAATCAGGGCGTTCAGCATGGATTCACCTGTTCAGAAACCCCGAAAACACGGGGTGATGAACGGACTATAGGGATTGACTTAAATAAGGTAAATTCATGATTGTTTGCATTTTAGTTAAGCAATCACTTAATGAAGAACGCCACCTTCCGCCAACTCAGGGTTTTCACTGAGGTCGCCAAACACCTGAGTTTTGCCCGGGCCGCCGAGGTTTTGCACCTCACGCCACCGGCCGTGACCATGCAGGTCAAGGAACTGGAGGGCCATGTGGGCCTGCCCCTGTTCGAGCGCAACGGGCGCCAGGTGGCCCTGACCACGGCGGGCGAATACATGCTGGTCTACGCGCGCAAGGTGATCGCCACCCTCAAGGATGCCGAAGACGCGGCCGCGCGGCTGCAGCGGCTGGAGGTGGGCACGCTGACCATCGGCATGGTCAGCACGGCGAAATACTTCCTGCCGCGGCTGCTGGCCGAATTCCAGCACGAACACGAGGGGGTGGAAATCCGGCTCGCCGTGGGCAACCGCGAGCAGCTGGTGAAGATGCTGCACGGCAACGAGGTGGACATCGCCGTCATGGGCCGCCCGCCGAAAGAACTGGCCACGCGGGCCGAGCCCTTTGCTGCGCACCCGCATGTGTTCGTGGCACCGACCGACCACCCTCTGCTCAAGGTGGGTCACCCCACGGTGGACAGCCTGCGGCCCTACGGCTTCATCCTGCGCGAGCGTGGTTCCGGCACGCGCGCCGCGATGGAAAAATTTCTGGAGACGTCGCGCATGGAGCCGCGCGTGGTGATGGAGATGGCCAGCAACGAAACCATCAAGCAGGCCGTGATGGCCGGCATGGGCATCAGTTTCCTGTCGCTGCACACCATCGGTCTGGAGCTGGAGCACGGCCTGATCGCGACGCTGGACGTGGAAGGCACGCCCATCATCCGCGCCTGGAACGTGGTGCACACCTTGTCCAAGCTGCTGTCGCCCGCGGCCGAAGCGTTTCGTTATTTCATGCTGGAGCGGGCCGAGAGCCACCTGGCCGAAAAATACGGCAGCCTGCTCAAGCTGCCGCCCGTGCCGTCCGCGGGGTGAACGGCCGGGCACCACCGCTCTGACGGACCCGCCAGAACGGTGGTGATGCGGCCTTTCTTCAGAACTTGTAGCCGACCCCGACGGTGACGCCCTTGAGGGTGGTGTCGTCCTTGTCGTGGTAGATCATGTAGTCGGCGTTGAGCGAGAGCGCGGGGTTGAGCTTGTAACTCGCGCCGAGGCCATAGGCCACCGAGGTGGCGCTGTCGGTCGCATTGCCGACGGAGAGCTTGGTGCGTGCCGCACCCAGGCGACCGAAGAGCTCCAGTCCTTCAACCACCTCGATCTTGGGCTTGACGAAGACACCGACCATGTTGTCCACCTCGGCCTTGACACCGGAATTCATGCCGTTCACCTTCACGGACGAGTCCTGCGCGCTGAGACCGAGCATGCCCTCGACGGCCAGGTTGTTGCTCAGCTCATAGCCGATGATGCCGCGCACGTTGGACGGTTTGGAGGAGAAATCGAGACCACCGACGCTGCTTTCCAGCTTCAGCGGGGTGTAGCCGACTTCGCCGTACAGGCCCTCGGCCTGGACAGAAGCGGAGGCAGCGGCAAGCGTGGCCACGGCGAACAAAGGAATCAGGCGTTTCATGAACACTCCTTGAGCGTTGTTGAGGAAGCCCCAGTCTAGGGACGAACCTGCGCGAAAACGCCGCATGTGTTGAAGCGTTACCTGCTTTACGGAAGCGACGCAGTCGCAACGGCCGCGGACCTCAACGGGGATCGTGAGTGGGCATGTGGGCGCCCACGTGCACTTCACCGCGCACCTCGGCAAGTTCTACCTGGCGCTGCCGTTCGGCCAGCTGGGCTTTTTGTTCGGCGCTGCGCTGGTCGTGGCAATGGGCACAGCTCACGCCCTTGACGTAGTGCACCGAGGCTTTGTCCTCCGCGTCCAGCGGCCAGCGGCAGGACCGGCAGAGCTCGTGCGAACCGGTCTGCAGGCCGTGGCCCACGCTCACGCGTTCATCAAACACGAAACACTCGCCCTCCCAGGTGCTCTGTTCGGGAGGCACCTCTTCCAGGTACTTGAGGATGCCGCCTTCCAGGTGGTAGACCTCTTCAAACCCGTGCTTCTTCATCAACGCCGTGGACTTCTCGCAGCGGATGCCGCCGGTGCAGAACATCGCCACGCGGGGTTTCTTCTCGCCCTGCAAGGCGGGCTGGGCATCGAGCCAGGCGGGCAGCTCGGTGAAGGTCTTGATGTTCGGGTTGATGGCGCCCTGGAAGCTGCCGATGGCGACCTCGTAGTCGTTGCGGGTGTCGATGAGCACCACGTCCGGGTCGGCCACCAGGGCGTTCCAGTCCTGGGGCTTGACGTACTGGCCCACGGTCTTGTTCGGGTCCAGCCCAGGCACGCGCAAGGTGACGATTTCCTTTTTCAGGCGCACCTTCATGCGCAGGAAGGGCGGCTTGTGGGCCCAGGCTTCCTTGTGTTGCAGCGTGGCCAGGCGGGGATCGGCCCGCAGGTGCGCCAGCACCGCGCGCACGCCCGGCTCCAGGCCGGCGATGGTGCCGTTGATGCCTTCGCTCGCCAGCAGCAGCGTGCCCTTGACCTGGTGCGCCTCGCAACAGGCTTGCAGCGGTTCGCGCAGCGCCTCGAAATCGGGCAGGTCAACGAACTTGTAGAGGGCGGCGGTGAGGTAGCGCGGGGCAGATTCCATGGGCGGAATTATCCCCTCGCACCCGCCCCGCCTCACAACGCCTCGATGCGCGAAAGGTCGGGCCGCTCCAGCCACTGTGCGAACTCGTCGGCGAGTTGCGCGGCGGCGCCGGTGGCACCGCTCCAGACGCGCTGGCGGCTGTTGATGTCCTGGCCGTAGTGCGTGAAGTCGCTGCGGTCGGGCAGTTTGCCGTTGGGCAGGGTCTTGACCCAGGCCGGGTCGGGCGCGATCACCACCATGTGGTCCAGCGCCGGGCTGGAGCGGTGGCGGCGCTTCCAGGACTTGTCGAGCCAGCCGGGCACCACCGCCTGCTGGAAATGTGGGTAGAGCACCAGCGGCGCCGCCGGGTTGCTGCGGTAGCGCAGGTGCAGGTGGTAGTCGGTGATGCCACCGTCCCAATAGGGACCCGGTGGCGCACCCGCAATGCCTTGCACGGGCTGGAGCATGAAGGGAATCGAGCAGCTGGCCTGCAGCGCGTCCATGAAGTTGTCTTCGCGCAGGGGCGCCTGGCGCGTGCGAAGGTCGGCCGTTTCGAACGGGAGCATGGCCTCCGGCCGGGTGCCACCGTCCGCAGCTGGCGTCGAGAACACGACACGCTCCAGCCAGCCACCCAGCGCCCGGCGATGCACGGCGTTGGCCATGAACGCGCCCAGGTAACCCAGCGGTGTTCGCCATGGCCCGTCGCCCGCGAGCAGGTGACGCCCACGCGAGGCGACCACGTGCAGCTGGTAGCGCGGGTGCTGCAACACCTCACCGATGCGCCCGCCGAAAAAGGCCTGCAGGTTGCTGCGGAACTGGCGACTGATCTGGGCCGGCGTCGCGCGCTTCTGGCCGGACGGCAAGGCAATGTGTTGGGCGATGTAGTCGCGCTCCAGCCGTTCCAGCGCGCTGGCGGTGCCCTGCAGGCAGGCGGTGGCCATGCGCCAGGCACCGATCGAGGCGCCCACCAGATGCACCGGTTGAGCGCTCCGGGTCAGCCAGTGACCAAAGATGAAACGGTCCAGTGGACCCAGTATCAGGCCCTTGGGGCCACCGGCTGCGGCCGGCACCGTGCCCACGTCCTGCGGGCGCAGGCCGTGCTGTTCGATGTGTTGCCGTGCCTTGGGGCCGGCATAGAGGCGGAGCGCTTGCATAGGGCCACGATTGTCTCGCAGCCCGCGCTCATCGGACGCCAGGAAGGATCAATGCCCCTGGGCCACGGTTTCGGCTTCTTCGGGCTCTTCCACCTGGCGCGTGAGCGAGGGGATTTCTTCACCGATCACGGTATCGGGATCGATGCCGAGCACCAGGCCCACGGGATCGGGGTAGGTGTTGATCAGGCCTTCGCTGCCAATGGCCAGCTCTTCGGCGCGGGCGCGCCACGACGCGATGTGGATTACCCCGGCAATGGGCTCGTACACATCGTTGTCGAACGGCGCCACCTGGTGCTCGATCGCGTCGATCATCTTCTTGGGGAAACGCCACTCCCGTGCCAGTGCGGCGCCCGCCTCGGCGTAGCTGTAGCCGAACAGGCCTTTTTCAGCGCGGGCGCGCTTGAGGTCGAGCATGTGCAGGCTGCGGTCCAGATCGAGCATCGCCTCGGGCATGCCGACGTGCATCATCAGCTCGCCGATGCCGTGCACCAGTCCTGCGGTGAAGGCGGTGTTTTCGTCGATCTTGATCGGCAGCGCGATGTAGCGCGAGAGGTTGGCCACGTTGAGGCTGTAGCGCCAGAACTGGTTGAGGTTGATCCCGCCCACGCAGTGAAAGCCTTCGCCCATGGCCGCGCCGATCACCAGCGCCCGCACCTTGATCAGGCCCATCACATGGATGGCATCGCGCGCAGTGGCCACGGAGCGGTGCAAGCCGAAGAAGGCCGAGTTCGCCATCTTCAGCAGCTTGGCCGTGAGCACCGGGTCGTCTTCGATGTAGGCCGCAACCTGAAGCAGATCGACATCTTCCTGATTGAACGTGTCCATCAGTTTGCGAACCACCTTGGGAGCGGACGGCAGCGCCTGGGGTTGCTTGAGAAGTTTGTCGAGCTGCATGGTGACCTGCCAATGGGTTGGGTTGAAACTCAGAAAGTGGGGCGGTCTGTCTGCTATCGGCGGCGGGTGGCGGGACTGGAGCGGTGCAGCTGGCTTCAGTCCACAAAGGCGCCCAGCGCCTGACTGAACGACCATTCAGAGGGGTCTTTGCCGAGCACACTGTCCAGGTCCAGGCCCAGGGTGAGTCCGACCATGTCCGGAAACGTGGCCGCAAGACCGTTGCTGTCCAGTTGCAGCTCTTCGGCACGGGCGCGCCAAGAAGCCAGATGCAGCAGACCCGCCAGCGGGTCGTACGCCTCACCCTCGAACGGACTCACCTGGTTGGACAGTGCCGAGACCATCTCGGACGGGAACTGCCACTTTTCCACCATGCCCGCGCCCACCTCGGCGTAGCTGAAGCCAAACGCCGCCATCTCCGCCGATGCACGCTGGAGATCCAGCGGCGGTGTCCCCATGTCAACCGGTCCTATTTCGTCGGGCATGGCGATGTGCATGATCAGGATGCCGATGCCGTGGATCAGGCCGGCGGTGAAGGCATTGCCCTCGTTCTGGTGCAGCAGGCCGGCCAGCGAACGTGCGATTTCGGCAGCGCGCAAGCTGTAGCGCCAGAACTGTTTGAGGTCGATGCCGGGCACGTTCTTGAAACTGGAGCCCAGCGCGGCGGCCATGACCAGCGAGCGCACATGGGTGAGCCCGAGCAGCGCCACCGCTTCATCGGCGCTGCCGATCTTGCGGCTGACACGGAAAAAAGCCGAGTTGGACAGGCGCAGCACCCGCGTGGTAAGCGCCGGATCGCGGCTGATGAGGTCGCCCACCCGCCTGGGGTTGGGGTCCTCCTTGTTCATCTCGGCCAACAGATCCGAAACGGTGCGCGGCATCGCCGGCAGGGCGCGGGGGTAGTTGAGCAGGGCTTCGAGTTGCATGGCGAAGGGAAGTCCGTGAAATGAAAAAGGTCTGAATACTTTCCATATCGGCCCGCTGTCCGCCAACTTGAGCCCCGGGAAACCCGGCCTCCGGGGGCTGGATTCAGCCTTTTTTCATGCCCTGCAGGCGCGCAAACGCCGAAGCCATCGCCGAGGCCGGCTGCACGGACGACGCCCCCGCGCCGGCCAGGCGACCACCGGCGCGGGGTCCTGAACGGACCGGCTCGAACCGGTTGTCGCGCGGCACCCCACCGTCCCGGCCGGAACGGGCCGGTGCATCGCCCAGTTTCATGGACAGGCCGATGCGCTTGCGTGCCACATCCACCTCCATCACCTTGACCTTGACGATGTCGCCGGTCTTGACCACTTCACGCGCGTCGTTGACGAACTTGTGGGCCAGCTGGCTCACATGGACCAGGCCGTCCTGGTGCACCCCCAGATCGATGAAAGCGCCGAACTGGGCGACGTTGCTGACCGTGCCCTCCAGGATCATGCCTTCGCGCAGGTCGCTGATGTCGTCCACACCATCGTTGAAGCGCGCCACCTGGAAATCCGGGCGCGGATCGCGACCCGGCTTCTCCAGCTCGGTGAAGATGTCTTTCACCGTGATGACACCAAATTTCTCGTTGGCAAACAGCTCTGGCCGCAGGGTCTTGAGCATGTCGGCCCGCCCCATGAGCGCGGCCACCGGCTGGCCGGTCTGGGCCATGATCTGCTCGACCACCGGATAGGTTTCCGGGTGCACTCCGGTCATGTCCAGCGGGTTGTCACCGCCGCGGATGCGCAGGAAGCCCGCGCTTTGTTCGAAGGTCTTGGAGCCCAGACCGGTCACATCGAGCAACTGCTGGCGGTTCCTGAACGCGCCGTTGGCTTCGCGCCAGCGCACCACCGATTTCGCCACCGTGGCCGAGAGGCCCGAAACACGCGACAGCAGCGGCACGCTGGCGGTGTTGAGGTCCACGCCCACGCCGTTCACGCAGTCTTCGACCACCGCTTCCAGCGTGCGCGCGAGTTCGCTCTGGTTCACGTCGTGCTGGTATTGGCCCACGCCGATGCTCTTGGGGTCGATCTTCACCAGCTCGGCCAGCGGGTCCTGCA
The DNA here is from genome assembly GCF_048590325.1 of Hydrogenophaga sp. ZJX-1. Taxonomy (NCBI): domain Bacteria; kingdom Pseudomonadati; phylum Pseudomonadota; class Betaproteobacteria; order Burkholderiales; family Comamonadaceae; genus Hydrogenophaga; species Hydrogenophaga sp. ZJX-1. Next base: position 625,501 of record NZ_JBMBRA010000004.1, read on the forward strand.
GGCGGCGCGCGATGGAAGCGGCGCCACGCAGGCTCACGTCCACATCGGGCATTTCCAGGCTGGCGAATTCACTCGCCGAATAGACAGACGCGCCCGCCTCGCTGACCACCACCTTCTGCATGCCGTGGCAAGGGTGGCTGGCATCGGTTCCCTTCTGCACCAGCTTGATCAGGTCGGCGGCCAGTTTGTCGGTCTCACGGCTGGCGGTCCCGTTGCCGATCGCGATCAGACTCACGCCGTGCTTCTCACACAGCTTGGCCAGGGTGTGCAGCGCACCGTCCCAGTCGCGCCGGGGCTCGTGCGGGTACACGGTGGACGTATCGACCAGCTTGCCGGTGGCGTCCACCACCGCCACTTTCACGCCGGTGCGGATGCCTGGATCCAGGCCCATCACCACGCGCGGGCCGGCCGGCGCGGCCAGCAACAGGTCGCGCAGGTTGTCGGCAAACACCTTGATCGCCACCGCTTCGGCACTCTCGCGCAGGCGGGCAAACAGGTCGCGTTCGCTGGAGAGGCTGAGCTTGACGCGCCAGGTCCAGGCAACGCACTTGCGCAGCAGATCGTCGGCCTTGCGGCCCTGGTGGCTCCAGCGCAGGTGCAGCGCGATGCGGCCTTCGGCCAGTGACACCGTGGGCGCCGGCTTGCCGCTGGCGCTGAGCACGGCTTCGGGCTCGGGCAGCACCAGCTTGGCGTCCAGGATCTCCAGCGAGCGACCGCGAAACACCGCCAAGGCGCGGTGCGAGGGCACGCGGCTGATCGGTTCGTCGTAGTCGAAGTAGTCGCGGAACTTGGCCACGTCGGGATGGTTCTCGTCCTTGCCCGCCACCAGCTTGCTCTGCAACAGGCCTTCGGTCCAGAGCCATTCGCGCAGGTTCTGCAGCAGCGCTGCGTCTTCGGCCCAGCGTTCGCTCAGGATGTCGCGCACACCGTCGAGCACGGCGGGCACGGTGGAGAAATCCGCGCCAGGCTTGCCGTCGTCCAGCACCTCGGGCGGCTTCGTGAAGGCCGCAGCCTCTGCCATCGGGTCCAGTGTCGGGTCGGCAAACAGCTTGTCGGCCAGCGGCTCGATGCCGAACTCGCGCGCGATCTGGCCTTTGGTCCGGCGCTTCTGCTTGAACGGCAGGTACAGGTCTTCCAGTTCCTGCTTGGTGGGCGCGGCGGCGATGGCGGCTCGCAGTGCGGGTGTCAGCTTGCCCTGCTCGTCGATGCTTTTCAGCACGGTCGCGCGCCGGTCTTCGAGCTCACGCAAATAGCCCAGGCGGTATTCGAGTTCGCGCAGCTGGATGTCGTCCAGGCCGCCGGTGGCTTCCTTGCGGTAGCGCGCGATGAAGGGTACGGTGGCGCCACCGTCGAGCAGCTCCACAGCCGCCTTGACCTGATGAACGCCGACCCGGATTTCCTGCGCGATCTGCGCGATGATGGTGTGCATGTGACCCCTGTCGTCCTGCCCGCACGTTGGGCGGGGCTTCAAGAAGGGGCGCAGTTTGCCACAAGCCGGATGGCCCTCCAGCCAATGAGCACCCCGTTCCGACACTGGAACGGTGTACAAGGCCACGGGTGTCGCGGCTACGGTGCCGGATGCGACGGCACGTCCGATGATGGAGCTTGTGCCACCTCCCCCGGCAGCGGCCGGAAGCCCGGGTCCGGGCAGGGCAACTTCAGAAAAACACGCGTGCCCTGGCCCGGTGTGCTTCTGATCTCCAGCGTGCCCCCCACATTTGTGGCCCGGCGCTGCATGCCGGCCAGACCCTTGCTCCGGGCCGCCCGACGCCGCCGGTGGTCGTCAAAGCCCTTCCCGTTGTCCACGATGGTCAGCTCAATGCGCCGGCCCGTTTCATCGAATTCACACACCACACGGATCTCGGTCGCCTGGGCATGGCGCATCACGTTGGCGATCGCCTCCTGCGCGATCTTGAGGAACTGTGCGACGGCGTGCGGCGACAGCTGCCCCATGGCCGGACTGTCTTCGATATCCCACACCATGAGGATTCCCATGCGGTCCAGGCAGGGCTGAACCCGGTAACGCAGCATGGCCAGCGCTTCGAGCGGATGGGTCACGTCTTCGTACAGGCCGTCCACCATGATCTTGAGGTCCAGCAGGCACTGCTCCAGCGACACTGCAAGCGCCCTCTGTTCCGGGTCCCGCGCATCGAGCGAGGACAGGATCGCCACCAGGTGGGCACCCACGCCATCGTGCACGTCCTGGGCAATGCGCTGTCGCTCCTCATGACCGCTCTCTTCTTCGGCTGCGACTGAGTGTTGAAACGGGACACCCCGACCTCCGAACCGCCCGGACAACATCCACCAGGCGCAGACCAGTGCGGCCGGATAGGTATACGCGCCCGCCGAAGCCAACCACGGAGCCGACGCCACGGGCCACGCGGCAACCAGGGCACACAGCATCAGAAATGCCGACAACAGAAATCGCCCCCAGGCCACCGCCCGCGGGCGGCGCAGGAGCGATCGAAAAAGCACGACCAGCAACACACCCACAAAAATGAAATTCAACACCCGCCAGACGGTCAACCAGGCGGCCAGCGAGGTTGCCGCCCAGAGCCACAGCGACAACACACCGCCCAGCGCCTGGGTCCCGACGAGGCCCCACAAGCGTTGCGAAGACAGGGGCACACCGATCAGCACCAGCACGGTGGCCGCCGAGAGGCACACCTGAAGTCCGATGCGCTCGACGAACATGTCAAAGGCGTCGGGTGGATCGTCAGAGAAGCGGCCGATCCACAGCATGTACACCACCCAGGCCAGCAATCCGTAGGCCATGGCCACGTCAGCGCGCTTGCTCTCGCGCCCACCGCCATAAACCGTCAGGAACCCAACGGTCAGCGTGACCGAGAACAGTCCGACAAGGGGGCCGATGTGGTGCGACGGCATGCTGGACCTGGTTGCATCATGCGTTCAGGTCGACCGGCCCAGGCTAGGTCAGATCAACCTCTGGTGCGCCGCCAGATTGACCGCCTGCGCACGTGACTTGACGTGCAGCTTGCGGTAGATGTTGCGTATGTGGGTGTTGACCGTCTGCACGCTGAGCGAGAGCTTGGTCGCGATCTCGGCACTGGTGTGCCCCACCGACACCAGCCGGAGCACTTCGCGCTCCCGTTCCGACAAAGCCTGGCGCGCCGAACCATCACGCTCCGAGGCCTGCAGCTGCGCCATCGGCTGCTCCAGTTTCTGGAGCAAGCGACGCGCCAGGCTGGGTGTGATCGACGCGCCGCCGTTGAACACCTGGAGCACCGCCTGCGTGAAACTGCCGAACCAGGAGTTCTTGACCAGATAACCGGTGGCGCCGAGTTCAAAGGCGCGCATGGCGCGGACTTCATCGTCCATGATCGAGACCACGATCGCCTCGGCCTGGGGCCTCACCTGCTTCATGTGCTCGATCAGGTCAAAGCCCGAACCGTCACCCAGATTCAGGTCGACGATCATCACGTCGAACTCGCACATGGAGACCAGCCTGCGCCCTTCTCGCAGGCCATCGGCCTGCCCGACCATGTCGATGCGCATGTCGGACACCAGCTCGCCCGCGATCACGCGCCGGATATGGGGGTCGTCGTCGATCAGGATCACACGCACCGGCCGCCCCGGCTCATTGGCCAGAAAGTCGGGCCACATGGAAGGCTGGAAAGACCGGGACTCGGGTGGGTCCCGATCCGGCTTGCGGATACCAAATGCACTGGTCAGTGCGTCTGTGAAGAATGGGGCATTTTTCATGAGTCCTCCAGGAACTCGTTCAGACAAACATTTTCACAATCAACCGGCATCGCGGCGCGGCGACCCTGTCTCCTCCTGTGAAGCCAATGGCCTTCTCCGCACCTATGTACTTGAGCGCTTAAGGTAAGCTGAAATGAAACAAAATGCCATCATTACTCTCCCTCAAGCGGAGGATGGTTACAATTTTTAACAACGAGAGATGTGACGCTGTGCTCAAAAGCAAAAAAAGCCCCTCTTTCGATGGGGCTTAAAGGGTCAGGAAGGCCTGACCGTCGGGGAATCCCGGTTGTTGTCAGGCGAGGACGAAGTCCTGCGCGGTCACGTTGGCGGCATTCACACCGATGAGGGTGATGGAGTCGGCAGACCCGGTGAAGGAAACCACCGTGCCGGTCCCCACCACCCCCGTGATGCTGACCTCGGTACCAAAGGTTGCAGCGGAGATACCCAGACCGGAAATGTCCAGCAGATCCTGTCCATCAAGCGGGTTGCTGTCAAAGCCATTGATCGTGTCGGCGCCGAAGCCGGCGTTGAAGACAAACACATCGCTGTTGCCACCTCCGGCCATGGTGTCGTTGCCTGCACCGCCCTCGATGGTGTCGTTGCCATTGGCACCGAAGATGTTGTCCGCACCCGATCCCCCGGTGATCTGGTTGGACAGTGCGTTGCCCCTGAGCGTAGCTCCCGTTGCGTTGGTGGAGACGAGGTTTTCTACGTTTCGGCCCAGGGAGTAACTGGTTGTGGTGAACACCGTATCAACGCCACCAAGAAGTGCTTCGTTGATGAAGTCACTGGTATTGTCTACATGGTACGTGTCGTTCCCAGTCCCCCCCAACATTGTGTCAACGCCAGCACCTCCATCCAGCGTGTCGTCACCCGAACCACTCGTCAAACGGTTGTTCAACCCATTGCCGGTGCCAGAGAAACTACCCAATCCAGTAAAGCGAAGGTTCTCGACGTTGTCGGTCAGTGTGTACGCGGCTATGGTTGCCTGTACCTCGTCTGTCCCGGCGTTGAACGCCTCGAACACCACATCACCCGCATCGTCGACCAGGTAGATGTCATTCCCACCACTGCCGTCGAGATAATCGGCACCAGTCCCTCCATGGAGCGTGTCGGCTCCACCGTTGCCGATCACGGTGTCATTGCCGTTGCCGCCCACCAGACGGTTGTTTCCGCTGTTGCCGGTCAGCACGTTGTCCAGATCATTGCCGGCCAGGCGCGTGTTGGCGTTTCCAGTCAGCGTGGCATTTTCAAGATTCGCGCCAAGGGTGTACGCGGCAAGCGAGGACAACACCGTATCGACACCACCAGTGGCCGTCTCGATGATCACATCAGACAGACTGTCCAACACATAAGTGTCGTTTCCATCGCCACCCACCATGGTGTCATCGCCTGTTCCCCCATCCAGCAGGTCGTTGCCCAGCCCGCCGGACAGGAAGTCGTTGCTCGCCAGACCCAGAATGTGATCGGGTAAGTCCGTGCCGGTCAAACCGTCCACACCAGCGGTGCCGGTGATCACGTTGTACGCAGCCACCACCGCCGTTACCGGGGATGAGAGCACCGTCTCGTTCGCGCCGCGAGCGTCGGTGTAGGACGCTGCCACGCGCAACTGAACACCCACCGTTGCAGCGGTGTAACTGGTGCCAGTCTCCCCCACAATGTCGGACCAATCCACGCCGTTGGTCGAAGACTGCCACTGGTAGCCCACCGGTCCCATGCCATCGGCATCGGCCAGCGTGTTGCTGACAAACAGCGTCTGAGTCACAACCGGTGAGATGTCGTCAATCGACACCAGTCCGGTCGGCGCATCGTTGACGTTCTGCACGGGGCCCGTAGCGGACGAGGTCACGGACTCGTTGACGCCCAGGCCGTCGACGTAGGTGGCGATCACGCGCAGGGGGCGCTCCACTTGAGCATCACCCGGCACAAAGGTCTGTCCAGTTCCCACATCCACCCAGAGGGCATCGACGCCTGCGGTGCCGGTCATCATCTGCCAGGTGAAGCTCATCGAGCCGGGCTCTATTTCGTCCGGGTCGAAAAACTGCACAGATGCTGTCAGCGTCGCGTCTTCCCGCACAAGGCCTGTGATGAGCAACTCACCCACGGGGGGGGTGTTGGTACCGTTGACGGTGACGGTCAGGTCAGCGAATTCCAGGCGCTCGATGTTGAACAGGCGATCCGAGCCATCGAAGATGTCGTTGTTGTTACCGCCGCCCGCTGGCGCTGCAACCAGATGCGTCACGGTGATGGAGCCATCGGCCTCGCGGACCACACTGTAGTTCTCGCGCAGTTCCCGGTACACCGCGGTGTCGATACCGGTGTTGCCCTCATCCCCATCGATGATTTCGCGCACGATGCTCAGTTGTCCCGGGTTGAGGGTGCGGTCGAGCATCATGCTGTTGAGCGGACGTCCACCGAACAGGACTTCGCCTGTGAGGTTGTCGTAGACGACTCCGTTCAAGGTGTCGGCGGTCGCTTCAGGATGGTCGGGCACACCGCTGATGGCCAGACGAACGTTGAGCCACTTGTCGCCATCGATGATGTCGTTGCCGGCCTTGCCCATGAAGCGGTCATTGCCGCCTCCACCGAGCAGGATGTCGGCCGCGGTGTCGGACACGAAGGATGCGGTGTCAACACCCGTGCGCGAGACAGCTGTTTCGTCCATCACCACCACGGTCTTGGTCTCACCCGCCCAGGCAACCTGAACCCGGTCCAGATGCGCCACCAAGGCATCAAATCCAACGATGCGATCCACGCTGGACTGCAGCAGCGTGTTGGAGAAGGACTCCCACTTGTCGAACTCGTCGAATTCGGCAGCGGCACCGCCCACACCGATGGCCCCCGTGACCACCTGGCGGCCGGTCAGCACATCGTCGTGCACCCAGCCCGAGAGTCCTTCGACCAGGTCGAAACGGTCGCGCAGGATGACCGCCTCCTGGTTGACGAAGATCGGGATGCCCAGGTCCGAGTCGGCTCCGTTGGGATCGCTCTTGTGCACCGCCCAGTCAAAGCCGGCCATGCCGTTGCTGCGCTGGATGCCGGGGCCCTGGAACATGATGTCGTCGCCCGACTCCCCGTCGTAGTCGGTGTCATTGCCCTGGCCGTTGAGCACGTCGTGCCCAATGATCGGGCTGTTGAAGAACAGCTCCGAGTTCTCGCCGGCCAGCGTGTCAAAACCCTCGCCGCCTTCTATCCAGTCATTGCCTTCGTTGCCCAGCAACAGGTCGCCACCGTTGTTGCCGAGCACGAAGTCATCGCCCTCGCCCGCAAACACCTCCTGGGTGTCCGGACCGGTCATCACGAAGTCGTTGCCGCGGCCACCGAAGCCCAGAACGATGCCCGAACCCATGTGGATCACGTCGTTGCCGTCGTCGCCAAACAGGAAGTCGTCACCCCCGAGGTTGGTGATGATGTCGTCGCCGTCGCCGCCGTACACCTTGTCGGCCTCGTAGCCGCCATCGAGCCGGTCGTTGCCGCCATCGCCCCACAGGGTGTCGATGCCCAGACCACCGATCAGGGTGTCGCTCAGTTCCGAGCCGCCAAGCACGATGTGGTCCGAGCCGTTGTACTGCAGGAAGTGGTTGTTGCCGTCCTCGGCATTGAAGCCGGTGCGGATGAACAGCGGCTTGATGATGTCCATGACCGGGTTACCCCAGTTCGGGTCGTCGCCAATCTGCACCGCCTGGACCACTTCCAGGATGGCGTTGGGGGTGTCGAAGATCAGACCGGGGATGTGCCCCTGACCGGTCTCGCCCAGGTCGGTGTTGCGCATCACCAGGGCCGCGAAGCTGTTGCCTTCGAGCTGGTTCAGCAGGTTCATGCCCTGCGTGCGGCTCAGGTAGTAGAAGCGGTCACCGTTCTGCAGATTTTCCATCTGCGTTTCGAACACGAAGTTGAAGGTGGCTCCCAGCATGCCGCCGAACTCCTGCTTCTCTTCGGCAAGACCGCCGATCCAGAAGTCCACCAGGTTCAGGCCGGTTTCAACACCCGCCCAGCTGCCGGTGCTGTTGAGGTAGTCCAGGCGGTCCGCAGGCGCGGCTATGACAGTCTCGTCCCCGGTGCCCGGAATACCGTCCGGGTCGATCGTCTGGTCTCCGAGCACCAGCGCCATCGCCGCATCGCGTTTGTCCACGATGGTCAACGCGGATGTGATGCTGGTGTGGGTGCCATAGGCCGCGATGAAGTTGATCACCGACATCGGGTTCTTCATGTGGGTCGCAAAATCCGTCCAGCTCGTGTAGGGCGTGAGCCGCGAATCGCCGGTGGCTTCGAAGAACTGGGCGCGGGCGCTGTTCAGTGAAGGCACGCCCGTGTCACGGCCGCGTGCGATGTTCAAGGCACCCAGGTCCAGCGGGAGCCCGACCAGGTTGTTGCGCAAGGCATCGGTCACGAATTCGTCGATCTCGTTGCCGATCTGTTTGGTCATGCCGCGGATGATCTGACCCGCCGCAACCTCAGCCGACACCGCGCCGTCCTGATCGAACGCAACCGGGTTGAGAAAGGCTTCGATCAAGCCAATCTGCTGAGCACCCTCCGTGTTCGGGTCGGCGTCCACGATCTGGTTGTTCACATCCAGCCGGTCCACGGTTTCACGCAGCATCGAGTGGCCAAACCGGTACACGACGTGCGCGAACTCGGCCACGATGGCGGGATCAAGATCGGGCGAAGCCGAGAACACGAACGGGTCGATGGCGGGTTGCACCTTGCGGGCGAACTCCTCGAACACCAGATGCTGGTACTCCATCTCGGTGACGAAGCGGCCGGCCTGGAACAGGCGCTCGCCGTTCCAGACCAGTGCATCGATTTCCGGCTGTGTGGTCGGAACCGCACCGACCGGAACCAGCAGCCAGTCGTTGAGCGTGCCGAGGTCCCCACTGCTCAGGATGGTCTGCTTGTAGTCTTCCACCAGGCGGTTGTGTTCCGAGTGAAACACGGTGTGCACGGTGGTCAGGCCGATGTTTTCGTTGCCGCGTCCGTCGCCGGTGATGTAGTGGCGGTCCAGCAGTTCGTTGTCGTATGTGGTGTTCACGCCAAACGCGTTGGGCACAAGGGCATTGCCGGTGTCGGTATCGGCGTCCGCCGTCTTGAGCACGGCTGGCGTTCCCGGGTTGCGATCGTCATCCACCATGCCGGGAACGGCGTTGTGGGCAATGTCGTCCAGAAAGGCATGGCCCGTGCGCAGCGCGCCCACAGCAGATGGGCTGACGGGCGCGAGCGGGTCCCCTTCGACCACGATATCGTCTTCCGTATTGGCCACGCCATCCACACCCACACCCGTGATGATCTGGGCGTAGCCGTTGGCGCCCGGAATGAACTTGCCGTAAGGGTCGGTGCGCAGCAGCGGCACGTTGAGCACATCGTGGTCGCTCAACTCGATGCCCAGCATGCTGATTGCCTGTGCCTTCACTTCGCCCCAGTTGGCGATGCCGCCATTGGCGCCGTCCAGCAGGTGCCCGGTGGCGATCGTCTGTCCCGTGACCGGGTGCGTCATGTATTCGCGCAGGAACACCTGGTGCGACGGGTGCGAAGTGTAGGTCTGGTTCTGGTCCACGAACGGTGTCGTGGTGTTGATGGTTTCGTGGGTCTGGTCGTCCGCCGTTCCCATGATGCCGTCCGCGCCCGCGGTGGTCACGGTGGCTGCGCGTGTCAGCGCCATGAAGTTGGGACCGCCTTCCACGTAAAGCGGATCGTCCGGTTGCAGGGGGATGTAGACCGTGCCATTGCCTTCTTTGGGAATCAGGTCCAGCCCGTGGTCGAAGAACTGGCCGAACAGGGTCATCCAGCCGTTGAACGAGGGCGAAAGCCCGATGTCGGGCGACAGGTTTTCGATGGTGATGCTGCCGTTGGCCGAGATGTCAAGACCCTTCGATTCCGCCAGCAGCAGACGCGCCGCCGGGTCGGCCACTGCCAGGATTTCTGCGGTGTCGGCCATTGGGTCGGCCGAGCCCGCCAATTCAAGGGCCTTGAAGATGGCTGAAAAGTTGCCCAGCGTCTGGTCCGAAATCAGGTTGCTGATGATGCGCGGGTCGGCATCGGCGACGCTGATGTGGGAGTCGTAGTTGGTGTTGGTGATGATCGGCGCGCCCGAACCTTCAGGGCCCAGGGGCATCACGTCCCCGTCGGCGTCGTTCAGAAATTCGGGCTCCAGCAGGCGCGGCATGATCTGGTCAGCCGCGCCCAGCAACTCCTGACCCGGCAGGAGGCTGTTGTAGCTGCCATCAACGGTGCGCAGGCCCGATGGCAACAAGGCGCTGATGGGCGTGCCGTCCGGATGCGCAAGGATGCCGGTGGCTGCGTGGTATTCGGCAATGCGGATCTGTTCGAGAATTTTCTCGAGGTCGCCGAGGGTGACGGTGAAGTTGGCGGGTTTGGTGGCCATGGTGTTTCTCCGGAAATTCGTGGGGTTCGAGGGGCTTGGTGTTTACGCACAGGTCCGTTTGACAGGACCCATGGGCGGTGGCCGCTCGAGATGGATGTGGACGAAGTCCTGGAGCGTGATGACGGTTTTCATGCGATTCCCCTAGGTCTGCCTGGCCGACCCGCCAGGTGGGCTGCAACACACATGTTTCAAGTTGTGCTGCGGTGGGAATCAGTGTCACGAGCGTCACCTTTGGTATCAATACCGAGTCCGGCATACCTAAATCTGCGTACTCAATGCAACCGAAATGACGCACTACGTCTTACAAAACATCTTTGTTTTCAAGATCTTGCGCCCCACTTTTAGAAAATCATCGAAGAGTGATATACCGATTGACCGATATGAAAACTGGTGAATTCCTAATGTTTCATTTGTGTTTATTTGTAACTTCTTGATCTCCAGAAGCACGAACACACGGACAGAACCCACCCCTTTGATACACATGGGTTTCCAGTCGTGTTTTTTTTCACAACACCGGCCTGCTGGGGTTATTGGTGGTCGGTCTTTGCCAACCCGATCGTGCTGATGCACCCAGCCGGGGACACGTTGGGCCTGCTGGGCGCGTTGTGTGGAGTCGCTTGTGCAAATGTCCATGCCACCGACCTGGCGATGGAGAACAAAAAAGCCCGGCCTCCCACGGAGGCCGGGCAGATCGGTGGGGACACTGATCAGGCCAGCAGGAAATCGGCCTGGGTCACAGCCAGGTGGTTCGCCACCCCGACCAGCAAGATGCTGCCACCGTCAACGCCGTTGATGGTTACCAGGGTGTCTGTTCCGGCATCGGCCACCGACACGCGGGCGCCAAAGCTGCCTGCGTCGATGCCGAGGGCGGAGATGTCCAGCAGATCCTGACCGCCGGTGGGGTTGGCATCGAAGCCCACAATGCTGTCTGCACCGAAGGCGGCGGCGAAGACGAAGGTGTCCGTGCCTGCACCGCCATTCATCGTGTCGTTGCCATCACCACCGTGGAGCACGTCGCTTCCGCCATTGCCATTGAGCGTGTCGTTGCCCACGCCTCCCTGCAGGGTGTCGTCGCCATTGCCACCCGTCAGCGAATCGTCGCCACTCCCGGCCGTGAGGCTGTTTGCGATGCCGTTGCCGGTGCCGGTGAAGTTGCCTGCGCCGTCAAAGACCAGGTTGTCGACGTTGCCCGACAGGGCGTAGGTGTTGAGGGTCGTGAACACGGTGTCTGTCCCGGCGCCGAGCGCTTCAAGCACCAGATCCAGCGCGCTGTCGACCCGGTAGCTGTCGTTGCCGGCACCACCCAACATGCGGTCGTCGCCAGTTCCGCCATCGAGGCTGTCGTTGCCGGCCGCGCCCAGCAGCGTGTCGTTCCCGGCGCCGCCGAGCAGGGTATCGAGTCCGTCACCACCGTTCAGGATATCTGCATCGTCACCGCCATCCAGGCTGTCGTTGCCAGCCGCGCCCAGCAGCGTGTCGTTCCCGGTGCCGCCGAGCAAGGTATCGAGTCCGCCGCCACCGACCAGACGGTCCGCGCCATCACCGCCATCGAGAGCGTTGTTGCCAGCCCCTCCATTCAGCGTGTCGTCGCCGAGACCGCCGAACAGCGTGTCATCGCCGACTGCCCCGAACAAGGTGTCGTTTCCATCACCACCGATGACACTGTCATTGCCCGCGCCTCCAACGAGTCTGTCGTTGCCGGTGCCGCCGTCGATGGTGTCGTCACCGCCCAGCCCATTGACCGTGTCATTTCCCCCCAGCGCGAAGATGCTGTCCCCGAGTACCGTGCCGTTGATCAACTCACCCGCTTCTGTGCCAAAAATGGAGGGCAACACCAGCGAGGTCGGGAACGAGCGCACCTCCTCCAGCACCCCGTGTGCATCTTCGTACACCCCGCGGACGCGTATTGACAGTCCTGCAAGGTCCTGCGTCACCGTGAAGGTGGTTCCGGTCACCAGCTGGGCACCCACGCCGGTCTGGGTCACGATGTCCTGGAACCCCGTCCCAAGGTCCACCTGCCAGTAGTAGCTGAGTGGTCCGGGAATGACCCCGCCCGGGTTGTCCGCGTCCGTCACCTCGGCGGCCGATACCGTCAGCACCTGGCCGGTGACCGGTGTCGTCTCCACCTCTCCGGTCCCGGCATCCAGGATCAGCAACAGGCCCTCGGGTTCCGCGTTGAGACCGGCCGTGAGCACGATGGTCTCGTCGGCGAAACGCAGCCGTTCGATGTTGGTCAGGCGGTCGGTGCCGTCGATGCCCGCGCCGACCACGCCGCCCAGGATGTGCGCCACCGTGGTGACGCCGCCGACCGTGCTGATGTCGTAGTCCCCGCTGTTGCCGGAGAACACCGCGGTGTCGAAATTGACATCGGTGGGTGTCGTTCCGTTGCCGTCCAGGATCTCGCGCACGATCACCAGCTGGCCCGGGTTGTAGGTGCCGTCGAGCATGAACGGGACCATGGGCCGCATGCTGTCGAAGCTCGCGATCTCGGGCCCGGTGCCGTCAATGTTGGCGCGCACGCTGATGCGCACATTGAGCCACTTGTCACCATCGATCAGGTCGTCGCCGCCCCGCCCTTCGATCACGTCACTGCCGTCGCCGCCGAGGATGATGTTGCCGGCGCCAAAGCTGTCGTCGGTCGTCCCGGCGATGCCGTCCACACCGTTGCCGGCAGCCCCGACAAAGGCCCGCAGACCGCTGATGAGGTCAAAGTTGGTCAGCACGCTGCCCTGGGCGCCGGCGTTGGGTATCGAGATCGCATCGGCATCGTCACCGCGCAGGTAGTCGCTGTGGTGCGACCCGGACATGCCCTCCACTTCGGCAAACCGCGCAATGACGCCGGCGGCCACCGGGATCGGTCCGACATCGAAGGCCCGCACGCTCATGTCCATGCTGACCCCGAAGTCGTCGTCCTTGAAGGTCGCCCAGTCGAAGCCGGAGGCGCCCAGGTACTTGTCGCCAGGGCCGCTGCTGCCAACCATGATGTCGTCGCCACCTTCGCCGTTCATGATGTCGGCCAGGCCGCTGCCGATGTAGACGTCGTTGCCGACGATCATGTCCAGACCGAGCGGGTCGAAGTTGTCGCCCGGGCTGCCGTCGAGCAGGCCGCCTTCGAGCCAGTCGTCGCCCTCGTTGCCCATGTTCTGCTCGACGCCGTCGCTGCCGAGCATGAAGTCGTTGCCGGTACCGCCGAAGGCTTCGCCGCCGTCTTCGCCGTTGACGATGAAATCGTTGCCGAAGCCGCCGAGGATGAGGTTGAACAGGCCGTTGCCGGCATGAATCACGTCGTTGCCGTCGTCGCCCTGGATGTTGTCGTCGCCACCGAGGTCGGTGATGATGTCGTCGCCGGCGCCGCCACGGATGGCGTCGTTGCCGTCGCCGCCTTCGATGCGGTCGTTGCCACCGTCGCCCCAGAGCGAGTCGTCGCCGATGCCGCCGATCAGGGTGTCGTCGCCGGCGGTGCCACCCAGCACGACGTGGTCACCACCGGTGTACTGCAGGTAGTTGGTGTCGGGCCCTGCCGTCGCGGGATCGTCGCGGATCACCAGCGGCACCAGCGGGTTGTTGCCCTGCGGATCGCTGCTGCCGGTGGGGTCGTCGTCGAGGCTCTCGTCCACGACGGTCAGCGGGTCGTCCCCGAGCACACCGTCCGGGCCGGCCATCACGCTCTGGTTGAACTGCCGCGACTGGTCCACCTCCAGCATCAGGTTGGTCTGGAAAATCAGTGCCGGCAGGTGGGTGATGTCGGTGGCGGCCATCACCATCTTGGCGAAGGAGTTGTTCTCCAGCTCGGTCACGAAGTTCAGACCGGCCGTGCGTTCCAGGTAGTAGAAGCGGTCGGCGTTCTGCAGCTTCTCCATCTGCTCTTCAAACACGAAGTTGAAGGTGGAACCCAGCATGCCGCCGAACGGCGTCTTGGCCTCGGCCAGGCCACCGATCCAGAAGTCGACCAGATTGAGGCCCGTCTCCACGCCGGCCCAGGCACCCTGGCTCATGAGGAAGTCGATGCGGTCGGCCGGTGCGGCGACGACGGTCTCGTCCCCGCTGCCCGGAATGCCGTCCGGGTCGATCGTCTGGTCTCCCAGCACGATCAGATTGGCGGCGGCGCGCTTTTCCGCCATCGTGGTGGCCAAAGTGATGCTGTCGTGCGTGCCGTAGGCCGCGATGAAGTTCACCAGCGACTCCGGGTGCTTGATGTGCTGCACGAACTCGAACCAGCTCTCGTAGGGCTTGAGCAGGCTGTTGCCCGTGGCCTCGTAGAACTGGGTCCGGGCGGCGTTCAACGACGGGATGCCGGTGTCCCGGCCGCGCGCCAGGTTGATGGCGGGCAGGTCCAGCGGCAGGCCCAGCAGGTTGTTGCGCAGGGCCTCGGTCACGAACTCGTCGATCTCGTTGCCCACCTGGCGCGTCAGGCCGCGAATGATCGCGCCCGCCGCCGCTTCCGGTGTCGGCCCGCTGGCGGCGAAGGCCAGCGGGTTGAGGAAGGCGTCGATCAGGCCGATCTCGCTGTTGACGTAGTTGGCATCCAGCCGGTCGATGGTTTCGGTCAGCATGGAGTGGCCGAAGCGGTACACCGTGTGCGCAAACTCGGCAACGATCGAGGGGTCGATCTCGGTCTGGTAGTTCTGCAGGTTGGGGATGAACGGATCGATGCCCGGCTGGATGGTGCGTGCGAACTCCTCGAACACCAGGTGCTGGTACTGCATCTCGGTGCCGAACTTCGCGGTCTGGAACAGGCGCTCGCCGTTCCACACCAGGGTCGACAGGTCGGCGGGGACCTCCGTCACCTCGGTCAGCAGCCACTCGTTGAGGAAGGTCACGTCACCGCCCCGCGCCGTGTCGAGCACCACCTCCTTGGTGTGTTCGACCAGGCGGTTGTGTTCGTGGTGGAAAACGTGGTGCACGGTGGTCAGGCCGATGTTTTCATTGACCCGGCCGTCGCCCGCGATGTAGTGGGCGTCCAGCAGTTCGTTGTCGTAGGTGCCTGCCGCCACCGGGCCACCCGCCACGGTATCGGCGTCGGCCACCAGCGGGGCACCGGTCTGGCCATCGACGGGATTGGCGGTGTGGGCGATGTCGACCAGGAACGCGTGGCCGGAGCTGACCGCGTTGACCACGCTGATCGGTGCGGCCGGGTTGCCCTCGACCAGGGCGCCGCCCTCCATCACCACCTGCGGGAAGCCGTTGGGTCCGCGGATGAACTTGCCGTATTGGTCGGTGGCGAGCAGCGGCACGCTCAAGGCATTGAGGTCGGTGAGTTCGATGCCCAGGATGTCGCGTGCCTGCGCCTTCACGACCGCCCAGGTCGCCATGCCGCCGAGGATCACGTCGTCTGCGGTGCCGTAGATGCCATCGCCACCCAGATCGCGGTTGACGATCAGGCCACCGGTGGCCTGGGGTTCGCCGTTGGCGTCGAACTCGTAGGCCCGCAGGAACACCTGATGCGACGGGTGCGAGCTGTAGGTCTGGTTCTGATCGACGAAGGGCGAGGTGGTGTTGGTTTGTTCGTGGATGTCGTCGGCCGTGCCCAGAACTCCGTCTGCACCAGGCTGATTCGTCGCGCGGGTCACCACCATGAA
>NZ_JBMBRA010000005.1:0-402838 GCF_048590325.1 Hydrogenophaga sp. ZJX-1
CGCAGACCTTCTTCCATGGCGATCGGGGCAATCAGCTTGACCGTGATCGACACGTTGTCGCCTGGCATGACCATTTCCTTGCCTTCGGGCAGCTCGATCGAGCCGGTCACGTCGGTGGTGCGGAAGTAGAACTGCGGACGGTAGTTGTTGAAGAACGGCGTGTGACGGCCACCTTCATCCTTGGACAGCACGTACACCTCACCCGTGAAGTGGGTGTGGGGCTTGATGGAGCCGGGCTTGCACAGCACCTGGCCGCGCTGCACGTCTTCGCGCTTGGTGCCGCGCAGCAGGATACCGACGTTGTCGCCAGCCTGACCCTGGTCCAGCAGCTTGCGGAACATTTCCACGCCGGTGCAGGTGGTCTTCTGGGTGTCGCTGATACCGACAATTTCGATTTCTTCGCCGACCTTGACGATGCCGCGCTCGATACGACCGGTCACGACGGTGCCGCGGCCGGAGATGGAGAACACATCTTCCACGGGCATCAGGAAGGCACCGTCCACAGCGCGCTCGGGCGTGGGAATGTAGGTGTCCAGGGCGTCGGCCAGCTTCATGATGGCTTCTTCACCCAGGGGGCCCTTGTCGCCTTCGAGGGCGAGCTTGGCCGAGCCGTGGATGATGGGGGTGGCGTCGCCGGG
Source organism: Hydrogenophaga sp. ZJX-1 (assembly GCF_048590325.1). Taxonomy (NCBI): domain Bacteria; kingdom Pseudomonadati; phylum Pseudomonadota; class Betaproteobacteria; order Burkholderiales; family Comamonadaceae; genus Hydrogenophaga; species Hydrogenophaga sp. ZJX-1. Next base: position 639 of record NZ_JBMBRA010000005.1, read on the forward strand.
GAAGTCGTACTTATCCAGGAGCTCGCGCACTTCCATTTCGACGAGTTCGAGCAGTTCGGCGTCGTCGACCATGTCGCACTTGTTCAGGAACACGATGATGTAAGGCACGCCCACCTGGCGGGCCAGCAGGATGTGCTCGCGGGTCTGGGGCATCGGGCCGTCAGCGGCGGAGCACACCAGCACGGCGCCATCCATCTGGGCGGCACCGGTGATCATGTTCTTGACGTAGTCGGCGTGGCCGGGGCAGTCAACGTGGGCGTAATGGCGGTTGGCCGTTTCGTATTCCACGTGGGCGGTGTTGATGGTGATGCCGCGGGCCTTTTCTTCAGGCGCTGCGTCGATCTGGTCGTAGGCCTTGGCGGCGCCACCGAACTTGGCCGCCAGCACGGTGGTGATGGCCGCGGTCAGGGTGGTCTTGCCGTGGTCAACGTGACCGATCGTGCCGACGTTGACGTGCGGCTTGGTCCGCTCAAATTTCTCTTTTGCCATTTTTCAATTCCTAGAAAGAACAAACCCGTGTCACGGTTTTAGGTCTGCACCACACTGCTGATTCGCCCCGCACGGGGACAGGGCGGCGCGTGATCGCAGACCGGCTGAAACTTACTTGGCGCGCGCTGCAACAATGGCTTCGGCCACGTTGCGCGGTGCTTCGGCGTAGTGCTTGAACTCCATCGAGTAGGTGGCACGGCCTTGCGACATGGAACGCAGCGTGGTCGAATAACCAAACATCTCGGACAGCGGCACTTCGGCGCGAATGGCCTTGCCGCCACCGACCATGTCTTCCATGCCCTGCACCATGCCGCGGCGGCTGGACAGATCGCCCATCACGTTGCCGGCGTAGTCTTCAGGCGTCTCCACTTCCACCGACATCATGGGCTCAAGGATCACCGGGCTGGCCTTGCGGCAGCCTTCCTTGAAGCCGAAGATGGCTGCCATCTTGAAGGCCATTTCGGACGAGTCCACGTCGTGGTAGGAACCGAAGTGCAGCGTGACCTTCACGTCCACCACCGGATAACCCGCCAGCACGCCGGTCGTCAGGGCTTCGATCACGCCCTTTTCAACCGCAGGGATGTATTCGCGAGGAACCACACCGCCCTTGATCGCGTCGACGAACTCAAAGCCTTTGCCGGCTTCGTTGGGTTCGATCTTGAACACCACGTGACCGTATTGACCCTTGCCGCCGGACTGGCGCACAAACTTGCCTTCGGAGTCTTCCACCGTCTTGCGGATGGTCTCGCGGTAGGCCACTTGCGGCTTGCCCACATTGGCTTCCACACCGAATTCACGCTTCATGCGGTCAACGATGATTTCCAGGTGCAGTTCGCCCATGCCGGCGATGATGGTCTGACCCGACTCTTCGTCGGTCTTGACGCGGAAAGAAGGATCTTCTGCGGCCAAGCGCTGCAGGGCAATGCCCATCTTTTCCTGGTCGGCCTTGGTCTTGGGTTCCACAGCCTGCGCAATCACAGGCTCCGGGAAGACCATCCGCTCCAGCATGATGATGGCCTCCGGATCGCACAGGGTTTCACCCGTGGTCACGTCTTTCAGGCCCACGCAGGCAGCGATGTCGCCAGCGCGAATTTCTTCGACTTCCAGACGGTTGTTGGCATGCATCTGCACGATACGGCCGATGCGCTCTTTCTTGCCCTTGATCGGGTTGTAGACCGAATCGCCCTTTTTCATCACGCCCGAGTAGACGCGCACGAAGGTGAGCTGGCCGACATACGGGTCGGTCATCAACTTGAAGGCCAATGCGGAGAACTTCTCGTTGTCATCGGCCTTGCGGCTGGTGACTTCTTCGTCGTCATCCGTGCCCGTGACGTCGGCGATGTCCACCGGGGAAGGCATCAGTTCGATCACGGCGTCGAGCATGCGCTGCACACCCTTGTTCTTGAATGCGGTACCGCACAGCATCGGCTGAATTTCGGTCGCCAGCGTGCGCACGCGCAGACCGTGGGTGATCTCTTCTTCGGTCAAGTCACCTTCTTCAAGGTACTTGTTCATCAGCTCTTCGCTGGCTTCGGCCGCAGCCTCGACCATTTTTTCACGCCACTCTTTGGCCTGCTCCAGGAGTTCAGCGGGAATTTCTTCGAAAGTGAATTTCATGCCCTGGGACGCTTCGTCCCAGATGATGGCCTTCATCTTGCGCAGGTCCACCACACCCTTGAAGTGCTCTTCGGCACCGATCGGGATCACGATCGGCACAGGGTTGGCCTTCAGGCGCAGCTTCATCTGCTCAACAACCTTGAAGAAGTTGGCACCGGTGCGGTCCATCTTGTTCACAAAGGCCAGACGCGGCACCTTGTATTTGTTGGCCTGGCGCCAGACGGTTTCCGACTGGGGCTGAACACCGCCCACCGCGCAGTACACCATGCAGGCGCCATCCAGGACGCGCATGGAGCGCTCCACCTCGATGGTGAAGTCCACGTGGCCGGGGGTGTCGATGATGTTGATGCGGTGCTCGGGGAAGGACAGGTCCATGCCCTTCCAGAAGCAGGTCGTGGCGGCGGAGGTGATCGTGATGCCACGTTCCTGCTCCTGCTCCATCCAGTCCATGGTGGCGGCACCGTCGTGCACTTCACCGATCTTGTGGTTCACACCCGTGTAGAAAAGAATGCGCTCGGTCGTGGTGGTCTTGCCGGCGTCGATGTGAGCGGAGATACCGATATTGCGGTACCGCTCCAGTGGCGTAGTGCGTGCCATGGAAATACTCCTGAATTGGGCAAGCCCGCCACCCCTTCTGGGGTTTGCGGGCTCGCCTTGGATGACTGGGAAAAGCGGGACTTAGAAGCGGAAGTGGCTGAAAGCCTTGTTGGCTTCGGCCATGCGGTGCACTTCGTCACGCTTCTTCATGGCGCCGCCACGGCCTTCGGTGGCCTCGATCAGCTCGTTGGCCAAGCGCATGGCCATGGACTTCTCGCTGCGCTTGCGCGCGGCTTCCTTGATCCAGCGCATCGACAGCGCCAGACGGCGAACCGGGCGCACTTCAACGGGCACCTGGTAGTTCGCACCACCCACGCGGCGGGACTTGACCTCCACCATGGGCTTGACGTTGTTGATGGCGATAGAGAAGGCTTCGACCGGGTCTTTGCCGGTCTTTTTCTCGATCTGCTCCAGCGCACCGTAAATGATGCGCTCGGCGACAGCTTTCTTGCCGCCTTCCATGATCACGTTCATGAACTTGGAGAGCTCGACGTTGCCGAACTTGGGATCCGGCAGGATTTCACGTTTAGGGACTTCGCGACGACGTGGCATTTTTTCACCTCAAAATTGCTTCAGTTGGCGTCTTTTCAGACACCGCGAGAACCCAGCAAGGCCCTCACTTACTCGACCCGACGCCGACATGGCGCTTTGGGGTCACTACGTTCGACACAGCTTGCCGGCCGGCCAAACACCGAAAAACCGGAATTACTTGGCCTTGGGCTTCTTCGCACCGTACTTGGAGCGCGACTGCTTGCGGTCTTTCACGCCCTGCAGGTCCAGCGAACCGCGCACGATGTGGTAACGCACACCAGGCAAGTCCTTGACACGACCGCCGCGAACCAGCACGACGCTGTGCTCCTGCAGGTTGTGGCCTTCACCGCCGATGTAGGAGATGACCTCAAAACCGTTGGTCAGACGCACTTTGGCGACTTTACGCAGAGCGGAGTTGGGCTTCTTGGGGGTCGTGGTGTACACACGGGTACACACACCACGACGCTGCGGAGAGTTTTCCATGGCCGGGCTCTTGGATTTGGTCTTTTCGACCTCCCGGCCGTGGCGCACGAGTTGATTGATGGTTGGCATGAAGAAACGTCCCTAAACGTTTAAAAAAGCGAAAACGAAAACTTCTCGGAAGATTCCGAAAAGCCCTCTAATGTAGCACGGGCTTGTCATCCTGACAAACGAATGCGCGAAAGGCGCTTCACCGAAACCCGTTTGTACGGCCTGCAGCGGGGGCTGCACCCCGGGTGTTGCAGGCCTGGTTACTGAATCCAGAGACGCACAGCGTCCCAGGCTCGGCCGAAGACACCGCTTTCTTCCACCGTCTCCAGCACGCTCAGCGGCACCTCGGCCACCGGCGCACCACTGGCCAAGGTCACCTTCAAGGTGCCTACCGCCTGGCCGCGCAGCAAAGGTGCGACCAGGGGTTCCGGTCGGACGACTTCAGTCTTCAGCCGCGCACCTTCTCCTGCAGGAACGGATACCACAACACCTTCGGGCCGCCCCAGCTTGACAACCTCCGCTTTACCCTTCCAGACACGCGGCGAAACCAGCGGCGCGCCTGCTGGCGCCAGCCGCACCGCATCAAAAGCCGTGTAGCCCCAGTTCAACAGCTTCTGGCTTTCAGCTGCACGGGCGTTTTCGCTTGAAGCCCCCAGCAGCACGCTCAACAGCCGCCGCTGCCCCTGCGGTCCACTGCCCAAGGCCGGCACCGCCCGGTGAGCGGTTGCCACCAGACAGTAGCCCGCGGCACTGGTGTGACCGGTTTTCAGGCCGTCAACACTGGGGTCGCGAAACAGCAACAGATTGCGGTTGGTGTCGTTGGCGGCGGGCGTGCCGGGGTAGCGGTAACGCTGGATGGCGTAGTAGGGCACGTAGTCGGGAAAATCGCGCATCAGGCGGGTGGCGAGCGTAGCCAGGTCACGTGCTGTGGTGGTGTGCCCAGCCACCGTGAGGCCCTCAGGGTTCTTGAAGCTGCTGGCGTTCATGCCCAGCGACTTCGCCTGCTGGTTCATCAACTCCACGAAACGTTCCACGCTGCCGCCCAACCCTTCAGCCAGCGCCACGGTGGCATCGTTACCCGACTGCACGATCATTCCCTTGATCAGGTCTTCCACGGGCACCTGCATCTTGGGGTCGATGAACATGCGCGAACCCGGCATTTTCCAGGCCCGCTCGCTCACCCCAAAGGTCTGGGTCAGGCTGAGCTTGCCCGTCTTCAGCGCATCAAACACGATGTAGGCGGTCATCAGCTTGGTGAGCGAAGCCGGCTCCACCGCCTGATCGGCATCTTTGGACGCCAACACCTGACCCGAGGTCACATCCACCAACAAATAGGCGCGGGCCGCCACTTCAGGCGGCTGAGGCACCTGGGCAGATGCCGAAAACGCCACAGCAACGGCCAACAGAAACAAAGCACGGGAAAACAATCGACGCAGCAAAATCCGGTTCCTGAAATAAAAAAGGGAAAAGAGCGGCCGCTTCAGGCACGCAGATGGCGCAGGACCAGCTCCCGAAGCAAAGGCAACTGCCCATGAAAGAAGTGGCCTCCTCCGGGCACCACCAGCACAGGCAATACCTGAGGGCGTGCCCATTCCATGACAGACGCCAGTGGCACGGTATCGTCCTGCTCGCCATGGATGACCAGAGTGCGCGAGTGAAGTTCCGCCGCGACCGGAGCGACTTCAAACCGACTGGCGGCTGTGCCCACCAGAACCAGCCGACGGATCTCGCGCTGGGCGTGAAGCTGGCTCGCCGCATGGCTGGTGACGAACGCTCCGAATGAAAACCCGGCCAGGCACAACGGGCCCGAAGGTGCCTGCCCTTCGATCACCGACAGCAAATCGTCCAACTCGCCGCGTCCTTCGTCGTAAGCCCCCTCACTGCGTCCGACGCCGCGGAAGTTGAAGCGGACAGCCGTCCAACCCGCCAGCACACAGGCACGCGCCAGGGTCTGAACGACCTTGTTGCTCAGGGTTCCACCGTGCAATGGGTGCGGGTGAGCCAGCACCGCAACCCCGACCGGGTCGCCCGTTGGCCGGTCTATCGCCACCTCCAACGCACCGGCCGGTCCGTCTTGCAACAGGTATTCGGTCTGAGCGTTCATTGATGTCCCCCCGGGCCGGTCGCCGCCAGCGCCGTGTGCAAGAACCTGATCGCCAGGCAAACTCATTCAGCGCCCGACGTCCGACGGGGTCAGCAGGCGCTGCACCACCACGCCGTCGCGCAAATGGGACTGCACGATCTCGTCGATGTCGCTTTCATCGACATAGCTGTACCAGACCGCTTCCGGGTACACCACCGCAATCGGCCCGCCTGCGCAACGGTCCAGGCAGCCCGCCTTGTTGACCCGGACCTTGCCCGGCCCGAGCAGGCCTTGTGCCTTCGCCTGCGATTTGCAGCGATCAAAGGCGGCCTGGGCCTTGTGCTGAGCACAACAATCCTCACCACCTTCCCGCTGATTGAGACAGAAGAAGATGTGGCGCTCGTAATACGACTTGTTTTCAGACATGGGTCGATTTTAGTGGGCGCCCTGTCTGGCACCGGGGTGTCGGGCGATGGCGCGCAGGCCAAAGAGCAAGGCCGCAAAAGGCCACGCCCACCCCAGCCACTGTGAAAGACCATAAAAGCGAATGAAGCGCCCTTGTTCCCAGACTTCAAGCGACTGATCGAAGTAAGGACTTACTGGCGCACGATTGAGCAGGCTGAGCGAGGTGGCCAGACACAGCAACATGAGCGCATGACAGACCCGGCGCGGCAGGGCGAGCAGTGCCAGTCCGGCGGCGAACGCCAAGGCCAGTCCCAACAAGGCCTGGGAAGTGATCCACGCCCAGCCATGGTCCGGACCGTAGGTCAGCGCCGATGACAACCCGGCAACAGCCAGCGCGCACACAAAAAAGGCCACCAGAAATCCCACGCGGCGCGACAGCGAACGCATGTCCGCAAAACCCATGAGCAGCGGCGCCAGCAACCCGAGCGCCACACAAAACGCCTCGGCCAGTGGGCTCAACGGCAGCGGGTTTTCAACCCGGAACGGCACCCAGGCCAGAAACGGCGTCTCCGCCAGCAGGTGGGCCAGCTCCATCTCCAGCCTGTCCCAGACCTGCCCCAGGCCAAACGGCACCGAGACCGGGTAGAGCAAGGCGGCCGGCCACAAAGCCAGAAGCACCAGCGAGCCGTGTGCGCCCGGCACGAACCAGTCGGCCCGGAACTGGCTCCAGCGACGCAGTCCGCCCAGTCGCTCCAGGACCCAGGCGGCTGTTGCACCCAGCATGGCTCCGGCACCGTTCAGCGCCAGATCAAGATTGGAGGCCACCCGCATGGGCAGGTAGTTCTGCAGCGTTTCCACCCCGAACGACAGCAGGAGCGGCAGGGTGAAGCCCAGCAACCAGGACCATCCCCCGGCACCAGAGCGCAGCAGGGACAGCGCCAGCAGAAACGCCAGCGGGGCGTAGCCCAGAAAGTTGCTCACCACATCGAATGCAGTCCAGTACTTCGGCAGCGGTGCCAGCATGAAGGCCATCGGCTCCACGCCCTGCATGCGCCAGCCCTGAAACGGGTACAGACTCGCATAGACCACCAGCGCCGCAAACAGCAACGCGAGCGGCCAGGCCGAAGAACGCGGAGTCGTGACCACCCATGGGCCTCAGAAAGGCTTGATCACCACCAGCAGCACCACCGCCACCAGCATGATCACCGGCGCCTCGTTGAACCAGCGGTACCAGACATGACCCCGGCGGTTGATGCCTTGCTGAAACCTGCGAAGCATGACGCCGCAAGCATGGTGATAGCCGAGGATCAGCGCCACGACGAACAGCTTGGCGTGCATCCAGCCATTGCCAGCGCCCAGACCGATCCCATAACCCAGCCAGAGCCACAGGCCGAGTGCCACCGCTGGAACAGCCAACAGGGTGGTGAAGCGCATCAGCTTGCGCGCCATGAGCAGCAAGCGCTCGCGCTCCGCAACACTTTCGGGCGGGACCATGGCCAGATTGACAAAAATCCGGGGCAGGTAGAACAGACCGGCGAACCAGCTGGCGATGAAAACAATGTGGAAGGATTTGACCCAGAGCATGCTGGCAGTTTAGCCACCAGGGGCCATCGACATGTTGGGCCCAGTGGGTTGGGCCACCACGAAGGACAAAAAAAAACCCGGCCCACAGGGCCGGGTTAGGAAGCCTTTTTGCTGTCACACACTAAGGCACCCGCTCAGGGAGGAAAAGCGGGGAGCTCACCCTTCGGCTTGCCCAAGCGAATGTTACAGCAGAAGAAAGAAATTTCCTATCTATCCCCTGTCAGATCTGACATATCCGGAATCAGCACCAGCAAAAATAATGCCAATTAATTACATCATTTTGGCCAGTTCGAACATCACGGCCGTCCCCAGCGCCTCGCGAATATTGCCGCGCCCGACTTTGGCCATGGAAAACTCGCCAAAGCCCGACATGTCGAACGAGCTGTCATCCGGCGAAATCTCGACGAACGGGAACTCGAACACCTCGCGCAGCAGGTCGCGGCGGAAGGCATCAAAGTCATCGTCCTTGATTTCAGAGTCCACCACGATCAGGCTGGGCATGCGGCTCTTGATGGCATCGCGGGCTTGTTGGAAATCCACAACACTGTCCGAAGAAATACCTATCTCTCGCAACGCGTCACGCACGTCGGCACGGATCTGCAAGCTGGGTGAAATGGTGAGCACATAAGTGCCCGACAGCGACTTGAACATCGACGAGTGCTCGTCCGACAGGTCCACCGCCGAAATGCCGTCGACGGCCTGCACCGTGCGCGTGAACATGGCCGTGAAGCTCACACCCTCCTCGTTGACTTCGCGTTCGATCTCGACACCGCCCGACACCAGCGCGATCTGGCGTATCAGCATCCAGCTCAGGCTGTCCGTCGACGCGGCACTTGACGGGGGCACGCCGTCATTGGCCACGCGCATCTGCAAACGCGCATGTTGCGGCCAGGCGTTGAGGTCCAAGCGCATGTCGACCCGGTTGCCAAACGGCAGGCCCCAGTCCAGCACGGCGTTGACGAAGGTGTGTGCGACCGTGGGGTCGATCAGCACCTCCACCTGTTTGAGCTTGCGTCGCAAGGCGATGCCCAGCGTGCCCAGCTCCTGCTTGCGCTCCTGCAACACCCCTTCAACCAGCTGCGCCATGTCCACCTTCTCATGCGACTGGCGGATGCGACCGCTGTAGAACCGGTTGATCTGCTGGGCACTGATGCCCGCGAGCTTGATGCGCTCGGCCGGCACGCTCAGGGCCCGATGTTCCAGCTTGTTGATGCGCCCTTTGGCCAGCAGCTGGTCGATCTGGTTTTGCAGGGAGCTGACGTTTTCCGTGAACTGTTCGGCGAGTCCCGCAACCAGCTCGGGCCAATGGTCGTCGAGCGACCAGGCTTCGGACGCGCCGGCTGCCGCCGGTTTAGCACCCACGGGGGACGTGACAGGGTTTTTCTTGGTTTGCAACATGGCAGAGCTCGGTAAATAAAGAAGCCAGGATCCAATCGATCCGTTACATGCAGACGGTGCACCCGGTCATGCCGCATCACCCGCTGGGCGTTTCGATGCGGACGGCCGATCGGAAGATCAAAAAATACCTTCGACGACCCAGGACAGCAGGCGCGCGCTTGTATTTTCTTCTTATGGCAGAGTTCAACACAAACTCCTGGGTTTTTCAATCACCGCCATCTTTTTACGAATTGAAACCCGGTAGTTTCAGACACTTTGAAGACCGTATTTCAACCGAACTGGATCGTCCACCCACTGCGGCTTTGCCACAATACGAACATGCACTCCCCAGCCCCCTACCCCCTGTCCCGCCCCCGCCGTCTGCGGCGCGATGCGTTCACCCGCGACCTGGTGCGCGAGCACCGGCTCAGCCCGGCCGACCTGATCTACCCGGTGTTTGTGCTGGATGGGGCCCATCGGCGCGAGGCCGTGGGCTCCATGCCCGGCGTGGAACGCCTGAGCCTGGACCTGCTGCTGCCGGTGGCGGAAGACTGCGTGAAACTGGGCATTCCGGTGATGGCGCTGTTCCCGGTGATCGACCAGTCGCTCAAGACGCCCGATGGCAAAGAAGCCATGAACCCGGACGGCCTGGTGCCGCGGGTGGTGCGCGAACTGAAGAAAGAGTTCCCGCAGCTGGGCGTGATGACCGACGTGGCACTTGACCCGTTCACCAGCCACGGCCAGGACGGTCTGCTGGACGAGCACAACTACATCCTGAACGATCCCACGGTCGAGATCCTGGTGCAGCAGGCCCTCACGCAGGCCGAAGCCGGTGTGGACATGGTGGCGCCCAGCGACATGATGGACGGCCGGATCGGCGCCATCCGCCGTGCCCTGGAGGCCAAGGGCCTGGTGCACACGCGCATCATGGCCTACAGCGCCAAGTACGCCAGCGCCTTCTACGGTCCGTTCCGCGACGCCGTGGGCTCGGCCGCCAACCTGGGCAAAGCCGACAAGAAGGTCTACCAGATGGACCCGGGCAACAGCGACGAAGCCCTGCGCGAAGTGGCGCTGGACCTGGCCGAGGGCGCCGACATGGTGATGGTCAAGCCCGGCATGCCTTACCTGGACATCGTGCGCCGCGTGAAGGACGAGTTCCGGGTACCCACCTTCGCCTACCAGGTCAGCGGCGAATACGCCATGCTCAAGGCCGCCGCGATCAACGGCTGGCTGGACCACGACGCGGTGATGATGGAAAGCCTGCTGGCCTTCAAGCGCGCGGGCGCCGACGGCGTGCTGACCTATTTCGCACGCGACGCGGCCCGTCTGCTGCGCGGCTGATCCACCCCGCCACAGCCTCCCGGCAACCACCGCATGCGCATCTTCCACGTCCTGCCCGGTGCCGTGAACGAAACCGGGACGCTGCCCACCGAACTGGCGCCGCGCAGCTTTGTCTGGATCGCCTGTGGCCGGCGCGAGTTCGAACTGGAGCAGGCGCATATCCAGTCCACGCTGCAGGCCCTGCACAGCGTGACGCTGGTCGACCTGCACGTGTCTGACCTGCTCAACAACCAGTTGCCGTCGCACTTCGACTACACATCGCAGTACGACGTCCTGGTGTTCCGCCGGCTTGCCGCTGGACACAGCGAAACCGACCTCGCTCACCCCGGTCAGGTCCTGACCCAACACATCAAACGCGGCGGCCCGCCGGTGCTGCGGCGCATCGACACCAGCCCGGTCGGGTTTGCGGTGTTCGACCGCGTGCTGCTCACGGTCCACCCCGCGGGCTGCACGGTGCTCGACCAGTACGCCACGCGCCTGCTCGCGGCGGCGTCGGCCGCTTCGCGTGCCGCCGGCGTGAACCTGCCCAGCGGGCCGGCCGACCTGATGCTGCGCATCGTGAACCAGATGGTGGACGGCTACCTCGATCTGCGGCGCGAGCTCACGCGCCAGCTGGACCACTGGCAAACCGAACTGCTGCATCCCTCGACACGCTTCAACAACTGGGGCTCGCTGCTGGATGCGCGCATTTCTCTGCACCACCTGGACGAGATCTGCGAAGACCAGCGCGCGGCGATTCAGGACTGGATCGAGGCGCTGGCCGGCTGGGAAGTGGTCGAGGGCACCAGCGACCACTTTGGCGGCCACCGCGGACTGGAGCTGCTCAAGGTGCGCAGCCGCGACGTGCTGGAGCACATTGAACGCGTGGTGCACAACGTGCGCCGGCTGGAGCAGAACGCCGAGACCGCGGTGCAGATGCATTTTTCGGCGCAGAGCAACCGCACCAACGACATCATGCGCACGCTCACGGCGCTGACCGCCATCTTCCTGCCGCTGAACCTGATCGCGGGCATCTTCGGCATGAACTTCGAGTTCATTCCGCTGCTGCACAAGGAGTCGGGCTTCTGGTGGGCCATGGGCTCGATGATGCTCACGGCCGTGGTGCTCAGCGTGCTGTTCTGGCGCAAGCGCTACCTGGCGCGATCAGGACGGTAGCCCCCCGCGCCGCAGGAGCGTTTTTCTCCCACCCTCACACTTCAGACAAAGGGCGGACTCAAACCCTCGTTGGCCAATGCCCGCTGCACCGCAGGCCGGTCCAGCATGCGCTGCAGGTACGGACCCAGCTGGCGCTTGCTGCGGGCGGGCGCACCGGCAAAGTTGCGCGTCCAGCGGCACAGGGTGAACACGTAGGGGTCCAGCGCGGTGTAGGCCGCCCCCATGAACCAGGGGCCACCATGGCGGGCCAGCTCGTTGTCGAGCTGCTTCAGGAGGTTGTTGATGCGGATTTCGGCGTGGTGCCGGACCTCGGCGGCGCCCGCCGCGTTGCCGGCATTCACCCAGCGATCGGGGTAAAAATAGACGATCAATGTGGCTTGCAACGTGTTCGTCAGCCACATCAGCCACTTGTAGAAGTGCGCGCGCTCGGGGGTGCCCAGCGCGGGTGCCAGGCCGCTGGCCGGGTGCGTGTCGCACAGGTGCAGACAAATCGCGGCGGTCTCGTACAGCACCAGATCGCCGTCGGTGAGCACCGGGATCAGGCCGTTCGGGTTCAGCTTCAGGTAGGCCATGGTCTTCTGCACGTCCTGCGCGCGGTCCACCAGCACACGCTCGTAGGGCACGGCCAGTTCTTCAAGCAGGATGTGCGGCACCATGCTGGCGGTGCTGGGGTAGTAATGCAGCTGGATCATGGTCAGTTCTTCGGGGTGGGCACGCCAAACAGGCGTGCCCCATTGTCCCAGCCAATTTGCCGCGCCACGTCGGCCGGCAGGCCGCCGAGCCAGACGCGGTAGCCCTGCATCAGTTCGCCGTAGGAGAGCCAGCGCTGGTTGATCCAGGTGTCCGAGCCGATCAGGAAGCGGTCCGGGTACTTGAGCAGCAGCGTGCGCCACTCGGGGCACAACTGGCCCCCCTCGCAGGTGAGGCCCGGCCGGTAGGAGAGCTCACCCATCAGGCGCTGGTAGCGCGCCATGAGTTCGTCGACCCGCGCCACCGGCGTGCCGCCGATACCGGTGTGGGCCCAGATGAGGCGAAATCCGGCACCCCCACGTTCCGCCATGGTGTGGGCCGGTGGCGGATCGATCTGCCCCTTTGACGGCGTGTGCGCCATCAGGAGGTCAATGGCCGCATCGTCCACATGGGCCAGGATCGCCAGCCCTTTGTCCTCGGCGAGCGCCATGAGCCGCTTCGCCACCGGACCGTTGGCATTGGCGCTGTCGTACAGGTGGAACTCGCCGAGTCCGCGGAAGGGGCCGGCGGGCGTGCCTTTGGCCAGTTCGGCCTGCACCAGGTCAACGATGGTGCCGTCGCGAAACCAGTTGTTGTAGTCAGCCCGGTTGCGGTAGAGCCGCACGAACGGCACCACGGTCACGCCCGCGGCGCGGGTCTGCTCGCGCGCCTTTGCCAGGGCGCGGGTGCCGTCGTTGGGGCGGGAGTTCGCCAGCACGGCGCGCACCCCGCTGGTTTGCATGCGCGCGAGCACGTCCGGCAATGGATGCGGGCAGCCCGGCGCAGGTGCATCGTGTACACAGGCCTCGTCGTTGTAGTGAAGGTGGGCATCGAACAAGGGCCCGGTGTAGGCGCCCTGCGCCGCGGCCGACAGCACCCAGCCGGCCACCAGGGCCAGCCCGGAGAACCGCGTCAGGCCGGCGGCGCTCACTGGAATACCCCCCGCGCTGCGCGCTCCGGGGCTGAGCGCCTTCGGAACGGCCGGGAGGCGCTCATGATTTCAGCCCAGGTGCTGCGCCAGGAAGGCCAGCGTGCGCTCCCGCGCGAGCTTCGCGGCCTCGGCGTTCCAGGCGCCGCGGTGGTCGCAGTTGAAGCCGTGGTTCGCGGCGTAGACGTGCACCGTCACACCGGGCTGTGCCTTCTCGAAGGCGCGCACGCTGTCCAGCGGAATCCAGTGGTCCTGTTCGCCGAAATGGGCCATCACCGGCACGCGGGGCTGGCGCGCCGCCTCGGCCTCGGTGGTCATGCCGCCGCCGTAATAAGGCACGGCGGCTGACAGGCCGTTGAGCGCACTCGCCGCGCGCCAGGTCAGCAGGCCGCCCCAGCAGTAGCCAAGGATGCCGACCTTGCCCCCCTGCGCCGCGTGGTCGATGGCGGCCTGGATGTCGGGCATCACGCCCGGCACGGGCAGCGCCTCCACCGCGGCTTTGAGCGCCATGCCGGCCTGCATGTCGGCTTCGGCGTAGCCCAGCTCCACACCGGTCTTGACGCGGTGAAAGGTGGACGGTGCGACGACAAAATAGCCGTCGGCCGCGTAGCCATCGGCCACGGCGCGGATGTGGGCGTTGACGCCAAAGATTTCCTGCAACACGACGAGGCCGCCCTTGGGCTGGCCGGCGGGTTGCGCCACGTAGGCGGGGAACGTGAAGCCGTCGGCGGCGGTGAGGTTGGTGAATTGCCCCATGGAATGCTCCAGTGTTGTTGTCAGAAAAGCGGTCAGGCCGACAGCCGGCGTTCGACGAAATCGAGCCGGTCCTGGCCCCAGAAAACTTCGCCATCAATGACGTAGCTTGGCGCACCGAACACCCCGGCGTCAATCGCCTGCGCGGTGTGTGCGGCGTACAGCGCTTTCGCGCCGTCCTGCTGCGACTGCGCCAGGCGCTGCGGGTCCAGCCCACATTCGTCCAGCAGCTCGGCCAGCACGGTGGCGTCGGCGATGTCGCGCTCCTGCGCCCACACCGCCCGGCCCACCGCGCCGGTCAGCCGCATCGCGGCGGCGTCGCCGTCCTGCTCGGCCACGGCCGTGATCAGCCAGCCCGCCGGGTCGCCGGCCACCGGGAAGCAGCGCGGCTGCGGGTTGAGCGGGATGTCGAGCGCCTCGCTGAAGCGGCGCAGCTCCACCAGCCGGTAGGCCTGGCGCTGGGGCGCCCGCTGCGGCAGCGGCAAACCGCCCGACACGGGGAACACTTTGCCGAAGTCCACCGGCAGCACACGCACCTGGGTGTCGGTGCGCTGCAGCAGGTCGGCAAAGCGCTCGTGGCCGAGGTACATCCAGGGGCTCTGGGGAGCGAAGTAATAGTCGACTGTGCGACGCATGGCGGTCTCCTGACACTGTTGTAATGAAGGGCGGTACAGCCGGTGTTGTAAGCCATACCGGCGGCTTTTGCAGGAGACAGGTTATGGATCAGAAAGACGGCGCAACGGAAAAGAAGGTTTTGCTGGTGACCGGTGGCAGCCGCGGCATCGGTGCGGCCACCGCCTTGCTCGCCGCACGCCAGGGCTGGGCCGTGGCGGTGAACTACTCAAGCAATTCGCCAGCCGCTGACGAGGTGGCGCGAGCGATCCGCGCCGAGGGTGGCACCGCGATCACGGTGCAGGCCGATGTGGCCAACGAGGCGCAGGTGCTGCGCATGTTCGAGCAGGTGGACGCCCAGTTCGGGCGGCTCACCGGGCTGGTGAACAACGCGGGCGTGGTGGACGTGACCGCGCGGGTTGACGAGATGAGCGTGGCACGCTGGCGCCGCATGTTCGACATCAACGTGATCGGTTCGATGCTCTGCGCGCGCGAAGCGGTGCGCCGCATGAGCACGCGGCACGGCGGCGAAGGCGGCGCCATCGTCAACGTGTCCAGCGCGGCGTCGCGCCTGGGCTCACCGGGGCAGTACGTGGACTACGCGGCGGCCAAGGGCGCCATCGATGCGTTCACCATCGGACTGGCCAAGGAAGTCGCAGCCGAAGGCGTTCGCGTCAACGCGGTGCGGCCGGGCCTGATCGAAACCGAGATCCACGCCTCGGGCGGCTTGCCCAACCGCGTCAACGAGCTCAAGCACCAGGTGCCCATGCAGCGCGGCGGCACGGCCGACGAGGTGGCGCAGGCCATCGTCTGGCTGCTGTCGGACGCCGCGAGTTACACCACCATGAGCCTGCTGGACGTGTCCGGTGGCCGATGAGGAGATCAACCACATGACCGCCACCACACCCGAACAAAGCCCGCACATCAAGATCTGGTGGGAAGACCTGGAAATCGGCCAGGTGCGCGACCTGGGCAGCCTCTCGCCGACCAAAGAAGAAATCATCACCTTCGCCAGCCAGTTCGACCCGCAGCCTTTTCACCTGAGCGAAGAAGCCGGCCAGGCCTCGGTGTTCGGGGGCCTGAGCGCCAGTGGCTGGCACACCTGCGCCATGGCCATGCGGCTGATGGTCACGAATTTCCTGCACGAAACATCGAGCCTCGGTTCGCCCGGGCTGGAGAGCCTGAAGTGGACCAAGCCGGTCTACCCCGGCGACGTGCTGCGGCTGCAGCACACCATCACCGAAAAGCGCGCCATGAGCAAACGGCCCGACGTGGGCCTGGTGCGCACGGTGTGGGAGATGTTCAACCAGCACGGCGACAAGGTGCTGCACATGGAAGGCTACGGCATGTTCCGAAGAAGAGAGCTTGAGCCCCCAAGCTCCACCGCTGCGCGGGTCGCTGCCCCCCCAGGGGGCTGATCCAGCCTGGGGCGGCCCGGCGCCGGATCGCTACGGCGGCAGCGCATGAATGCCCCCTGAAATCCGCTGATGCAGCGCGGGCGCACGGTTCCTGCCCCACAATGCCGGCCATGGATTTCAAGCCCCTCATCACCCTGCTCGCCATCGTCAACCCGCTGGCGATCGTGCCCTTCTTCATCCACTACACACAGGGTTTCACCTCG
Source organism: Hydrogenophaga sp. ZJX-1 (assembly GCF_048590325.1). Classification (NCBI taxonomy): domain Bacteria; kingdom Pseudomonadati; phylum Pseudomonadota; class Betaproteobacteria; order Burkholderiales; family Comamonadaceae; genus Hydrogenophaga; species Hydrogenophaga sp. ZJX-1. The sequence goes on from NZ_JBMBRA010000005.1 coordinate 16,932, forward strand.
GCGCAGCGCCGGCGCACCATCCTGATCTCGTCGATCAGCGCCTTCGCGGTGATCGCCACCTGCGCCATCATCGGCCTGCAGATCCTGGAGTTCTTCAGCATCTCGCTGGCGAGCTTCCAGGTCGGCGGCGGCATGCTGCTGCTGACCTCGGCGCTGTCGATGCTGAACGCACAACCGGCCGAGGCCAAGACCACGCAGGGCGAAGTGGACGACGCCTCAGCCCGCGCCTCCATCGCGGTGGTGCCGCTCACCATCCCGCTGCTCACCGGCCCGGCCACCATGTCCACGGTGGTGATCTACGCCGACCAGGCCAAGACCTTTTTCCAGCACGCCGCGCTGGTGGGTTACGGCGTGGTGATCGCCCTGGCCACCGCCGTGTGTTTCTCGCTCGCCAAACCCATCGCGCGCCTGATGGGCCAGACCGGCATCAACGTGATGACCCGGCTGATGGGCCTGATCCTGGCCGCGCTGTCGGTGGAGGTGATGGCGGCTGGCCTGACCAAGCTGTTTCCGGCGCTGGGGCAGTGATGGCAACAGCTTCATCGGCGTGCCGGGTGAGCAGGTCGCAGGTCAGGCGGATGTGTGCTTCCAGCGCCAGCGCGGCGCGCGCCTCCTGACGCGCCAGCGCAGCCAGATAGATGCTCTCGTGTTCGGCGTGCACATCGCGCTCCACGTGGGCCGTGGCGCCCAAACGGATGGCCACGTGCCGATAGCGCTCGCCATGGCGGTAGAGAATGTCCAGCAGGTGGCGCGTCCACGGCGAGACGTGGCCGGCGATCAGCGCCTCGTGAAAGCGGCGATTCGCCCGCTCCCATTGCTGCGGATCGCGCGCAGCGCCGCCCGCTTCGGCTTCGCTCAGTTCGGCAAAAGCCCCTCGCAGCGCCCGTTCCCACATCGCATCGCCTTGCCGGATCGACTGGCGCAGGGCCTCGGTCTCCAGCCGCACCCGCGTGTCGGTCAGATCGCACAGGTCTTCGAGTGAAATCGCGCTGACCCGATAGCCCCGCTGCCCCTCGACCGTCACCAGCGCGTCCGACACCAGCAAGGCCAGCGCCTCGCGCAGCGTGCCGGCGCCCACGCCGTAGGAATCCTTGAGGTGTTCGACCCGCAATCGCAGGCCCGGCGCCAACTGGCCACAGACGATGTCGTGGCGCAGCGCGCGGTAGGCGCGTTCGGTCAGGGTGCGGGGCTCGGGTTCCTCAGGCCTGGGAACCGGGCCGATCGGACGGGCGGGTTGGAGCAGCTCTTGCAGCATGGTGCGGGTCAGTCGGTTTCAGCGGGTTGCTGGCGCTTGAGGCGGTAGGCGAGCTGGGCGCGCGAGATGCCCAGCAGCCGCGCCGCACCGGAGAGGTTGCCACGGCTGCGCTCGACCGCCAGCGCCAGGACCTGCGCCTCCAGCGATTCGATGGGCACGCCGCTGTCGAGCACGCGCTCGCACAGGGCCTGTTCGTCCTGCGGCGCGCGGCGGGCGAGCCGGCCCTGGGGGTCGATGCCGTCGTGCGCCACGTCCGGCTGGTTGGGAAACAGGTGCTCGACCTCGATCACCGAGCCTTGTGCCGCCAGGATCACGCCACGCTCGACCAGGTTTTCCAGTTCACGCACATTGCCCGGCCAGTCGTGCCGGGTGAGTGCCAGCAGGGCCCGGTCGCTGAAGCCGGCCAGGCGCTTCTGGTGCAACGCGGTGAAGCGCGCCAGCAGGTGCCGCGCGAGCGGTTCGATGTCGCTCGGCCGTTCGCGCAGCGGCGGGATGCAGATGGGGTAGACGTTCAGGCGGTAGAACAGGTCGCGGCGGAACAGCCCGCGTTCGACCGCGCTTTCGAGCTGGACGTTGGTTGCCGCCACCAGGCGCACGTTCACCCGCCGCGCGCTCTCACTGCCCAGGCGTTCGATCTCGCCCTCCTGCAGCACGCGCAGCAGCTTGGCCTGGGCCGGCATCGGCAGGTCACCGACCTCATCGAGGAACAGCGTGCCACCTTCGGCGCGCTCGAAGCGCCCTGCCCGCGCGGCATGCGCCCCGGTGAACGCGCCCTTCTCCACGCCAAAGAGTTCGGCCTCGATCAGCTCGGCCGGCAACGCCGCGCAATTCACCGCCACGAAAGGCCCCGCCGCGCGCTCCGAGTGCTCGTGCAGCGCGCGGGCAAAGCGCTCCTTGCCCACACCGGTCTCCCCGGTCAGCAGCACCGAGACCTGGGTGCCGGCAGCCCGCAGCATCAGGTCGTGTGCCCGCTGGAAACCGGGCGAAGAACCGACCAGCATGCCGCCGGCCTCGGTCGGCCCGAGGCTGCTCTTGAGCGCCTCGACCTGCTGGCTCAGCGCGTCCATCTTTTCCAGCAGGGAATCGTCTTCGAAGTACTGGCGGTGCGCATCGCCATCGGGCCATTCATCGATCGGTCGGCCCACGATGTGGCAGTGGTCGTCGCCGCAGGCGCCGCAGCGCGTCTCCTTGAACAGGATGTGCCGGCCCATGAAGGCACTGGTGTAGCCGCTGGCGTAGCCCAGCAAGGTCCAGCACGCCGGCTCGTCGACCACGCCGTAGTTCAGGCGGTGGGCATGGGCTTCCCAGGAGTCGTCCCAGCGGAACTCCCCTTCGAACTGCCCGGCCTCGGCGTTCATCTTCAGCACCACCGGCGTGACCCGCGCCGCGCCTTCGAGCATGTGCAACTGCGGGCCGACCATGAACATCTCTTCCAGCGTGCGCGAACCGCGGATCTTGGCGGCAAAGCCCGCGTCGTGCAGGCCGCAGGCGTAGCCCATGCGGGTGAGCAAACGCCGCGCCTGCTCTTTGCCGACCGAGGTGATGAGGTCGTGCCGCAAGGCCGTCAGCGCGGCCGTGTGCAACAGCACCATGCGCCGCTCGCCGAGCCAGATGGCGCCGCTATCGGGTTCGAAGCGCAACAGCCGGCGCAGGTCCTGGTCGGGGGGGTAGGTCAAAGCAGCGTCCAACGGTGTCTCCAGTGATCGGGTTCTGATGACCCTCTTGAATCTCGATATTTTCACCGAATGCCACCTCCACGGCAACCCACCTGCCCGAACTTCGGTTTTTTCTCATTTGAGAAAAAACGCCTTCAACCACCTCTTCAAATCGTCAAATTCGGACGCAAAGCACCCCACTTTTGCCATTACTCACGCTATCAGTTGAGCAGAACTCATACGAATGCTGCACAGCAGCTTGGCCATTTTCCTAGGGATTTCCCTTAAATATCGAGATTTTCGATCTTCCGCGGCTTCATTGGCACGGTGCCTGCAAAGAAGAGCACGTCCACGATCGCCACAACCGCCATGAACCCGAGCACCGACCTCCCCCTGCCCGCCTGCGACACCTCCCTGCGTTTCGTGCGCGTGATGGAGCGGCGCGCCGACGGGTTGGTCAGTTTCGAGTTCTCGATCGGCTGGCCCGAGCTGGCGGTGGAACTGATGCTGCCCGAAGCCGCCTTCGAGGCCTTCTGCGCCAACAACCAAGTGCAGCGTCTGGACGCGTGAGTGTTCGACAACCATTCCAACGGAGACAAGCCCCGATGAACATCGACCTGCAGGCGCGCGAGATCACCCCGCTGCGCAACACCTTTGCCCACGTCGCCAGATACATTGGCCATGAGAAGGCCGCGTCGCGCTACCAGGAGGCCACGCTCGGCGCCCAGCCGATGACCAACTTCCACTACCGGCCCACCTGGGACCCGGCGCACGAGCTCTTTGACGCTTCACGCAGCCGTGTCCAGCTCGCCGACTGGTATGTGCTCAAGGACCCGCGCCAGTTCTACTACGCCAACTGGACCATGACCCGCGCACGCCAGCAGGACGCGGTGGAATCCAACTTCCAGTTCGTCGACCAGCGCGGCATGGTGGCCATGATCCCCGACGCGGTGCGGGAAAAAGCGCTGGCGATCCTGCTCCCGCTGCGCCACGCCGCCTGGGGCGCGAACATGAACAACGCGTCGATCGCGGCCTATGGTTACGGCACCGCCTTCACGGCGCCCGCCATGTTCCACGCGATGGACAACCTGGGCGTCGCGCAATACCTCACCCGCCTGGGCCTGGCGCTGGCCGATCCCGAGGTGCTGGACACGGGCAAACAAGCCTGGCTGGACGCGCCCGAGTGGCAGGGTCTGCGCCGCTACGTGGAAGACAGCCTGGTGGTGCAGGACCCGTTCGAGCTCTTCGTGGCGCAAAACCTCGCGCTGGACGGCCTGCTCTACCCGTTGATCTACAGCAGCTTCGTGGATGACCACATCGCCCTGCAAGGCGGTACGGCCGTGGCCATGCTCACCGCGTTCATGCCGGAATGGCACGACGAGACCGCGCGCTGGATCGACGCCGTGGTGAAGGCCGCGGCCGGTGAAAGTGATGCCAACCGCCTGTTGATCGCGCAGTGGACCCAGGACTGGGCCGATCGCGCGCAGGCCGCGCTGTCGCCCGTGGCCCGTCTGGCGCTGGGCGAACACGGCGAATCGGCCCTGACCGAAGCCCGCGACAAGCTCAACACCCGCAGCCGCAAGGCCGGTGTGCTGGCCTGACGAACGTCCCTCCCGCCCCCACCAGGAACCCCCCATGTCCAACGTATTCATCGCCTTCCAGGACAACGAAGAGTCCCGGCCCGTGATCGAGGCCATTGCCGCAGACAACACCGCCGCCCGCGTCGTGCACTCGCCCGGCATGGTCAAGATCGACGCCCCCGGCCGTCTGACGATCCGGCGCGAAACCATCGAAGAGATCACCGGTCGCCCCTACGACCTGCAGGCCATCCACGTCAACCTCGTCACGCTCTCGGGCCACATCGACGAAGACGACGACCAGCTGACGCTCAGCTGGAAGCACTGAACACAACGCACCAGGAGACAAACATGGACACCCGTGTCACCAAGAAAAAGCTCGGCCTGAAAGAACGCTACGCCGCCATGACCCGCGGTCTGGGCTGGGAAACCTCCTACCAGCCCATGGACAAGGTGTTCCCCTACGACAAGTACGAGGGCATCAAGATCCACGACTGGAACAAGTGGGAAGACCCGTTCCGCCTCACCATGGACGCCTACTGGAAATACCAGGGCGAGAAGGAGAAAAAGCTCTACGCCGTGATCGAGGCCTTTGCGCAGAACAACGGCCAGCTGGGTGTGACCGACGCGCGCTACATCAACGCGCTCAAGCTCTTCATCCAGGGCGTGACGCCGCTGGAGTACTACGCCCACCGCGGCTTCGCCCACGTGGGTCGCCAGTTCACCGGCGAGGGTGCGCGCGTGGCCGCGCAGATGCAGAGCGTGGACGAACTGCGCCACTACCAGACCGAAACGCACGCCATCAGTCACTACAACAAGTACTTCAACGGCATGCACCAGTCCAACCACTGGTTCGACCGCGTCTGGTACCTGTCGGTGCCCAAGAGCTTCTTCGAAGACGCCATCACCGGCGGCCCGTTCGAGTTTCTGGTGGCGGTGAGCTTCTCGTTCGAATACGTGCTCACCAACCTGCTCTTCGTGCCCTTCATGAGCGGCGCGGCGCACAACGGCGACATGTCCACCGTGACCTTCGGCTTCAGCGCGCAGAGCGACGAGTCGCGCCACATGACGCTGGGCATCGAGTGCATCAAGTTCCTGCTGGAGCAGGACCCGGCCAACGTGCCCATCGTGCAGGGCTGGATCGACAAGTGGTTCTGGCGCGGCTACCGCCTGCTCACCCTCGTGGCCATGATGCAGGACTACATGCTGCCCAAGCGCGTGATGAGCTGGAAAGAAGCCTGGGAGATGTACGCCGAAGAAAACGGCGGCGCCCTCTTCAAGGACCTGGCGCGCTACGGCATCCGTGAGCCCGCCGGCTGGAAGCAGGCCTGCGAGGGCAAGGACCACATCAGCCACCAGGCCTGGAACACCTTCTACAACTACAACGCCGCAGCCCCCTTCCACACCTGGGTGCCCAGCGAAGAAGAGATGCAGTGGCTGTCGGAGAAGTACCCGGACAGTTTCGACAAGTACTACCGCCCGCGCCTGGAGTACTTCCGCGAGCAGCAGCAAGCCGGCAACCGCTTCTACAACAAGACGCTGCCCATGCTGTGCACGACCTGCCAGATCCCCATGCTGTTCACCGAAGAGGGTGACCCGACCAAGATCTGCTACCGCGAGTCCGACTACTTCGGCAACAAGTACCACTTCTGCTCGGACCACTGCAAGGGCATCTTCGACCACGAGCCACAGAAATACGTGCAGAGCTGGCTGCCGGTGCACCAGATCTACCAGGGCCACTGCTTCAAGCCCGGCACCGACCCGACCGCCGAAGGCTTCGATCCGCTGATGGCCGTGCTCGATTACTACGAGATGAACGTGGGCCGCGACAACTTCGATTTCGAAGGCTCGGAAGACCAGAAGAACTTCGCTGCATGGCGCGGTGAAGGCGCACAAGGAGAAGCGAAATGAGCGTGACTGCGATCGGTACCTACGACTTCCCGATGAAGGACGTGCGCGAGAACTTCCCCGCGCCCCTGCTCTACATCGGCTGGGAAGACCACCTCATGTTCTGCGCGCCGTTCTGTCTGCCGCTGCCGCCGGACACGCCGTTTGGCGCGCTGTCCGCAGCGGTGTTGCCCGGCATCTACGGCTACCACCCCGACTTCGCCCAGATCGACTGGAACAAGGCCGAGTGGAAGAAAAACGGCCAGCCCTGGCAACCCGATCCGGCCAAGTCGCTGGCCGACAACGGGCTGGTGCACAAGGACGCGATCCGTTTCCGCTCGCCGGGCCTGACGGGCATCAAGGGCTCGTTCAGCTGATCCGGCCATGAGCTACCAACTGACGATCGAACCGCTGGGCGCGACCATCGAGGTCGAGGACGGCCAGACGGTGCTGGACGCGGCGCTGCGGCAGGGCATCTACCTGCCGCACGCCTGCGGCCACGGCCTGTGCGGCACCTGCAAGGTGCAGGTCTGCGACGGCGAGGTGGACCACGGGGCGGCCAACCCGTTCGCGCTGATGGACTTCGAGCGCGACGACGGCAAGACCCTGGCCTGCTGCTGCACGCTGCAGAGCGACACCACCATCGAGGCCGAGATCGACGAGGAGCCCGATGCGCGCGTGATCCCGGTGCGCGACTTCGCCACCACCGTCGGCCACATCGAAGACCTCACGCCGACCATCAAGGCGATCCACCTGCAGCTGGACAAGCCCATCGACTTTCAGGCGGGGCAGTACGTGCAGGTGGAGATTCCGGGTCTCGGCCAGAGCCGCGCGTTTTCGATCGCCAACGACCCTGCCGACGTGGCGGCCACGACCCGCATCGAGCTGAACGTGCGCAAGCTGCCCGGCGGCGCCGGCACCACCTGGCTGCACGAGCAGCTCAAGGCCAATGACAGTCTGCGCGTGTCGGGTCCCTACGGCCGTTTCTTCGTGCGCGAATCGGCGCAGCAGCCGATGCTGTTCATGGCCGGCGGCTCGGGCCTCTCCAGCCCGCGTTCGATGATCGCGGACCTGCTCTCGCGCGGTTGCACGCTGCCGATCACCCTGGTCTACGGCCAGCGCTCGCGCGAGGAGCTGTACTACGACGCCGAGTTCCGCGCGCTCGCCGCGCAGCACCCGAACTTCACCTATGTGCCGGCGCTGTCGCACGAGCCCGAGGGCTCGGACTGGAATGGTTTCCGAGGATTCGTGCACGAGGCGGCCAAGGCGCATTTCGGCGGCAACTTCGCCGGCCGCAAGGCCTACCTGTGTGGCCCGCCGCCCATGATCGAGGCCTGCATCAGCACCCTGATGCAGGGCCGCCTGTTCGAGCGCGACATCTACACCGAGAAGTTCCTCTCGGCGGCCGACACCCAGGCCACGCGCAGCCCCCTGTTTCAGCGGGTCTGACCGGTATGTCCATCTTCGACACCCGCCCCAAGTTCGTCGTGCACGTCGCCCAGACGGACGAGACCTTTCCCTGCGCCGGCAACGAGAGTCTGCTGCAGGGCATGGTACGGCTGGGTCGCAAGGGCATCCCGGTCGGCTGCGTCAATGGCGGTTGTGGTGTCTGCAAGGTCCGCATCCTGGACGGAAACATCCGGGCGCTCGGTCCGATCAGCCGCGCCCACGTCACCGCGGAAGAAGAAGCCCTGGGCTACACGCTGGCCTGCCGCGTGGCGCCCCAGACGCCGGTCGACCTCGAAGTGGCCGGCAAATTGAACAAGCCGTTTTCAAAAGGGCGCGCAGAGTCTGCGACTGCCAGCCCGATCCCTCAGCAGCAGTAAACCAACTCACAGGAGACAAATCATGGGTGTGATGCGCATCGGGCACGCGAGCCTGAAAGTGATGGACATGGACGCCGCGGTCCGGCACTACGAAAACGTGCTCGGTCTGAAGACGACCATGAAAGACAAGGCCGGCAACGTTTACCTCAAGTGCTGGGACGAGTGGGACAAGTACTCCCTCATCCTCACGCCGTCGGACCAGGCCGGCCTGAACCACGTGGCCTACAAGGTCGAGAAAGACGCCGACCTGGACGCGCTGCAAAAAAGCGTGGAAGCCTGGGGCGTGAAGACCACGATGCTGCCCGAAGGCACGCTGCCTTCGACCGGCCGCATGCTGCAGTTCAACCTGCCCAGTGGCCACGAGATGCGCCTGTACGCCATGAAGGAATACGTGGGCACCGACGTCGGCACCACCAACCCCGACCCGTGGCCGGACGGCCTCAAGGGCGCCGGTGCCCACTGGCTCGACCACCTGTTGCTGATGTGCGAGATGAACCCGGAAGCCGGCATCAACACCGTGGCCGACAACACGCGTTTCATGACCGAGGCGTTGGACTTCTTCCTGACCGAGCAGGTGCTGGTCGGCCCCGACGGCAACATGCAGGCCGCCACCTGGATGAGCCGCACCACGACGCCGCACGACATCGCCTTCGTGGGCGGTCCGCGCAGCGGCCTGCACCACATCGCCTTCTTCTTGGACTCGTGGCACGACGTGCTCAAGGCGGCGGACGTGATGGCCAAGAACAAGGTGCGCATCGACGTGGCGCCCACGCGCCACGGCATCACGCGCGGCGAGACCATCTACTTCTTCGACCCCAGCGGCAACCGCAACGAGACCTTTGCGGGCCTGGGCTACCTGGCGCAGCGTGATCGTCCGGTCACCACCTGGACCGAAGACATGCTGGGCAGCGGCATCTTCTATCACACGGGTGACCTGGTCGCTTCGTTCACCGACGTGTACACGTGATCACCCCCCTGCGCCGCTGACGCGGCTTCCCCCCTCTCTGGCGCGCCTGCGGCGCTTGGAGGGGGGACGGCATCTTGGGCCGGCAGAGCCGGACCCTCGATGCCCCTGGATGGAAGTCACTTCACGCCAACACCTCGTCTTCTTTTCATGTCACTCCCTCTCTCAGTTCCCTCTTCCGTCATCACCGCATCGGCGGCCTCGCTGGCCTGTCAGGCGGCGGTGGCGCACGCAGAAGCATTGGGCATACGCATCAACGTGGCCGTGACCGATGCTTCGGGCACGCTCGCCGCGTTCTTGCGCATGCCCCATGCCTTTCTGCATTCGATCGACATCGCGATCGACAAGGCCTACACCGCCGCCAGTTTCGGCTTCCCCACGTCGCAGTGGGGCGGTGTGATCGGTGACGACGAGCTGCTGCGCATCGGCCTGAACCAGCGCCAACGGCTGGTCTTGTTCGGCGGCGGCCTGCCCATCGCCGAGCGCGGCGCGCGCATTGGCGGCATCGGCGTCTCCGGCGGATCGGCCGAGCAGGACGAAGCCTGCGCCGCCGCCGGCCTGAAGGCCCTGGGCCTGGATTGATTTCCCACTTCCCTCACGCACCATGAAACAGTTCCACAACTTCATCAACGGCGAGTTCGTCGCCACCGGCAAGACCTTCGAGAACCGCAACCCGGCGACCAACGCGGTGGTCGGCCTGGTTCACGAAGCCGGTCAGGCCGAGGTCGACGCCGCTGTCGACGCCGCCCACGCGGCGCTCAAGGGCGACTGGGGTCGCATGAGCGTGGTCAAGCGCACCGAACTGCTGCACGCCGTGGCCGACGAGATCAACCGCCGCTTTGACGACTTCCTCGCGGCCGAACTGGCCGACACCGGCAAGCCGCGCTCGCTGGCCAGCCACATCGACATCCCGCGCGGCGCGGCCAACTTCAAGGTGTTCGCCGACATCGTGAAGAACGTGCCGACCGAAAGCTTCCAGATGACGACGCCCGATGGCGGCACCGCCGTGAGCTACGCCATCCGCTCACCGCTCGGCGTGGTCGGCGTGATCTGCCCCTGGAACCTGCCGCTGCTGCTGATGACCTGGAAAGTCGGCCCCGCGCTGGCCTGCGGCAACACCGTGATCGTCAAGCCTTCGGAAGAGACCCCCGCCACCGCCACCCTGCTGGGCGAGGTGATGAACGCGGTGGGCGTGCCCAAGGGCGTGTACCAGGTGCTGCACGGTTTCGGCCCCGGATCGGCGGGCGAATTCATCACCAAACACCCACGCGTCAACGGCATCACCTTCACCGGCGAGACCCGCACCGGCGAGGCCATCATGGCCGCCGCCGCCAAGGGCGTGCGCCCGGTGAGCTTCGAGCTCGGCGGCAAGAACGCCGGCATCGTGTTCGCCGACGCGGATTTCGACAAGGCCGTTGCGGGCATCACGCGCAGCGCGTTCGAGAACTGCGGCCAGGTCTGCCTGGGTACCGAGCGCGTGTACGTGCAGCGGCCCATCTTCGACCGGTTCGTGGCCGCGCTCAAGGCCAGCGCCGAAGGCCTGAAGGTGGGCCCGTCCGACGAACCCGGCGTGAACCTGGGCCCTCTGATTTCCGCCGAGCACAAGCAGAAGGTGCTGGGCTATTACGAAAAAGCCAGGGCCGAAGGCGCAACCGTCGTCACCGGTGGCGGCGTGCCCGCGATGCCTGGCGAATTCGCCAACGGCCATTTCGTGCAACCGACGATCTGGACCGGTCTGCCCGAGAGCTCGCCCATCGTCCGCGAAGAGATCTTTGGCCCCTGCTGCCACATCGCACCGTTCGACACCGAAGAAGAAGCCATTGCCCTGGCCAACGCCACCGACTACGGCCTGGCCACCACCGTGTGGACCCAGAACCTCGGCACCGCGCACCGCATGGCCGCCGCCATCGAGGTGGGCCTGTGCTGGATCAACAGCTGGTTCCTGCGCGACCTGCGCACCGCCTTCGGTGGTGCCAAGGCCTCGGGCATCGGCCGCGAAGGCGGCGTGCATTCGCTGGAGTTCTACACGGAACTCAGAAACGTCATGGTGAAACTGTGAACGCCCCTCACAACCCTGAAATCGCACTGAGCGTCCGCACCGGCACGTTCAACAGCAACGTGCACGACCTGGGCGCCTCCAAGCCGGGCCAGCCGCCGGTGCTGTTCATCCACGGCTCGGGCCCCGGCGTGAGCGCCTGGGCCAACTGGCGCCTGGCGATGCCCGTGATCTCGCAGGACCGCCGCGTGATCGCGCCCGACATGGTGGGCTTCGGCTACACCGACCGACCCGCCGGCATCGCCTACACCATGGACACCTGGGTGCAGCAGGCGCTGGACCTCATGGACGCGATGGGCATCGAGCAGGCCGACGTGGTGGGCAACAGCTTTGGCGGCGCGCTCTCGCTGGCGCTCGCCATCCGCGCACCACAGCGCGTGCGCCGCCTGGTGCTCATGGGTTCGGTCGGTGTGCCGTTTCCGATCACGCCGGGGCTCGACGCCGTGTGGGGTTACCAGCCCTCGCTGGAAAACATGAAGCGCCTGTTGGACATCTTCGCCTACAGCCGCGCCCTCGTCACCGACGAGCTGGCCGAGCTGCGCTACCAGGCCAGCATCCGCCCCGGTTTCCAGGAGTCGTTCTCGGCCATGTTCCCGGCCCCGCGCCAGCGCTGGGTGGACGCCATGGCCAGCCCCGAAGCCGCCATCCGCGCCCTGCCGCACGAGACGCTGATCGTGCATGGCCGCGAGGACCAGGTGATCCCGCTGCAGAACTCGCTCACGCTGAGCCAGTGGATGCCCAACAGCCAGTTGCACGTGTTCGGCCACTGCGGCCACTGGACGCAGATCGAACACGCCGCGCGCTTCGCGCAGCTGGTCGCCAATTTCCTTGAAGAAGCGGACACCCAAGCCGCCAAAACCTCCACCTAAAGCACCCACACACCATGATCTCCATTGAAACCCTGGGCGACGAGCTCTACACCGCGCTGCGCGACCGCCAGGTCGTCGACCCGCTGTCCAACCGCTTCCCCGACATCAGCATCGAGCAGGCCTACCGCATCCAGGAGCGCATGCTGCAGCGCCGCCTGCAGGACGGCGAGCGCGTGGTTGGCAAGAAGATCGGCGTGACCTCGGCCGCCGTGATGAACATGCTGGGCGTGCACCAGCCCGACTTCGGCTACCTGACCGACGCGATGATCGTCAACCAGGGCGAGGCCATCGACATCTCCACCCTGATCCAGCCCAAGGCCGAGGGCGAGATCGCCTTCCTGCTCAAGCGCGACCTGATGGGCCCCGGCGTGGGCGTGGCCGACGTGCTGGCCGCCACCGAGTGCGTGATGCCCTGCTTCGAGATCGTCGACTCGCGCATCCGCGACTGGAAGATCAAGATCACCGACACCGTGGCCGACAACGCCTCGTGCGGCGTGTTCGTGCTGGGCGACCGCGCGGTCAGCCCGCTGGCGCTGGACCTGCAGACCTGCGGCATGGTGCTGGAGAAGAACGGCGAGGTCGTCGCCACCGGCGCCGGCGCCGCCGCCCTGGGCTCGCCGCTGAACGCGGTGGCCTGGCTGGCCAACACCATGGGCCGTCTGGGCATTCCGCTCAAGGCCGGCGAGGTCGTGCTCTCGGGCGCGCTGGCCGCCATGTTCCCGGCCGCCAAGGGCGACTTCTTCCGCGTCTCCATCGGCGGGCTGGGCGAGTGCTCGGTGCGCTTCAACTGAACCCGCGGAGCACCACCCCATGAAACTCGACAAAGCCACCATCGACGCCCTCGCCGAACACCTGGAAAACTGCCAGCTGCAGGCCAGGGACACCACCAAGATCACCGACGACCACCCGGACATGGACTGGGAAGACGCCTACGCGATCCAGGCCGCCCTGCTCGCGCGCAAGCAGGCGCGCGGCCTGAAGCTCGCGGGCCTCAAGGCCGGCCTGACCTCGTTCGCCAAGATGAAGCAGATGGGCGTGAGCTCGCCCGTGTTCGGCTTCATGACCGAGGACTACGCCGTGCCGCACGGCGGCGAGGTGAAGACCAGCGAACTCATCCACCCCAAGGTCGAGCCCGAGATCGCCTTTGTGCTCAAGCGCGCGCTCAGCGGCCCGGGCTGCCACATGGGCACCGTGCTCGCCGCGACCGACTTCGTGCTGCCCGGCATCGAGGTGATCGACAGCCGCTACCGCGACTTCAAGTTCGACCTCAAGAGCGTGATCGCCGACAACACCTCGGCCGCGCGCTTCGTGGTCGGCGGCCAGCCCATGAAGGTGGACGGCCAGGACCTGCGCACCGTCGGCATCGTGATGGAGAAGAACGGCCAGCCCGTGGCCTTCGGTGCCGGCGCGGCCGTTCTCGGCCACCCCGCCACCGCCATCGCCATGCTGGCCAACCACCTGGGCGAACGCGGCGAAGAGATTCCCGCGGGCACGCTGATTCTGTCCGGCGGCATCACCGAAGCGGTGTCCGTCCAGGCCGGCGACTCTGTGACTTTGAAGGTGCAAGGCATGGGCAGTACCGGCCTGCGCTTCGTTTGAGATTCAGAAAAGGAACCCCATGAGCAAGAAAATCAAGTGCGCCCTCATCGGGCCCGGCAACATCGGCACCGACCTGCTGGCCAAGCTGCAGCGCAGCCCCGTGCTGGAACCCGTGTGGATGGTCGGCATCGACCCCAACTCCGACGGCCTCAAGCGGGCGAAGGAAATGGGCATCAAGACCACCGCCGACGGCGTGGATGGCCTGATCCCGCACATGAAGGCCGACGGCGTGCAGATCGTGTTCGACGCCACCAGCGCCTATGTGCACGCCGAAAACTCGCGCAAGGTCAACGAGCAGGGCGCGATGATGATCGACCTCACGCCCGCGGCCATTGGCCCTTACTGCGTGCCGCCGGTCAACCTGAAACAGCACGTCGGCCAGCGTGAGATGAACGTGAACATGGTCACCTGCGGTGGCCAGGCCACGATTCCGATGGTCTACGCCGTCAGCCGCGTGCAGCCCGTGGCCTACGGCGAGATCGTCGCCACCGTGTCGTCCCGATCGGTCGGCCCCGGCACGCGCAAGAACATCGACGAATTCACCCGCACCACGGCCGGCGCGGTCGAGAAGGTGGGCGGCGCCAAGAAGGGCAAGGCCATCATCATCATCAACCCGGCCGACCCGCCGCTGATCATGCGCGACACGGTGCACTGCCTGACCGAAGGCACACCCGACCAGGCCGCGATCACCAAGAGCGTGCACGACATGATCAAGGAAGTGCAGAAGTACGTGCCGGGCTACCAGCTGGTCAACGGCCCGGTCTTCGACGGCAACCGCGTCTCGGTCTACATGGAGGTCGAGGGCCTGGGCGACTACCTGCCCAAATACGCCGGCAACCTGGACATCATGACAGCCGCCGCCGCGCGCACCGCCGAGATGTTTGCCGAAGAAATCCTGAAAGGTGAACTGGTCCTCGAACCGGTCGCCGCCTGATCCGGAGAACCCCCATGAGCCAGAAAAAAATCACCCTGCACGACATGACCCTGCGCGACGGGATGCACCCCAAGCGCCACCTGATGACGCTCGACCAGATGAAGAGCATCGCCTGCGGCCTCGACGCCGCAGGTGTGCCACTGATCGAGGTCACCCACGGCGACGGCCTGGGCGGCTCCAGCGTCAACTACGGCTTTCCGGCCCACAGCGACGAGGAGTACCTGGGCACTGTGATCCCGCTGATGAAGCAGGCCAAGGTCTCGGCGCTGCTGCTGCCGGGCATCGGCACCGTCGACCACCTGAAGATGGCGCACGGCCTGGGCGTGCACACCATCCGCGTGGCGACGCACTGCACCGAGGCCGACGTGAGCGAGCAGCACATCACCTACGCGCGCAAGCTCGACATGGACACCGTCGGCTTTCTGATGATGGCCCACATGAACAGCCCCGAAGGCCTGGTGAAACAGGCGAAGCTGATGGAGGGCTACGGCGCCAACTGCATCTACATCACCGACTCGGCCGGCTACATGCTGCCCGGTGACGTGAAGGCCCGCCTGCAGGCGGTGCGCGACGCGCTCAAGCCCGAAACCGAGCTGGGCTTCCACGGCCACCACAACCTCGCCATGGGCGTGGCCAACTCGGTCGCCGCCATCGAGTGCGGCGCCAACCGCATCGACGCCGCGGCCGCCGGCCTGGGCGCGGGCGCGGGCAACACGCCGATGGAAGTGCTGGTGGCCGTGCTCGACCGCATGGGCGTGAGCACCGGCGTCGACGTCTGGAAGATCCAGGACGTGGCCGAAGACCTGGTCACGCCCATCATGGACTTCCCGATCCGCATCGACCGCGACGCGCTCACCCTGGGCTACGCCGGCGTGTACGGCAGCTTCCTGCTGTTCGCCAAGCGCGCCGCCGTCAAGTACGGCCTGTCGGCGCGCGACATCCTGGTCGAGCTCGGCCGCAAGAAGATGGTCGGCGGCCAGGAAGACATGATCGAAGACACCGCGATGACCATGGCCCGCGCACGCGATGCGCGCGAGCAGCGGCGCGCCGCCTGAGGAGACAACCACCATGCCGTTCGCACAGATCTACATGCTCGAAGGCCGCACGCCCGAGCAGAAGAAGGCCGTGATCGAGAAGGTCACCCAGGCGCTGGTTGATGCCACCGACGCGAAGAAGGAAACCATCCGCGTCTGGATCCACGAGATGCCCAAGGAGAACTGGGGCATCGCGGGCGTCAGCGCCAAAGACCTCGGGCGCTGACCATGACCGGGATCGCCGCCCACCGCTACCAGGGGCGCGTGGTCGTCGTGACCGGCGCCGCGCAGGGCATCGGCCGGGCCTGCGCGCTGCGCATGGCGGCAGAGGGCGCGCGCGTGGTGCTGGCGGACCGCGCCGCCGGCCCCTGTGAAGCGGTGCGCGACCAGATCACCGCCGACGGCGGCGACGCCCTGCTGGTGGCCGCTGACCTGGAGCATCACGAAGGCGCGCAGGCCGTGGTCCAGGCGGCCCTACAGGCCCATGGCCGCATCGACGTGTCGGTGCACAACGTGGGCGGCACCATCTGGGCCAAGCCGTTCTGGGAGTACACGCCCGACGAGATGCAGCGCGAGATCAACCGCTCGCTCTGGCCCACGCTGTGGTGCTGCCGCGAAATGGCCGCGCAGATGAAACGCCAGGGCCAGGGCGCCATCGTCAACGTCGGCTCCATCGCCACGCGCGGCATCTACCGCGTGCCCTACGCCGCGGCCAAGGGCGGCGTGCACGCGATGACCGTCGCCATGGCGATGGAACTCGCCGAGTTCGGCGTGCGCGTCAACTGCGTCTCGCCCGGCGCCATCGACAACGGCCAGCGCATCGTGCCGCGCAACCCGCAGCCGCTGAGCGAGGCCGAGACCGGCTGGATGCAGGCGATCTACACCCAGTCGCTGCGCGACACGCCGATGAACCGCCTGGGCACCCCGGAGGAGATCGCCGCGGCCATCGGCTTTCTGGGCGCGCCCGAAGCCTCGTACATCACCGGCCAGGTGCTGTTCGTGGGCGGCGGTGCCATCGGCTGACGGCCGGAGACCTGACGGCCGGTTGGTGACAATGGGGCCCCCCCCTGTTCACCACACCCCGAGGAGAAGGCCCTTGAACGATGCCCACCTTTCGCTGGCCGAACACGCCACCCGACTGCGCCGCCGTGAACTGACGGCGGTGGCGCTGGTGGAGACCTGCGCGCAGAACCACGCGCGCACCGAACACCGGCTCAACGCCTACAAGACCTGGAACGGCGACCGTGCCCGTGCCACCGCCGAAGCGGTCGACAGCCTGCTGGACCAGGGCATGGACCTCGGCCCCTTGATGGGTCTGCCGGTGTCGGTGAAGGACCTGTACGGCGTGCCCGGCCTGCCGGTGTTCGCCGGCAGCGACGAAGCCCTGCCCGAGGCCTGGCAGGCGGCCGGGCCGCTCGTCGCGCGGCTGCAGCGGCAGCTGGGCATCGTGGTCGGCAAGACACACACGGTCGAGTTCGCGTTCGGCGGCCTCGGCGTCAACGCCCACTGGGGCACGCCCTGGAACCCCTGGTCGCGCGCCGAGCACCGCGTGCCCGGCGGGTCCAGCGCGGGCGCGGGCGTCTCGCTGGTGCAGGGCAGCGCCTTGTTGGCGCTGGGCACCGACACCGCCGGTTCGGTGCGCGTGCCCGCGTCCATGACCGGGCAGGTGGGCCTGAAGACCACCGTGGGGCGCTGGCCGGTCGAGGGCATCGTGCCCCTGTCGTCCTCGCTCGACACCGCGGGGCTGCTCACCCGCACGGTGGAAGACCTGGCCTACGCGTTCGCCGCCCTCGACCCCGAGAGCCAGGGCCTGCCCGCGCCCGCGCCGGTGCGCTTGCAAGGCCTGCGCGTCGGCGTGCCGACGAACCACTTCTGGGACGACATCGATCCCAGCATCGCCACCGCCGTGGAAGCGGCCATCGAGCGCCTCGCCCAGGCCGGCGCACAGGTGGTCCGCCTCCCGTTGCCGCACTGCGAAGAAGCCTTCGACATCTTCCGCCGCGGCGGCCTGGCGGCGTCCGAACTCGCGGCCTACCTCGACCTGCATTTCCCGCATAAGGTGGAGCGCCTGGACCCGGTGGTGCGCGACCGCGTGCGCTGGGCCGAGCAGGTGTCGTCCGTCGAGTACCTGCGGCGCAAGGCCGTGCTGCAGCGCTGCGGCGCGGGCGCGGCCCGGGTGTTCGACGATGTCGACGTCCTGCTCACGCCCACCGTGCCCGCCTCGCCGCCGCGGCTGGCCGACATCGCCACGGTGGAGACCTACGCACCGGCCAACATGCAGGCCATGCACAACACCGCCATCAGCAACCTGTTCGGCTGGTGCGCGCTGACGATGCCCGTGGGCCTCGACGCGAACCGCATGCCGGTGGGCCTGCAGCTGATGGGCCCGCCGCACACCGAAGCGCGGCTGATCGGCATCGCGCTCGGCATCGAAGCCCTGATCGGCCAGGGCCACGCGCTGCTGGGCGCACCCGACCTGTCCTAGCCGGCGCGCCACCCTCAACCCCTTTCAGGCGGAGCCCCCCATGACCCAGACCCCCGCCCAATTCGCCGAACGCATCTGGGCCGCCCGCCAGGCCGGGCGCACGCTGGACGCCGAAGCCACCCTCGGCACGCCCGACCTCGTCACCGCCTACGCCATCCAGCGCGCGCTGCTCGCCCTGCGCCTGGCCGCCGGCGAGCGCGTGATCGGGTGGAAGCTGGGCTACACCTCCGAGGTGATGCGCCGCCAGATGGGCATTGACCGACCCAACATCGGGCCGCTGACCGACTGGATGCTGCTGGGCTCGGGCGACGCGGTGCACGAGCGCCTGGTGCAGCCGCGCGTCGAACCCGAGATCGGGCTGCGCCTGAAGACCGCCCTCGACGCGCGGCAGGCGCCCGTCGACCGCCACACCGTGGCCGCCGCCGTGGAAGGCGCCTACGCCTGCCTCGAAGTCGTGCACTCCACCTGGACCGGCTACCGCTTCAACCTCGAACAGAACACCGCCGACAACTCGTCCGCCGGCCAGGTCGTCGTCGGGCCGCGCCTGCCGGTGACCAACCTGATGGCGCTCGACACCGTGGCGGTGCGCCTGCACGACGGCAGCGACCACACGCTGGGCCAGGGCGTGGGCGCCGACGCCGACGGCCACCCGCTGGACGCGGTGGCGCGGCTGGCGCGGGAACTGGCTGCGTTCGATCAGCGGCTGGAGGCGGGGGATCTGGTGATCACGGGGGGGTTGACGGCGGCTTGTGGGCTGGATGTGGGTGGACGGCTGGTGGGGGAGTTCTCCGCCGGGAGCACTTGGTCGCTTGAGATAGCGGTCCGGCGTCGATGAAAAGACACCGTTTTGAAACGGCTCAACCGTCTTACGCACCAGCGACGATCTCTGTCAACGACAGCAACGCAGCGACACTTGTCGTTCGATGGGTCTATGCCAAACGGCAGTTGCCAGCCTTTAGACGAGAAAAGCCGCTGCGATCGCTTGGCCGCCCATACTGATCGCTCGACAGAAGTCGTTGAAGCTCTGCGGCTCTACCGATCTTTTGGGGTACGCAGGGCGACATTCAACTGATCGACCACTTCGGCCCAGTCCGCATCCTCCAGCAGCTCCTCACGCAACAGCGCCGCCTGGGCCGGAGTCCAGAAAGAGGCATCGGCCAGCAACACGTCGTCCGGCAATGGTGAGTGCTCCATCAGGAACGCCCCAATGCCTGCCGCGTCCGTGCGGAGGCCCAACTGGGAAAACAGTTCAGAGAAACGATGAAATGAATGTTCCATGGCTGTGATTCCTGTTGTTCAAACACCATCATTCGATGATGGAGTCATAGGCTACCTCACGACCGCTTCACCCCAGTACCAACACGAGTGTTGACGTTCCCCAGGAAAACCGCAACTGGTCAACTCCTGAGTCCAGTTCAACGAATGACCGTTTGCGGCGCTCGCGAACGTTCAGCCGTCAAGTTCGAACGTCTGGAGGCAGCCTTTGTCAGACCTCGTCTGGATCGAATAGAACCCGGCCCCTCAGTACCCACCCGACGGCGCAGCTGGCCCCTTTGACGCACCCGCAATGAACCGCTGCACCAACCCGCTCGCCGCCTTCACCAGCAGCGTCGTGTCCATCACCACCGCCACGAACAGCGCGCCCGCGTCGAGGTACTGCTGAGCCAGCGCCGGGTCGGTGGCGAGGGTGCCGGCGGCGCGCACGGTGGCGATGCCGTCGAGGATGACCTTCTGCACCTCGGGGTGGACGAGCGGACTGCACCAGACCCTTCTCCAAATTGCTGTATGCATGTACAGTTTTGTGGTGCCATCTTGCACACCAGACACACCCACCCACTCACTCACTCAAGGACCCCACCATGCTGGACCACATGACTTTTCGCGTGACGGACATCGCAAAGGCCAAGGCCTTCTACAGCGCAGCCCTGGCGCCGCTGGGTTACAGCGTCTGCTTTGAAGGGAACTACGGTTCCAACATGGTCGGCATGGCCTACCCGGACGCCGCCGAGCCCGACGGCAAGAAGGCCGACGTCTGGTTCATCGACGGGCCTTCGCCGTACGGCGGGCCGGCGGCCACATCGGGTTGCCATCTGGCGTGGCGCGCCAGCAGCCGCGCGCAGGTGGACGCTTTCTACCAGGCGGCGATGGCCGCTGGCGGCAAGGACAACGGCGCGCCCGGCCTGCGCCCGGACTACCACCCCAATTACTACGGCGCCTTCGTGATCGACCCCGAGGGCAACAACGTCGAAGCGGTCTGTCACCTGCCCGAGTGAGCGGCCGCAAACACCGCCCGCGCCTGGTCCACCTGCCGGGCCACGATGCAACCGGGCACGTGGTCGTTCACCAGGCCCATGGCCTGCATGAAGGCGTAGACGGTGGTGGGTCCGACAAACTTCCAGCCGCGCTTTTTCAGGTCCTTCGCCAGCGCCACCGCCTCGGGTGAAGTCGACACGGTTTGGGGTGGCGCGGCTGTGGCGCGGTCCACCTCGTGGCGCCAGAAGTAGGCCGCCAGTGAACCGCACTCGGCCTGGAGTTCGATGGCGCGGCCGGCGTTGTGGATGACGGCTTCGATCTTGCCCCGGTGGCGGACGATGCCTTCGTCCTGCAGCAGGCGGACGATTTCGCGCTCGCCGTAGGTGGCCATGCGGTGAAAGTCGAACCCGTCAAATGCCTTTCGGAAGTTCTCGCGCTTGGCGAGGATGGTTCGCCAGCTCAGGCCCGACTGGAAGCTCTCGAGGCAGAGTTTCTCGAACAGACGGATGTCGTCGCCCACCGGAAAGCCCCATTCGTGGTCGTGGTACGGCTCGAACTCCGGCGCGGCCGCGCACCAGCGGCAGCGCGGCTGGCCGTCGCTACCGTTCACGGTCTGGGCGGTGTTCATGCGGCTCCCCCGCTGCTGGCGAGCAGTTCGGACAGGCCCTGCGACATGACCGAGGGGGCAACGGCGTGGATGTCGGCCGTCACCACGCCGTGCAGCACGAAGGGGTCTTGCGCGACGCGGGCATGAATGGCTGCGGCATCGGTACCAGCGGCGACCACCAGGCCGCCCTGTGCGTCTTCGAGCGAGCCGGCCATGAGGAAGCTGCCGTCGGCCATGCCGTCCTGAATCCATTGTTTGTGCCCGGCCATCCACTGGCCCGCCTGTGCGCGATTCGGGCCGAATCTCAGAAAAACGATGAACACGGTGGGGCTGGAAGGGTTCATGAGGCGGTCTTTCGTCGGGGCTGTTTTGCGGGCTCCGCAGGTGGGACGAGGGTGGCGAGCCAGACGGTGATCAGATCCACTTCGCGCTGGATGAAGGCTTCGTCGTGGAAGGCGTTGGCCAGCGCCGCGATGCCCTGGCTGCGTGCCAGCAGGTGCATCGCCAGCCCGTCGGCGTGTTGCGCCAGGCCCAGGTCCTTGAACTGGGTGCGCAACCAGTCGCGGAACTGGCCGAAGATCATGCCGGCGTCGCCCTGCGCGGGGTGGTCCAGCTTGGCCAGCTCGGCGCACAGCGTGCCCACCGGGCAACCGTAGCGCTGGATGTCGTGCCGGTTGCGCACCAGCATCTCGGCGAAACAGCGCAACCGGTCCACCGGCGTGGCGGCGTCCTGCGTCCAGGAGGCCAGCATGGACTGGGTCCTGTCCGAACGCAGCGCGATGACCGCCGCCAGGATGTCGTCCTTGGTTCTGAAGTGGTAGTAGAAGTTGCCCCGCGAGAGGCCCACGGCGTCGGCGATGTCGGCGAAGGAGGTCTTCTCGAACCCCCGTTGGTAGAACAGGGTGTCCGCCGCTTCGACGATCCGCTGGCGGGTGGTGGGCACGGCTTCGACGGCGCTCATGATGGCGTGGGCATGGTGGGCGAGGCGTTCTAGGACAGTTGGCCTAGACAGTATAGGACAAGCGTCCTAAACCACGCAACCGCAGCGACGCGTCGAGGTGCGGCGTCTGCGGGCTGCTCAGTACCCGCCCGAAGGCGCAGCCGGCCCCTTGGAGGCGTCGGCACAGAACCGCTGCACCAGACCGCTTGCCGCCTTCACCAGCAGCGTCGTGTCCACCCCCACCGCCACGAACAGCGCGCCCGCGTCGAGGTACTGCTGCGCCAGGGCCGGGTCGGTCGCGAGGATGCCGGCGGCCTTGCCGGCGGCGCGCACGGTGGCGATACCGTCGAGGATCACCTTCTGCACCTCGGGGTGGCCGGGCTGGCCCCGGTGGCCCATGCTGGCCGAGAGGTCGGCCGGGCCGAAGAACACGCCGTCCACGCCCTCGGTCTCGGCGATGGCCTGGAGGTTGTTCACCGCGGTCACGGTCTCGGCCTGCACCAGCAGGCACATCTGGCCATTGGCCTGGTTCAGGTAGTCGTCGACCTGGTTCCAGCGCGAGGCGCGCGCGAGCGCCGCGCCCATGCCGCGGATGCCTTCGGGCGGGTAGCGCATGGCCTGCACCATGAGCGCGGCCTGCTCGGCGGTGTCGATCATCGGGATCAGCAGGGTCTGCGCGCCGATGTCGAGGTACTGCTTGACCAGGGCGACGTCGGCCTGCACCGCGCGCACGACGGCGTGGGTCTTGCTGTACGGCGCAATCGCGCGCAGCTGGTCGAGCGCGGTGCGCGGGTCGTTGGGCGCATGTTCGCCGTCGATCAGCAGCCAGTCGAAGCCGCAGCCGGCCAGGGCCTCGGCCACGTCGGGCGAGGCGAAGCCGACCCAGCAGCCGATCTGGGGTTGGCCGGCCTTGAGGGCGTCGCGGAAGGTGTTCTGGGGGATCTTCATTGCGGTGTCTTCGTCGGTTCGGGGTAGAGGCCGCGCATCTGGCCCATCAATCTTGTGAGGCCCATGAGCGCGTCCATGTTCGGTGTCGCTTCTCCCAGGTGCTGCCCGATCTCGCGCACGGCGCCGACCAGGGCGTCGAGCTCGATGGGGCGGCCGGCTTCCACGTCCTGCAGCATCGAGGTCTTGAACGAGCCGAGCTTGCGCGTGACGGCGTGGCGGTCTTCGGGGCTCTGGTCGATGGGGATGCCGATGCGCGCGCCGATGGCCTTGGCCTCCAGCATGATCGCGCTGACAAAACCACGCACCAGCGGATCGTCCAGGATGCGGTCGCAGGGCGCGCCGGTGATGGCCGAGATGGGGTTGATGGTCATGTTGCCCCAGAGCTTGAACCAGATGTCGCGCTGGATGCGCTCGGACACGGTGACGCCGAAACCGGCCTGCGTGAGCAGCTCGGCCACGGCCTGCACGCGCGGGGTCACGCCGCCGGCCGGCTCGCCAATGATGAGCTGGTTGTTCTTGATGCGCTCGATGCGCGCGGGCATCGGCGCGGCGGCGCTGGCGTGCACCACGCAACCGATGACCTGCGACGTGGGGATCTGCGCGGCCGTCACGCCGCCCGGGTCCACGGTCTGCAGTTGCAGGCCGGCGGCTTCGCCCGGCAGCCCGTCGAAGAACCACCAGGGCACGCCGTTCATGGCGACGAGCACCACCGTGTGCGGCCCCATGAGCGCGCGCACGGCGGGCGCGACCACGGGCATGGCCGGGCCCTTGACCGAGACGATCACCAGATCCTGCACACCGAGGCTGGCCGGGTCGTCGCTGGCGTTGACCGCGACGCGGTGTTCCGTGCCATCGCCATCGACCCAGGTCAGGCCTTGCTCGCGCAGGGTGCGCAGCGTGTCGCCGCGCGCCACGGCGGAGAGCTGGATCTGGCCCGCCGGCAGGCGCGAACCGAGCCAGCCCGCGAACAGGCCGCCGATGGCGCCGACGCCAACAATCGCAATCTTCTTAAAGTTCGGTGAATCACTCATGCGCGGTACCCCGGGTCGATGCGGTCGATCAGGCGCTGCATGGCGGCGAAGGAGTCTTCGCCGGCGCCGTATTTCGGATTGAAGTTGAGCGAGTCTCGCACGCAGCTTTCCAGCACCGGCACCGGGATCTGGCGCTGTGGGCCCAGCGTGGCCGAGGCCACCTGGATTTCGCAGGCGCGCTGCACCAGCCACAGGAGGTTGAAGGCCTGCGCCAGCGTGGCGCCGATGACGACCGGGCCGTGGTTGCGCAGCAGCAGCACGCGCTTGCCGCCCGCGCTGGCGAGGATGCGTGCGCCCTCTTCACGGTGCACGGTGATGCCCTCGAAGTCGTGGTACGCCACCTGGCCCCAGAGCTGCGCGGCGTAGAAGTTGGTGTAGCTCAGGCCTTCTTCGCTGCAGCACACGGCCATGGTCGGCGTGGTGTGCACGTGCATCACGCAGTGCGCGTCGGGCAGGGTGGCGTGGATGGCGCCGTGGAAGGTGAAGCCAGCCGGGTTGATGGGCCAGTCGCTGTTGCCGATGATGTTGCCGTCCACATCGACCTTGACCAGGTTGGACGCGGTGACCTCGGTGTAGTGCAGGCCGAAGGGGTTGATGAGGAAGTGGTCGTCCGGGCCTGGGACTCGGAGGGAGATGTGGTTGTAGATCAGCTCCTGCCACCCCAGGTGGGCAAAGATGCGGTAGCAGGCGGCGAGCTGCACGCGCGCCTGCCATTCGGCGTCGCTGAAGCGGGCGGGTTTGAGGAAGGCGTCGGCCATGCGGGGTCTCCTTCTATATATATGTGTGTGCGGTCAGACAAAGCGGAAGCGCAGGCATCCCAGCGGGCCGTAGTCGGCTTCGAACAGGTCGCCCGCCTTCGCCGCCACGGGCCGCGTGAAGCTGCCGGCGAGCACGATCTCGCCGGCCTGCAGCGTCTCGCCCCAGGGCGCGAGTTTGTTGGTGAGCCAGGCGATGCCGATCGCCGGATCGCCCTGCACGCCGGCGGCCAGGCCCGTCTCTTCGACCGCGCCGTTCTGCCGCAGGATGGCGCCGCACCAGGGGCGGTTGGTGGCGCGCGGGTCGGCCTTGAATGCCGGGTCGCCCGCGCCGATCACGATGCCGGCGTTGGCCGCGTTGTCGCTGATGGTGTCGTAGACCTTGCGCATCACCTTGGTGTGGCGGTCGAACTGCTCGATGCGCGCGTCGATGATCTCGATGGCGGGGGTGATGTGGTCCGTCGCGGCGAGCACGTCGTCAACCGTGACGTCCGGGCCGGCCAGCGGCGCCTTGAGCACGAAGGCCAGCTCCACCTCCACGCGCGGGGCGATGAAGTTCGCCGCCGGGATCTCCAGCACCTCACCGGCCTGGGCGACGTAGAGCATGTCGTCCAGCAGGGTGCCGTAGTCGGGCTCATCGATCTGGCTGCTGATCTGCATGGCGCGGCTGGTCAGGCCGATCTTGTGGCCGATGACTTTTCGGCCTTCGGCCTTCTGCAGCTCGACCCAGGCGCGGCCGATGCGGTAGCCGTCTTCGACGGTCATGCCGGGATGGCGCTTGGAGAAGTGCTCGACCGGGGTTCGGGTCTGCTGGGACTGCTGCAGCTCGGCGGCGAGCTGGGCGATGAGTTCGGGGCTGAACATGGTGGGGTCAGGCTTTCCTGGGGGCAAAGAGCGGGTGCAGCGAACTGTTCTTGGCGTCGAAGACCTCGTGGCCTTCGTCGACCTGCACGGTGATGCCGATGGGACGCTTCGCGAGCTGTTCGGCGAAGCGCTCTTTCACGCAGGCGTTGAGCGCCTCGCCCACGCGCTGGTGCACCACGGCGCTGCGGCCCTTGGCCATGCGCACGTTCATGTAGACGAAGGCGTAGTCGGCGCCCAGCCCTGCCGCGATACCGGCCGCGCCGCCATCGGACACGGCGCTGTGCGCGGCGGGGTAAGCCAGCACACGCGTGCCGCCGGTGGGGAAGACCTGCCGGTCCTGCTCGTCGCGCACCGCGAGCATGGCATCGCACAGGGCGCGGCACAGGCCTGTCATGTCGACGCCGCCCTCGGCCGCGGGCTTGTCGAGGTTGGGGGTGTAGAGGATGACGAGGTGGGGCATGGGGTGGCCTTGATTCAGAGGCGCGAACTCACGAGACTGAAGCCATCGGCGGTCGAAGCCTGCGCCTTGGGAATGGCTTTGCCGGTGACGGGTGTGACGGGAAACACGGCGTTGATCTGGCCGGTGCCCGAGGCGCCGAAGTACGGCGTGATGATCTCGGCCTTGCCTTCGTATTCGCTCCAGCCCAGCACACCCAGCATCATGGCCGTGTCGTGCATGAAGCCTTCGCCGTGGCCCTTGGCCGCGTACTCGGGCAGCATGCCGCAGAAGTCGGCCCACTCGCCGTTTTCCCACATCTGCACGACGCGGTGGTCCAGCGTTTCGAGGAAGGGGCTCCAGACCTTGAAGGCGAATTCGGGCGCGAGGCCGTTCTGCGCGAAGCGGTGGCTCAAGGACCCGCTGGCGAGGAAGGCCACGGTGCCGTCGTAGTGGTCTTCGACCGCCTTGCGCATGGCCCAGCCCAAACGCGCGCTGTCGTTGAGGTAGTGCACCGTGCACAGCGCCGAGACCGAGATGGCCTTGAAGTGCTGGTCGGCGTTCATGTAGCGCATGGGCACGAGGGTGCCGTATTCCGGGCCGAGCGTGGTGGCGTGGTGGGCCAGGGTTTCGACGCCGTGTTCATTGGCCACCTTGGCCAGCAGTTGACCGAGCTCGGGGTTGCCGGGGATGGCAAACGGCATGTTGCTGATGAAGTGTGGCAGCTCGTTGCTGGTGTAGGTGCCCTCAAAGTGAGGCGCGCAGTTGAGGTGGTAGCTGGCGTTGACGAGCCAGTGGGTGTCGAAGACGACGATGGTGTCCACGCCGGCTTCTCGGCAGCGGCGTGCGATTTCGATGTGGCCATCGATGGCGTCCTGACGGGTGCCTTTGCGCGGGCCGTCAAGCTCGCTGAGGTACATGGAGGGGACGTGGGTGATCTTGCCGACGAGTGCTACTTTGCCCATGGGTTTTGTCTCCGGTCAGATGGAGGGAAATGCTTCGTTGGCCCCGTGGGCTGACCACGCCGGGCGCCCACCTACGCTCATGTCCCCCGGTCTGCGCTGCGCGCAGCCCTCCTCCTTTACTTCGCTGCGGTAGGCACCCGGCGCGGCCAACCCACTGCATGGCTGGTCCGTCGCCCCATGAGTGCCAACACCTCGCGTCGGATCGATCGGGTGGGGTGTTCTGCGCAGCGAAGTAAAGGAGGAGGGTCGGGCAAAGCCCGGACCGGGGGACATGAGCGGAGCAGAGCGCCCCGGCCGTTCGATCCTGCCCACCCCTTTGAGCGAAACAGCGGAGAACAAATCACACCCCCCAATGCGGAATGTGGTGCGAACCGAGAGACACCGCCACGTTCTTGGGCTCCAAAAACACCTCGTAACTCCAGGTGCCACCCTCGCGCCCCGTACCCGACGCTTTCGTGCCACCGAACGGCTGGCGCAGATCGCGCACGTTCTGCGAGTTCACGAAACACATTCCCGCCTCCACGGCAGCCGCCACGCGGTGCGCCTTGCCGATGTTCTCGGTCCACACATAGCTGGAGAGGCCGTAGGCGATGTCGTTCGCCAGCTCGATCGCGTGTGCCTCGTCGCGGAACGGGATCAGGCAGGCCACCGGGCCGAAGATCTCGTCCTGCGCGATCTTCATGCGGTTGTCCACGTCGGCGAACACCGTCGGCCAGACGTAGTTGCCGGCCTGCACATGCGCAGGCAGTTCGGCGGCATAGCTCGGCCGGTCCAGGCCGCCGCACAGCAGCGTCGCGCCCTCCTTCGGGCCCAGCTCAATGTAGCTGCGCACCTTGGCCAGGTGTGCCCTGGAGATCATCGGCCCGATGGTGGTCTTCTCGTCCTGTGGGTCGCCCACCACGATGCGCTTCGCACGCTCGGCGAACTTCGCGGCAAAGTCGGCATAGATGCTCTGCTGCACCAGGATGCGGCTGCCCGCCGTGCAGCGCTCGCCGTTGTTGCTGAAGATCATGAAGAGTGCGGCGTCGAGCGCACGGTCCAGATCGGCGTCGTCGAAGACAACGAACGGGCTCTTGCCGCCCAGCTCCATGCTGAACTTCTTCAGGCCCGCGGTCTTGACGATGCGGTTGCCCGTCGCGGTGGAACCTGTGAAGGAAATCGCGCGCACATCGGGGTGGGCACACAGCGGCTCGCCGGCTTCCTTGCCGAAACCGTGCACGACGTTGAGCACGCCGGCCGGGATGCCCGCTTCCAGCGCCAGCTCGCCCAGGCGCGCGGCGGTCATGGGCGAC
This sequence comes from Hydrogenophaga sp. ZJX-1, assembly GCF_048590325.1. Lineage (NCBI taxonomy): Bacteria > Pseudomonadati > Pseudomonadota > Betaproteobacteria > Burkholderiales > Comamonadaceae > Hydrogenophaga > Hydrogenophaga sp. ZJX-1. The sequence goes on from NZ_JBMBRA010000005.1 coordinate 45,164, forward strand.
AGTTCGCTCATCTTCAGCACCGCCGTGTTGCCGAACGCCAGCGCGGGTGCGACCTTCCAGGTGGCCGTCATGAAGGGCACGTTCCACGGGCTGATCAGCGCGCACACACCCACCGGGTGGAACAGCGTGTAGTTCAGGTGCGTGGGCGTGGGGTAGGTGTGGCCGTCCACGCGGGTGCACATCTCGGCGAAGTAAGTGAAGTTGTCCGCCGCGCGCGGGATCAGCTGCTTGCCGGTCTGCGCGATCACCTGGCCGGTGTCGTCGGTCTCGGTCTTCGCAATCTCCGGCACGTGTTTGGCGATCAGCTCGCCGAGCGCGCGGATCTTCCTGGCGCGCTCGGTCGCTGGCAGGCCGGCCCAGGCCGGGAAGGCGTCCTTGGCGGCCTGCACCGCGGCGTTCACTTCGGCCTCGGTGCCCGAGGCGACCTCGGCCAGCACACCCTGCGTGGCCGGGTTGACGGTTTCGAAGTAGGTGCTGCCCGCGACCGTTTTGCCGTTGATGAGGTGGTCGATGCGGGTCATGCCTGTCCTTGTGCAGTGATGGTGTTGGTGAGAGCGCCGATGCCCTCGATCTCGGTGACGACCACGTCGCCGGGCTGGCAGTCGACCACGCCGTCGGGTGTGCCGGTGAGGATCAGGTCGCCGGGCACCAGGGTCATGAAGCCGCTGAAGTACTCGATCAGTGTGGGCACGTCGAAGATCATGTTTTTCGTGTTGCCCTGCTGCGTGAGCTGGCCGTTCAAGGTGGTCGTGAGTGCGAGGTTCATCGGGTCGGCCACATCGGCCGCGTCCACCAGCCAGGGGCCGATGGGCGTGCAGGTGTCGCGGTTCTTGACCTTGAGGTTGGGGCGGTACCAGTTCTCCAGGTAGTCGCGGATCGCGTAGTCGTTGGCCACGGTGTAGCCGGCCACGTACTGCAAGGCATCGGCCTTCTTCACGCGCTTCGCAGGCTTGCCGATCACCACCGCGAGTTCGCATTCGTAATGCATGAGCTGCACACCGTCGGGTCGCACGGTGTAGGCGCGGTGACCGATCAGCGAGGACTCTCCCTTGACGAAGGCCAGCGGTTCTTCAGGTGCCTTGAAATCAAGTTCCTTGGCGTGATCGGCGTAGTTCAGACCCAGCGCGAGCACGGTGCGCGCGCGGTCAACGGGCGCCAGTGGCGGCAGCCAGACCACCTCATCGAAAGTCACGCGGCGACCTTTGAAAGCGGGGGTGAGCAGTTCGAGCTGGCCATCGGCTTCGATGGCGTCGTGGACCGCGCCGGCCCAGGCGATGCGGGCTCTTTTCATGTCTGTTCTCCGACGAAGGCGTTCACCAGCGGCTTGAAGCCGGTGGCCAGGATCTCCACCGCGTCGCCGGCTTTGGCGCGCGGGCGGGTGCCGTCGGGCAGGCAATCGGTGCCGAGCATCAGCACGTCGCCCGGCCGCAAGGTCTGGAAGGCGTTCACGTCGGCCCAGAGCGTGGCCGCGTCGCGCACCAGATCGGCCAGCGCCACGGTCTGGCGGTGCACACCATTGATGCGCAGCTCGATCACGAGCCCGGCCAGGCCGTCGAGACCCCCCAGGGCGCCCAGCGCCACGGCATCGCGCCCCACACCGAGGAAGCCGTCCACACAGCGGAACTTCACCGACGGGCGGAAGTAGCTCTCGTGCGGAATCGCCACGTTGTTGAACAGCACGGCGCTCGCGACGCGGCCGCCCTCGCCCGCAACCAGACCGAGCGACGCGCTCACATCGACCTCGGCGACCTTGTGGGGCAGCGGGATGGCGTGGCCCGACGGCGTGAAGGTGTTGGCGGTCTTGATGTAGAGCACCGGCGCCTGCGGCGGCGCCTTGTAGGGCGCCTCGTGCATGCGTGGCGCCCACAGCGCGTGTTCGCGCCGGAAGTTCAGCAGGGTGCCGTAGACCGTGCCCTGCGGCAGGTACGGCGGGGTCCAGGGGGTGTTCATGTCGGTTCCTTCATGCGGCGTCCTCTTCGGTCCAGCCCTCGACCGCATCGGCATCGGGCACTTCCAGCGCGATCACGCTGTCGAGCAGGGTGTAGAGCTGGGCCAGCTGCGCCTTGCCCAGTTGCGCTTCCATCCACGCGTAGTGCGCTTCGATCGTCTCTGACAGCGTGGCCACCAGCTTCAGGCCCGCGCGGGTGGCGCGCACCACGGTGCGGCGCGCGTCCTGCGGGCAACGCGCGCGGCTGATCAGGCCGTCGCGCTCCATGCGGTTGAGCACGCCGGTGAGGCTGGGGCCGAGCAGCAAGGCCTCGCGCGCCACGCGGCCGGTCTCGACGCCCGCGGGGTCGCCCGCGTGTTCACCGAGCACGCGCAGCACGCGCCACTGCTGGTCCGACAGACCGTGCTCGCGCAGGCTGGGCCGGGTGTGCTGCATCACGGCCTCGCGCGCTTCGAGCAGCAGGCGGGGCAGGTTGCGGTGGACGAAGGAAGGCTGTGTGTCGCTCATTTATTTAATATGTTAAATGATTTTTCGAAGTCACTCAAATCCGGGTTAACCCGACACCGGACCAGGGTCGGCATGAACAAGGCCGACGGGCGGACAATGCCGGACATGACCACACTGTTCGCCCTGCTGGGCACCGAACGCCCGTTGATCCAGGCCCCGATGGCGGGCGTACAAGGCGCGGCGCTGGCCGTGGCCGTCTGCAATGCGGGGGGCCTCGGTTCGCTGCCCTGCGCGATGCTCACGCCCGAGGCGCTGCAGACCGAACTGAAGGCGCTCACCCAAGGCACGGCCCGCCCCTGGAACCTCAACTTTTTCTGCCACACGCCCCCCGTGCCCGATGCGGCCCGCGAGGCGCGCTGGCGCGAAGCACTCGCGCCCTTCTACGCCGAGGCCGGGCTTGACATCAGCACCGTGCCCACGGGCGCTGGCCGCGTGCCCTTCAGCCACGCCACGGCCGATGCGATCGAGCCCTTCCGCCCGCCGGTGATGAGCTTCCACTTCGGCCTGCCCGCGCCCGACCTGCTGGCGCGCGTGAAGGGCTGGGGCAGCGTGGTGCTGTCGTCGGCCACCACGGTCGAAGAAGCGCGCTGGCTGGTGGCCAACGGCGCAGACGCGGTGATCGCGCAGGGTTCCGAAGCCGGTGGCCACCGGGGCATGTTCCTGACCGACGACCTGACGACCCAGGTCGGTACATTCGCCCTGCTGCCGCAGGTCGTGGCCGCCGTGGACATGCCGGTGATCGCGGCCGGGGGTATCGCCGATGCGGCGGGCGTGGCCGCGGCCATGGCCTTGGGCGCGGCCGGGGTGCAAGTGGGCACGGCCTACCTGTGCTGCCCGGAGGCGACCACCAGCGCCCTGCACCGCGCCGCCCTGCGGAGCGAGGCCGCGCGACACACCGCGCTCACCAACCTGTTCACCGGTCGGCCGGCGCGCGGCATCGTCAACCGCGTGATGCGCGAGCTCGGCCCCATGAGCGCGGCCACGCCGGCCTTCCCGCTCGCCACCGCCGCCATGGCGCCGCTGCGTGCGCACTTTGAAGCGCTGGGCCGTGGCGATTTTTCACCGCTGTGGTCGGGTCAAAACGCCAGCGGCTGCCGGTCGCTGCCGGCGGCCGAGATCACCCACCAGCTCACCCGGGGTTTTGAATGTTTGTTGTGATCTTCCGCGCCAAGGCGCGCGCCCTCGACGCCGAATACAGCGCCATGGCCGCGCAAATGCGCGAACTGGCGCTGACGCAGTTCGGCTGCCTCGACTTCACCGCCGCCACCGAAGGCGATCAGGAAATCGCGCTCTCTTACTGGCCCGACGAAGCCAGCATCCGCGCCTGGAAACAGCACACCGACCACCTGGCCGCGCAGAAGCTGGGGCGCGAGCGCTGGTACGCCGCGTATTCGGTGGAGATCGCCGAAGTGAAACGGCGCTACAGCCACCCTGCCGTGTGAGTCCGCAGTGGACGGCTCAGAAATAGTCGTCGAGATCGCGGTCGATGCGGGTTCGGGTCGATGCGCTGCGTTGCTCGCGCTGCTGGTTGAGCCAGCGCTTGAGGCCGGCGGGTTCCTGCACCTGCTCCAGGTCGCGCTCCAGTTGCGCCACCGCTGATTCCAGCGCGTCCACCTGGGCCAGCAGGTGCTGTTTCAGCGTGTTCGGGTTGGCCACCTGCCCCGGCGGCAGGTCGAACTCGCCCGCCAGGCGCTGCTGGCGCGCGGCGCGCTCGCGCTCCAGCCCGGCCACCTGCTGCTTGAGCAACAGGGTCAGCGCGGCCAGCTTGTCTTCGGCCAGGCGCGAAACAGCGGCCGGGTCGGCCAGCTCGGCGCGCAGCTGGATCTGCATCAGCGTGACCAGGTCCTTGCGGCCATAGGCGGCGTTGGCCTCGCTCATGAGCGCGGTCTTGCGCAGGCGCTCCTGGGCATCGGGCTCGCGGTCCGGGTGCAGGGCACTGGCGAGCTGGCGAAACAGCGTGCGCAGCTGCGTCTCGGCATCGGCCTGCTGCACCTGGGCCAGCGTCTGCTCCGCGCCGGGTTTCTGCCGTGCCTTGCGCGCCTTCGCCTTCGCCTGGCGCCGCGCCTGTTCTTCGTCCTGCGACTCGCGCAGCCGCGCCATGCCGGCGCGCAACAGCTCTTCCACCGACGCGTCTTCTCCGGCCTCGTCCAGCGGTTCGCCCAGCGCCTGCTCCAGCCGCTCACGCAGGGCGTCGGCCGCGGCCTGCTTCTTCTGCGCCAGTGTCTGAGGGCTGTGTTCATCGTGCAGCGCGGCCATGGCGCTGTCGCCGTCCTCGGCCAGGGTCTGCGCCAGCCGGCACAAGGCCTCGGTCGCCATCGCCTGCTGCAAGCGGCTCAGGGTCTTGCCCTGCAGGCTCGCGGCCAGACCCAGGGCCAGTTCGCGCATGCAATCGCGCTGGCGCTGCTGCAGGGGCGCGACCCAGCGGTGCAGCTCCACACGGTGCGACTGCGCCAGGGCGTCCAGTTCGGCCAGCTGCGCCTTGAGTTTGTCGACGCGGGTCAGTTGCAGGTTGAAGGCCCGCGCGGCGGCCGTCAGTGGCTGTTCGCCGGGCGGCAGCGCGCGCAAGGCCGAAGCGGGCGGCGGGGTGGGATGGTGGGGCACGGGCGAAAGCGGTCCAGAGGGGCAGGCGGGCCGGAGCCGGCCCGGCGGGACTCGACTATATTGCCTGCCACATGGCCAAAGATAAAACCCAATACACCTGCAACGAATGCGGCGGCAGCAGTCCCAAGTGGCTGGGCAAGTGCCCGCACTGCAACGCCTGGAACACGCTGATCGAATCGGTGGCCGAATCCACCGCGCCGGCGAAGAACCGCTTCGCCTCGCTGGCCAAGACGGCCGAAGTCACGACCCTGGCCGACATCGACGCCACGGACGTGCAGCGCACGCCCACCGGCCACGACGAACTGGACCGCGTGCTGGGCGGCGGCATCGTCGAAGGCGGGGTGGTGCTGATCGGTGGCGACCCGGGCATCGGCAAATCCACCCTGCTGCTGCAGGCGCTGGATTCGCTGCAGCGCTCCGGTCAGAAAACGCTCTACGTGACCGGCGAAGAAAGTGGCGCCCAGGTCGCACTGCGCTCGCGCCGGCTCGGGCTGGACGGCTCGCAGGTCAGCGTGCTGGCCGAGATCCAGCTGGAAAAGATCCTCGCCACGCTGGACCATGTGAGGCCCGCCATCGCCGTGATCGATTCGATCCAGACCGTGTATTCCGAGCAGCTCACCAGCGCGCCCGGCTCGGTGGCGCAGGTGCGCGAATGCGCGGCGCACCTGACCCGCGCGGCCAAGGCCAGCGGCACGGCCATCGTGCTGGTGGGCCACGTGACCAAGGAAGGCGCACTGGCCGGCCCGCGCGTGCTGGAGCACATGGTGGACACCGTCCTGTACTTCGAAGGCGACACGCATTCGAGCTTCCGCCTGATCCGCGCCATCAAGAACCGCTTCGGCGCGGTGAACGAGATCGGCGTGTTCGCCATGACCGAGCGCGGCCTCAAGGGCGTGAGCAACCCGAGCGCGATCTTCCTGTCGCAGCACTCGGAGCCGGTGCCCGGCAGCTGCGTGATGGTGACGCTGGAAGGCACGCGGCCGATGCTGGTGGAAATCCAGGCGCTGGTGGACAGCGGCGGGCCCAGCCCGCGCCGCCTCAGCGTGGGCCTGGACCGCGACCGCCTGGCCATGCTGCTGGCCGTGCTGCACCGCCACGCCGGTGTGGCCTGCATGGATCAGGACGTGTTCGTCAACGCCGTGGGCGGCGTGCGCATCAGCGAACCCGCGGCCGACCTGGCGGTGATGCTCGCCATCACCAGCAGCCTGCGCGGCAAGCCGCTGCCCAAGGGTTTCATCGCGTTTGGCGAGGTGGGTCTGGCGGGCGAGGTGCGCCCCGCGCCACGTGGCCAGGAGCGCCTGAAGGAAGCGGCCAAGCTCGGCTTCAGCGTGGCGGTGGTGCCCAAGGCCAACCTGCCGAAGAAGAACGACAAGGCCTTCGAGGGCCTGACCATCCACCCGGTGGAACGCATCGATGAGGCCATGGACGTGGTCCGTGGCCTGTAGGGCTTCATTTATTCTCCGGTCATGACTTTCAACCCCGCGCTGCACGGCCTGCGTGCAATAGCCGCCCTTGGTGTACTTTTGTTTCACTGGACGGGTGTGTTTCCCGCCACGACCCGGGCCCTGGAAAACGTCTCCTTCCTGGGCATGCACTGGGACCTGATGTTCTTTGTCAAGATGGGCTGGATCGGCGTCGACTGGTTTTTTGTGCTCTCGGGCTATGTGCTGGCCGCCACCATCTGGCATTCGCCGCTGCAATGGCGCGATGTGCTGCAGTTCTGGAAACGGCGGGTGCTGAGAATCTTTCCGGCGATCTGGCTTCAACTGTTCATCGTGTTGCTGGTCTTCCATCAACTGGACTGGTTGCCGGTCATCGACTGGAAACGCACGCTGGCCAACATGGTGCTCTGGATCCGGCCCCTGCCGTACGGCTTTCCGTCCTACAACCCCGTGGTGTGGACGCTGGTGCTGGAGCTGTCGTTCTATTTCATGCTGCCGTTCATCCTGATGGCCTATCGCAAGACCAACATCTGGACCGTCTTGCTGGGCGTGCTGCTGATCAATCTGTTCACCCACTTTGGCTTGCACTGGATGCGGGGCGACCCGGACTACACGCCACTCGTGGTACTGCTCAGGGTCGTGGGGCCCGGTCTGCAGATTGTGTTCGTCCTGGGCTTTGCCCTGAACCATTTCGCGCCCCAGTTGACGAACCGCCAGCGCTACCTGCTGCTGTGCGTGTTCGGCCTTGCGTATGTCGTGCTGCTGCACCTGGGTCAACCGATCAGCGTCGAATTCGCGCGCCGCGGCTGGGAGGTGTTTGGCTGGCGCACGGCGCTCTCGGTGGCCATCGCCGGCCTGGTGGGCCTGTTGCTGCACCCACTGACCGGCTTCTTGTGGCTGGGGTCCCGGCCCCTGGTCTGGCTCGGTGAACTGAGTTACGGCATTTACCTGTGGCACCTGATAGTGCTGAGCACGCTGCACCGCTTGCTGCCCGACATGTTCGTCACCGCGACCGGCGGTTTTGTGGCCTTGCTGATCTGCCTGGCGATCACCTTGGCCCTGGCCATGATGAGCTACTACTGGCTGGAGCGACCGGTTCTGGACCGCTTCGCCCGCCACCGGCGCTCGCACGCGGCAACGGCGCTGGCCACACCATGACGATGGCGCTCCCTGTTTCCGGCGAACCGGCATCCGAGGCGATCCGCCCGACAGGTGCAGCGCTGGCGTTCAACCCCGTTCTGCACGGCCTGCGCGGCCTGGCGGCCATGGCCGTGCTGCTCTACCACTGGCGTGGCAGCTACCCCGCGCTGGCCAAGGCCTGGCAGGACCTGCCTTTTCTGGGCACGACCTGGGACCCGCTGTTCCTGGTGCAGTTCGGCTGGATCGGCGTGAACTGGTTTTTTGTGCTCTCGGGTTACCTGCTCGCGGCCAATCTCTGGCGCGCGCCCCTGAACCCGGGTCAGGTCCTGCGCTTTTACCAGCGCCGCGCCCTGCGCATCTACCCCGGGCTCTGGGCCCAGCTGCTGATCCTGCTTCCGTTTGTTTACCTGACCGGACTGGTGAGCGACTTTCGCTGGCAGCAGGTGCTGGGCAACGCCTTGCTGTGGTTTGCCCCCATGCCCGGCGGCACGGCCATCTACAACGGGGTGTACTGGACCTTGCCCCTGGAGCTGTCGTTCTATCTGGCCCTGCCCTTCATGATCCTGTTCTACCGCCGCACCGGCGTCTGGACCCTGTTGCTCACGAGCCTGGCCATCACCCTGGTCTGGCGCTTTGGCATCGCCGGACTGCACCACAGCAGCTTCAGCTTTCACCCTTCGCTGCTCTTCATCCGCAATGTGCTGCCCGGCGTGCTGTTCGTCTTCGCCACCGGTTTTGCGATCAACCATTTCGCGCTGCGCCTGACCGACGGCGCGCGCCAGCGCATGCTGCTGCTGGTGGCAGCGCTCTACCTGGGCTTCCACTACGTGCTGCTCGGCAAGAAAGGGGTGGCCTTGCAGGACGACGCCGTGCTGTTGCTGTCCGACCTGGTGCTGAGCCTCCTGATCGCGGGCATGATCGCGCTGATGCTGCAGCCGCTGCGCGGTTGTGGCTGGCTGGCTTCGCGCCCCCTGGTCTGGCTGGGCGAGGTGAGCTTCGGCGTCTACCTCTGGCACTTCCCGGTGCAGCGCCTGCTGCCCAAGCTGTTTCCCGGGCTCTGGGGCACACCCGGCGGCAGCGCACTGGCCTTGCTGGTCTGCCTGTTGATCACCTTCCCGCTGGCCGCCGCCAGCTACCGCTGGATCGAAAAACCCGTACTCGACCGCTTTGCCCGCAGTCACAAAAGAACCCCGGAGCCCGTGGTGACATGAAAAAACACTCTCGCAGCCTGCTGTTTCTCGCCGCCGGCCTGGTCCTTTTTTATGGTGCCTGGCGCGCCTGGGGCTGGCCCGGCCTGGCCGCCGCAGGAGGCGGCCTGTTGATGTGGCTGCTGCTGCATTTCACCCGCCTCATGAACATCATGCAGCGCGCAGCGAAACAGCCCATCGGTTTTGTAGCCAGCGCCGTGATGCTCAACGCCAAGCTCAAGCCGGGCGTGACGCTGATGCACGTGATCGCCATGACGCGCGCGCTGGGTGAACGCCTGACGCCCGAAGGCGAACAGCCCGAGCAGTACCGCTGGACCGATGCCAGCCAGTCGTCGGTCACGGCGCACTTTCGCGACGGCCGGCTGGTGAGCTGGGACCTGGCCCGACCGGCACCCGAAGACGAAACGGCCCAGGCGCCGGCCACAGGGACGGCGCCGTAAAATCGGGGTTTGGCCGGTCTGCGCCCAGGCCATCGATCAATACACCCCAAAGGACCCCGCATGAGCCCCGTGATTCCCTCGATGTCCGACCGCGACGGCAAGATCTGGATGGACGGCCAGATGGTCGACTGGCGCGACGCCAAGATCCATGTGCTGACCCACACCCTGCACTACGGTTGTGGCGCCTTCGAAGGCGTGCGCGCCTACAACGCGGCGGGCGGCACGGCGATCTTCCGTCTGGAAGAGCACACCGAGCGCCTGTTCAACAGCGCCAAGATCCTGCGCATGCAGCTGCCGTTCACCAAGGAAGAAGTGAACGAAGCCCAGAAAGCCGTGGTGCGCGAAAACAAGCTGGAGAGCTGCTACATCCGCCCCCTGACCTGGATCGGCGACAAGAAGCTGGGCGTCAGCCCCAAGGGCAACACCATCCACCTGATGGTCGCGGCCTGGGCCTGGGGCGCCTACCTGGGTGAAGAAGGTCTGAAGCGCGGCATCCGCGTCAAGACCAGCAGCTACACCCGCCACCACGTCAACATCACCATGACGCAGGCCAAGGCGGTGAGCAACTACACCAACTCCATCCTGGCCAACATGGAAGTGACCGACGAGGGCTACGACGAGGCCCTGCTGCTGGACAGCTCGGGCTTCGTGTCCGAAGGCGCGGGCGAGAACATCTTCGTGGTGAAGAACGGCGTGATCTACACGCCCGACCTGTCGGCCGGCGCCCTCAACGGCATCACCCGCAACACCGTGTTCCACATCGCCAAGGACCTTGGCCTGGAGATCGTGCAGAAGCGCATCACGCGCGACGAGGTCTACATCGCCGACGAGGCCTTCTTCACCGGCACCGCCGCCGAAGTGACCCCGATCCGCGAGCTGGACCGCATCGAACTCGGCGCCGGCAGCCGGGGCCCGATCACCGAAAAGATCCAGAGCGCGTTCTTTGACATCGTCAACGGCCGCAACGACAAGTACGCCCACTGGCTGACGAAAGTTTGACCCCCCGCGTCGCTTGCGGCGCCACCCCCCAGGGGGCGACACCAGCGGCCCGGCAAAGCCGGTTCCGCGGTGTCCTTGAAACAGTCCCACGCGACCTTGTTTTTGCAAGAGATTCCACATGACCACCACATCCCCCATCGAACTCAAGGCTTCCGATCTGAACCACCAGGGCGGCATCTTCTGCCCCAGTCCCAAGGCCGACATGAAGCTCTGGAACAGCCACCCCAAGGTGTACCTGGACGTGGCCAAGACCGGTGAAGCGCGCTGCCCGTATTGCGGCACCGTGTACCGCCTGGGCGCCAACGAGCAGCTCGCGCACCGGCACTGAATTCATGGCCGGGCCGGGCAGCGTCGAGGTTGTTGTCTCAACCTACAACAACCCCCGTGCCCTGGATCTGGCCTTGTGTGCCCTGCGGCGGCAATCCGTCGCCGACTTCAACGTGTGCGTTGCCGACGACGGCTCCGGGCAGGCCACCCGCGATCTGTTGAACGAATGGGCCTTGTCGTTTGGTCCGCGGCTTCGCCACATCTGGCACTCGGACCATGGATTCCGGAAAAACCGCATCCTGAACAAAGCCATAGCCAGCTCCACGGCGGAGTACCTGATTTTTCTGGATGGCGACTGTGTGCCGGGGCGGGTGTTTGTCGAACGCCATCTCGCGTTGAGCAAACCGGATCGGTTCTGCACCGGTGGCGTGATCCGCCTGAACCTGCCCACCAGCAACGCCATCGCCAGGGAGCAGATCGAATCCGGCGAGGTATTCACAGCGCAGTGGTTGTCCGCCCACCAGGCCCTGGACAGCTTCGGCAGCCGTCTGAAAGCCGGGCTCTACCCGGCGTGGTTGTCGGGCCTGGCCGAGACCCTGACCCCGGTCAGCAAAACCTGGAACGGCGGCAACAGCTCCACCTGGCGCATCAACCTGATCAAGGTGAACGGCTTTGACGAGAACTTCGGCTACGGGGCAGAAGACATCGAACTCGGGTACCGGCTGAACAACGCGGGTATCCGGGGCCGGCACCTGCGGTACACCGCGCCGGTGCTGCATCTGGAGCACGAACGGGACTATGCCGACCTGGCGGGCAAGGAAAAGAACAAGGAAACGGCCCAGCAAGTGCGCAAGGGTGGCAAGACCCTCTCGGACCGGGGCATCGACCGCCTCTGAGTGTTTGGTCCCTACCGCCCCGACACGATCCGCTGCCCAAGCCGTCAGGCGGGCAAAAAAAAGCCACCTTGCGGTGGCTTTGAAAGTCCTTGGAAGGACGTCGTTGGGAGACCAGTTTCAAACGATTGGATCAACGTATGGAGTTTGCCGGATCTGCAATTTTCGGAATGTTGTGACAGCAACGGGGTGAATTGTGCGCTGCCGCATGGGTTTCGAACATCCCCCATTTGGGGGAGCAACGGCCCTTTTTGTAGGAAATTGACACCCCCATTTGCCAAAAACAAGGGCCTTGTGGTCCACCGCAGGGCCTTTGGCGCATCCCCGACCGGGTTGCAGCTCACAACGGCAACTCGACCACGAACCGGGCACCGCCACCCGGACGGGATTCACAACGCACAGAACCCAGGTGGCGCTCGGCGATGGACTTGACGAGAGCCAGCCCCAGACCCACCCCGCCTTCTTTTTCGCTGGCGCCCGGCAGGCGGTAGAAGGGTTCGAAGATGCGCTCGCGCAGCTCGGCCGGCACCCCCGGCCCCCGGTCGTCCACCCACAGGACCGCCATCGCCGAAGCGCCTTTTGGCGCCAGGGACCCCGAGCCGGGCCGCTGCGACAGCGTCAGGCGCACCTGGGGCTCTCCGGGGTCTGCGTCCGCGCCAGAGACCGGGCGACCATAGCGTCGCGCGTTCTCCAGCAGGTTGCGCAACAGGCGGCGCAACAGCCTGGGGTGGCCCTGCACCAGCAGCGTCGATCCGCCGGGCGCGATCTCCAGATCGGCACCGGTGCGGGCGCACTCCTCGGCCGCCAGGCCCACCAGGTCGACTTCTTCGGTCGGACCCAGCGCGGAAGCGTCGTTGGCGTCGCGCGCGTCCAGCCGGCTGGCCAGCAGGATCTCGTCGATCAGCTGGTCCAGTTCCTCGATGCTGCGCGCGATCTCGGCACGCTGACTGGCCCCGGCACGGTCGTGTCCCAGCAGTTCCAGCCCCATGCGGATGCGCGCGAGCGGCGAACGCAACTCGTGCGAGGCGTTGGCCAGCAGGGCTTTGTGCGACAGCAGCAGGGTCTGCACGCGTTCGGCCGCGGCGTTGAACCGGGTCGCCAGAAACGCCACCTCGTCCTGTCCCTGCACGGGCAGGCGCGTGCTCAGGTCGCCCTGGCCCCAGCGCTCCACGCCTTTTTGCAGGGCTTCCAGCCGTTTGGTCAGACGGCGCACGATCGGGTAAGCCCCCAGCGCCACCGCCAGCGCCACCAGTCCCAGCAGCCAGGCGAAACCAAAAGGCGACTGCAAGCCGAACAGGCTGCGCCGGGACGGCAAGCTGCCGGGCGCGCGGTTGGCCCGCGGCAGCAACACGTACAGCGTGTGGCCGTCCTTCATCTCCACCTGGAACTCCAGCCCCTGGCCCGGAATGCGCACCGCCTTGGCGGGCGACCGCCCCACCTCTTCACCCGCCCCGTTGCGCAGGACAATCTCGCGCGCCACCCGGGCATCGCGTTCCTCGCGATCGCGGTCCAGCGCCATCTGCCAGAGCCAGCCCACCACCAGCGTCAGCACCGCCACGGCCGCCACCACGGCGAACCAGATGCGCAGGTACAGCCGCTGACCCCAAAGGCTTTTCATTCTTGTTGTTTGGCAAAAACGTAGCCCACACCCCGCACGGTGAGGATGCGCTTGGGGTCCTTGCTGTCGACCTCGATGGCGGTGCGGATGCGACCGATGTGCACGTCGATGCTGCGGTCGAACGCTTCGAGCTCGCGGCCACGCACGGCCTCCATGATCTGGTCGCGCGTGAGCACGCGCCCGGCGCGCTCGGCCATCGCCACCAGCAGGTCGAACTGGTAGGACGTGAGCTCGCACAGCTGTCCGGCGACCTGCACCGTGCGCGCATCGCGGTCGATCTCCAGCGAACCAAAGCGCAGCACGGGCGAGCTGCGCGTCGCGGCCGCAGACCCACCCGGCTCGCCCCGGCGGCGCAGCACGGCGCGGATGCGCGCGAGCAGTTCGCGCGGCTCGAAAGGCTTGGGCAGGTAGTCGTCGGCCCCCAGTTCCAGGCCGATGATGCGGTCCATCGGGTCGCCCTTGGCGGTGAGCATGAGCACGGGCACGCGCGCGTTCTCGTTGGGCATGGCACGGATGCGGCGACACACTTCCAGTCCGTCCATGCCGGGCATCATCAGGTCCAGGATCACCAGCTCGGGCTGGATCAGCTGCAGCTGCTCAAGCCCTTCTTCGCCGGCGGGTGCGTGCGTGACCGCGAAGCCCGACTGGCCGAGGTAGTCCGTGACCATCTGGGCCAGACGGGCATCGTCTTCGATCATCAGGAGGCGGGTGGGGGTCGGGGAGGTCATGGCATTCAGTGTAGCGGGCGGGATAGAGCCCTCCAAACGTCCCGCGCCTTTGCGGGGACGGCCCGGCGGCGGATCGGTGAGCCCGGCCATGCATATGGTCGCGCGCGTGTGTGAACCCGGTGCGCCGGTCGCGTAAAGTTCGGTAAATGGCCCAGTTCCCGACCCCGATCGCCCCGCCCGCCCGTTCGCTGGACAGCCTGTTGCGGCGCCTGGCGCGCGAACGGCCGGGCGCTCTCGCGCTGAGTGCGCGCGAACCCGCAGCGCCTGCGGGCCCTGACACGGACTTTGCGGAGCTGGCGCGCTGGACCGCGGCCGTCGCCTGCCACCTGCAGACGCAACACGGGGTGCAGGCCGGTGACCGGGTCGCCTGGCTGGGGCTGAACCACCCGCTGCAGATCGTGCTGCTGTTTGCGCTGGCGCGGCTCGGTGCGCTGCTGGTGCCGCTGAACCACCGACTCGCCGCCGCCGAGTGGGCCGCCGTGCTGGCCGACTGCCAGCCTCGGGTGCTGGTGCACGACGCCCACTTCGCATCGGCCGCCCAGTCGCTGCCCTGCCCCTCGCCGACCGCCCGCCACCTCGTTCCGATGGCGCAGTTGCCTGGCCGGTTGAACACCACCACGGACCCGGACAGCCCGGAGGACGCCGAAGCATGGGACGCACCGGTGCTGCTGGTCTACACCTCGGGCACCACGGGCGCCCCCAAAGCCGCGGTGCACACCCAGGGCAACCTGCTGGCCAACATGGCCATCGCCGCCCAGGTCCAGGGCCTGACGGCCAGCGACACCGTGCTCACCGTGCTGCCGCTGTTCCACGTCGGCGGCCTGTGCCTCCAGACGCTGCCGGCGCTGTCGGTCGGCGCGCGTGTGCTGCTCTTTTCACGTTTCGATGCCGTTGCCACGCTGGACTGCATCGCGCACGAACGCCCCACCCTCACCCTGCAGGTGCCCGCCACCCTCAAGGCGCTGACCGAACACCCGCGGTGGACCGGCACCGATCTGTCCAGCCTGCGCGCGGTCTGGGCCGGGTCCAGCCTGCTGCCGCCCGCACCGCTGGCCGCGTTTCATGCGCGCGGCGTGCCGGTCTGCAACGTCTACGGCAGCACCGAAACCGGCCCTTTCTCGATCGCCCTGCCAGCCGAACACGCCCAGGACCATGCCGGCTCCTGCGGCTGGCCGGCGCCCGGCGTCGAGGTGGCGCTGCGCGACGCCCTGGGTGCGGTGGTGGCGCCTGGTGCCGTGGGTGAGCTCTGCATCCGGGCGCCCAATGTGGTCCGGCGCTACTGGCCCGACCGCGCGGCCTGCGACGCCGACGGCTTCTTCCACAGCGGCGACCTGGCGCAACAGGCGCCCGACGGCAGCTTCACCGTGGTCGGCCGGTCCAAGGACATGATCATTTCCGGCGGCGAAAACATCTACCCGGCCGAGATCGAAAACCTGCTGCTGCAACACCCGCTGGTGGTCGAGTGCAGTGTGATCGGCCAGGCCGACGCGCGCTGGGGCGAGGTGGCGGTCGCGGTGCTGGTGCTGCAGCCCGGGGAGCACGACCAACCGGACTGGGCCGAACCCCTGCAGCGTTTCCTCGACGGGCGTCTGGCCCGCTACAAGTGGCCGCGCCGCTGGATGCGTGTCGACGCCCTGCCCAAGACCGCGCTCGGCAAGGTGCAGAAGGCCGAGCTCAAACGCCTGCTGGACGCTCCGGCAGCGGAATGAGCCGCGTGGCGAGCCAGACCAGCAGCAACACCGGCACGCCCAGGAAAGCCGTGGCGGTGAAGAAGGTCGGGTAGTCGTAGGCATCGACGAACGCCCCCGAATAGCCCGCCAGCCACTTGGGCGCCAGCAGCATCATGGAGCTGAACAGCGCGTACTGCGTGGCCGAATAGGTGACGTTGGTCAGGCTCGACAGGTAGGCGATGAAGGCGGCCGAGGCCACGCCCGCGCTCAGGTTGTCGGCCGAGATCACGGCGATCAGCGCCGTCACGTCGTGACCATGACCGGCCAGCCACGCAAACAGCAGGTTGCTCGCGGCCGAGAGGATGGCGCCCAGCATCAGCACCCGCATCACGCCCCAGCGCAGCGACAGCGCGCCGCCGATGAAGGCGCCCACCAGGGTCATGATCACGCCGTAGACCTTGGTCACCGCGGCCACCTCGTCCTTGGTGTAGCCCATGTCCACGTAAAACGGATTGGCCATGATGCCCATCACGACGTCGCTGATGCGGTACACGCCGATCAGTGCGAGGATCAGCAAGGCCTGCTTGCCGTAGCGCTGGAGGAAGTCGGCGAACGGCTCGACGAAGGCGCCCCGGAACCACTCGGCCGCGTTGCGCGCGGGCGGCACGGCGAGCTGCACCGGTTCGCGCGAGAACAGCACCGTCACCACCCCCACCAGCATGCTCGCGGCCATGACGAGGTAGGCCGAGGTCCAGGCGGCGTTCTGGTACAGCGCACCCGGCACGGGCTTCGCGGCATCAGCGGCGGCGGTGACCGCCGCGACAGCGGCCTGGGCCACCGGCGCCACCTCGGCACGCGCCGCCAGCCACAACACGCCCGCCCCTGCCCAGATCATCGCCAGCCGGTAGCCCGTCTGGTAGGTCGCGGCGAGCACGCCCTGGTGCCGCGTGTCGGCGGACTCGATGCGAAAGGCGTCCAGCGCGATGTCCTGCGTGGCCGAGGCAAAGGCCACCGCCAGCGCGCACCACACCACCACGTTCAGCCCGGTGCGCGGGTCCGACAGCGCCATGCCCACCAGCGCCGCCATGATCGCGCCCTGCGACAGCAGCAGCCAGCTGCGCCGCCGCCCCATCCAGCGCGTGAGCAAGGGGATGGGCAGCCGGTCCACCAGCGGCGACCAGCACCACTTGAAGCCATACGCCAGCCCCACCCAGCTCAGGTAACCGATGGTCGTCCGGTCCAGTCCCGCCTCGCGCAGGCGAAAGCTCAGCGTGCCCAGGACCAGCAACAGCGGCAGACCGGCCGAGAAGCCGAGCGCGAACATGCGCAGGCTGGCGGGCTCCAGATAGGCCCGCAGGGTCTCGCTCCAGGTGGGGCGTGCGGTGGTTGGTGGGGTCGAAGGCGTGACGGCGTTCTCGGTCATTGCGGCAGGTGGGTGCGCCCGGCGGGGGCTTTGCCTATTATTGACCCATGTGTTTTCTCTGCGACCTCAAGACAGCCTCCGCACCCACACCCCAACCGGCACCCCAGCGAGGACCCTGGCAGGCGCGCCGCGCCTTCGTGCTCGCGGGCGCGGCAGCGGCCGCCCTGCCCGCAGCCGCCCAGGTCGACGTGGGCAAAGCGTCCAGCCTGCGCAAGCTCGTGCCAGCCGATCAGATCGAACAGGCCGGCAGCCAGCAGTTTGTGCAGACCGTGCAGGCAGCAAAGCAGCAAAACGCCCTGCTGCCCGCCAGCCACCCGCAGACCCGGCGGCTGCACGCGATCGCGAAACGCCTCATTCCGCACACCGTTGCCTGGAACCCGCGCGCCAGAGACTGGCGCTGGGAAGTGGTGCTGATCAACAGCGACCAGCTCAACGCCTTCTGCCTGCCCGGCGGCAAGATCGCCTTCTACACCGGCATCCTGAGCCAGCTGAAGTTGGACGACGACGAAGCCGCCATGATCATGGGCCACGAGATGGCCCACGCCCTGCGCGAACACGCGCGTGAACGGCTGGCCAAGAGCAGCGCCACCGACCTCGGCCTGCGGCTGGGCGCCCAGCTGCTGGGGCTGGGCGATCTGGGCAACGTGGCCGCCGGGCTGGGGACGCAGCTGCTCACGCTGCGGTTCAGCCGCGAGGACGAGTCCGAGGCCGATCTGGTGGGCCTGGAGCTCGCGGCACGCGGCGCCTATCAGCCCCGCGCCAGCGTGAGCCTGTGGCAGAAGATGGCCGCCCAGACGGGGGGCCCAGGCATCGGCTTTCTCTCGACCCACCCCACCGGCCCGAACCGCATCCGCGACCTGGAGGCGAATGTGCCCAAGGTACAGGGGTTGTACGAGCGGGCGCAGAAGGGGTAGGTAGCCCCCACGCTCCGCCGCTGCGCGGGTCGCTGCCCCCCGAGGGGGCTGGGCCTGCCTTGGGGCGGCCCGGCGGCTGGCCCGTTCCCCCACGCTCCGCCGCTGCGCGGGTCGCTGCCCCCCGAGGGGGCTGGGCCTGCCTTGGGGCGGCCCGGCGGCTGGCCCGTTCCCCCACGCTCCACCGCTGCGCGGGTCGCTGCCCCCGAGGGGGCTGGGCCTGCCTTGGGGCGGCCCGGCGGCTGGCCCGTTCCCCCCACACTCCGCCGCTGCGCGGGTCGCTGCCCCTCGAGGGGGCTGGGCCTGCCTTGGGGCGGCCCGGACTATCGTTGGGCCGGCGCCCGGTCCGCACCGGTCCGGTGCCGCGCAGCCGCCTCGCTCAGCGCGTAGGCAGGCAAGGCCAGCGCCAGTGGCAACAGGTAGTACACGGCGCGGTAGGCCAGCACCGTGGCGAGCACCTCGACCAACGGCAGGCGGGTGCCGAGCGTGGCCACGAACACCGCCTCCAGCACACCCAGGCCCGCCGGCACGTGCGTCAGCACACCGGCCAGCGCCGCCAGCAGCAGGGCACCGAGCACGGTGGGGTAGTCGATGCGGCCACCGAACAGGCTCCAGACGGTGGCGCCGATCAGCAGCCAGCTCGCGCCACCCGCCACCAGCTGCCACACCGCCAGGGGGCCGCTGGCCAGCGTCAGCGACTGGCCGCGCCACGCCAGCCGGCGCGGGCGCACGAAGCAGCACAGCACCGGGTAGGCCAGCGCCACCAACACCATCGCCAGCCCGATGGCGCGCAGGGCCGGATCGGGCAGCGCCCAGCCGTCGCTCAGGCGCGGCGGCGTCCACAGCAGCACCGCGCCGCCCACCCACAAATAACCCAGCCAGTTGGTCGCCATGCTGTGCGCAATGATCTGCGCCACCGTCGACGCGGACAGGCCCCAGCGCGTGTACAGCCGCAGCCGCAGGGCGAAGCCGCCCACCAGCGAGCCGGCGTTGAGGTTGAAGGCGTAGCTGATGGCAGCGGTGCCGAGCGTTCGCAGCGTGGACAGCCGGTGGCCCGTGAGCCGGCGTCCGATCAGGTCGAAGCTGGCGTACAGGCCATGGCTGAGCAGCGCCAGGCCGGCCGCCGCCGCCAGCCGACCAGGCGGCATCTGCTGCAGCGCCTGCCAGACCGCGGGCCAGTCCACCGTGCGGGCCTGCCGCACCACCAGCGTGAGCACCAGCGCCGCCAGCGCCCAAGGTGCCACCCGCTTGAACCACAACCAGGTGGTGCGGGCCCAGGGCTTCATGCTGAGTCGGTCCTCATGGGAACCACCTGCGGCGCGCTCGTGCCGGTGAGCCGTGCCCAGGTCGGGTAGCGGCGCAGGACGTGGAAGACCACCAGGCTGCGCAGCGCGATCCAGGCCGAGCGCAGCCGCCCTGGCGTCGGCAGCTGCACGCGCTGGCACCCGCGCTGCATCAGGTGTTCGAGGCGCCCACTCAGAAGCCGGGCGAACGCGCCGTCGCGCACCACCACGTTGGCCTCCAGATTCAGGCTGAGGCTGGTCGGGTCGAGGTTGCTCGATCCGACGGTGGCCCACAGGTCATCGACCACCGCCACCTTGGCGTGCAACGGGCGCTCAACGTACTCGTAGACGTTCACCCCGGCGCGCATCAGGTGGCCGTACAGCAGCGCCGAGGCCTTCTGCACCCAGGGCTGGTCGGGCCAGCCCTGCAGGATCAGGTCGACCCGAACGCCGCGGCGCGCCGCAGCGCGCAGGTCGCGCAGGAACCGGTAGCCGGGGAAAAAATAGGCGTTGGCGATCAGCACACGTTCGTGCGCGCTGCGCACCGCAACGCGGTAGTGGCGCTCGATGTCGGTGCGGTGGCCGCGGTTGTCGCGCGTGACGAAGGCCGCCACCGCGCCCTCGCCCACGGCTTCCAGTCCGGAGCGCCGATGGCGGATCGCGCGCCAGCGCTGCAGCCAGTCGTGGCGCGCGGGTTGGGGCCCGTCCAGGTTGGCGCGGCAGAAGGCCTGGATCTGGCCCACCAGCGGGCCCTCGACCTCAACCGCGTAATCCTGCTTGGCCAGCGGCCCGAACTCGGCCAGGTGGTCCAGCGAATAGTTGATGCCGCCGACAAAGGCCCGTCGGCCATCCACCACCACCAGCTTGTGGTGCATGCGCCGCAGCATGTTGATGCGCGCGCCCAGCAGGCGCCGGGCCGGCTCGAAGCTGCGCAGCCGCACGCCCGCGTCGAGCAGCGGCTGGGTGAACGACGGCGGCAGGTCGGGCGAACCCCAGCCATCGACCAGCACATGCACCACGGCACCGCGGCCGGCCGCGCCCAGCAGCGCCTGCTGCAGTTCGCGCCCGACCTTGTCGTCGAACAGGATGAAGGTTTCGAGCAGCACCTCGTGCTCGGCCGCGGCGATGACTTCGAACACGCGAGGGAAGTAGACCTCGCCGTTCTCCAGCAGCGTGATGCGGTTGCCCGGCACCCAGTGCGAGTTCATGGCGCCTCCTGCAGATCGATGCCGGCGGCCAGCGGCGCGTGGTCGGACAGCCCGGACCAGGGCCTGTGCGGCAGCGGCAGCGGCCGGGCCGCGGCCACGCCGCGCACGTAGATGCGGTCGAGTCGCAGCAGCGGCAACCCCGCCGGAAAGCTGCGCGCGTGCGCACCCAGGTGGTGGCGGAACACCTCGGTCAGTCCGCAGGGATTCAGGCTCGCGTCGGCGCGCGAACGCCAGTCGTTGAAGTCGCCGGCGACGATCAGCGGCGCATCGGCGGGCACCTCGCGCCGCACCGTCTCACACAGGCACTCCAGCTGGTGGCGCCGGTGCGCCTCCCTCAGCCCCAGGTGCACACACATCACCTGCAGATCGGGCAAGCCGTCGGGCATGGCCAGCACGCAGTGCAGCAGGCCGCGCGGCTCGACGCCGGGCAGCGAGATGTCGTGGTTGGCGCTGTGCAGAATCGGAAAGCGGGACAGCACCGCGTTGCCGTGGTCCAGGCCCTCGGCCACCGCGTTGCGTCCGTAGGCGTGGTCGGACCAGATCTGGTCGGCCAGGAACTCGTATTGCGCGCTCGCGGCACCCGAGCCGCCTTCGACCTCCTGCAGGAACACCAGGTCGCTGCCCACCGCGCGCACCGCCTCGCGCAGGCCGTGCAGCACGGAGCGGCGGTTGAAGGCGCTGTAGCCCTTGTGGATGTTGACGGTCAGCACGCGCAGGTACCGCGAAGCCGGGAGGATGCTCATGTTCTCGGGTACGGATAAAGGGAAGGCAGGGCAGCTTCCCATCTTGGTCCGTTGGAACCCGCATGACTGTGCGTCATCGCACAGACGTTTTCAACCCCGCAAACCACGCCGGCGCCCCTGCCCTGCCATCCACCACCCCACGACCAAAGGGGCAAACACTGTACGGGCGGGCACGACGCGGCTAGCATCCGCCAGTCGGCGCCTGCCGACGCCCACCCGTAGGAGACAAGCATGAAAACCCTGGTGACCGTGTCCGCCTTGCTGTGGTGTTCCGTGGCGTTTGCCAACAGCTGCCCCAACGAAATGAAAGCGATCGACGCCAAGCTCGGCACCAACCCGAGCCTGTCCATGTCCGACATGGACAAGGTGAAGTCCTTGCGTGCGGAAGGCGAAAAAATGCACAAGGCGGGCAAGCACGACGAGTCCATGAAGGCGCTCGGCGAAGCCAAGAAGCTGCTCGGCCTTTGAGCCCGTGAACGGGCGAGCGGTTCAGCCGCCCTTCACATACGGGTTGAAGCGCCGCTCTTCGCCAAACGTGCTCTCCGGGCCATGCCCGGGGATGAACACCGTCTCATCGCCCATGGGCCAGAGGCGCTCCCTGATGCTGCTGATCAGTTGCGCGTGATTCCCTTGCGGAAAGTCCGTGCGCCCGATGCTGCCGGCGAACAGCACGTCGCCCACGAAAGCGCGCCGCGCTTCGGGCGACTGGAACACCACATGGCCCGGTGTGTGGCCAGGGCAGTGGCGCACGTTGAGCGTGCAGTGGCCGATCTGCACCGTGTCGCCATCGGCCAGCCAGCGCGTGGGCGTGAAATGGCCCGCTGGCGGAAAACCGAACATCGCGCTTTGCTGCGGAAGGCCGTCGATCCAGAACTGGTCACCCGGGTGCGGGCCGATGATCGGCAGATTCAGCTGCGCGGCGAGTTCGGCCGTGCCGCCGGCGTGGTCGATGTGGGCGTGGGTGAGCCAGATCGCCTTGAGCGTGACGCCCAGGCGCTTCACTTCGGCCAGCAAGCGCTCCAGGTCTCCCCCCGGGTCGATGATGGCGGCGTCCAGGGTTTCATCGCACCAGACGATGGAACAGTTCTGGGCAAAAGCAGTGACGGGAACGGTGCGGTACTGGAACATGGGTCTGCGGGCCGGCTTTGAGGGACTGGCGGTACTGTATCAATCAGGTCGCGGAAAAACTGGCATCGCCCGGCAGCAGGGTTCCACCGGGCCAGTGCCCCTCGGTGCAGAGCCGCTGCACCAAGGCCACGGCCAGCCCGGCCACGGCCTGGGACGCCGACGACAAGGGGATGTGGACCGATGCGCAGAGCACCAGGACCCGCTCCAGGGGCGGGTTCACCACCGGCGTCGCCACCAGCAGGCCGGCTTCGATTTCCGGCCGCAACGGCATGACGGGCAACAGGGTGCGACCCAGCCCCGCCAGCAGCGTGGTGCGCAGGATGCTGATGGAGCTGATGTCGGCAAACACCTGGGGCGGCGCAAGGCCGGCCCGGGCCGCAGCCGCCTCGATCAGGGGGCGCACACCGTGCGGACTCGCCGGCAGGATCAGCGGTTGCGCCAGTGCCTGGGCCAGCGTGATCGTGGCGCCCGAGGTGGTGCCGGGGCCGGCGGGCTCGATCAGGCACAGCTGCTCGCTCAGCAGGCCCGTGCGGGTGAAACCGCCCAGGTGGCCATCGTCGAACAGCACAGCCAGGTTGATCTGCCCGGTGCGCAGCTGCCGCGTGAGGTTGCCCGTGAGCTCCTCGGTCAGTTCAAGCTCGATCCGGGGGAAGCGCTGGTGGACTTCGCGCAGCAGGGGCAGCGCCAGCGCGTTGGACGCGCTGTGCGGGATGCCGAACACCACCTTGCCACGTGGCTCATCGTCGGTCTGGCGCGCGCTGTGCAACGCCTCCTCGGCCTGCCGCAGGATCGAGACCGCGTGGGGAAAAAAGCGCTGCCCGGCGTCGGTCAGCTCGACGCCGCGGCGTGAGCGGTGAAAGAGACTGCCACCCAGCTCGTCTTCGAGCTGGGCCACCTGGTGGCTGAGCGCCGACTGGGCGACAAACACCCGTTCGGCCGCCTTGGAAAAGCTGCCGCTGTCGGCGATGGCCACAAAGTAGCGCAATTGGCGGAGTTCCATGGTGGGCGGGCAATGGGATTCAGGACGGCACCTATTATCTCGTTTCAAGATGGCAAGTTGCTTAATCTGTATTGGACAGATGATTCAGGCGCCCCTCTAATGCGTTCACCAACTTTGCCGACCATCTCTTCCAGCCACCCGCCAGAAGACACCCGCCGACCAGGCACCCGATGCCGGCAAAAAGCACCTCTTACCGGAAGTGCGGGGCCTTTGGCTTCCCGGCACAAGGAGTCCGACCGCAGAACGGGAAATCGCATTCGATGAAGATGGGCGCGTGATCGCAGCACGCACCACAGTGCCGGGCAAGCCCCTTGACGGACGACCCCATCACCCGCCTCAGCCGGTGATGATGGGCCGCAAGGCATCGACCTCGTCGACCAGAAAGTCAAACAGCGCCGCGACGCGCGGCGTGTGCCGCAGCTCCGCCGTGGTGAGCACGCGCCAGATGCGCGCCAGCTCGGGGATCGGCCCCAGCACCCGCACCAGGTCGGGCTCGGCGTCACCCAGCGCGGTCGGCAGCGCGGCGAGGCCCATGCCGGCCTTCGCCGAATAGACCAGCCCGAGCACGCTGTCGTTGCGCGCCACCACACGGGCCGCTGGGGCGACATGCTGCAACCATGCCGATGCGCGGTGCTGGGCCATGCTCTCGTCAAAGCCGACCCAGTCGTGCTGCACCAGCTCTTGCACGCTGTCGGGCTCACCGCGTCGAGCGATGTACTTCGGACTGGCGTACACCGCCCACAGCGAATCGCCCACCTTGCGGCCGATCAGGGCGTTGTCTTCGGTGTCGCCCGAGCGCAGGGCCATGTCCGCATCACCCTGCGCCAGGTCGAGGTATTTGTCGCTCATCACGAACGCCACCTCCAGCCCGGGATAGCGGGCGCGGAAGCGCTCCAGCAGCGTCGAGCGGGAGAGCCGCAACATCAGCGGTTCCGGGCAGGTCACGCGCACCACACCCGACACATCGCGCTGGAAGGTTTCCACATGCCGGGCCAGTGCCAGTGCGGCGCGCTCCACATCCTGCGCCAGCGGCAGCAGCTGCTCCCCATAGGCCGTGAGCCGGTAGCCGCTGGGGTGGCGCACCACCAGCGCTTGCCCCAGGCCGCGCTCCAGTTCGGCGAGCCGGCGCTGGACCGTGGACTGGTTCACCTGCAGGGCGCGCCCGGCGGCGGTGGTGCTCTGGTGCCGCGCCACCGCCAGCAGGTACTTCAGGTCATTCCAGTCGAACATGGCGGGCGACCTCGGGTGGGCAGATGCCTCGGGTGATGCATTTCTGCGGTCCCATTATGCGAGCCTGCGGCTTGTGGTGGCGGTGTCGACGGCACAGACTGGCCGGGCCATCCCGCACCGCCACCACCTCCCGAGGAGTCCACCATGACCACCACCTCAGCCCCTGTCGCCAACATCGACATCACACCCCCGGACGGCCCGGCGTTCAAGGCCGCCGCCCGCGAACAATGGGACCTCTCTGCCCCTGGCTGGAACGCCCACACCGAAGAGATCCGTGCCTGGCTGCGCCCCGCGACGGACGCCATGATCGACATGGCCGGCGTCGGCCCCGGCGACGCGGTGCTCGACGTGGCCGCCGGCGCGGGCGACCAGTCGCTGGACATCGCGCAGCGCGTGGGTCCGACGGGCCGCGTGCTCGCGACCGACCTGTCGCCGGCCATCCTGGCGCTGGCGCGGGACAACGCGCGCCTGGCCGGTCACGACAACGTCCAGACCCTGGTGGCCGACGGCGAGGCCCTGCCGGTGCCGCCCGCCAGCTTCGACGCCGTGGTGTGCCGCCTGGGCCTGATGTTCTTTCCCGATCCCCAGCAAGGCCTGCGCGCCATGCACCGGGCGCTGCGCACGGGTGGCGGCATCTGCGCCGTGGTGTTCTCGCGACCCGAGCGCAACCCCTGCATCGGCCTGCTCATGGCCACCGCCCTGCGCCACGCCGGGCTGCCCCCGCGCAACCCCTACCAGCCCGGTGGCCTGCTGAGCCTGGGTCGGCCGGGCCTGTGCGATCAGCTGTTCCAGTCCGCCGGCTTCCGGCAGGTGGCCACCACAGCGCTGGACGCGCCCTTTCGCCTGCCCACGGCGCGCCACTATCTTGACTTCGTGCGCGCCTCGGCCAGCCCCATCCAGCAGATCCTCGGGCGGCTGGCACCCGAAGCCGCCGAGGCCGCGTGGGCCGACATGGAGGAGCGCCTCGGCCAGTTCAACACGCCCGGGGGCTGGGTCGGCCCCAACGAGCTGCTGCTCACGGCGGCGCAGCGCTGAAGCGATCTGGGTGGAGCGGGAGGCGCTCAGGGTACACCAGTGCACAGACCCGGTTATTCTGGTCACCCAAGCTGTGTCCCCGGGAGTTTTGCATGAAGTACAAAGACTATTACGCGGCCCTGGGCGTGCCGCGTGATGCGGACATCGACGCCATCAAGAAGGCCTACCGCAAGCTCGCCCGCGAGCACCACCCGGACATGTCCAAGGCGCCGGGGGCCGAGGCCCGCTTCAAGGAGGTGGCCGAGGCCTACGCGACGCTGAAGGACCCCGAAAAACGCGCCGCCTACGACGAGCTGGGCAGGCACCCGGCCGGTGAGCCGTTTTCGCCGCCGCCGCAATGGCGCCGCGACCACGCCACGAACGGCCCGGTGTTTGACGAGATGGACCTCGAAGACCTGCTCGCCGCCATGGGCCGGGGCCGCCGCCATCCGCAGGGACCTCTGCCCCGGGACGGACGCGATCTGGAAACCACCATTCGCATCAGCCTGGAAGACGCCCACCGCGGGCGCACCGTGCACCTGAGCCTGGACGACGGCGGCCAGGAGCGCACGCTGGAAGTGACCGTGCCGCCCGGCGTGCGCGATGGCCAGAAGCTCCGGCTGCGCGGCAAAGGCGGCAAAGGCCAGAACGGCGGCGCCGATGGCGACATCTACCTGCACATCACGCTGGCGCCGCACCGCATTTTCCGCACCGACCACCAGGACCTGTATTTCGACCTGGTGCTCACGCCCTGGGAAGCGGCGCTGGGCACGGAAGCCGAAGTGCCCACACTGGACGGTCCGGTGACACTGACCGTGCCGCCCGGCACGCGCTCGGGCCGCAAGCTGCGGCTGCGCGGGCGCGGCCTGGCGAACGGCCGCAGCGCCCCGGGCGACCTCTACGCCGTGGTGCTGATCGACGTGCCCGCCACCCTCACCGAGCGCGAACGCGAGCTGTTCGAAGCGCTCGCCAAGGACTCTTCGTTCCATCCGCGCACCGCGCCAACAGGAGCCACTTCATGAACACCGACATGCAAGCCGTCGAATGGGTCTGGCTCGACGAGGTTCAGAGCGTCACGCTGCCCGAGCTGGCGCGGGTTTGCGGCATCAGCACCGCCGACGTGGAAGAGCTGGTGGAATACGGCGCGCTGCGGCCGCTGCAGACCGGCCCGTCCGAGGCGGACCTGCGCCTGTTCAGCGCCGACTGCGTCACGCGCATGCGCACCGTCAGCAAGCTGCGCCAGGACTTCGACCTCGACCTGTTTGCCGTGGCGCTGCTGCTGGACCACATCCAGCGCATCGAAACGCTGGAGCAGCAGGTGCGCTCGCTGCAGGCGCAGCTGCCGGTGCGGCACTGAAATGAGTCCCCCGCTCTCTCGCCTTCGGCGGGAGGGGGACGGCACTGGTCCACCGTGGGGCCATCACCCCGCGATGGCCGTCAGCACCTCGTCCAGCCGCTGCACCAGCAGGTCGGCGTGCTCACGCGTGAACACGAGCGGTGGCCGGATCTTGAGCACGTTGGCGTGCTCGCCCGTGGCGCTGAGCAGCACCTGCCGCTCGCGCAGGCCGTTGACCACGCGCGCGGCGTCGGCCGCCGCCGGTGTGCGTGTGGAACGGTCGTCGACCAGCTCCACGCCCACGAACATGCCGGCGCCGCGCACCTCGCCCACCAGGGCATGGCGCTGGCCCAGTGCGGCCAGGCTTTCGCGCAGGTAGCGGCCCACCCGCAAGGCGTTGCGCTGCAGGTCCTGCTGTTCGATCACGTCCAGCACGGCCGATGCCGCGGCCATCGAGACCGGGTTACCGCCGAAGGTGTTGAAGTAGCGGCTGGTCTGGCCGAAGGCCCGCATGACCTCGGGCTTGACCACCAGGCCCGCGACCGGGTGGCCGTTGCCCATGGGCTTGCCCATGGTGACGATGTCGGGCACCACGCCATGGCGCATGAAGCCCCAGAACGCTTCACCGGTGCGCGCGAAACCGGGCTGTACTTCGTCGGCGATGAACACGCCGCCGGCCGCGTGGATGGCCTCCACGGCCTCGCGCAGGAAACCGGTCGGGCCGGTGAAGATGCCGTCGCTGGAGAACACCGTGTCCACCATCAACGCCGCCGGCGCGATGCCGTGCGCGCGCAGGTCGGCGATGGCGGCGCTCACGCCGTCGGCGAAGCGGCGGCCGGTGTCGTCATCGCCGCCCGAGGGCGCGTCCACCAGGCGCACGTGTTCGCCGATCTGCACGAACTTGCCCAGCGAGGGCGAGGCGCAGGCGATGGCCGAGGTCACGCCGTGGTAGGCGAAGCGCGTGACGATGAGCCCCTTGCCACCCGTGTGGGCCGTGGCGATGCGCATGGCCAGGTCGTTGGCCTCGCTGCCGGAACAGGTGAACGTGGCATGGCCCAATGCGGCCGGCATGGTGGCCAGCAGGCGCTCGGCGTAGTCGAGGATGCCGTCGTGCAGATAACGCGTGTGGGTGTTCAGCGTCGCGGCCTGGCGCGCGATGGCCTCGACCACGTGCGGGTGCGCATGGCCCACGCAGACCACGTTGTTGTAAGCGTCCAGGTAGGGCGTGCCGGCCGCATCGAACAGCCACACGCCTTCGCCACGCACGGGGTGGAAGGGCTGTTCGTAGAACAGGCGGTAGGCTGGACCGAGCAGGCGTGCGCGGCGCGCGAGCAGCTCGGACGTGGGGCTGGGTTCAGTCATGAAGGGGTTCCAGGGTGGACGTGCGGCAGGCCGCATGGATGGCCGACTGCACCTGATCGGGCGTCAGCGCGGCGCAGGCCGCGAGCCGCGCCCACGAGATGGCGTTGTTGCGCATCAGGTAGGCCGCGTTGTCGGGCTGGCGCGCGGCGCGCCAGCCGCTGATGGCCACCACCATGACCAGGCGCGCACGCACCAGGTCCAGCAGCAAGGCGGTCTCGGCTTCCTGCAACGGCGACACCGCGTGGTAGGCGGCCGCGAACGGCGCGATCGTGGCCAGTGCATCGCTGGTCTCGTCGATCTGGTAGGACGCAGCCACGGCGAGATCGTCGACCAGCGGGCCTTCCACCATGTCGCCGAAGTCCAGGATGCCCGACACACGGTCGGTCGCGTCCGGGTCGACCAGCAGGTTGTAGAGGTTGAAGTCGTTGTGGATGGGCTGGCGGCGCAACGTTGCCAGCCGGGGCTTGGCGCGCCGCTCGAAACCGTCGAGCGCGGCCTCGACCAGCGCGCGGCGCGCCGGGTCGGCCACGTGCACAAGCAGCGGGCGCACGCGGTCGGCGCGCTGGATGTCCCAGGGCAGCTCGCGCGCGCCGGCGGCGTGACGCAGGCCCAACAGGGCCAGGTCCAGCCGGGCCAGCATGCGCGCCACACTGAGCCGCTGTGCGGCCGAGCGCGGTGCCTGCGGCATCGGCAGGCCTTCGAGGTAGCTGAACACGCGGGCCACACGGGTGCGGCCTTCGGCGTCTTCGATCTGCACCGAAGGGGCGCCGTGCCGGTCGGGCAGCAGGCGCTGCACCGGCAGGCCCGCGTCGGTGGTGGCCACGTGCAGCAGGGCCTGGGTCTGGAAGTCGGCGACCAGCGGGTCTTCGTCCGGGTGCGAGAGCTTGAGCATGCGGCGTGCGCCGCCGTCCGACGGCTCCAGCAGAAAGTTGGCGTCGCGCTCGCCGGTCAGCGGCTTGAGCGTGCCGGAGAGTCCGTAGAGGCGTTGCAGCAGGTCGGTGGCCCAGTCGGCTCGCACTGGCGCGGATGGCGCGGTCAGCACCGCGGCCTCGGGCAGGGCCGCGCAGATGGCTGCGTCGAGGTCTTGCAGCATCACGCGGCCTTCTCGAATCCACCCAGCGCGCTGGCCAGGTTGGGGCCCAGGTCTTCCGACAGGTAGCCGCCTTCCTGCACCAGCACGGTCGGCAGGCCCAGACGGGCGATATCGCCGAGGATGCGCGCGAAGCCCGGGGTGCTGACGGCCAGTGCCTGGTAGGGGTCGTGCTCGTGCGCGTCCAAGCCCAGGGCCACGACCAGTGCGCCGGGTGCGAACGCGCGGATCGTGGCGTTTGCCGTCGCCAGCGCCTGCAGGAATCCCTCGTCCTGCGTGCCGCGCGCCAACGGCAGGTTCAGGTTGTAGCCCAGGCCATCACCTTCGCCGACTTCGTGCGCATGGCCGGTGAAGAAGGGCGTGCAGAAATGCGGGTCGCCGTGCAGGGAAATGGTCAGCACGTCCTTGCGCCGCCAGAAGATGCCCTGCGTGCCGTTGCCGTGGTGCACGTCGATGTCCAGGATCGCGACGCGGTCGTGCTGCTGGCGCAGGTGCTGGGCCGCGATGGCCGCGTTGTTGAGGTAGGTGAAGCCGTTGGCACGGTCGGCGTAGGCGTGGTGGCCGGGCGGACGGCACAGCGCGTAGGTCGCCCGTTCGCCGTCCAGCACCAGCTGCGCGGCGTGCGTGGCCACATGGGCCGACCAGGTGGCCGCATGCCAGGTGTGGCGGCCGATGGCGCAGGCCATGTCGCCCATGTGGTAACCCGCCTGGCCGACCAGGCTGTCGGGGTAGGTGAAGGGCTGGTTCGGAAACGGGTGCACGTTGGGCAAGACCTCGTCGGACGCACCGTCGAGTTGCTGCCAGCGTTCCCACACCGTCTCCAGGAAGCGCAGGTACTGGGGCGTGTGGATGGCTGCGCGCGGACCCGGGCCGTGGTCGTCGGGCGCCACGATGGTGTGGCCTTGCTGGCGAGCCGCGTTCAGCAGCAGCGTGCCGCGCTCGGGCTGCTCGTTGCTGCGCTTCATGCGCCCGCGAACGATGAATTGCTGCGGGTCGTGGCCGATGTGCTGATCGCTGTAGATGACTTTCATGTGGGGCTCATGGTTCTCATGTGGGGCGCATGGTTCTTCAGTTCTTCGAAAACAGGGCGCAGGCGTGGGCTTTGGCGTCTTCCAGATGGAAGCGCAGCGCGTGCTGCACGGCGGCCACGTCGCGGCGCGCCAGCGCGTGGGCGATGGGGCGGTGCGACTCGGCCAGGTCCTTGAGGTCGCCGTAGCTGTCTGCGCTGAGCGCGAGGAACATGCGCACCTCGGCTTGCATGTTGTCGAAGAGGCGGTGCAGGTAGTCATTGCCCGACAGCGTGCTGATGGTCAAGTGGAAGTCCAGGTCCAGCGCCACGCGCTCGACGGTGGTCAGCGCCTCGGCGCGCGCCACCATGTCGTCCACGCGCGCGTCGAGCTGGGCCAGCTCGGCGTCACTGGCGTGCTGGCAGGCCAGCGCGGCACCCAGCAGTTCGAGCTGGATGCGCACCTCGTACAGGTCGTTGACCTGCTTGGGTGACACGGTGCGCACCGCGAAACCATGGCGCGGACGCGAGACCAGCAGGCCCAGGCTTTCCAGGCGGCGCGCGGCCTCGCGCACGGGTGCGCGGCTCACACCCATCTGCCTGGCCAGCTCGGCTTCGACGATGCGCCCGCCGGGCGGGATGCGGCCCGACAGGATGGCCTCCTGCAACTGCGCCTCGACCACGCCGACGAGGTCAGGCACCTGGATCGATGAAAAGGCGGGGGCAGGTGCGGCTTTGGCCCGGCTGGATGTCATGGTGTGCTCCTTGTTTTGCATGTGTCACATTGCCTGTCGCGCATCATGCCGGTCGGCGCGCCCGCGCCAGATACACCCCGGCGGCAACGATCAGTGCCATGCCAGCCAGCGCCAGCGCGTCCGGCGGCCGCTGGAACCACAGCGTGCTGATCAGCACGGCCAGCAGCAGCTGCACGTAGTTGAGCGGCGCCAGCGTGGCCGCGCCAACCCGGCGGAACGCCGCCAGCAGCAAGAGCTGCGCGCCGCCGCTGACGGCGCCGCCGCCAATCAGCAGCGCCATCTCGGGCCAGGGCGGCAACGTGATGTGCGGCATGAACAGCACCGGCAGGTTGGTGACCAGCAGGCAGGCCAGCGCCATGTGGGCGAACTGCACGGGCGCCGGCACCAGGCCGGAGAGCCGGCGCGTGAGCACCTGGAACAGCGCGTAGCAGACGGCCGACACGGCCATCAGCAGCGTGCCCACCAGCGGCAGGCTGCCGCCCGGGCGCACGATGCACAACATGCCGGCGAAGCCCAGCAGCACGGCCGTCCACTGCGCGCGGCCCACGCGCTCCCCCAGCAGCCAGGGCGACAGCGCCACCATCATCAGCGGCGCTGTGAAGTAGATCGCCGTGGCCTCGGCCAGCGGCATGGTGACCAGCGCCGTCATGAAGCAGGTGGCCACGATGGCCAGCGACACGCTGCGCGCCGTCAGAAGCTTCTGGTGCGGCTGGCGCCACAGCCTGAAGTCACCATGGCGCAACAGCAGCACCAGCGCGATGGCGCCGATGAAGATGTAGCGGCCCAGGTTGACGATCTCTGGCGGGTAAATGGCCACCATCTGTTTGGCGAAGGCGTCGTAGACCGCAAACAGCACCAGCGCGCACAGGAACAGCGCGATGCCGATGGCCGTGCTGTCGCGGCGCGGCGCGGTGGCGACCGTTTGCACCGCGTTCACTGGACGACCCTCCGTGCCGCGCACTGCGGGGCTGAGCGCCTTCGGAACGGCCGGACCGTGCTCATTCGGCTTGCGCCAGCATGGCGCCCAGCAGCACGTTGGCGCCGGCCTCCAGATGGCGCGGATCGGCGTCTTCCACCTCGTTGTGGCTGATGCCGTCTTTGCAAGGCACGAAGATCATCGCGGTGGGCACGCGGCGCGCCATGTAGACGGCGTCGTGGCCGGCACCGGTCACGATGTCGCGGTGCGAGCTGCCGCGCGCCCGGGCCTCGCTGCGCACACATTCGACCAGCGCGCGGTCGAACGGCGTGGGCGAGAACTGCTGGACGTCGACGATCTGCACGTCCACACGCGTGCCCGTGGTCTCGCCCGCGGCGAGCGCGGCGGCCGCAACGCGAAAGCGCTGCTCCATCTGATCGAGCAGCGCGGCGTCTTCATGGCGCAGGTCGACCGTGAAATCGACGCGGCCGGGGATCACGTTGCGCGAGGCCGGGTGCACCCTGACCACGCCCACCGTGCCACGACCCAGCGGCGCGAACGCGGGGTCGTTGGCGATCTCGATCACGGTCTGCATCAGGTGCGTGGCCGCGTACAGCGCGTCGCGGCGCAGCGCCATGGGCGTGGGGCCGGCGTGGGCCTCCATGCCGGTGACCGTCACGTCGTACCAGCGCAGGCCCAGCGAGCCGGTGACCACGCCGACGACGGTCTGCTCGGCCTCCAGGATCGGGCCCTGCTCGATGTGCGCCTCCAGGTAACACGCGGCCTGCACCGTGCCGATGGGCGCACTGCCGGCATAGCCGATGGCGGCGAGCTCGTCGCGCACGGCCAGGCCATCCAGGTCGGTGGCGGTCAGCGCGGTCTCCAGCGGGAACACGCCGCAGTGCACGCCCGATCCCATCATCACGGGCACGAAGCGCGTGCCTTCCTCGTTGGTCCAGATCGCCAGCGCCAGCGGTGCCTCGGTGGTGATGCCGTGGTCGTTCAGCGTGCGCATGACCTCCAGCCCGGCCATCACGCCGTAGCAGCCGTCGAAGCGCCCGCCGGTGGGCTGGGTGTCGATGTGGCTACCGGTCATGACCGGGCGGCGCTGCGGGTCGCGCCCCGGACGCACACCGAAGATGTTGCCGATCTGGTCGACCGTGATGGCCAGACCGGCCTCGCGCATCCAGCCGACCACCAGGTCGCGGCCCTGGCCGTCCAGGACACTCAAAGCGAGTCGGCAGTTGCCGCCCTTGGGCGTGGCGCCGATGCGGGCCAGGTCCATCAGGCTCTGCCAGAGGCGCTGGCCATTCACAGAGACCGTCATGCGTTCAACCCCTCCAGGAACGCGTCGAGCGCCCCACCGATGGCCTCGACCATGTAACCGCCTTCCTGCACCACCACCGTGGGCAGGCCCAGTGCGCGCACGCGCGCGCCGGCCAGGCGGAAGGCCTCCATGTCGAACTTCAGCACGCTGATGGGGTCGTCCTTGTAGGTATCGAAGCCCAGCGGCAGCACCAGGGCCTGCGGCTGGAAACGCTCGATGGCCGCCACCGCCTGGTCCAGCGCCTGGGCGAATTCGGCGTTGCCGCTGCCGTGCGCCAGCGGCAGGTTCAGGTTGAAGCCTTCGCCCTCCCCCGTTCCGCGCTCGTGCGCGTACCCTGTGTACCAGGGGTAGTAGTTGGACGGGTCGGCGTGCGTGGACACGGTCAGCACGTCGCCCCGCTCGTAGAAGATCTGCTGCGTGCCGTCGCCGTGGTGGGCGTCGATGTCGAGCACAGCCACACGGGCGTGGGTCTGGCGCAGCGTGACGGCGGCGATGGCGCTGTTGTTCACGTAGCAGAAGCCCGCCGCGCGCGCACGCTGGGCGTGGTGGCCCGATGGCCGGCACAGCGCGTAGGCGACGCCGCCTGTCTTGCGCACCGTCTCGGCGGCGGCCAGTGCGGCGTGCGCCGAACGCAGCACCGAACGCCAGGTGTTCGGGCCGATGGGGCAGGACAGGTCACCGACGTACCAACCCGTCTGTGCCAGCACCGAGGGCGAGGGGCAGACCCCCTGGCGTGTGCCATGCGGCGACATGTTGGGCAGCACCTCGATGCCCGGCTGCAGACCGAACGACTCGATCTTCTGCCAGCGCTCGAACGCCGATTCCAGGTAGTCCAGGTAATCGGTGGCGTGCACCTGCTCCAGGGCCTCGCGGCCGGCCTCGCGCGGCACGCTGACCGTGATGCCGCGCGCGGCCAGCGCGCGCTGCAGCGCTTCGGCGCGCGTGGGCAGGTCGGCGGGCTTGCAGATGCGGCCCACGCGCATGTACTGCTGCGGGTCGTGCAGCAACTGGTCGTCGGAGAAGAAGGCTTGCATGGTCATCATTACCGTCCGGCCGCCCGAAGGCATTGAAGCGCCCCTTCGGGGGGCAGTGATACGCGATGTGAAGAGCGTGAGGGCATCATGATTTCAGCTCGGCGTCGAAGCGGTCCATCGCGCGGGTCAGGCGCGCGAGCAGGTCGTCCAGCTCCGCCTGCGTGATGATCAGCGGCGGGCACAGGCCGATGCTGTCGCCCATGGCGCGCACGATGAGGCCTTCTTCCAGCGCCAGCGCGGCGAAGCGGTGGCCGGCCTTGCGCTCGACCCCGAACGGCGTGCGCGTGGCCTTGTCGGCCACGAGCTCGATGGCGCCGATCAGGCCCACGCCACGCACGTTGCCGACCCAGGGCCGCCCGGCGAAAACCTGCAGGCCGGCCTGGAAGGCGGGGGCCAGTTCGCGCACGTGCTCGACGAGGCGCTCGTCCTCATAGACCTTGAGCGTCTCCAGCGCCACGGCGCAGGCGACCGGGTGACCCGAGTAGGTGTAGCCGTGGCCGAAACTGCCGAGCTTGCCGCTGTGGGCGGCGATCGCGCGGTGCACCTTGTCGTTGACCATCACGGCCGAGATCGGCACATAACCCGAGGACAAGGCCTTGGCGCAGGTCAGGATGTCGGGCTCGATGCCAAACGTCGTGCTACCGAACATGTTGCCGGTGCGCCCGAAGCCGCAGATCACCTCGTCGACGATCATGAGCACCCCGTGCTTGCGCAGCACGGCCTGCACTTTCTCGAAGTAGCCGGCGGGCGGCACCAGCACGCCGCCCGCGCCCATCACGGGTTCGGCGATGAAGGCGGCGACCGTCTCCGGGCCTTCGGCGAGGATGGTCTGCTCCAGCTGCGCGGCCAGGCGCGTGGAGAAATCCTGCTCGGTCTCGCCGGGCTCGGCGTAGCGGTAGTGGTGCGGGCAGTCCACGTGCAGGAAGCGCGCGGGCGTGGTGGCCAGGGGCAGGTCGAAGTCGCGGTGGTTGCCGTCCAGCCCGCCCATGCTGGCCGCGGCCACGGTGACGCCGTGGTAGGCGTTGCGCCGCGCGATGATCTTCTTCCTGGCCGGTTGGCCGATGGCGTTGTGGTAGTACCAGACCATCTTGGCCGCGCTGTCGTTGGCCTCGGAGCCCGAGTTGGCGAAAAACACGCGCGCCATGGGCACGGGCGCCAGCGCGAGCAGTCGCTCGGCCAGGTCGGCCACAGCCACGTTGGTGCGCTGGTTGAACGTGTGGTAGTACGGCAGGGTCTTCAAGGCCTTCGCGCCGGCGTCGGCCAGCCGCTGGTTGGAGAAGCCCAGCGAGGCGCACCACAGGCCCGACATGCCTTCGACGTAGCGCCGGCCCTGGTCGTCGATGACGTGGATGCCGTCGCCGCCCACGATCACCATAGGCGGCGTGTTCGGCAAGGCCGCGAGGTTGGTGTAGGAATGCAGGTGGGTGGCGACGTCTTTGGCGCCGGTGCTGCGGTGTTCGGTCATGGGATGCATTGCCTGGGGTTGTCTTGGGGTGTTGTCAGGCCCGGCTCAGCCTCTCAGCCGGGCCAGGTTGTCGTGGATCTGCTGCGCGATGGTCTGCGGCTCGGTGCGGGTTGCGACGTGTGGCGTGATGGTGATGCGCGGGTTCGGCCAGAACGGGTGGCCCGGTGGCAGTGGCTCTTCGACGAAGGCGTCGAGCACGGCCGAGGCGAGCTGGCCACTGTCCAGTGCCTCGATCAGGTCGTTCTGGACCAGATGCGCGCCACGGCCTGCGTTGACCAGGCGGGCGCCGGGCGGCAGTTGCGCGAACAGATCGGCGTTGAGGATGCCGCGCGTGTCGTCGGTCAGGGGCAGCAGGCAGACCAGCGTGTCGCAGCCGGCCAGAAAATCGCCACGAGCTGCGTCGCCATGGAAGGCTTCGATGCCGGCGGGCAGGTTGCTCTTGGGGCTGCGGCTCCAGCCGCGCACCGTGTAGCCGATGGCCACCAGCGCGTGCGCCACCGATTGGCCGAGCACGCCCAGGCCGGCGATGCCAACGCGGTGCCGGCCCGGCGGCACGATGGGCGCCTCTTCCCACGCATGGCGGCGCTGGTTGTCGAGGTAGCGGCCCATGTGGCGCTGGCCGTGCACCACGGCCCAGGCGACGTAGGCGTTCATGCCCGCCGCCATGTCGGCGTCGACAATGCGGCACACCGGCACGTCGGGCAGCGCGGGGTCGCGCGTGATGTGGTCGGTGCCGGCGCCGACGGACTGCACCAGGCGCAGGCGCGGCATGCGCGCCAGCAGCCCCGGCGGGGGCGACCAGCAGACCACGGCGTCGATGGCCTCCAGCGCATCGAGCTCCTGTACCTCGGTGTCGATGCGGTGCAGCCGGGCCTCCGGGAAGCGCGCCTGGAAGGCCGGTCGCAGGTAGTCCATGGCGATCTGGTCGGAGACCAGGGCGATGTTGAGCGTCATGCCGCCACCGCCTCGACCGCGGCCGACAGCCGCGGCTGTGCCTCGATCAGCGTGCGCGTGTAGGCGTGCTGCGGATTGGCCAGCACCTTCGCCGTCTCGCCGTATTCGACGATCTCGCCGCGCTGCATGACGGCGATGTGGTCGCACATCTCCCCGGCCACGCGCAGGTCGTGCGTGATGAAGACCATGGCCAGCTGGAAGCGCTCGCGCACTTCGGAGAACAGCTTCAAGACCTGCGCCTGCACCGACACGTCGAGTGCCGACACCGGCTCGTCGGCCACCAGCAGCTGAGGCTCCATGGCCAGCGCTCTCGCGATGCCGATGCGCTGGCGCTGGCCGCCCGAGAACTCGTGCGGGAAACGGTCGGCCGCCTCGGGGCCCAGGCCCACCAGCTGGAGCAGTTCCACGGCGGCGGCCATGGCCTCGGCCCTGGACTTGCCTTGCGCGATCGGCCCCTGCGCGATGGCCGCACCGATGCGGTGACGCGGGTTCAGCGAGGCATACGGGTCCTGGAAAACCATCTGGATCTTGCCCTGCGTCTGTGCGCGGAACTGCGCACCCGACTGCAGCGTGCGGCCTTTGAACAGCACGCGGCCACTGTCGAACGGCGCCAGGCCGACGATGCATCGGCCAACGGTGGACTTGCCCGAGCCCGACTCGCCCACCAGCCCCAGCGTCTCGCCACGCCGCACGTCGAAAGAGAGGCCCTTGGCGGCTTCGACGTGCCGGCCTTTCCTGAACAGGCTGCCACCGGTCACGTAGGTCTTGCGCAGGTCCTGCACCTGAAGCACATGCTCGATAGAGCGCTGGTCGGCCGACCCACGCATCTGGCCGTTCGGGATGGCGGCGATCAGCTTGCGCGTGTAGGCATGCTGCGGGCGGGCCAGCACGGCGGCGGCCGAGCCGGCCTCGACCACCTGGCCGGTCTGCATCACCACCACCTGGTCGGCGATCTCGGAGACCACGCCGAAGTCGTGTGTGATGAACAGCACGGCCGTGCCCTTGCGCTGCTGCAGCTCGCGTATCAGCTGGAGGATCTGCGCCTGCGTGGTCACGTCCAGCGCGGTGGTGGGTTCGTCGCAGATCAGCAGCGCGGGCTCCAGCGCCAGCGCGCAGGCGATCATCACGCGCTGGCGCTGGCCGCCGGACAGGCGGAACGGGTAGCTGTCGATCAACAGCCCGGGTTCCGGCAGGCCCACGTCGGCCAGCGCGGCGAGGATGCGCTGGCGCTTCTCGGCGGCACCCAACTGCACATGCGCGTCGAACACCTCGGCGATCTGATCCCCGATGCGCATCACCGGGTTCAGCGCCGTCATGGGCTCCTGGAACACCATGCCCATGCGCCGGCCGCGCAAGGTGCGTAGCTGTTGTTCGCCCAACTGCAGCAGGTCTTGCCCGTCGAACAGGATGCGGCCGGCCACGGGCTCCACGTGCGGCCTTGGCAGCAGCCCCATGATGGCGTTGGCGATCATGGACTTGCCAGAGCCGGATTCACCGACCACGCACAGGGTCTGACCCGGCATCAGTTGCAGCGAGGCGCCTTGCACGGCCAGCGCGCGGTCGGCGCCAGAGGGCAGGCGGATGTCGAGGGCCTGGATGTCGAGCACCGGTTGCATGGGAATCTCCTTGTTCATTTGCCCCTCCCGTCTGCGCGTGCGTTCAATCCGTCGTTCAGGCCTTCACCGACCAGGTTCAGCGCCAGCACCGTGAGCAGGATGGCCAGGCCCGGGAACACCGCCATCCACCAGGCCTGGCGCAGCACCGTGCGCGCCGAGCCGACCATGTAGCCCCAGCTCATCTGGTTCGGGTCTCCCAGGCCCAGGAAGCTCAGGGACGATTCGAGCAGGATGGCCGTGGCCACCATCAGCGAGGCCATGACCACGATGGGCGAGGCTGCGTTGGGCAGGATTTGCGTGAGGATGATGCGCGGCGTGGACTGCCCGGCCAACTGGGCGGCTGCCACGAAGTCGCGCTGGCGCAGGGTCAGGAACTCGCTGCGCACCAGCCGTGCCACGGGTGGCCACGACACCACGGCAATTGCCGCCACGATGGACTGCACCGAGGGCTCGAAGATCGCCACCAGCACGATGGCCAGCGCGAAGCTCGGGATCGCCTGGAACAACTCGGTGAAGCGCATCAGCGTGGCATCGACCCAGCCGCCGAAGTAACCCGAGATGGCACCGATGGACACACCGATCAGCAACGAGACCACGGTGGACACCACGCCAATCAGGAGCGAGACGCGGGCGCCGGCCACGATGCCCGACAGGATGTCGCGGCCCAGGGTGTCGGTGCCCAGCGGCATGCCCTGCTCGGCCAACGGTTGGGCGAACGGCATGCCGACCATGTCCCAGGGGTCGTGCTGGGCAACGAAGGGGCCGAGCACGGTCACGAGTGCCACCAGCATCAACACGATGAGGCCGAACACGGCGCCCTTGTTGCGGCAAAAGCGCCGCCAGAAACTGCTTTTCATCAGGGTTCCTCAGCTCAGTTCGATGCGTGGGTCCACGAGCGTGTAGACGAAGTCGGTGATCAGGTTGAACAGCACGGCCATCGCCGCGGTGAACAGGAAGCAGCCCAGCAGCAGGTTGTAGTCGCGCTGCAGCAGCGCATCGAACATCAGCCGGCCAATGCCGGGCCAGGCGAACACGGTTTCGGTCAGCACGGCGCCGCCGATCATTCCGCCGGCCTGGATACCGGCCAGCGTGACCACCGGCAGCAACGCGTTGCGCAGGATGTGCTTGCGCTGGATGCGGCCAGTTGGCACGCCCTTGGCGCGCGCGGTCTTGACGAAGTCCATCTGCGCCACTTCGAGCATGGCGGCGCGCGTCATGCGGGCGTAGACAGCCATGTAGAAGAGGCCCAGGGTGCCGGCCGGCAAGATCAGGTGCTGGGCGATGTCGAGCACACGGTCCAAGCCCGTGAGGTCCGCGCCGACGGTGAAAAAGCCAAAGGCCGGCAGCAGGTCCAGCTGCACGGTGAACAGCAGCACCGCCATCATCGCGAGCCAGTACAGCGGCGTGGCATAGAACACCAGCGCCACCACGGTGATGGCGCTGTCCAGCCATTTGCCAGCGTTGCGGCTGGCCAGCGCACCCAGGCCGATGCCCATGGCCAGCGACAGCGCGAAGGCGGTGCCGGTCAGCAGCAGCGTGGCGGGCAGGCGCTCCAGGATCAGGTCGACCACGGGCTGCTGCTGGCGGTAGGAGTAACCCAGGTCAAGCTGCAGCACATGGCCCAAGTAGTTGGCCAGCTGCGTGGGCAGCGGCTGGTCCAGCCCGAACTGGGCGCGCAGCTGGGCCACGAACTGCGGGTCGGATGCACCCGCCTCACCCGCCATGATGGACACCGGGTCGCCCGGCGCCGCGCGCACCAGCAAGAAGTTGACGGTCGCGATCAGCAGCAAGGCCAGCAGGCCTTGCAGGATTCGCACGGACATGAACTGGAGACGTTTCATGGCGGGGTCTGCTCAGCCGATCTTGATGCGACCCAGGCTGTCGTTCAGGCCAATGCCCGAACTCACGACGTTCTGGATCTTGCTGCGGTACAGCGTGGGGAAATTGATCTCGTGCAGCCATGCCACAGGCACCTCGTCCACCAGGATCTTCTGCACTTCCGCATAGATGGCTTTACGCTTGGCCAGGTCGCCCTCTTTCGCACCGGCGGCGAACATTTCGTCGACCTTCGTGTTCACGTAGCCGCTCACGTTGTTGAACGGCGAGCCCTTGGCGATGTTGCTGCTGGTGTAGTTGCGAGCCACGCCGAGTGCCGGGTCTCCGTACTGGTAGACGTAGGTGAAAGCAAGGTCGAAGTCCCACTCGTTGCAGCGCTGGTTCCAGCCGGCCACATCGGTGGCGACCATGTCGATCTTGATGCCGGCCTGCGTGAGGTTCTGGCGCACGATGTCGGCCTGGCGCTGCCAGGACTCGCCGTAGGGCAGCGGCAACAGGCGCAACGTCTCACCCTTGTAGCCCGACTCGGCCAGCAGCTTCTTGGCCTTGTTGAGGTCGCGCGGGTACTTGGTCACGTCGTCGCTGGCAAAAGCGATGTGGCTGTTGAACGGCCCGGTGGCCGGCTTGGCGAAACCGTACCAGGCGATCTTGGCCATGGCCTCGCGGTCGATGGCGGTCCACACGGCCTGGCGGAACTTGACGTTGTTCATCGGCGCGGTGCGGTTGTTCATCCACAGCCAGCTGTGCGGCGCGAAGAACTCCCAGCCCTTGGTGGTCACCGAAGTGCCGGGCAGTTTGGCCAAGCGGTTGACGTCGAAGTACTCCACCGTGCCGCCCGGCGCGATGTCGACCTTGCCCGATTCGAACGCCGCGGCGCGTGCGGCGGCGTCGGGGATCACGTGGAAATACACGCTCTCCACCGTGACCGCACCGGCCTGGTGGTAGGCCTCGTTGGCCACCAGGTGGATGTAGGTGCCCTTGACCCATTCCTTGAATTTCAGCGGTCCGGTGCCGATGGGCGTGGCGTTGGCCGGGTTGTTCAGGAAGTCGGTGCCTTCGTAGATGTGCTTGGGCAGCATGGGCATGGTGCCGTTCTCGAAGAGGCCCAGGAAGGGTCCGAACGGCTGCTTGAGTTTGAACTCCACGGCGAGCGGGTTCAGCGCCTTGATGGAGTCCACGTGCGCCAGGCTGGCACGCAGGCGCGCATGCGTCTTGCGCAGGAAGACGTCGCACGAAAACACCACGTCGTCGGCCGTGAAGGGCTTGCCGTCGTGCCATTTCACGTTGGGCTTGAGCGTGAAGACATAGGTCTTGTTGTCCGGGCTGACGGTCCAGGACAGGGCCAGTTGGGGTTGCGGCTCCAGTTTTTCGTTGTAGCGCAGCAGGCCTTCGTAGATGTTGCCGGAGATCAGCTGGGTAGGACCGTTCTGCACGATGCCCATCATCAGGCCCGGCGGTTCGGGCTGGACCAGCACGTTGACAACGCCTTTCTTGGCCTGGGCCAAACTGTGCAGGGGCACCCCTGCAATGGACAGGCCGAAGGCGGCGGGGACGGCTTGGATCAGGTGGCGGCGTTTCATGGGTGCGGGCCTTTCAGTGTGTGGGGCAGGGGAAGGAGGGAGAAATCTCAATCGCGGAACGAGGCCGTGCTGGCAGGTTCCAGCCGTTGCAACAGGGCGCGCCATTCGCGGGCGTAGGGGTCGGTGGGCGCGGAAGCCAGGCGGTTGGTGTCACCACTGGCGTACTGGAGCGCGGTCAGCTCGCAGACCTCTTCGGGCACCGGGTTCACGGGTTGACCCGTGCCCTGGATGGCCACCTGCACGCGGCAGGCGCGCTCCAGGTTGTGCATCAGGATGAAGGCCTCGGCCACGCTGCGGCCCAGTGTCACCAGGCCGTGGTTGCGCAGGATCAGCGCGTTCGAAGTCGGGCCCAGGTCGGCCACCAGGCGCTCACGCTCTTCATGGTTCAAGGCAATGCCCTCGAACGCGTGGTACGTGACGCGGTTGTGGAACTGCAGCGCCCACTGGTTGCAGGGCTGCAGCCCGCCTGCCAGCGACGACACCGCCACACCCGCCACCGTGTGGGTGTGGAGCACACAGACGGCGTCGTGCCGGGCCGCGTGCACGGCGCTGTGGATCGTGAAGCCCGCCGGATTGACGTCGTGGGGGCTGGGCTCGACCACATGGCCGTCCAGGTCAATCTTGACCAGCGAGGAGGCGGTCACGTCCCGAAACAGCATGCCGAAAGGGTTGATCAGGAACTGGTCTTTCGTGCCCGGCACGCGCGCCGAGATGTGCGTATAGATGCTGTCATCCATGCCGTACTGGGCAATCAGCCGGTAGGCGGCGGCCAGGTCGCCACGCACTTCGCGCTCGGCGGCAGACATGGCGGGATTTGCGCCGGCAAGCGCGTGCAAGGGGGTATTTCGTTGGGCTGAGGTCACGGTTTGCTCTAATGTTTACTGTCATCTGTCGACAGAATGCATAGTGCAGAATCCGTGCCAAGCACAGAATCGGTAAAAACCCGTTGATCTCGATCAAAAAGGTGGTTTCAGGTGCGCAGATCGCACCAAATATGGGCGGCAATGGCTGTTTGCCGTGCGGGCGCACGATCCTCGGCAGCACCGCTTCGGTTGCCCGGTCACCTGAACACGCCCAGCAAGGCGGTCGCCGGGCAGTGCGGCCGATCGGGCACGGCCTGCGGGCGGGTGTCCCCGCTTCAACCCGTCAAGAAAAGGGCTTGAGGCTTCGCCTCTGGTGCGCCCGCCACCATCAGAGCTGAAAGTCGTATTCGATCGTGATGGGCGCGTGGTCGCTGAACTTCTCGCCCTTGTAGATCGCTTCGGTGCGCGCGTGTTCGGCCAGCGCCGGCGTGGCCAGGTGGTAATCCAGCCGCCACCCCACGTTGTTCGCGTAGGCCTGGCCACGGTTGCTCCACCACGTGTAGCAGGTCTCGGTGGTGTCGGGCTGCAGGCGGCGGTACACGTCGACCAGGCCGCCTTCCGTCAGCAGCTTCGTCATCCAGGCGCGCTCTTCGGGCAGGAAGCCGCTGTTTTTCTGGTTGCTGCGCCAGTTCTTCAGGTCGGCGTTCTGGTGCGCGATGTTGACGTCGCTGCAGATGATGAACTCGCGCTGGCCTTTGAGCGCCATCAGGTGCGGGTAGAACACATCGAGAAAGCGGTACTTGGCCTCCTGGCGCTCGGGGCCTGAAGAGCCGCTGGGGCAGTACACGCTGATGATGGAGCGCTTCGCCTTGGGCGTGTCGAAGCGCAGTTCCACGTAACGGCCTTCGGCGTCGAACTCGCCGCCGTCGAACCCCACCACCACATCGCTGGGCTCATGGCGCGTGTAGACGGCGACGCCGGAGTAACCTTTCTTCTCGGCGAAGTGAAAGTGGCCTTTGAGCCCGGCGATGGCCTCGAAGCGCCCGCTCACGTCGGGCGCCTGCGCTTTGACTTCCTGCACACAAATACAATCGGGCGCATGCTTGGCAAGCCACGCCTCCAGCCCTTTGTTGCTGGCGGAGCGGATGCCGTTGAGGTTGAGGCTGGTCAGTTTGAACAAGGATTTCCCCATGGTGTTGGAAGCGGGCTCGGCGGCTGCCGGAACAAAAGACGGTGCGCTGGCGCAGGACTTCGTGCAGTTCTGCGTGGACTCGGGCGTGCTGCGCTTTGGCGAGTTCAAGACCAAGGCGGGGCGGCTCTCGCCTTACTTTTTCAACGCCGGCCTGTTCGATGACGGCGCCAAGCTCGGTCGGCTCGCGCAATTCTATGCAAAAGCCCTGCTGGAGAGCGGCATCGAATTCGACATGATTTTCGGCCCCGCCTACAAAGGCATTCCGCTCGGTGCGGCGGTCGCCATCGAGCTGGCGCGCCTGGGGCGCAACGTGCCCTTTGCCTACAACCGCAAGGAAGCCAAGGACCACGGTGAAGGGGGTTCGCTGGTGGGCGCGCCACTCCAGGGGCGGGTGCTGATTGTCGATGACGTGATGTCGGCCGGCACCGCCGCGCGCGAATCCATCGCCCTGATCCAGGCCGCTGGCGCCAAGCCGCACGCGGTAGCGATCGCGCTGGACCGCCAGGAGAAGGCCACCGAGGTCGGCGCCGACGGCGTGCAGCGTGACGTGGAGCACAGCGCGGTGCAATACGTGCGCAACCAGCTCGGCCTGCAGGTCTGTGCCATTGCGACCTTGGCCGATTTGCTGCAGTATCTGCGGCAGAACACTGGCGACGAACTTGCCAGCCACCGCGACCGGGTGCTGGCCTACCGCCAGCGCTACGGCGTAGCCTGAGGACCTGCTTTGCCCGCTCCACTTCGCCTGCTGCTCCCGTCAACGTCCATCGCATGGGGCGTGGTGCTGATGGTGGTGTCGACGGTGGCGCTGGCCCAGGGCAAAGGCATCTACACCTGCATTGACGGCAAAGGACGGCGCATCACATCGGACCGCCCGATCACCGAATGCCTGGACCGTGAACAGCGCG
Organism: Hydrogenophaga sp. ZJX-1; assembly: GCF_048590325.1. Lineage (NCBI taxonomy): Bacteria > Pseudomonadati > Pseudomonadota > Betaproteobacteria > Burkholderiales > Comamonadaceae > Hydrogenophaga > Hydrogenophaga sp. ZJX-1. Next base: position 89,742 of record NZ_JBMBRA010000005.1, read on the forward strand.
AACTCACGGGCTCCGGGACGGTCAAGCGGGTCGTGCCACCGAGCTACACGGCCGAGGAACGTGCCAGGATCGACGCCCAGAAGAAGGCCGAAGAAGCCTTGCAGGCCCGCATTGCCGAAGAAAAGCGCCGGGATCGGGCGCTGCTGATCCGCTACCCGAACAAGCCCGTGCACGACAAGGAGCGCGCCGACGCGCTGGCCCAGATCGACGACGTGATCAGCGCGGTCAACAAACGCGCCCAGACCCTGCTCGACCAGCGCAAGGACATCAGCGCCGAACTGGAGTTCTACCAGAACGACGTGAGCAAAGCGCCGCAGTGGCTGCGCCGCAAGCTGGAAGACAACGAACAGCAGGTGGCGGTCCAGCAGCGCTTCGTGGTGGAACAGACCCAGGAAAAACAGCGCCTGAACGCGCGCTTCGACGAAGAGCTGGTGAAGCTGCGTCAGCTCTGGGGACAGAAGTAGTCCCTCCCTGCGCCGCTGACGCGGCTTCCCCCTGAGGGGGACAACGCCTTTGGCCCGGCGGAGCCGGTTCTTCGGCGTTTGCTGGGTGGGGCACGCGCTCCGGAGATAGCCCGAAGCTGGTGCCCCTGCTCTTCACTGAAGCTTTTGCTTGAGCAGGTCGTTGGCCTGCTGCGGGTTGGCCTTGCCCCTGCTGGCTTTCATGACCAGGCCCACCAGCGCGTTGAAGGCCTTGTCCTTGCCGGCGCGGAACTGTTCGACCATGGGCGCGTTGGCGGCCATCACCTCGTCGATGATCTTCTCCAGCGCGCCGGCGTCGTTCATCTGCTTGAGGCCTTTGGCTTCGATGACGGCATCCACATCGCGGCCCTCTCCGCTCCACAGCGCGTCCATCACCTGCTTGGCGGCGTTGTTCGACACGGTGCCGTCGGCGATGCGGCCAATCAGCGCCGCCAGTTGCGCAGCACTCACCGGCGCACCGGCCATGTCGCGCTCCTCGGCATTGAGCCGGCGAGACACCTCGCCCATGATCCAGTTGCTCACCAGCTTCGGCTGGCCGCAGGCCTTGGCCGCCGTCTCGAAGTAGGCGGCCATCGCCGGGCTCTGCGTGAGCGTGGTGGCGTCGTATTCGGGCAGGCCGTAGGTCTGCACCAGCCGCTCGGCCATCTGGCGCGGCAGTTCGGGCATGCCGGCCTTCACCTGCTCCACCCAGTCGCGTGCGATCACCAGCGGTGGCAGATCCGGATCAGGGAAATAGCGGTAGTCGGCCGCGTCTTCCTTGGTGCGCATGGCGCGCGTCTCACCGGTGTCGGGATCGAACAGCACGGTGGCCTGCTGGATGGCGTGGCCGTCTTCGATCTGCTCGATCTGCCAGCGCACCTCGTAGTCGATCGCCTGCTGCATGAACTTGAACGAGTTCAGGTTCTTGATCTCGCGGCGCGTGCCCAACTCCGCACCGGGCTTGCGCACCGAGACGTTGGCGTCGCAGCGGAACGAACCTTCCTGCATGTTGCCGTCGCAGATGCCGATCCATGTCACCGTCTTGTGCAACTCTTTCGCGTAGGCCACGGCCTCGGCGCTGGAACGCATGTCGGGCTCGGTCACGATCTCCAGCAGCGGCGTGCCGGCGCGGTTCAGGTCGATGCCGCTCATGCCGTGGAACTCTTCGTGCAGGCTCTTGCCCGCGTCTTCTTCCAGGTGCGCGCGCACCAGGCGCACGGTCTTCTTCTCGTCACCGAGGAAGAAGCTCACCTCGCCGCCCTGCACCACCGGGATCTCGAACTGGCTGATCTGGTAGCCCTTGGGCAGGTCGGGGTAGAAGTAGTTCTTGCGCGCGAACACGCTCTGTTCGGCGATGTGCGAACCCAGCGCCAGGCCCAGGCGGATGGCGTGCTCCACCGCGCCGCGGTTCATCACCGGCAGCGTGCCGGGCAGCGCCAGGTCCACCGCGCAGGCCTGCGTGTTGGGCTCGGCGCCGAAGGCCGTGGGCGCGCGGCTGAAGATCTTGGACTGCGTGGCGAGCTGGGCGTGGGTCTCGAAGCCGATCACGACCTCGTAGCCTTGCACCAGGAGGGATTTGCTGGAACTCATATTCAGAAACCTTGAGGTGCGCGGGTGTGCCAGTCGGTGGCCTGCTGGAAGGCGTGCGCGGTCTGCAGCAGCTCGCCTTCCTTGAAGTAGTTGCCCACCAGTTGCAGGCCCACCGGCATGTTCGCCGCGCCGAAGCCGGCCGGCACGCTCATGCCGGGCAGGCCGGCCAGCGAGGTGGACAGGGTGTAGATGTCGGCCAGGTAGTTGGCGACCGGGTCGTCGCTCTTCTCGCCGATCTTCCAGGCCACCGTGGGCGCCACCGGGCCGGCGATCACGTCGCACTGGGTGAAGGCTTGCTGGAAGTCCTGCGCGATCAGGCGGCGGATCTGTTGTGCCTTGAGGTAGTACGCGTCGTAGTAACCGTGGCTCAGCACATAGGTGCCGATCATGATGCGACGCTGCACCTCGGGGCCGAAGCCTTCGCTGCGCGACTTCTTGTACATGTCGGCCAGGTCGTCGAACCTGGCGGCGCGGTGGCCGAACTTCACGCCGTCGAAGCGGCTGAGGTTGGACGACGCTTCGGCCGGCGCGATGATGTAGTAGACCGGGATGGACAGTTCGGTGCGCGGCAGCGAGATGTCGACCAGCGTGGCGCCGAGCTTTTCATATTCGGACAACGCAGCGCGCACGGCGGCCAGCACGTCCGGCGCGCAGCCTTCGCCGAAGAACTCCTTCGGCAGGCCGATGCGCAGGCCCTGGAGCGGTTGCGCAGCGGTCGCGCCCTCGCGCGGCAGACCCAGCAGGCGCGTGTAGTCCTCGGCCGGGTGGTCGAGGCTGGTGGAGTCGCGGTCGATGTCGGGGCCGGCCATGGCGGTGAGCAGCGTGGCGCAGTCGGCGGCACTGCGCGCCATCGGACCGGCCTGGTCGAGGCTGGAGGCGAAGGCCACCATGCCGTAACGCGAACAGCGGCCGTAGGTGGGCTTGATGCCGGTGATGCCGGTGAAGCTGGCGGGCTGGCGGATCGATCCACCGGTGTCGGTGCCGGTGGCGGCGGGCACCAGGCGCGCAGCGACGGCGGCGGCCGAGCCGCCCGAGGAACCGCCCGGCACGCGCGCCGCGTCCCAGGGGTTGTGCACCGGCGCGTAGGCCGAGTTGTCGTTGCCCGAGCCCATGGCGAACTCGTCGCAGTTGAGCTTGCCCAGGGTCACGGCGCCGGCGGCGGCGAGCTGGCTCACCACGGTGGCGTCGAACGGGCTCTGGTAACCGGCCAGCATCTTGCTGCCGGCGGTGGTGGGGAAGCCCTGGGTGACGAAGATGTCCTTGTGCGCCAGCGGCACGCCGAGCAGCGGGCCTCGCTCGCCCGCAGCGATGCGTGCGTCGGCGGCCTGGGCCTGGGCCAGTGTCAAGTCTTCGTTGAACGCCAGATAGGCGCCGAGGTTCTGGTGTTCCTTGGCGCGCGCGAGCAGGTGCTGCGCGGCTTCGACGCTGGAGGTCTTCTTGTCGGCAATGGCGGCGGCCAGTTCGGCCACGCCCAGGTGGTGGAGCTCGTTCATTCGATCACCTTGGGCACGAGGAACAGACCGCGCTCGACGGCGGGCGCACTCTTCTGGTTCGCTTCGCGGTTGTTGGGTTCGCTCGCCACGTCCGGGCGCAGGCGCAGGCTGACGTGATCGATCACGGCGGTGGGATGGGCCAGCGGCTCGACACCGGTGGTGTCGACAGCGTTCATCTGCTCGACGATGTCAAAAAAACCGTTGAGCTGGCCCAGCATGCGCTCGCTTTGGGTACCGCTCAGTTCCAGGCGCGCCAGGTTGGCGATGCGCCCGATGTCGGACAGGGTCAGGGACATGGCAGAACTCGGTTCCGGAGTAAGAAAAAAGAAACCACCCAAACAGCGCCCCAAGTGCGCTGAAACGGGGTGTAAAGGGAAGATTTAGCCCCTTGATGGGCGAAGTTATGCACAGGGGATGCGGTATTATCCAAGGTTTAGCGGCAAATCCCGCGCCGAAACAGTTTTTGTCGCTGAATCAAAGACTTGTAGACCCCGACTTCCCCGTACAGACACCAGGCGATGGCCGCACGAAGCTGCTGCCATGCCCCACAGGATTTTTGCACCATGTTTGAAGCATTCCGTCGGCAGTTTTCGACCGACCTGGCCATTGACCTTGGCACCGCCAACACCCTGATATACGTTCGCGGCAAGGGCATCGTGCTGGACGAACCTTCGGTGGTCTCGATCCGCCACGAAGGCGGCCCCCAGGGCAAGAAGACGATCCAGGCGGTGGGCAAGGAAGCCAAGGCCATGCTCGGCAAGGTGCCCGGCAACATCGAAGCCATCCGCCCGATGAAGGACGGTGTGATCGCCGACTTCACCGTTACCGAGCAGATGCTCAAGCAGTTCATCAAGATGGTGCACCCGCGCTCGATGTTCAAGCCGAGCCCACGCATCATCATCTGCGTGCCCTGCGGCTCGACCCAGGTCGAGCGCCGCGCCATCCGCGAATCGGCGCTGGGCGCCGGGGCCTCCGAGGTTTACCTGATTGAAGAACCCATGGCCGCGGCCATCGGCGCCGGCCTACCGGTGTCCGACGCGTCGGGCTCCATGGTCGTCGACATCGGCGGCGGCACCACCGAAGTCGGCGTGATCTCCCTCGGCGGCATGGTCTACAAGGGCAGCGTGCGCGTCGGCGGCGACCGCTTCGACGACGCCATCATTGCCTACATCCGCCGCAACTACGGCATGCTGATCGGCGAGCCCACCGCCGAAGCGATCAAGAAAAACATCGGATCGGCCTTCCCCGGCAGTGAAGTGCGGGAAATGGAAGTCAAGGGCCGCAACCTGTCCGAGGGCGTGCCGCGCAGCTTCACGATCTCCAGCAACGAAATCCTCGAAGCCCTGACCGACCCGCTGAACAACATCGTCTCGGCCGTCAAGATGGCGCTGGAACACACGCCGCCCGAGCTGGGGGCCGACATCGCCGAGCGCGGCATGATGCTGACCGGCGGCGGCGCGCTGCTGCGCGACCTTGACCGCCTGCTGGCCGAAGAAACCGGTCTGCCGGTGCTGGTGGCCGAAGAGCCGCTGACCTGCGTGGTGCGCGGCTGTGGCATGGCCCTGGAGCGCATGGAGCGCCTGGGCACCATCTTCACCAGCGAATAAGTCCCCGCGCCGGTTTCCGGCCTGACCGCACCACCCGCGAGCCTTTCCCGACATGCCACTGGGCACCCTGGACCGCACCCCGCCCCCCTTCTTCAAGCAGGGGCCTTCGGCCCTGTCCAAGCTCATGGTGTTCAGCGCCGTGGCCTTGTTTCTGATGGTGGCCGACCTGCGCTTTCGCATCACCGCGCCGGTGCGCGGCGCCGTGGCGACGGTCCTGTACCCGCTCCAGTGGCTGGTGATGCAACCGGTCCAGGCGGCGGGTCAAATGGGCGGCTATTTCACCAGCCTGCACCAGGCCCAGCAACGGGAAAGCGCTGCCATGCAGCAGCTCGCCACCCAGTCCGAACGGGCGCTGCAGGTGGAGCAACTGGCGCTGGAGAACCAGCGCCTGCGCGAGCTGCTGTCCATGCGCGAACGCATCACGACCCCGTCGATGGGCGCGCAGGTGCTGTACGACGCCGCCGACCCTTACTCGCGCCGCATCGTGATCGACCGGGGTCAGGCCCACGGCATCGCACTCGGCTCGCCGGTGATCGACGACAGCGGCGTGCTCGGCCAGGTCACCCGTGTCTATCCGCTGGTGTCCGAAGTCACCCTGCTGATCGACCGCGACCAGGCCATTCCCGTGCTCAATACGCGCACCGGCGTGCGCAGTGTGGCGTTCGGCCAACCCGGACCCGAGGGCGACGCGCTGGAACTGCGCTACACCCTGGCCAATGTGGACATCGTCGAGGGCGATCTGCTCACCACCAGCGGTGTGGACGGCGTCTACCCGCCCGGCCTCCCGGTGGCCCGGGTCAACGCCGTGGGCCACCGCGCCGAGTCCGCCTTCAACCGCATCAGCTGCACGCCGCTGGCGCGGGTGCACGGGGCGCTGCACGTGCTGGTGCTGGCGCCGGTGGGTGAACACCTGCCGCCTTCGCCCCTGCAAGCAACCCCTGCGGCGCCGCAGGCCCGGATCGGGAGTGCACGACCATGATCATGCGTCCCGGCCAGCAGCTGCTGCTGCCCGCCAACCCGCTGTTCATCTGGTTCAGCCTGCTGGGCGCCCTGGTGCTCAACATGCTCATGAACACCGGCCTGTGGGGGCGTGCCGCCTGGGTGCCCGATCTGCTGGCGATCACGCTGGTGTTCTGGAGCGTGCACCAGCCACTGCGCATCGGCGTCGGCGTTGCCTTCGTGTTCGGCCTGACCATGGACGTGCAACAAGGCGCCCTGCTCGGTCAGCACGCCATGGCCTACACCGTGCTGGGCTTCCTCGCCGTCTCCATGCACCGGCGCCTGCTCTGGTTCGGCGTGCCCACCCAGGCGGTGCAGGTGCTGCCCCTGCTGATGGCGGCGCATCTGCTGGAGCTGCTCGTGCGCATGGTGGCGGGTGGCGCGTTTCCGGGCTGGTCGTTTTTCCTCGCGCCGGTGATCGAAGCTGCGTTGTGGCCTGTGGTCAGCGTGCTGCTGCTGGCACCGCAGCGCCGCGCTCCGAATCCTGACGACAACCGGCCTCTGTGAGCATGACTGAGCTGCGCAACGTCGAAGCCGACCTCGCCCAGTTCCGCACCCGGGTGCTGACGGCCGGACTGGCGGTGCTGGTCGCCTTTGGTCTGCTGGCCGCGCGCATGGTCTACCTGCAGGTCATGCGCCATGAGGACCTGCTCGCGCAAGCCGAGAGCAACCGCACCGCCGTGCTGCCGGTGGTGCCCAACCGGGGTCAGATCCTGGACCGCCATGGCCGTGTGCTGGCGACCAACTACTCGGCCTACACGCTGGAGATCACCCCCGCCAAGGTGGAAGACCTGGATGCCACCATCGAAGAGCTGGGCCAGCTGGTGGACATCCAGCCGCGGGACAAACGGCGTTTCCGCAAGCTGCGTGAAGAGTCCCGCAGCTTCGACTCGCTGCCGATCCGCACCCGGCTGTCCGACGAAGAAGTGGCCCGTTTCACGGTGCAGCGCTACCGCTTTCCCGGCGTGGATGTGCGCGCGAGGTTGCTGCGCAGCTACCCCAATGGCGAAGTCGCCAGCCACGTGATCGGCTACATCGGGCGCATCAACCAGCGCGAAAAAGAGTCCATCGAAGAATGGCCCGATGAAGAGCAGGCCAACTACCGGGGCACCGAACACATCGGCAAGCTCGGCGCCGAACAGAGCTACGAGCGCGAGCTGCACGGCATCACCGGCTTTGAGCGCGTGGAGACCTCGGCCGGTGGCCGCGCCGTGCGTTCGCTGGCCAACACGCCGGCCACGCCGGGCAACACCGTGGTGCTGGCGATCGACATCCAGCTGCAGAAGCTGGTCGAAGACATGTTCGGCGAACGCCGCGGCGCGCTGGTGGCGATCGACCCGCGCAACGGCGAGGTGCTGGCCTTCGTGAGCAAGCCCACCTTCGACCCCAATCTGTTCGTCGAAGGCATCGATACCGAAAACTGGAAAGCCCTCAACGAATCGCTGGACAAGCCCCTGCTCAACCGGGCGCTGCGAGGCACCTACCCGCCGGGTTCCACCTACAAGCCGTTCATGGCACTGGGGGCACTGGAGCTCGGCACACGCAGCGCATCCACCGTGATCAACGATCCGGGCTACTGGATGTTCGGCAACCACCGCTTCCGCAGCCACGGCGATGGCGGCCTGGGCGCGGTCGACATGTACCGCAGCATCGTCAAGTCGAGCAACACCTACTACTACTCGCTGGCCAATGAAATGGGCGTGGACACCATGCACGATTTCATGAAGCCGCTGGGCTTTGGCCAGATCACCGGCCTCGACCTCAAGGGCGAGGTGCGCGGCGTGCTGCCCAGCACGGACTGGAAGCGCAGCAACTACAAGCGGCCCGAACAGCAGCGCTGGTACGCCGGCGAGACCATCTCGCTGGGCATCGGCCAGGGCTACAACAACTTCACCATGCTGCAGCTCGCCCACGCCATGGCCACACTGGCCAATGGCGGCATCAAGTACACGCCCCACCTCACGCTCGCCACGGAAAACGTGGTGACCCGGCAGCGCAGCCCCCTGGGGGCGAGTGCACCGGTCAACCTGGGCTACAAGCGGGAGAACATCGACGTGGTGCTGCGGGCCATGCAGGGCGTGACCACCGAAGGCACTTCGACGCGCGTTTTTGCCGGTGCCGGCTACGAGAGCGGCGGCAAGACCGGCACGGCGCAGGCCGTGACCATCGGCCAGAAAGACCGCTACGACGCCCGCAGGCTCGAAGAACACCAGCGTGACCACGCGCTCTATCTCGCCTTTGCACCGGTCAACAACCCCCGGGTGGCGCTGGCGGTGGTGGTGGAGAACGCCGGCTTTGGCGCCGCACACGCCGCGCCCATTGCGCGGCGTGTGTTCGACTACCTGCTGCTCGACCAGTACCCGAATCCGGAAGACCTCAAGGCGGTACAGCTGGGACATGCCGCCGCCCCGATCGGCACTCCGCTCAAGGCCAGCGCGATGCCCTGGCCACCGCTCACGCCGCTGACGTCCCCCGCAACCGCACCGTAGCGATCTTCTGGCCGGGGCCAGGGCCGTGGCGCCTCGACAAACTCACATCGCACGCAGCTGTGGCCCGTGCTGGGACCGCATCCAGCCGGGCTGCATCGCGTCGCGGGGTTCCAGGGTTGCCTGCTGGTCGAGCATCGCCAGCCGCGACAGCGAATCGGCGGCCGGCGTGTTGGCCGCCTGCCGGGCGTCGAGCACACCGTCTTTGAGCACGCCATGTTCGTGCTGGCCAAACCGGATCTGGCCGTTGTTCACCCGCAGCAGGTTGATGCCGCTCAGGCCGTTTTCCCGCGCGCAACGGGCCAACGAACAGACCGTGTTGTCCAGGCCCCGGTCCCAGGGCAGGTGGTGGGTAGCGGCGAGCTGGCGCACTTCGCGCTGGCTGTCGCTCAGCAGCGCCTGGGAGGTCCGTGAGAGCGCCGGCCCGGTGGCCTGCGGTCGGAACGCAGGTGACTGCACCGACGGCGCACCGGCTTCGCGCTCGCGCCGCGCAGGTTCGCCGGGCGGCAGAGGGCCACGCAGGACATCCACGGCATCCAGGACATTGCCCACGGGCCCCCGGCCGACGGCGGTGATGACGCCGCGCATGCCCTGCACATCGCGCCGGTACTCGCCGATGCGCGTGACGTTGTCCTGCGCCCGCTGCACGGTGGCCGGGTCCTCCAGCACGGAGCGGTCGGGTCGGCCGTTGGCGTCCACGCTGGCGAAGTGGTGCATCTTGTGGCTGTCGGCCATGGCGACGGCGGCGGCCGTGGTGGTGGGCGGGGTGAATCCGGTGGCCAGCTGGATGGGGCCGCGACCGCGCAATGGGTCGCTCCAGTGGGTCTTGTTGTCGTAGCCGTGGGCATTCAGGGTCTGGATTTCCTGGGCCGTGGCGTGCACCTTGACCTGGCCGTAATGGGCGCTGGCGGCGCTGACCAGATCGCCGGCCATGACGTGGTTGGTGACCGAACTGCCCCCGGCCGGGATGCGCAGGCCCAGGCTGGTGGCGCCGTAGGCGTTGAAGGTTTCTCCGCGCAGGTCGAAGTGGTGGGCCGTCACCTGCGCCAGCGTGCCGCCGAGGGAGTGGCCGGTGACGGTGATGGGGAGCTGACTCACACCAAACTCGTCCGCTCTGCTCCGAGAGAAGACCATGGCTTGGCGGACAAGGGCGATCGCGTCGGGTGTCTGCAGGTTGGAACGGCTGAGCACCATGCCACCGTCGGCGAGCAGCCCGTCCTTGAAGGCCTCACGATCAAACTCCGTCCCCCGGTGGGCCACGATGATGGCACCGGTGTCTGCGCGTTGGTAAATGGTGCCCTGATAGCCGGTGCTCGGATTGTCGTGATGAGCAAGAATTTTGTATTGGTGTTGCCCAATCTGCACGGGATCGTCGTTGATGCCGGTCACCTTGCGGCTGTTGTATGCGTCTTTCGCAAGATCGGCATGGTCTTGGCTGCTCATGCTCATGGCTGCACTTTCCCAGGTGTCAACGTCATGGAAAACAGGTGACCGCGATCACGCTCCAAATACCGCTCTCGCGTCAGACTTCCTAAGCTAGCCACCCCTCCACTCTCGCTCATGGGGTAATACCTTTTCAAAAAGTACAGCTGCACCGGCTTCTCTGCCAACACCTGATCCGGCTGCAAGCTCGCTCTGAATGAGGACTCAACCGGAGCCCCCGTTGCCATGACCCCTGCGCCCACCCTGACCATCTGCCATTTGCACACCCCATTGCCGTAGTAGTCCTCATCCAGCATGGCATCGAGGTAGACGGTGGCGGCGAAGCTGTCATCGGGGCGCTCGGTGAAGGGCAGCTCCACCGTGTGTTCCGGCTCCCCCCGCACCCCGGCGAAGTCGTTGACGACGTAATTGCAGCCCTTGGCCTGGTACAGCGCGCTCCAGCCCATTTTCTTGAAGGGCCCCGGTGCGTCCTGGAGGGTCAGCACGAGCTCGTAACCCTGCTTGGGCGTGGGGTTGAGGCGATAGAGGTGCTGTTGCGCGGACTTGTCGTTCTTGCCGGCGCCGGGACTCGCTGGGACATCTGGGGTCATCGTGGACTCCGTGGTGGATTGGGGTTGGCAGCCCGTGACCCACAGCGTCAGGCTCAGGCACAAGGCGAATGGCAGTCGGTGTTCGAACAACAAGGGACCTCCTTTGAGAACTTTTGGCCTCAGTCTACCTGCGTTCAGGGGCGCCACCCGGGATGGCCTGCTTTGAACAACGTCTGTGTTCACGCAGCCCTGGTCCCCCGTCATACCTTGGGGAGTGGCTTCCGATGCTTAATTAGCATAACTTATGACATTGGCTTTCATGATGAGCATATTTATAATTAGGGTAAACCCTAGTCCGATACATCATGAACACACCCACCCCATTCCTCTGGTCCCGCGTGACCCGCACCCTCCGCGACTTCTTCAACCGCGCCAGCGTCGGCACATCCGACACGCTGGAGACTTACCTCGGCACGGCAACCAGCCTCTCTCAGCTGGAAGACATGCAGCGCCGTTGGGACCAAGCCCATCTGGGGCACAACAGTTCCGGTGCTTACTGAGCGAGAAATGCCATGCTGAATTTCCTCAAATCCCTGTTCGACATCGAAACGCCCCGGTTCACCACCGGTGCCCGCGTCAACCGTTTCAACAAAGGCAGCATCGACCGCCTTGATGGCCGCGTCGTGGCCCAGACCGATGAAGGTGTGCTGGTCGACTGGCCGCGCTTCGGTTCGGGCTGGGAGCAGCCCCACAAGCTCTGCCAGCAGGTCTGAAGACCCCCCCGGGCTGGGCCTATCGTGCCCAGGCGTCGTAGCCGGTCTTGAGAATCAGCGCCGTGACCACGACGATGAACGCCGCGCGAACGAAGCCGCTGCCGTGCTTGAGCGCCAGCCGCGTGCCGAGCAGGCTGCCGACCACGTTGGCCACGGCCATCACCAGTGCGAAATGCCACCAGACGTGGCCCTTCCAGGCGAACAACATCAGCGCCGCCAGGTTGGAGGTGGTGTTGAGCAGCTTGGCGCTGGCGCTGGCGTGCAGGAAGTCGTAGCCCAGCCAGCGCACGAACAGAAAGACGAAAAAGCTGCCGGTGCCAGGGCCAAAGAAGCCGTCGTAGAAGCCGATGGTGGCACCCAGCGTGGCGGCGGCCATCGCCTCCTGGCGGCCCGTGAAGTGCGGCGTGTGGTGACGGCCCAGGTCCTTGCGGGCCAGGGTGTAGAGCAGCACACCGAGCAGCACCAGCGGCAGCGCGCGGCGCAGAAAATCGGGCGAGATGACCGTCACCGTCCAGGCGCCCAGCATCGAGCCCACGAAACACACGGCCGCCGCCGGCAGCAACGCGCGCCAGGGCATCTGCACCCGCTGCGCGTATTGCAGCGTGGCCACCCCCGTGCCCCAGATCGACGCGCCCTTGTTGACGCCGAACAGCGTGGCGGGGTGGGTGTTGGGAAACACGGCGAACAGCGCCGGGACGAGGATCAGCCCGCCGCCACCGACGATCGAATCGACAAAACCCGCGAACAGCGAAGCAACAGAGACCAGCAACAGTTCCATGTGGGGATTGTCGCCGCCCCCCCTGCGCCGCTGCGCGGCGTCCCCCCGAGGAGGACCACGCCCTGGGACCGGCGAAGCCGGATCCTCGGCGTGCACTGGGTTCAGGCACGCGGGGAACGCCCCCCCTGCGCCGCTGCGCGGCGTCCCCCCGAGGGGGACCACGCCCTGGGACCGGCGAAGCCGGATCCTCGGCGTGCACTGGGTTCAGGCACGCGCTCCGGAGAGGAGAGCGCGCGTCACTGCGCCTTGGGCAGCTCCAGCACGAACTCGGCCCCGCCACCTTCGGCGTTGCGCGCGCTCAGGCGCCCGCCGTGCTGCTCGACGATGCCGTAGCTGATCGACAGGCCCAGGCCCGTGCCCTTGCCCACCGGCTTGGTGGTGAAGAAGGGGTCGAAGATGCGCAGCAGGTGCTCGGGCGGAACGCCGGGTCCGTTGTCGCGCACGCTCACATGCGCCTGTGCGTCTGCGCAGGCCAGGCTCACCCACACACAGGGCGAGGCCACCCCGGGGCCGCCCACGGCATCGAAGGCGTTCTGCAGCAGGTTCATCATCACCTGCTGCAACTGGCCCGCGCTGCCCATCACGGTGCAGGGCGCGCCCGCCTGCCAGCGCACGTCCACCGGCGTCGGTCGCCCCTTTTGCACCCAGTGGATCGCGCGATCGATCACCTCGACCAGGTTCACCGGCGTGCGCTCCTCCGGGTCCATGGCCGAAAACCGCTTGAGCCCGTGCACGATGTCGGCGGTGCGCTGCGCGCCCTCGAGCGTGCCCTCGATCAGCGAGGGCAGATCGCCCAGCAGGTGTTCGATGCGCAGCTTCTGCCGCAGCGCCTGCAGCACCGGCTCGGGCTCGTGCGCGTGCAGCGCGGCCATGTAGGTCTGCAGCCGGTCGCAGTACTTGCGCAGCGCGTGCACGTTGCCGAGCACGAAGCTGATCGGGTTGTTGAGCTCGTGCGCCACGCCGGCCACGAGCTGGCCGAGCGAGGCCATCTTTTCCGAATGCAGCAGTTGCTGCTGGGTGCGCTTCAAGGCCTCGTGTGCGGCGCGCATCTCGTGGTACGCGCGTTTGAGCTCGGCCGTGGGCCGGCCCACCCACACGGTGCCGACACGCCGGCCGTTGGGGCCGATGCGCGGTGTGCAGTTCGCGTCCACCGGCACCGGCTGGCCCGCTCGGTCGAGCAGGTTGAGCTCGATGCCCTGACCGGCGCGCGGTGCATCGCTGCGGTCCATCGCGGCGCGCGCGGCGTCCACGCTGGCGGCGTCGGCCAGCAGGTCGGCCAGGCTGCTGCCGCGCAGCTGGTCTTCGCGCCGACCCACGAGCTCGCACAACGCCGCGTTGGCCTGCTCGATCAGGCCGCGCTCGTCGCACACCACCAGCACGTCCGACATCGAGGTCAGCACGCTGAAGATGAACTGCTGCGACTGCTCCAGCTCGGTGTTCTTCTTCTCCAGCTCGACCTCGTCGTCGATCAGCCGCGTGTAGACCTCGTCCATCTTCTGGATCACGTCCAGCCAGGTGGATTCGTCCACACCTTCCATGGGCGCGGTGGGCAAGGGGCTGGGGGAACGGGGCTTGCTCATGTCAATGCACCGTACAGACCATGCAGGGGTCGAACGATCGCACGATGTGCTGGACAGCAACAGGGGTCTTTTCGCCTTCCCGCACCGGTGCGTCCACCAGCGCCTGCTCCAGCGCACCAGGCGTGCCGGCCGCGTCGCGTGGCGAGAAATTCCAGCTGGTGGGCGCGACGATCTGGTAATTGGCGATGCGCCCGCGCCGCACCACCAGCCAGTGGCCCAGGCTGCCGCGCGCGGCCTCGCTCAGACCCACGCCACTGCCCTCGTCGGGCAGCGTCGTCGGCACGCAGAAGGCCTCGGTCGGGCGCATCGCCTGCAGCCAGTCTTCCATCATCGGCACCACGCGCGCGAGTTCGATCAGCCGCGCCAGCACCCGCGTGTAGACCGTGCCGCCGTGGCGCGTCACGGCGTCGCGCACCAGGGGCATGCCGCTGGCGAGCTGGCGCGCGATGGCGCCGGTCTCGACCACCTCGCCGCCCAGGCGCGGCGCCTTGTTCCAGGTGTAGGCGCCGGGCTTGTCCGGCTCGGGCCGGGTGATGCCGTGCAGCGGGTGCAGCGGCTCGCGTGCGTGGGCCAGCCAGGCGTGGGTGGCGTCTTCGGTGATGGTGTGCGGGTTCAGCGCTTCGACCGTGCCGGCCTGCGAGCGCCACACGCCGCCGGGCAAGGCCCAGCCGCCGCCCGGCTGGGCGTAGGCACCGTAGCTCAGATAGCGCCCAGGACCGGGACCGAGCGTGCCCAGCTGCAGGTCGCGAACCAAGGTGAGGAAGAAGCGCAGATCGCCGCCCAGCGGGTCCTGCGCGTGCCAGTCCCAGAGCGCGGTTTCGCTGGACAGCGAGGCCACGGCTTCGAGCGGCGCGGCGAACAGCTGGCGCTCCAGGAAGCTGCGGAACTCGCGCACTTTCGCCAGCAGGCGCACACGTTCGGCGGCGTCGATGGCACGGGTGGATCCTCCCGGTTCGACCGACTGCGTGTGCGGCCACTTGCCGCCCAACGTGCCCAGCAGCGTGAGCCAGCGCTGGCGCGCCGCCGTGGCCGCACGCACCTGCTCGCCGTGGTCGGGCGCGAAGCGGCGCAAGGCTTCGGCGTGCCAGGGGTGGGCGGCGTAGACCGGACGGGCGAAGTCCGGCATGAAGAACAGGTAGAAGTGCGTCAGGTGGTCGGCCAGGTTTTCGGTCGCCAGGATCAGGTTGGTCGCGTGTTGTCCGTTGGCCGGCATGGTGATGCCGCCCAGATCGGCCAGCGCACGCGCCGACGCCACCGACTGCGACACCGAGCAGATGCCGCAGATGCGCGGCACATAGACCAGCGCGTCGTGCGGCACCTTGCCCTGCAGGATCTGCTCGAAGCCGCGGTACATGGTGGCGTTGACCTGGGCAGAGGTCACGCGGCCGTCAGCGATATCGAGCGAGACTTCGAGATCACCCTCGACGCGGTTGAAAGGACCCACAAGAAGCCGGCTCATGGCGTGCTCATTTCAAGCGTGTCTTGCGAACGGCAGGTTTCACCACGAGGTGATCCGCCACCGCGTTGTTCTTCACCCGCTTGGGCGTGGCGCTCTTGGACAAGGAAGCCAGGGCCACGAACCAGGCTTTGGGCATGTCGGTGGGCAGACCGATCGGGATGCCGGCGAGCTTGGGCGTTTCGTGGAACGGGTGGCCGGGCTCCTGGAAGCCGGGTTCGGTGCAGGCGATGCAGGCGTAGCCGCCGCGCGTGCAGCTGCCCTCGCCGTTCCACAGCCGGGTGTTGCAGTCGGCGTGCACCTGCGTGCCTTTGCAGCCCATGTGCTCCATCATGCAGCCCAGGTCGGAGGGCTTTTCGGCACTGGCCTTGAACTCGTAGTACTCGTTGCGGGTGCAGCCGTGGTGCACCAGCTGGTCGGCGTAGAAACGCGGGCGGTTCAGCGGGTCGAGGTCGTCGGCCGCGAAGCCCTCGGCGGCCAGCGCCATGAGCGTGTCGATCACCCAGCTCGGGTGCGTCGGACAGCCTGCGATGTTGATCACCGGCAGGTCACTGCCCGATCGGAAATCCGCGCCGAGCAGGCCACCGATGCGGTCATCTTCGTATTGCAGGCCACAGGCGTCGGTGGGGTTGTCACCGCCCGCCGTGATGCCGCCCCAGGCTGCGCAGCTGCCCACCGCCAGCACGTGGCGCGCCTTGGCCGCGAGCTCGCGCACCCAGTGGATCATGGGCAGGCCGGTGCCGGCCAGCATGTGGAAACGCCCGCTGCCGTTCGGGCCGCGCAGCAAGGAACCTTCGACGCACAGCGCGTCGAGCCGGGTGCCGCCGTCGAGCACCGAGTGCAGCAGCGCGATCACCTCTTCGCCACTCGCCATCGAGAGCGAGGGATGCCACAACAGGTTCACACCGGCATCGCGCAGGTGGCCCTGGAAATCGGTGGTGTCGGCGCACAGCAGCGACATGCTGCAACCACCGCAGCCGCCGCTTTGAAGCCAGAGCACATTCATGCGGGGATCTCCTCGGTCAGCCCGGCCCACGCCATCGCCCAGGCCAGGGCCAAGGCCAGATCGGCCAGCGCCTGTTCACCCGGCGCTTCACCGAGCTCGAAATGCTGCGCGCGGATGGCGAGCAGCGTGCAGGCTGGCGGCTCGGCGCGTTCCAGATCGCGGTAGATCTGCAGCAGCGCCTCGGGCGCCAGCGCGTGGGTGGTGAAGCCGGCGACCGGCGCGGGCACCACGGTGCTGACCGCAAACGGGGTCTGCAGGCCGACGGCGGCGTCCACAAACAGCACGCGTTCGCGGCCCACGAGGTCCAGCGCGTGCTCGACCTGCAGCTGGAAGTCGGTGAGGCATTCGATCCGCCCCGCCGGCAGCTGCGACCGCGCCCGGTCGGCCAGCTGTTCGACCAGCAGCGGGCCGAGCGCGTCGTCGCCACGGCCCGGGTTGCCCCAGCCGAACACCAGCAGCGGCGCCACCTTGGCAGTCATTGCGCCACCTCCGCCGAATGCGGCCGGGTGCCGCGCACGGTGTCGCCGCGGGACGAGCGGTGCACGTGGTCGAGCACCTCGCCGCGCGCGTCGCGCAGCGTCACCGCCAGCGGCATCTGGCCCAGCGCATGCGTGGCACACGACAGGCAGGGGTCGTAGGCGCGGATGGCGACCTCGATGTGGTTGAGCAGCGGCTCGGTGATGGTCTGGCCGTCGAGGTAGCGCAGCGCGACCGAACGCACCGCCTCGTTCATGGCCTGGTTGTTGTGGGTGGTCGAGACGATCAGGTTGCAACTCGTGACGAGGTCGTCGTCGCCCACGGCGTACTCGTGGATCAGGGTCCCGCGCGGCGCTTCGATGATGCCCACGCCACTGCGCTGGCGCTCGCCGGAGGCGAGCAGCGGGCCGCCGAGGATGGCCGGGTCGTCCAGCAATTGCGCCACCACTTCCACGCCGTGCAGCATCTCGATCATGCGCGCCCAGTGGGTGGCCAGCACCGCGTGCACCGGCCGGCCACCGTGCGCGGCCACGAAGGCCTGGCGCCGCGCTTCGGCGCGGGGCGTGGGGATGAAGTCGCAGTTCTGCACGCGTGCCAGCGGACCGACGCGGTACCAGCCGGCGTCGGGCCCCAGGGCCAGGCGGTAGGGGAACTTCATGTAGGTCCAGGGCTTGACGCCCTCGCCGATCAGCTCGCGGTAGCGCTGGTCTTCGAAACCGTCGACCGCGATGCGGCCGTCGGCCTCGCGCATGCGCAGGCTGCCATCGTAGAACGCCATCGCGCCGCCCGGACCGACCAGCGACATCATGGCCGCCGGGGTGTCGGCGAAACCGACGAGGTGCTGAGGCAAGCCGGTGTGCAGGCGCTCGGCCAGATCGACCGCCGCCTCGGCCCAGGCCAGCACCTGGGGCAGTTGCGCGCGCAGCACATCGCGTTCGGCCACATCCACCGCCCGGTTCATGCCACCAGGCACCGAGCCGGTGCCGTGCACCCGCTTGCCAGCGGTGATGCGGATGCATTCCTGGCCGAACTTGCGCAGCATCACGCCCTGGCGTGCGGCCTCCGGGTGCGCCATTGCGACCCCGACGATGTTGCGCTGAGCAACGTCGGCATCGAAGCCGAACAGCAGGTCGGGAGAGGACAGGTGGAAGAAGTGCAACGCGTGACTCTGCACGATCTGCCCGTAATGCATCAGGCGGCGGATCTTGTCGGCGGCTTCGGGCACGGGCCAGCCGCCGACCACGCGGTCCAGCGCCTTGGAGGCGGCCAGGTGGTGCGAGACCGGGCAGATGCCGCACAGGCGCTGCACCATCACCGGCACCTCCCAGTAGGGCCGGCCGACAATGAACTGCTCGAAGCCGCGGAACTCGACGATGTGCAGCCGCACCTGCTGCACGCGGTTGTCGTCGCCGAGCAGCAGCGTGACCTTGCCGTGGCCTTCCACGCGCGAGACCGGATCGATCACGATGCGACGCAGGCCCTGGGGGTCGGCGGCGGTTTCGAGAGAGCGGGCGGGTTCAGTCATAGCGGATCAGCCCCTTGTTCAGCACGGGATCGCGCCCGGCCATCAGGTCCTGCAGCAGTTGCCAGAACGCGTCGGCCGGTGGCGGACAGCCGGGCAGCGAGTGGTCGATGCGCACCACCTCGTGGACGGGGTGCACCCGGTTGAGCGGCAGCGGAAGTTCGGGGTCGTCGGGCACGGTGCCGTACACCTTACGCAGAATGTCCCCCACATCCAGGTGGTTGCGCCAGGCCGGCAGGCCCCCGGTGATGGCGCAGGCACCCACCGCCACCAGCACCCGGCAGTTGGCGCGGAAGGCGCGCAGCACCTCGACGTTCTCCGCGTTGCACAGACCGCCTTCGATCAGGCCGATGTCGCATGGGCCCACGGTCTTGATGTCTGTCAGCGGCGAGCGGTCGAAGGTGATGTGCTCGATCAGGTCGAACAAGCGCTCGTCGATGTCGAGAAAGGACATGTGGCAACCGAAGCAGCCGGCCAGCGAGACCGTGGCCACGCGCAGCTTGGCGGGAGCGGGATTCTTGGCACTCATCCGCGTGTCTCCGTGTCGTCGAAGGTCCGCTGACCAATGGGCACCGCAAACCCCACCCGTTTGGGCAGCAACGCGCCCACCGGGCAGATGTGGGCGGCGCGGTCGGTCACGGTGAGCGTGCTGTCACCGAGCCGGCCGCTGGCGCTGTTGATCAGCAGGTGTGCGCCAATGCCATGGCCGCCAATGGCGAAGACCTGTTTGCCATCGAGTTCGTCGCTGGCGCGCACGCAGAGCTGACAGAGGATGCAGCGGTTGGGCTCGAACAACACGTCTGGGTGGCTGGCGTCGACCGGTCGCTCGGGGTTGAGGGTCTCGTAATGCAGGTCGGTCATGCCGGCGCGTTCGGCCTGATGTTGCAGCAGGCAATGGCCGCTTTTTTCGCAGCCGGGGCAGAAGTGGTTGCCCTCGACGAAGAGCATCTGCAGCAGGCGCAGCCGCTGCGCGCGCAGGTCGGTGGTGTGGCAATCCACGCGCTGCCCGGCGGCCGCGGCGGTGGTGCAGGCGGCCACGGGCCGACCGTCCAGGTGCACCGTGCAGACCCGGCACGAAGCGCTGGCCGACACGTCGGGGTGCCAGCACAGGTGGGGCACTTCGTGTCCGGCGCGCTGCGCGGCCTGCAGGATGGTGTCGCCGGGTTGCAGTGGGACGGGCTGACCGTCGAACTGGAAAGTGTTCATGCCAGGTGCTCGTTGGAAAGGTGCGCACCCGGGTCGGTGCGCCCGGTCACGCGCCGCGCGGCCGAAAGCTCGGCATCGAGATCGAACTCGGGCTCGAACTGCGCTGTGGTCGTGCGCGACGCGTAGACCTGCCCGAAGTGCGCCAGGGTGTCGCGCAACGGGTTGCAGGCCGAGACCCCGAGACCACAGTGTGTGCCGCTGTGCAGCAGGGTGTCGAGCTCGTGCAGGCGTTGCAGGTCGAAGGCCGAGCCGCGACCGGCGCCGCGGGCCAGGGCGAGCTTGTCCAGCCGCCGCACCACCAGCTCGGTGCCCACGCGGCAGGGCGTGCAGAGGCCGCAGCTTTCGTGCGCAAAAAAGCGGGCAAAGTGGTGCGCCACCTCGAACAGGTCGCGCGTGGCGTTGAAGACCATGAAGGCGCCGGCGCTGGGCACGTCGTCGAAGGCGATGGTCCGGTCGAAGGCCGACGCGGGCACGCAGGTGCCCGAAGGGCCACCCACCTGCACCGCCTGGGCACCCTGGGCGCCGCAGTCGGCCAGGATGCGTGCGATCGGCGTGCCCAGCGGGTATTCGTACAGGCCGGGGCGCTCGCAGTCGCCCGAGACCGAGTGGATCTTGGTGCCGGTGGACGCGCCCGTGCCGATGGCGGCCCACCAGGCGCCGCCCCGCCGAGCGATGTGGGCCACGGCACAGAAGGTTTCGACGTTGTTGACCACGGTGGGGCGACCGAGGTAACCGCGTTCCACCGGAAAGGGTGGGCGGATGCGTGGCGTGCCGCGTTTGCCTTCCAGCGATTCGATCAGCGCCGACTCCTCGCCGCACACATAGGCCCCGGCACCGAGGTGGATGCCGATGTCGAAGTGAAACCCGGCCAGGCCGGTGGCGTTGGCGCCCAGCAGGCCGTTGGCGCGGCGGCGCTCCAGCACGGCTTGCAGATGCGGCAGCAGGTAGCGGTATTCGCCTCGCAGGTAGAGCCAGCCCTGCTGCGCACCGATGGCGCGCGCGGCGATGGTCATGCCATCGAACACCGCATCGGCGTGATCGCTGAGCAGCAGGCGGTCCTTGAAAGTGCCGGGCTCGCCCTCGTCGGCGTTGCAGACCACGCAGCGCTGCGGGCCGCTGGCATCGGCGTCCCTGCAGGCCTGCCATTTGCGCGCGGTCGGGAAGCCCGCGCCGCCACGCCCGCGCAGACCGGCGCGGGCCAACTCGTCGATCAGGGCTTGCGGCTCGCGCACGAGCACGGCGGGCAAGGTCGGCGCATCCGCCGGCAACCCGCTCAGCAGCACATCGGCGCGGTGTACGGTGTTGTCCACGCGGAACCAGTCGGCAGGCCAGTCGTCCACCGGCACCTCGTCCAGCATGAGCGCGGCGAGCGCATCCACCCGCGCGGCGTCGAGGCGGGTGATGACCTGGTGGTGGTTGATCAGCAGCGCCGGTCCCTGGTCGCACAGGCCGGTGCAGGACGCCCGGTCCACGCTGAACCGGCCCTGGGCATCGACCTCGCCCGGCGCCACGCCGAGGCTCTCGCAGAGCCGGGCCAGCAGGGCCTCGCTGCCCAGCATGCGGTCGGTGATGTTGTCGGAGAACAGCACCCGCAGACGACCCACGGGGCGCGTGTGGAAGAAGCGGTAGAACGTGGCCACGCCTTCGACCTGGGCCAGCGGCAGGTGCAAGGCCTGCGCGATGTGCGTCAGCAGGGCGCGCGGCAGCCAGTGGGTCGACGCCTGCGTCTCGCGCAGCACCTGCACGAGCGCGTGCGGGTCGTGGCCCCAGCGGGCCAGCACCGCGTCGACGCGCGCGTGGTGGTCGGGGCTCATGCGATCCGGCGCCGGGCCGCCCCAAGCCGGATCAGCCCCCTCGGGGGGCAGCGACCCGCGCAGCGGTGGAGCGTGGGGGCTCATGGACTCCGGCGCCGGGCCGCCCCATGCCGGATCAGCCCCCGGCCCCGGCATGGACCGGGGCCCATCCCCGTCCTGGGGCAGCGACCCGCGCAGCGGTGGAGTGTGGGGGTTCAAGGTTTGTCCAATCCGAAACGTTGCATCTTGCTACGCAAACCCACACGCGACAAGCCGAGTTCCTGCGCCGCCCGGGTCTTGTTCCAGCGGTGGCGCAGCAGGGTTTCGCGCAGCAGCATGGCCTCGATCACGTCCAGCCGTTCGCCCAGTGTGCCGCTTTGCGGAATGGCGGCGGTGAGGTCGTCGGCCGAACCCGACGCGCGGCCCTGCAGCACGCGGCTGGAAAAGGCGGCGGCGTCCAGCCGGGTGCCGTCGTGCAGCGCCAGTGCGCGCGCGATCTCGTTGCGCAGCTCGCGGATGTTGCCCGGCCACGGATAGGCCACGAGGCAGGCCAGGGCTTCATCGGGCAGGGTCGCGCCCGGGTGCCCGAGTTCGGCGGCCACGTCCAGCACCAGCTGGTGCGCGATGGGCGGGATGTCGGCCACACGCTCGCGCAGCGGTGGCATCGTGATGGTGATGCCGGCGATGCGGTAGTACAGGTCTTCGCGGAACAGCCCGTCGCGCACGCGCTGCTCCAGCTGGCGGTGGGTGGCGGCGATCACGCGCACGTCCACCGGCACCGGGCGCGCGCCGCCCACCGGCCGCACTTCACCCTCCTGCAACACGCGCAGCAGCTTGACCTGAAACGCCGGCGAGGTCTCGCCGATCTCGTCCAGAAACACGGTGCCGCCGCTGGCACGCTGGAACAGGCCGGGGTGGTCTTCGTACGCGCCGGTGAAGGCGCCGCGCTTGTGACCAAAGAGTTCGGATTCGAGCAGCGAGTCGGGAATCGCGGCGCAGTTCTCCACCACGAACGGGGCGGTGAGCCGGGGCGAGGCGTAATGGATGGCGCGCGCCAGCAGCTCCTTGCCGGTGCCCGATTCGCCCAGCACCAGCACCGGGATGTCGTAGCGCGCGGTGCGCTCGGCCATGGCGCAGACGAGGTCCAGCGGGCTGCCCGGTGCGCGCACGATGCGGTCAAAGCCGAAGCTGCTGCGCGCCTGTGCCATCTGCGTGGCCGTGCGCTGGCGCAGCACGCGGTTGCTGGTGCGCAGCTCCAGGTCGAGCCGGCTGGTCTGGCGCTGCAGCGTCTGCGCTTCCACCGCGTTGCGCACCGAGTCGAGCAGGTGGTCGGGCGCCCAGGGCTTGAGGATGTACTGGTAGATGCCGGCTTCGTTGATGCCGGCGATGATGTCTTCTGAGTCGGTGTAGCCCGAGATGACGATGCGCACGGTCTCCGGCCACTGCTCGCGCACCTCTTTCAGGAAGGTCACGCCCGTCATCCCTGGCATGCGCTGGTCGCACAGGATCACGCTCACCGGTTGCCGCAGCAACAGGCCGCGCGCCTCTTCGGCGCTGCTGGCGGTGAACACGGTGAAGTCCTCGTCCAGCGTGCGCCGCATCGCATCCTGCGAACGCACCTCGTCGTCCACCACGAGCACGGTGGGCAGGGCTTCGGAAATGAGGGGTGACGTCACAGCCGGTGCACCGCGAGGTGCCTCGGGGTCCAGGCGTGCGGCTGCTTGTGCACGAAATGGTGACGCGCCACGTGGTAGCTGGGATCGAAGCCGTAGAAGTTGCGGTGCATGCGCGCCAGTTCCTGTTCGCGGTAAAGGGCCAACGGACGACGGGCTTCGTCCTGCGCGCGCCGGGCCTGTTTGGCGGCCAACGCCTCGCTGTGATTGTAGGAGGCGGCCAGGGCCAGCGCGCGCTCCAGACAACGTTCTTCCAGGCCCTCGCGCGGTCCTTCATCGCTGTGGTCGATCAGGCCGATCCGCAGCGCTTCGGCCGCCAGCAGGGGCAGGCGCTGGCCCATCAGGTCTTTCGCGCCGGCCTCGCCCAGGCGGCGCGGCAACAGGTAGGTCCAGTACTCGGAGCCGTAGAGGTTGCCCATGTTCTTGTAGTGCGGATTGAGCACCACGCTGCCGTGCGCCCACACCTGGTCGGCCGCCAGTGCAAGAAAAGCACCGCCCGCGCCCGCGTTGCCGCGCAGCACGCTGACCGTGAGCCGGTCGGTGGTCTGCAGCACACCGAGCGCCACGTCGTTCATGGCCTGGATGTTGCGCCACGAGGCGTCGGCCGCGCTGTCGCCCGGAAGGTGGGCCGCGGCCTCGATGCTGTTGAGGTCGATGCCGTTGCTGAAGAAGCCCTCGCCGCCCAGCAGGAGCAGTACCTGCGTGTCGCGCTCGCGCACCTGCAGCAGCGCGGCGCGCAGGCGCTCGCAGCGCGCGGCGGACATGGCGCCGTTGTAGAAGTCGAAGCTGAGGCAGCCCACGCGCGCGCCCTCGGGGCCGTGTTCGGTGTAGCGCAGCTCGCCCCATTCATCGTCTGGTCGTTTCAGCGGCGCCGGGCGCTGCGGCAGACCCGCCGCCTCCGTCGCAAACACATCGGCCGCCACCCGCTTGAAACTGCGGTGTGCCGGGTCCGTGTCTGGCGGATCGACGCGCCGGGCCTGGCCGATCCAGACGCCGCCGTCCACCGTGCGGCGCAGCAGCGCGCCGTCGCGCACGGCCAGCAAGGCGCCGGGTTCGCCGTCGCTGAATTCGGCCATGGTGGCGACGCTGGCCGGGTGCGCATCACCCAGGTAACAGGGCTGGCCCCAGAGCGCGTCGAGCACACCGGGCTGGCCGTCGCCGCTGCGGAGTTTGGCGAGCACGGTGGCGGTGCTGTCGGCAGCCCAATCGATCGCACGTTCGCTCTGGCGCAGCAGCGGTTGCCATCCATGCCCCCACGCTCCGCCGCTTCGCGGGTCGCTGCCCCCCGAGGGGGCTGATTCGCCTTGGGGCGGCCCGGCGGCGAATCGGAGCGGTGGTGCTTCGCGCTCGCCACCAGCGAAGCGTTGCACGGCGGCCAGCGTGGCCTGCAGCGCGGCCTGCGTGACCTCGCGCCGGTACAGGCTGCCTTTGGTGGCCGGGCGCATGTCAAACGAGGCATGGGCCCAGACCGGGCCGGCATCGAACTCGCCGTTGGCCTGCAGCACCGTCACACCCCAGTGCGGCTCGCCGCGCCAGACCGCCCAGTCCAGCGCCGACGGCCCCTGGTCGCCCGGCGGGCCGGGGTGCACCACAAGACAGGTGACGCGCGACCAGACCGTGGCCGGGATGCGGCGCTTGAGGAAAGGCGCCAGCACCAGGTCGGGCCGGAACAGGGCCACCGCCTCTTCGGTCACGCTGTCGGCGATGTCGAGCTCCACGCTCAGGGTGTGGCCCGCCGCGCGCAGCTCGGCAAAGAGCCGCTGGGTGAGGCTGTTGAAGCTGTGGCAGAGCAGGAGGATGCGCAAGGGATTCATCGGGTGGTCAGATGGCGGGGCGCAACGCCTGCAGCTCGCGCGCAGCCTGCTTGCGCCCCAGGTAGATGGCGAGTTTGGACTCGATGCCGTCCAGCGCGGCGTTGAACTCGGCGACCGTGGGCGCGGCCAGCAGAGCCTGCGCCACCAGCGGTGTGTCGGGTCCGAAATGGTGGCCCAGATAGGCCACGGCCTGGCGGCGCAGCACGTCGAGGCCGGGGCCGGCGGTCGCCGCCTGCGCCGGCACGGAGGTCGGGGCCGAGGCGGCCAGCGGCGGCTGCGCCACGGCAGGTGGTGACGGCGCAGCGACAGGCGGAGCACGCGCCACCACCGGCTCGATCAGCCCCTGCGCCAGTAACGTTTCCAGATGCCCTTGCAGCTGCGGCAGGCCACGCGCCGCCAGCGCGTTCACCGAATCGCTGCCATTGACCATGATCAGCACCGTGCGCGTGGCGGGCGACAGCCCCGCCTGCCGCCGGGCGATTTCGGCCTTGCCGCTTTCGGTCTTCCGAAACACCTGACTCGACATGCCCGTCTCCTCGTCTCTTTTGTTATGGGCTGGCGAAAACAACGACCAACATGCCCCCGTTCCGGAGCGCGTGCAGCGCCCCACCCAGGACACCGCCGGGCCGGCTTTGCCGGACGGCTGGTGTCGCCCCCTGGGGGGTGACGCCGAAGGCGGCGCGGGGGGGTCAACAGTGCACGGGGATCAACAGATCCTTGGCAACTGTTCCCCACTCAACCAGTCCACCACCCGCCTTCCGCCGAAGCGCGTGGCCATCTGCACGAAGTGGTGCGGGTCGGTGGTGACCTCGCCGATGCACGCCGCGTCCTGCCCCAGCGGGTGCGCGCGCATCGCGGCGAGCACCGCGTCGGCGAACTCGGGCGCCACCACCGCGATCAACTTGCCTTCGTTGGCGACATACAGCGGGTCCAGGCCCAGCAGCTCGCAGGCCGCGTCCACCTGCGGCTTCACGGGAATGGCGGCCTCCTGCAGCAGCATGCCCACGCCCGACTGGCGCGCCACCTCGTTGAGCGTGGTGGCAAGGCCGCCGCGCGTGGGGTCGCGCAGCACGCGCACGGCGCCCGGAGCGGCCGCGAGCATGGCGGCGACCAGGGTATGCAGCGCGGCGGTGTCACTCTCGATCGTGGTCTCGAAGGCCAGCGATTCGCGCTGCGAGAGCACGGCCACGCCGTGGTCGCCGATGCTGCCGGAGAGCAGCACCACGTCGCCCGGGCGCGCGTTGCGTCCGCTGATCGAAACGCCCGGTGGCAGCACGCCGACGCCGGTGGTGCTGATGAACACACCGTCGCCCTTGCCCTGCTCCACCACCTTGGTGTCGCCGGTGACCACGGGCACACCGGCCTCGCGCGACGCGGCGGCCATGCTCTTCACGATGCGCTGCAGGTCGATCAGCGGGAAGCCTTCTTCGATGATGAAGCTCGCGCTCAGGTACAGCGGCTTCGCGCCCGACATCGCGACGTCGTTCACCGTGCCGTGCACCGAGAGGCAGCCGATGTCGCCGCCCGGGAAAAACAGCGGCGAGATCACGTGGCCGTCGGTCGCCATCACGAGGCGACCCTGCGCCGGGTCGAAGGCCGGCAGCGCCAGCACCGCGCCGTCGTCGCCCTGGCGCAGGAACTCATTGTCGAAGGCCGCGAGGAACAGCTCCTCGATCAGCTGCGCCGCGGCCTTGCCGCCCGCGCCGTGGCCCATGTCGATGCGGCCGTGCTTGATGTCCAGCGGCCGGATGTAGGCCTTCTTCACCGGCCGGGGCGCGGGCGCTTCGCCGCCGGCGGGTTGCTCGATGTCGGTTCTCATGGGGTGACCTCTTCGGTGGCGGTGGCCGCGACGATGGGAATGTCGCGGAAACGGCCGTAGGTGTAGTGCGCGGCACAGGCGCCTTCGCTCGACACCATGCACGAGCCGACCGGGTTCTCGGGCGTGCAGACGGTGCCGAAGATCTTGCAGTCGGTCGGCTTCTTCACGCCGCGCAGGATGGCGCCGCACTCGCAGGCCTTGTTGTCGGCCACGGGCGTGTAGCTCAGGTCGAAACGGCGCTCGGCGTCGAAGGCGGCGAAGGCCTCGCGGATCTTGAGCGCGCTGTAGGGCACCTCGCCCAGGCCGCGCCACTCGAAGCTGGGTCGCAGCTCGAACACCTCGGACACCAGGGCCTGGGCCTTGAGGTTGCCCTCGGGCGTGACGGCGCGGGTGAACTCGTTTTCCACATGGGCGCGGCCTTCGTTGACCTGGCGCACCAGCATCAGGATCGCCTGCATCACGTCCAGCGGCTCGAAGCCGGCGATCACCACCGGCTTGCGGTACTCCTCGGCGAAGTGCTCGTAGGGCGCGGAGCCGATGACGATGCTCACGTGCGCCGGGCCGATGAAGCCGTCGATGGGCACGGTGCCGAGCTGGCGCACCTCGGGCGATTCGAGGATGTGGGTGATGGCCGAGGGCGTGAGCACGTGGCAGCACAACACGCTGAAATTGGCCAGGCCCTCGCGCGCCGCGTCGCGGATGGCCAGCGCCGTGGGCGGCGTGGTGGTCTCGAAACCGATGGCGAAGAACACCACCTCGCGCTGCGGGTTCGCGCGTGCGATGACCATGGCGTCGGCCGCGGAATAGACCATGCGGATGTCGCCGCCGCGCGCCTTGGCCCTGATGAGCGAGAGACTGTCACTGGCCGGCACGCGCATGGTGTCGCCGTAGGTGCAGACGATGGCGCCACGCTCCAGCGCGAGGCGGATCGCGAGGTCGATGCGGCCGATGGGCAGCACGCAGACCGGGCAGCCCGGTCCGTGGATCATGCGCACATTGGGCGGCAGCAGCTCCAGCACGCCGTAGCGGCTGATGGCGTGTGTGTGGCCGCCGCAGAACTCCATGAAGCTGTAGCGGCGGTCCGGGTGCGCTTCGGCAGCGATGCGGGCGCCGATCTGGCGGGCGAGCTCGCCGTCGCGAAATTCGTCGATGTATTTCATGACAGCACCTCCGCCCCCACGCTCCCCACTTCGTGTGGTTCGCTGCCCCCCAGGGGGGCTGACCCCGCTTGGGGCGGCCCGGCGCTGGGTCCCATGTCTGCACCTCCGTCGTTGATGGCCTGCATCTCGGCAAACAAGGCCAGGGTTTTTTCAGCCTCCTCGGGGTCGATGACGCCGATGGCGTGGCCCACGTGCACGATCACGTAGTCGCCCACCTGCACGTCGGCCACGAGGGCGATGGAGATTTCCTTGCGGATGCCGCCGAGGTTGACCACGGCCTGGTCGTTGGGGCGCAGCTCCACCAGCTGGGCGGGAATGGCTAGGCACATGGTTCGGTTTCCTTCGTGGTGTGTTCTTGTGAGGCGCTCGCGGCCAGCTGCTGGACGGCGGCCCAGGCCTGGCCGAGCGCGAGGCCGGCGTCGCCGCAGCCCTTGTCGAGCGGCCGGTGCACGCGCAGTTGAGCGGCCTGCAGGCGTTCGGTCACGCGCTCGCGCAGGATGCGGTTGAAGAAGCAGCCGCCGCCGAGGCACACGTCGCGGCTGCCGCGCTCCGAGGCAGCGCGGACAGCCCAGTCGGCCAGCGTGTCGGCCAGCGCCAGGTGGAAGCCCGCGGCGGCGGCGTCCGCGCCATCGGGGCCGGCGTCGAACAGCGCGGGCATGAGGCCGCGCAGGTCGACGCGGTTCTGCGCGTCAATGACGGCGCCGGGCAGCGCGGTGGTGTCGGGATGCGCGGCGAGCCAGCGCGCGGCGGCGGCTTCGAGCGCGATGGCGGCCTGGGCTTCGTCGGTCTGGCGCACGCTCAGGCCCAGCGCGCCGGCCGCCGCGTCGAACCAGCGGCCGGTGCTGCTGGTGGCCGGGCAGTTCAGGTTTTTGGCCAGCATCTGCTGCACACCTGCGGCCACAGGCTCACCGACCTGTGATGCAAAGTGTGAAGGAATCTGATCGCCCTGGCCGAGCGCATGCAGTGCACTCGCCGCCATGCGCCAGGGCTCGCGCGCGGCGCGGTCGCCGCCGGGCAGCGCCAGCGGCACCAGGTGGCCCAGGCGCTGCCACTGCGCGCCGTCCACCCAGAGCAGTTCACCGCCCCAGGCCTGGCCGTCTGTACCCAGGCCCACGCCATCGAGCGCGAGGCCGATGACAGGGCCTTCGATGCGGTGTTCGGCCACCACGGCCGCGATGTGCGCGTGGTGGTGCTGCACACCGATGGCGGGCACGCCGAGCGCGGCGGCGAGCTGCACCGCCAGCTGGGTGCTGAAGAAGTCGGGGTGCAGGTCGTGCGCCACCGCCGCGATGGGCGCGCCGTGGCCGGCCAGCAGGGCCTCCACCGAGGCTTCGAGCGCGGCGCAGGCCGCCGGATCGCTGAGGTCACCGTGCACCGCCGACCAGACCGGTGCGCCATCCACCAGCAGGCAGGCGGCGTTCTTCAGCCAGGCGCCGCAGGCGAGCACGGTGGGCAAAGGCGCGGTGTTCATGGCGTCAGAGCGCGGTGTCGGCGGAGAGGGGGGTTTCGCCGCGGGGCCGCCCCAAGGCGAAACCAGCCCCCTCGGGGGGCAGCGACCCGCGAAGCGGCGGAGCGTGGGGGTTCAATGCCGCGCGGGCTTGCGCGAGCTCGGCTTCGAGCTGCGCCACACGATCTCGCAGCGCCGCTTCGGATGCCGAGGGCGTGGGCTCTTCGGGGTGGTGATGACCGTGGCCCATGGCGTGGTCCAGCCAGTGCAGCCAGGCGTCCATGCCTTCGCCGGTGGTGGCCGAGAGCTGCAGGATCTCGATGGTGGGGTTCACGCGCCGGGCGAGTTCGATGCAGCGCGCCACGTCGAACTTCACGTGCGGCAGCAGGTCGGTCTTGTTGAGGATCATGAGTTGCGCCGCCGCGAACATGTCGGGGTACTTGAGCGGCTTGTCTTCGCCCTCGGTCACCGAGAGGATGGCGACCTTGGCCGCCTCGCCCAGGTCCCACACGGCGGGGCAGACCAGATTGCCCACGTTCTCGATGAACAGCAGGCTGTGTGTTTCGTCATGGTGGTGGTGATCGTGCGAGTGGCCGTGCCCGTGACCGTGGTGGTCATGGCTGTGATGACCGTGGTCGTGCAACTGTGCAAAGGCTTCGCTCACCATGGGCGCGTCGAGGTGGCAGCCCTTGCCGGTGTTGACCTGGATCGCGGGCGCACCGGTGGCGCGGATGCGGTCGGCGTCGAAGCTGGTCTGCTGGTCGCCTTCGATCACGGCGACGCGCAGGCCGGGCGCGTGGGTCTTTAGGGCTTCGATGGTGGCGCAGAGCAGCGTGGTCTTGCCCGAGCCAGGGCTGGACACGAGGTTCAGCGCGGTCACGCCGTGCGCCTCGAAGTGCGCGCGGTTCTGCTGCGCCACGCGGTTGTTGGCGCCGAGGATGTCGGTCTCCAGCTTGATGGCACGCGCCTGGCTCATGCCGGGCACCGAGACGCGGGCCGCGCCGGTACCGAAATGCAGGTCGCCGTTGCCGGGGTTCACCTGCACCACACCGGCCTCACCCGCGTGGGTCTGGATGTGCCGGGCATGGGCCGGGCTGTTGTCACTGCATCCACATACGACACACATGTTCTGTCTCCTGGTTCACTCAATCATCACTGACTTGCATGTCGATGACACGCAATTCCATGCCGCCCGTGGGTTGTAGCTGGTAGCTGCCGCAACTCGGGCAGGCGTCACCGCGCTGGGCGATGGCCACGGTCTGGGCGCAGCCCATGCACCAGGCCTGGCCGGGCGGTTCTTCGATCTCGATCAACGCCCCGTCGAGCACGGTGCCGGGCGCCAGGCTCTCCAGCGCGAAACGCAGCGCCCGCACGTCCACCCCCGCGAGCTGGCCGGCTTCGAGCCGCAGCGACAGCAGGCGCGAAAAACCTTCGCTCACCGCCGTGTCTTCGACCAGTTGCAACACGCCACCGGCGAGGCTGGCTTCATGCATGTTGCACCTCCTGACCGGCGGGCAGCGTGTGTACCACGTCAAACGGCACGCAGGGGTCGAACGCGGCCATGAGCAGGCGCACGCGGCGCTCGGTGGCATCGGCGGTCTGATTCACATCCAGCGCGGCGATGGTCTGCGCCACCACCCCCTGCGGGTGGAAATTCCATTCGGTCGGCGCGAGCACGCGGCAGGCGGCCACGCGCGCGTCGCCACCTGTGCCGTCGATCTCCACCTGGTGCACGAGCAGGCCACGCGCCATCTCCACCCAGGCCATGCCCTGGCGCGGCCCGGTGCGGAGCGAACCGAAGGACAACCAGCCCGCGCCGCTCTGCCCCGGTGCGTCGGGCTGACAGAGGCGAATCAGCTCGGCGATGCGGCTGCCCAGCAGCGCCCAGGGCGTGAGCGGCAAGTCGGCTGACAGGTCGTTCAAGCGCGTCCAGCTGCCGGTGTGGGCACAGGCGCCCTGCCACCGTGGGTGCAGCGCGAAGCCGGGTTGGAGCGCCAGCGCAGTGGACAGGATGCGTTGACCCTCGGCGTCCGCGTGGGCACGCAGGGCGCTGGCCGGGTCCAGCGGTGCGGCGCTGTCGGCCGCGCGCGCGGCGCGCAGCAACGATGGCAGCCAGCCACTGTGGCGACGGCTCCAGTCGTTTTGCCAGTCGGCACCGCAGGCATTCCAGGCGCGTTGCCAGGTGTGGGGCGGCATCTGCAGCAGCTCGTCTTGCAACCAGGTGAGGGTGGCGGGCCAGGGGTCGGCCGGCAGCGTGGCCACCGGCAACAGCAGCGGGCAGGTTTGCAGGGCGGCGTGTGCGGCCTCGGTCCAGGCGGTGGCCGCGGCGCCGCGTTCAGTGGCCAGCAGGCGTGGCCAGTCCAGGCCGATGCGCCGGATGTGTTCCTGCGCGGTCTCGGTGCGCAGGCGTTGCGCCACCTGCTGCGGCGCGGGCAGCAGGCCGGGCGAAGCGGCTTCGATGGCTAGCTGCGAGCACAGGCGGTGCGCGTGGCTGCAGAGGTTGAACAGGCTGGCCATCAGGCCGGGCAAGGCGCTCACCGCCTGACCACGGGCCAGGCGCGGCGCCCAGTCCTGGCGGCTGCTGTGCAGGGCCAGCGGCAACGGCGCGCCCGGTGCCACGCGCAGGCTGCCGGCCAGGGTGGACTGCGCGGTGGTCATGTTGCGGCTCCCGCGTCCGGGCGGCGGGCCATGAAAAACGCGCGACGCGCTGGCACCGGCTCGGCTGCAACCGGCGCCACCCCATCGGCTTCGGGTGGGGGACGGACCAGGGCCAGCGAAGCCAGTGCGGTCTCGCGCGCCAGGTCCTGGCTGGTGAAGCCGTTCATGGGCGAAAACAGCGCGCAGGTCTCGTGGTAACCGATGGCGGGGTCGTGCGCGCCGATGAAATCAAAACGTTCGCTGCCGAAATCGCGCACGGCCTTGCGCCCCACGCGGTTGCCGTGGGGCCCGTTCACCGAGGGCAGGCGCAGCAGGCTCATGAACCAGGGGGTGATGAGCACGCCTTCGGCCACCGGTTCGGCACCCTCCCCCACCGGACCCGCCCATTGAAAACCCACCGCCTCGACCGACAGCGCCGGGTTGAGCAAGGGGATGCCCACCATGCGTTCGGTCTGCACGCGCACGAAATGCGTGACCAGCGCAGACACGCGCTGGTCCAGCCATTCGGGGTTGGGTTGAGATGGTGCAGACATGGGCTCAGCTCTCTTCGGGCGGCAGCAGCAGAAATTGATCGGACTCGCAGTCGCAGTTCGGGCAGCGCCAGTGCGCGGGCAAGTCTGCGAACGGCGTGCCGGGGGCGATCTGCCATTGCGGGTCGCCGAGCGCCGGGTCGTAGACCCACCAGCAGATCTTGCATTCGAGGCGCGAGCCGGGGCGCAGCACGTCGCGGTTGCCCAGGTACGAGCCTTCAAAACCAGTGGAGAGGTCCGCGCCGGCCATGGTCACACTCCTTCCAGATAGTTCATCACGTCGGCCAGGCGCTCGTGCGAATCGCGCAGGTCTTCGGGCGCGGCCATGGCCACTTCGGGCATGTCCACCACCTCGACCGTGTTGAGGATCACCTTGTCCATCGAGTTGTAGTACACCACGCGCCAGCAGTTGGGCAAGCGGGTGTTGGAGATGCGGCAGTTGCCGTAGCCGCGCGAGAGCATCAGCACGCGGCCGGTGCCGAGGTGGTGATCGAGAAAGCCGATGTCTTCGGGCGTGACCGGCAGCAGCGTGAGGTTGACCACGTGCGACACCTGGCCGGGTTTCCATCCCGCCACCTGGTCGCGGATTTCCTCGACCAGCAGGGGCGCGTTCTGCACGTTGGGCGGCAGCGGGCCGGCCCAGTGCGGCATGGCGCCCTGGGGCCACACGTCGTCCACCGCGATGGCGCGCAGCAGCGCCGGCACCGGGCCGACTTCGATCACGTCGTCGATCAGCGTGCGCTCGCCGTCCACGGTGCGGAAGGTGATGAGGCGCCACACGCCCGCGAGCACCGATTCCTGGATGCGCACTTCGAGCGCGCCGTCCTCTTCGCGCACCAGGGCGCTGGCCTCGCCTTCGCCCAGGATCTGGTTGACCAGCCGCAGGTCGGCCGCGGGCAATGCGGTCAGCGACACCTGGCCGCCGGGGCCGCGCTCGGCCGTGCGGTCGAGCAGCGCCAGCACCTGGCCGAGCACGGCGCGGGCCGCGTCGCGCCCGGCCAGCTCTTCGGGCTCGGGCAGCACCGGCGGGCGGTAGGTGTCCATGTCCTTGGGCATGGGCAGGTAGTCCAGCGATTCGTCTTCGGACTGTGTGCCCGGGCCGAGGGCGACGAGCGGAATGGGGAAGTCTTTCATGGGGTGTCCTTCGGTGTAGGTCGGTTCAATGGCAGCCGCTGTCGCTCGCCGCGCCGGTCTGGCTGACCACGGGGATGCCGATGGTGGGCGGGCGCGAGGGCGGCATGGTGAGCGCGGCGGCCACACCGCTCAGGTACACGTCCCAGTCCTGCATGCCGGCGATGGCAGTGACGTACTGGCCGTCGCGGAAGAACAGCAGCGTGGGCCAGCGCTGCGAGCCGTAGCGGCGCGCCACCGCGTCCTCGTTGTCGCGCGGCACCACGGCGATCTGGAAGCGGCTGGGGAAACTCTTCATGAGCTCGGGCAGCACGGCCGCGACGTCCTGGCCTTCGGGGAAACGCACCGGGTCGCCCGCGAGCAGCACGACGCGGTCGCCACCGCCCGCGCTCCACGCGGCCACGGTGGTCTCATCGACCCAGGCGGCGCCGAAGTCGCGCGCCAGGCGCATCACCAGCGGGGGCGCGGGGTTGGTGTCGGGCACGGGCAGCGCAAACGCGCGGCTGGGGGTTTCGGTGGCGGTGTTCATGGGGTCTCCTGAGTGAATCTTTAAAACTGGCCGGAGAGCTGCTTCAGCTGCTCGGCGGTCATCCGGGAAGGCAGGGAAAAGCCCGCGTCGCCGCTGGCATCGAAGCCCTGCATGGCGCCGAGCACGAGGTTCAGCGCGCTGTTGACTTCCGCCGCGCGGGTGGCGTCGATGTGTTCGCGCGCGTCGCCGAGGAACACCAGCAACCAGTCGCCCGGCGCCAGCGGACCGACCAGCGCGGTGGTCACGCGGCGGCGCTCGCCGCGGCCTTCGCACCAGGCGTGGCCGGGCTCGGTGGCGGTGACCTGCATGGGCATGCCGATGCACATGGTTCAGGCCTCCTTGGGCATGAAGCGGTCGTCGCCGATCCGGCAGGCTGCGTCTGACGCCGGGCGCTGCGTCTCATAGGCGGCCAAGGCCAGCTCGTCCATGGTCACGGCCTCGCGTTCGCCCAGCGGCGTGCGGCGCGGCGCAGGCTCGCCGCCCCAGCGTGCGATTTCGGCAACGCCCAGGGCCAGCGCCTCTTCCATCGCGGCCTTGACCACAGGGCGCAGGCTGCCGCCATAGTCTTCCAGCTCCTGCGGCTGGCAGCCGATCAGCAGCACCTGCGCCGGGTACTTGCCAGTGAGCTGCGCGAGCGACAGCACTTCCTGGAAACCGGTCTGGTGCAGGCTCATCTTCTTGGCGCCCATGAAGCGCGGCACGGCGTCGTCGCGCACCTGCTTCAACGTGCCCGGCTCCAGGCCGTAGTCGATGGCGTCGAAGATCAGCAGCGCGTCGGCCGCCTGCACGTGCTGGATCAGGTACAGGCCCTGCGTGCCGCCGTCGATCAGCGACACGTGTTCGGCGAACTCGAAGCGGCGTTGCAGCGCTTCGATGCAGCGCACGCCAAAACCTTCGTCGGCCCAGAGCAGGTTGCCGATGCCGAGCACCACGATGGACTGCGGCTGGGCGGGGGTGTCACCACCGGGGTGACAGGTGGATTCGGACGGATGGGCGCTCATGGTGGGTGGTCCCGAAAAAC
This sequence comes from Hydrogenophaga sp. ZJX-1, assembly GCF_048590325.1. NCBI lineage: Bacteria > Pseudomonadati > Pseudomonadota > Betaproteobacteria > Burkholderiales > Comamonadaceae > Hydrogenophaga > Hydrogenophaga sp. ZJX-1. The sequence continues at coordinate 124,724 of NZ_JBMBRA010000005.1, forward strand.
TCAATGGGAAGAAGGGGTGACCGGGCTGGAACAGAAGCGCTTCCAGGCGTGGAAGCTGTCCCAGGCGGCCTGGTGCGCGAGCCAGAAACCGGCGTCGATGCCGAACTGGCGCGCGCAACGGATGGCGGTGTCGGGCGACATCGCCCGCTGGCCGTGCACCAGCTCGTGCAGGCGTCGGCGAGACAGGCCCAGCACACGGGCCGCCTCGCTCTGGCTCAGCCCCAGCGGCGCCAGGCAGGTGCGCGCCAGCAGCCGCCCCGGATGCATGGGCGTGCGCACCGGCACGCCCCGCGGCGGGATGGACCAGCTGACGGCAACCGGCTTCATGGTGCTCAGTCCTTAAAAGTGCGACGGCCGGAAATCATGGTGCTCACGATGCTCTGCCGCCCCATGATGTCCTCGCGGATCGCAGCGTAGATGTGCAAGGTGATGAACATGATCAGCGCCCACATGCCCATGCGGTGCCAGGTGTGCACGTCCTGGCTCTGGCCGAACAACGGGATCACCCAGCCGAACATCTGTTCCTGCCACGAACCCATCTGCGAGCCTTCGCCATACAACGCAAAGCCGGTGACGATCATGAAGATCGAGAGCATCAGGAAGCCTGCGAACATGGCCAGTCGCGCCAGCGGGTTGTGGCCCACGTAACGGCCGGGCCGTGGGATCAGGAAGGCGTACCACTTGAACATGGTGAGCACCTCTTGCCAGTAGGCCTTCTGGAAAATCGGCACCCAGAAGATTTCGCGCGCGTGGTGGTTGCCGACCAGCGCCCAGTAGGCGCGGCCGAGCAGGCCCACGGCCAGCAGGTAGCCCGCCGTGAAGTGCGCGAAGCGGATGTAGCCCATGAGGTAGTGCGCGCTGGCCTCGCCGGGCATGGTGGGCAGCGGCTGGCCGATGAAGTAGCCGGTGAGGGCCAGCACGGTGATGGACGCCGCGTTGATCCAGTGCCAGAGGCGCACGGGCGCTTCGTACACATAGACCGACTTGGTGGTCTGGCCGTGCGAGACGGCGCTCTCGTCGATGCCGGTGACATCGGCGAGGCGTTCGGGGGACGTGGTGGACATGGTGGCCTCCAAAGTGCGGTTGCCGTGGATCGGGGTGGCCGTCAGGCCGCCAGTTGACCGAAGAGCACCAGGCCGGCTGCGCCCAGCACCGCGCCCAGGCCACCCAGCGCCCAGCCGCTGCGTTCGGCCAGTGCGCGGCGGATGCCGAGACCGGCGACCACGCCGCCGATGTGCAGCGCGGCCGTGGTCAGCAGGAAGCCCGCGGCATAGCCCGCGAAGCCCGTGGCCGGCGTTTCAGCACCGTGCGCCAGGCCGTGCAGCGAAGCCGCCGCGGCCACCAGCCCCAGGCCGACGGCGGCCGGCATCGGCTGGCGGGCCAGCACCAGCATGGCGCCGAACAGCACCACCGACAGCGCCACGCCCTGCTCCAGGAACGGCAGACTCACGCCGGCCGCACCCAGTGCGGCGCTGGCCACCAGCGCCAGCAGGAAGGTGGCCGGTCCTTGCCAAGCCTTGCCTGCCGGCAGGGCATTCACCGACCACACGCCCACGGCCACCATGGCCAGCAGGTGGTCCAGACCGAAGGGGTGGACCAGGCCTTCCATGAGGCTGTGCGTGCCGTGACCGGTGTGCGCCTGGGCGGCGCCGGCCAGACCAGCCAGCAGCGCGGCCGCGGTGGCGCGACGGATGTTTTTCGATTGCATGTGTTTCTCCTCGTATGGGTTGCGTGGACTCAGCGCACGGTGACGCGTGCCATCTCCTGGCCGTCTTCGCTCATCACGTGGGTGGAGCAGGCCAGGCAGGGGTCGAAGCTGTGCAGCGTGCGCAGGATCTCCAGCGGCTGCTCGGGGTTGACCATGGGCGTGTTCATGAGCGAGGCCTCGAAGGCGCCGATCTGGCCCTTGGTGTCGCGCGGCGAACCGTTCCAGGTGGTGGGCACCACGCACTGGTAGTTCTCGATCTTGCCGTCCTTGATCTTGATCCAGTGGCCCAGCATGCCGCGCGGTGCGGCGACCGTGCCCACGCCCTTGGCCTCTTTCGGCCAGGTGGACGGGTCCCACTTGTCGGCATTGACGGTGCTGGTGTCGCCGGCCTTGATGTTGCCGATCAGCTGCTTGAAGTCGTCCATCATCATCTCGGCGGCGTACTGGCTTTCGAGTGCGCGGGCCAGGGTGCGGCCGATGGTGGTGGGCAGCAGCTGCTTGAGCGTGAAGTTGGTTTCCGGCAGGCCCAGGGCTTTCGGGATCGCGCTGTTGATGGCGACGGCGGACGCGTCCACCTGCTCCTTCACGCGCTGGCAGTACTTGTTGCCCTGCATGGCATGGGCATAACCCAGGATGTAGCGCGACAGCGGGCCGACCTCGACCGCGTGGCCGCGCCAGCGCGGGCTCTTGATCCACGAGTACTTGGCGCTTTCGTCCAGATTCTCGATCTTGGTGCGCGTGCCCTTGAAGTTCGGGCCTTCGGGGGCGTAGTTGGCTTCGGTGACGCCGTCCCAGGGGTGCAGGCCCTTGGTTTCGTCGCCGTACTTGTACCAGCTGTGGCTCACGAATTCCTGCACCTGTTCGGGGTCGCGCGGGTCGATGGCGTGGATCTTGTCCCAGTTGCCGTCGAGGATCACGCCGCCGGGCAGCTGGTGCGTGCTGTGGTCGTAGGGCACCTTCTCGTAGGTGCCGTAGTCGGCCACGTTGGTGGCGCTCAGGCCACCGCCGTAGAGCCAGCCGGCGTTCTTGTAGATGGTGCCGATGGCGAGCACGTCCGGGATGTAGACGTTGTTGTTGAAGTCGATCATTTCCTGGATGCGGGCCTGCACGAAGTTCAGCCGCTCCATGTTGATCGGGGCGCCGGCGGCACCGTTGCCGTCGAGGTTGATGGCGCAGGGCACGCCGCCCACCAGGTAGTTGGGGTGCGGGTTCTTGCCACCGAAGATGGTGTGCACCTTGACCCACTCTTTCTGCAGGTCCAGCGCCTCCAGGTAGTGGGTCACGGCCATCAGGTTGGCCTCGGGCGGCAGCACATAGGCCTTGCTGCCCCAGTAGCCGTTGGCGAACGGCCCGAGCTGGCCGCTCTCGACGAACTTCTTCAGGCGGTTCTGCACGTCGCGGAAGTAACCGGGCGACGACATGGGGTGCGCGGGCGACACCATCTGCTGCAGTTCGCTGGTCTTCTTCGGGTCGGCCTGCAGGCAGGACACGACGTCGACCCAGTCGAGCGCGTGCAGGTGGTAGAAGTGCACCGCGTGGTCGTGCACCTGCAGCGTCTTGGCCATCATCTCGCGGATCAGGTGGGCGTTCAGCGGGATCTTGATGCCCAGCGCGTCTTCCACCGCGCGCACCGAGGTCAGCGCGTGGCAGCCGGTGCAGACGCCGCAGATGCGCTCCACGAAGGCCCAGGCGTCGCGCGGATCGCGGCCCTTCAAAATCACTTCCAGACCGCGCCACATGGTGCCGGTGGACACCGCGTTGCGGATGACGTTGTTGCTGTCGAGGTTGACCTCGCAGCGCATGTGGCCCTCGATGCGCGTGACCGGGTCGACGACGATGCGCCGGCCGGTGTTGTCCATCTTGAAGCCCTGTGTTTCGTAAGCACCCATGGTGTTCTTCCTCGTTGTTCTGGATCAGCTGTTGGTGGACGCGGCTTTTTTCTCGACCGCCTTGTCACGCGAGCGCTTGGCCACCGAGATGGCGGCGTGCGCCGCGACCGCGGCCCCTACCACACCGGCCGCCGTGCCGCCGATTTCGTCGGCGTTGGCCTCGATGCCGAAGGCGTGGATGTCGGTCAGGCGGTCGTAGAACGAGCCCTTGTCCCAGAAGCCGTCTTCACTGCAGCCGATGCAGCCGTGGCCGGCCTTGATCGGGAAGCTGGTGCCCTCGTTCCACATCACCGTGGAGCAGGCGTTGTAGGTGGTCGGGCCCTTGCAGCCGACCTTGTAGAGGCAGTAGCCCTTGCGCGCGGACTCGTCGTCCCAGGTTTCGACGAACTGGCCGGCGTCGAAGTGCGGGCGGCGGTAGCACTTGTCGTGGATGCGCTGGCTGTAGAACATCTTCGGCCGGCCCTGGCGGTCCAGCTCGGGGATCTTGTCGAAGGTCAGCATGTAGGTGATCACGCCCGTCATCACCTCGGGGATGGGCGGGCAGCCCGGCACCTTGATGATGGGTTTGTCGGTGATGACCTTGTGGATCGGCGTGGCCTGGGTCGGGTTGGGCTTGGCGGCCTGCACGCAGCCCCACGAAGCGCAGGAGCCCCAGGCGATGATGGCCTTGGCGTCTTTCGCCACGTGCTTGAGCTTCTCGATGAAGGGCTTGCCCGACTGGATGCAGAACATGCCGTCTTCGTTCAGCGGCGGGTTGCCTTCCACGGCCAGGATGTACTGGCCCTTGTACTTGGTCATGATCTCTTCGAGGATGGCCTCGGCCTGGTGGCCGGCGGCGGCCATCAGGGTGTCGTCGTAGTCCAGGCTGATCATCGAGAGCACCACGTCCTTGGCCAGCGGGTGCGCCGAGCGGATGAACGATTCGGTGCAGCAGGTGCATTCCAGACCGTGCAGCCAGAGCACCGGGGTGCGCGGCTTGGTTTCCATGGCGTGCGCGATCTGCGGCACGAACGAGGGGGCCAGCCCGAGCGAGGTGGCGGTGAGCGAGCAGTACTTCAGAAAGCTGCGGCGCGAAATGCCCTTGCGGCGCATCACCTCGTAAAAGGTTTCCATCATGGGTTTGTCTCCGTTGGCTGGTGTGGGGCAGAACCGGGTCCCGCCGTTGCAGGCAGGTGTGTGACCGTTTGCAATCGCCAGGCCACGATGGGCCAACCAAGGGAAAACACCGATAAACGCGTTTAAAGCATTGATTTGCATCAACATTTTTCAACGGATTTTGTCGACTCAAAACCCGGGCATCACGACAGTGGACAGATGCATTCCACTTCCACGTACAAAACGGAAGATTTCAACTCACCCCCGGAATTCCGCGTGCCACCCGCACGGGCAAAAAAAAGCCGACCCTTTTGGGGTCGGCTTGTGATACGTGGCATCTCTTGGGACGCTGAAACCATTCTTTCTGGTTGGACGGGGTTGTCTCCTCGGTCCTCCCGCGGTCACCAGCGCTGGGCGCTGTGTGCGAGTGGTGTGACTGTAATACTTTGCACCAGCGCTGTGCATCGGGGGTTTCCCTTGGTTCCTCGAACGGGTGGCACAGGATGTGCTCTGTGTCACTGGTCGTTGGAAAAGGTAACAAGATGCACCAAAACCGTAGATCCCCTGGATCCGTGGCGGCCGGGCTGGCGTTCGCCATCCCCTCGCTGACTTGTGCGCAGACCGCACCCCCCGTGGCCACCAGCCCCGCAACCGACGCAGCGGCCACTCTGCCCGGCCCGGCGCTCGCTGCCATCAGCACCATCAGCGGGGCCGACACCGCCTGGCTCATGGTGTCCACCGCGCTCGTGCTGCTCATGACGCTGCCGGGCATCGCGCTCTTTTATGGTGGCATGGTGCGCCGTCTCAACGTGATCAACACCATGGCCAGCGTGGTCGGCATCGCGGCCGTCGTCAGCGTGCTGTGGTTTGCGCTTGCCTATTCGCTGGCCTTCACGCCCGGCGACGGTGCACTGGCGGGCTGGATCGGCGGCGTCCAGCGCATGGGCTTTGCCGGGCTGGACTTCCTGGGCGCCACCGGCCAGGTGGCGGTGAGCCACATCGCGCCCCACGTGCCCGAATCGGTGTTCGCCATGTTCCAGCTCACCTTTGCCATCATCACCTGCGCCCTGGTGGTGGGCGCGCTGGTGGAGCGCATGCACTTCGGCGCCCTGCTGCTGTTCGCCGGCCTGTGGCTGCTGCTGGTGTACGCGCCCGTGGCCCACTGGGTCTGGGAGCCGGGCGGCTGGCTGGCCCAGCTCGGTGCGCTGGACTTTGCCGGTGGCGCCGTGGTGCACATCAACGCCGGTGCCGCCGCGCTGGTCTGCGCCTACGCCCTCGGCCCGCGCCAGGGCTACGGGCGCGAACCCTTCATCCCGTTCAACCTGGGCCTGACCATGGCCGGCACCGGCCTGCTCTGGGTCGGCTGGTTCGGCTTCAACGCCGGCTCGGCGCTCGCCGCCGACGGGCGCGCCGGGCTGGCGCTGGCGGTGACCCACATCGCCGCCGCCGCGGGCGCGCTCTCCTGGATGGCCGCCGAATGGCTGGCGCGCAAGCGCGCTTCGCTGCTGGGCCTGTGCTCGGGCGTGGTGGCCGGGCTGGTCGCCATCACGCCGGCGGCGGGCTTCGTCACGCTGCGCTCGGCGCTGGTCATTGGCCTGGTGGCGGGCGCGGTCTGCTACTGGGGTGCCACCGGCCTGAAGCGCCGCCTGCGCGCCGACGATTCGCTCGACGTGTTCGGTGTGCACGGTGTCGGTGGCCTGGTGGGCGCGCTGCTCACCGGCCTGCTGGCCGACCCGGCCATCGCCGGGGTGGAAGGCAGCGTGCTGACGCAGCTGATCGCCTGCGCGGCCGTGCTGGCCTACAGCCTGGTGATGACCGGCGTGGTGCTGTGGATCACCTCGCGGGTGGCGCGCCTGCGCGTGCACGAGGTCGACGAACGCGCCGGGCTCGACCTGTCGCTGCACAACGAACAGCTCGGGCATTGAGATGGAACACCCCCCGCGCCGCTTCGCGTCACCCCCCTCAAGGGGGATGGCACTGGCCTTCCGGCAAAGCCGGCCGGGCGGTGCCCTGGGGTTTTCACCACTTCGCTCGTTGTTGTAGGAAGGGCGCCGCCATGACCTCCACCGAAATCTTCGCCACCGCCGCCCACCTGCATGTGCTGCTGCGCCGCAAGACGGGGCGCGTGACCGACACCGAGTGGATGGCCACCAACGCCGACTACGCGCGCGCCATCGTGCGCTTCGCCCGCGAAAAGGCGGTCAGCGAAGGACTGGACGAACTGCTGCCCTGGGCTGAGAAACTGGAAACCGCGAGCACCGGCATGGGGGCACCCGTGCGCAAGCCCCTGCTGCAGAGCGCCACCGAGGCCCTGCGTGCCGCGCAGACGCCAGCGCCCCCGGCCAGCCGCCCCAGTGGTTTCGCCGACTCGGTGCCGGCGAGCGGGTTCCGCGAGTCTTCACTGCCCTCGGGGTTTGGCGGCGGCAAACGAACCGATGCCGACGGGCCGGACACGCGTTACGTGGGCGGGATCCGTTAGAGCGTCAAATGCCGCGCGCGATCCAGCGCGCCGCCTTCTCCGCGATCATCAGCGTCGGGCTGTTGGTGTTGCCGCTGGTGATGGTGGGCATCACACCCGCGTCCACCACACGCAGGCCCGCCACGCCGCGCACGCGCAGGTGGCTGTCGACCACGGCCAGCGGGTCGTCGGCGCGCCCCATCTTGGTGGTGCCCACCGGGTGGAAGATGGTGCTGGCGATGTCGCCGGCCAGGCGCGCGAGCTCGTCGTCGGTCTGGTACTGCACACCGGGCTTGAACTCTTCGGGTTGGTATTTCGCCATCGCCGGCTGCGCCACGATGTGCCGCGTCACGCGCAGGCTGTCGGCCGCGACCTGCCGGTCTTCGGCCGTGGAGAGGTAGTTGGGCGCGATGGCGGGCGCGTCTTCGCCGCGCGCGCTGCGGATGCGCACATGGCCGCGGCTGCCGGGGTTGAGGTTGCAGACGCTCGCGGTGAAGGCCGGAAAACTGTGCAGCGGCTCGCCAAACGCGTCCAGACTGAGCGGCTGCACGTGGTATTCAAGGTTGGCATGCGGCTGCGCCGGGTCGCTCCGGGTGAAAGCGCCGAGCTGGCTGGGCGACATGCTCATGGGGCCGCTGCGCTTGAGCGCGTATTCGAGGCCGATGGCGGCCTTGCCCCAGAGCGAGTTGGCCAGGGTGTTGAGCGTTTTGCCGCCCTGCACCTTGTAGACCGAGCGGATCTGCAGGTGGTCTTGCAGGTTCTCGCCCACGCCGGGCAGCTCGTGCATCACCTCGACACCCGCGGCCCGCAGCACCGGCGCCGGGCCGATGCCCGAGAGCTGCAGGATCTGCACCGAGCCGATGCTGCCCGCGCTGAGCACCACCTCGCGCCTGGCCGACACGCTCACCTTCTGGCCGCCGCGCCGCAGCTCGGCGCCGGTGCAGCGCAGCGCGCCCGCCGCATCGCGCTCCAGCCGCAGGCGCTCCACCTGGGTCTCGGTCCAGACCGTGAGGTTGGGCCGGCGCATCACCGGGCGCAGGAACGCCTTGCTCGCGTTCCAGCGCCAGCCGGCTTTCTGGTTCACCTCGAAATAGCCCACGCCCTCGTTGTCGCCGGTGTTGAAGTCGTCCGTGGCCGGGATGCCGGCTTGCTGCGCGGCCAACGCGAACGCATCGAGCACGTCCCAGCGCAGGCGCTGCTTCTCGATGCGCCACTCGCCGGTGCTGCCCACCGCCTTGTTGCCGTGCAGCAGCGTGAAGGCGGGGTTGCTCTGGCTCTCGTTCGCGGCGTCCAGGCGGTAATGGTCCTCGTGCGCCTTGAAGTCGGGCAGGCTGTTGTGCCAGCGCCAGTCGGCGTCACCCGTGAGATCGGCCCACTGGTCGTAGTCGCGCGCCTGGCCGCGCATGTAGATCATGCCGTTGATGCTGGAGCAGCCGCCCAGGCCCTTGCCGCGCGGGTAGCGCAGCTGGCGGCCGTTGAGGCCCGGGTCCGGTTCGGTCTGGTAGAGCCAGTCGGTGCGCGGGTTGCCGATGCAATAAAGGTAACCCACCGGGATGTGGATCCAGTGGTAGTCGTCCTTGCGGCCGGCTTCGACCAGCAGCACACGGCGGGACGGGTCGGCCGAAAGCCGGTTGGCCAGCAGGCAGCCGGCCGTGCCGGCGCCGATGACGATGTGGTCAAAGGTGGTGTTGTCGCTCATGGTGGGTTCACTCAGGTGGCAAGCTGTCGTCGGGCAGGCTGTAGTCGCCGCGGTGGAAGGCCGCCACCACCGCCTTGGCCTCGGCGAACCGGTGCGCGGGCACCAGCACGCGCACCGGGATCGCGCCGGCCAGCAGCGTGTGCGCCTGCACCAGGTGGGCGTCGGCCACCACCGCGGGCACCCCGGCCGACTGCAGGCAGCCGCGCAGCAGGTAGGCCTCGGTGGGGCTGAAGAAGGTGGCCAGCGTCTGCCAGTCGCCTTCGTCCGGGTCGTAGGGGCTGTCGCCGTGCATGGTCAGGGGCGCCAGCGAAGGCGCTCGGTATTTGAAATGCTCATGGTCTGCTCCCAGGAATGGCGCGAGTTTGTGGACCAGCTGCGCAAAAGTCCAATGAAATCGCCAGCGCCTTGGTATAAGTTCGGCAAATAATGAAACCCCCATGACCCTGCCCACACACTCCACCGCCCTGCCCGGCCGGTTGCCCACGGTGGACCCGCAGACCCTGCGCGCCTTCGTGGCCGTGGCGCGCGAAGGCAATGTGTCGCGCGCCGCGTTGCGCCTGCACCTGAGCCAGCCCGCGGTGAGCCTGCAGCTGAAAACCCTGGCCGAGGCCACCGGCCTGGCGCTGTTCACCCGCACGCCCCAGGGCATGGCGCTCACGCACGACGGCGCGGCCCTGCTGCCCATGGCCGAGCGCGCGCTCGCCACCCTGGCCGACTTCGGCCAGGCCGCCGCCGCCCTGCACACCACCGTGCGCGGCACGCTGCGCATCGGCACCATCCTCGACCCCGAGTTCACCCGGCTCGGCGCGTTTTTGAAACAGCTCGTCGAGTCCAGCCCGCAGGTGGGCACCGAGCTGCGCCAGGGCATGAGCGGCGACGTGCTGGCGCAGATCGCGCGCGGCGAGCTCGACGTGGGCTTCTTCCTCAACCTGCCCGACGACCCAGTGGGCGCGCCCTACCGGCTGCGCGCGTTGACCCGCTTCACCTACCGCGTGCTCGCGCCCGCCGGCTGGGGTCCGCAGGTGCGCGGCAAAGACTGGAAAGCCCTGGCCGCCCTGCCCTGGCTCGCCACGCCACCGGCCAGCGCCCACCACCGGCTGCAGCGCCGCGTGTTCGGCCCCGGCTCGCTCACCGGGCTGGAGCCCCGGCGCGTGGCCCTGGTAGACCAGGAAGCGTCCATGCTCGACCTGGTGAAAAGCGGCGTCGGCCTGAGCCTGGTGCGCGACGCCATCGCCATGCGCGAAGCCCAGGCCCGCGGCCTGGTGGTGGCGGATCAGGTGGCGCTGGAATGCGACCTGAGTTTTGTTTGCCTGGCCGAACGGGCGGGGGAGCCGGTGATAACCAGTGCCTGGGGGGCGCTGGAGGCGGTTTGGGGGTGAGGAAAGTACCCGGTTGACGCGTTGCGACCCAGAGCGGGCATCCGAGTCAAAATTCCAGAGCGGAAATGCCGAGGCACCCTATTCAAATAGTATATTTCCGTCATAGTGCTATAGTGCCAACGATCAATGTGCCCCGAAATCGATCCCAGGGGGGGGTCATCATAGATAGGGGTTGCTTGATTTCCGTGATCACTCTGAGTATGTGCAAGATTGCAAGTATCAGCCACAAGATCAATTATTTGCCCTGCCTTCAGTAGAAGGTGTGACCAAAAATACCAATCTGTCCTCTGTTTCCTGAAAAATCTGTGAGTTGCTTACGCTCGCCAAATCAGAAGGCATTAATGAAATACTCGAAACATTTTTCATTTTTCTCATTCATGTTGGTTTCACTTCTAGGGGTTTCAAGCTTATCAGCCCAGCAGAATTTCCAACTGTCTTCCAAGTTCTATGAAGCGGACTTCACTCGCTCAAGAATCTGGAGCGGAAATCACCGCTTCGGTAATGTTTTCTGCCTCAAATTTCCCCGCGGCAACGAGGTAAAAGGATTTGCATACGCGCTTTATAACAACAACACCCTTTATTTCAGTCGTGCCACCTACGATGATACGACGGCGCTTTACGTCGTTGCCTCAACTATTCCGGCGGGAAGGTCATTAGAAATAGAAATCGAGAAACAGGCTTCTGAACATCTAAAAAGTGTGGAGAAATTTCCCGGGATTTTCACGCTTCACCGAACCGACGGAATACTTGGCCCATCCCTAGCTTGGACAATACGGAACTCCTTGGAAGGTAATAAGGGTTCTCCATTTCCCTTTGCTAGGTCCTTTGTGTCCCGCCCTGACGGGCACCTTGCCTCAATTTCTGTCCATCGTCTGTTCGTTCACAACGGTAGCCGAGTTGAGGTGGCAGGACTTCGATACTTCAAGACACCAATTGAGACGGATCGGGAAGCTGATGCAGTTTCAGACTTGACCACCTTTGTTGAAGGTGCTGCCGAATCATTGCAATCTTGTACTGCAAATTTGCAAGCAAACCACAAGTAACTGGTCAATTGCCAACTTTCATGTCGCCATGATCATCGAAAGATGGCGTGTAGGCTGTTGAATTCAAAACTTGAACGTCAGTTTCACCGATTCAGCATCAACTGCTCCTGGCCGACACCTGCCTGCCAAAGATCTTCATGCGGGTGTAGCTCAGGCTCCAGCGCCCTGCACCCGGTCGCGCCCGCTACCGCCTTCGAAGGCCTACCTGCGCCACGACACTGAACCCACCGACCCGGTCAGCGAATAGCCGCGAAGCGCTGCTCCATCTCGCGCCGCATGCTCTTGCGCAGCTCGGCCGCCGCGTGGCGGCGGCGCTCGTCGGGTGTGAAGGGACGCAGCGGCGCCACGGTGGTGGGCTTGCCGGCGTCGTCGACCGCGACCATGGTGAAGAAGCAGCTGTTGACGTGGCGGTTTTCCTGGGTGCGGATGTTTTCCGCGATCACCTTGATGCCCACTTCCATGGACGAGCTGCCGGTGTGGTTGACCGAGGCGAGGAAGGTGACGAGCTCGCCCACGTGGATGGGCTGGCGAAACACCACCTGGTCCACGCTGAGCGTCACCACATAGGCGGCGGCGTAACGGCTGGCGCAGGCGTAGGCCACCTGGTCGAGCAGCTTGAGGATGGAGCCGCCGTGCACCTTGCCGGAGAAGTTGGCGGTGTCGGGGGTCATGAGCACGGTCATGCTCAACTGGTGGGCGGGGAGTTCCATGGCGGGGGTGTTCTGCAGAGGGCGGGGGCCGGATTGTCTCAAGAAGCAGCGATCGTGCCACGGGTCACCCCGCTTCGAATCCGTGAAACCCGAAGGCCTGCGCCAGCGACCACGCAGCCCCCAGCAGCAAGACGGCGCCCACCGACTGCCCGGCCAGCACCTGCGCCCGGCCGCTGCCGCGCAGCCATGCCTTCACCCGCACGGCGCCCAGCGCCACCGCGCCGTACACGGCGGCCTGCGTGATCGCGATGATGGTGCCCATGGCCACGGCCTGCACCGCCATGGAGCCGTGTTCGGGCCGCGCGAACTGCGGGTAGACCGCGATCATGAAGAGGTAGGCCTTGGGGTTGAGCAGGCAGGTGAGCAGCCCGCGCCGGAAGGTGGCGCCCCAGGGGCGCGAGGCCTCGGCCCGCACCTCGCCCAGCGCCGAGGCGCCGCGCAGCAGCGACCAGCCGATCCAGCCCAGGTAGAGCGCCCCCGCCATCAGCATCCCGCTGAGCAGTTGCGGCACGGCCTTCAAGGCCAGGCCCACGCCCAGCGCCGCCATGGCGGTGTGCGCCACACCGCCGGCCACGATGCCGGCCAGCGCGGCCACGCCGCCCTTGAGGCCATCGACCAGGGTGCTGCCCAGCACGAAGGCCATGTCCATGCCCGGCAACACGATGATGCCAAGCACCAGGACGAAGAAGAGCCAGAGCTGTGAAGCGTGGGCGAGGGAGAACCATTCCATGGTGAAACGACCTGAAAGTTGAAGTGGCTGCATGCTGCGCCGCATACCATGTCACCTGATGTCATGTTTTAAGAACGCCTGGAAATTCCTGCGATGAAAGCGAGCCGCCTGCTGTCCATCCTGATGCTGCTGCAGGCCCACGGCCGCATGACGGCGCCTGCGCTGGCGCGCGCACTGGAGGTGTCGCCGCGCACCATCCTGCGCGACATCGACCAGCTCTCGGCGGCGGGCGTGCCGCTCTGGGGCGAGCCAGGCCGGTTCGGCGGCTTCCAGCTGCGCGAGGGCTGGAGCACCACGCTGACCGGCATGACCGAGCCCGAATCGCAGGCGCTGCTGCTGGCCGGGCTGCCGGGCGCGGCGACCGACCTGGGCCTGGGCGCGGCGGCGGCATCGGCGCGGCTGAAGATGGTGGCCAGCCTGCCGGCCGAATGGCGCGAGCAGGCCGACCGCGTGGGCGCTCGCCTGCACATCGACCCGGTGGACTGGTACCGCTCGCAGGAGACGCCAGCGCACCTGCGCGAGGTGGCCGAGGCGGTGTGGAACAGCCGGCGCATCGCGCTGCGCTACGAGAGCTGGCGCGGCCAGGCCGAGCGCGAACTGGAGCCGCTGGGCCTGGTGCTGAAGGCGGGCACCTGGTACATGGCGGCGCGCACCCAGGGCCAGCCCGAGGTGCGCACCTACCGGCTGGCCGCGGTGCGGGCGCTGCGCACACTGCCCACGCGCTTCAGGCGCCCGGCGGGTTTTGACCTGGCGGGCTACTGGCAGGCGTCGGCGGCGCGCTTCGAGGCGGAGCTGCAGCGGCTGCAGGCGCGGGTGCGGGTGTCGCCACGGGCGATGGGCTGGCTGGTGAATGCGCGCACGCCGTTTGCCCGGGTGGACGACGACGCGGTGGCGCCCGGCGCGGGGCGCGAGGGCTGGGTGTGTGTGCTGCTGCCGATCGAGTCCATCGAGCACGGCGCGCGGCGCCTGCTGTCTTACGGGGCCGAGGTGGAGGTGCTGGCGCCGGCCGCGCTGCGCCAGCACCTGCTGGGCGAGCTGGCCGCGACGCGGGCGCTGTATGCGAGCGGTGGATCGGGCGCTGCGGCGGCCTGAGCGCCGTTCGGCGCTGGCGCCTCAGGCGTCCGGCTGCACCGCCAGAGGAAAGTCGTAGTCCGGGTCGAGCGCCCGCCCGGCCATGGCCGGCAGCATGAGGCCGACGAAGACATCGCCCAGCCAGAGCCGCAGCGCCGGGTCGGCCATGTCGCCCTCGGTGAGCAGGCGCAGTGCGCTGAAGGTTTCGATGCCGTGGCCCACTTCCAGGCCGAAGGGCACCGGTGGCGGCGCCGCGCCGGTGGCCGGGGCCGCGCCGGTCTCCAGCAGCCAGGCACTCAGGAAGCGCTCGAAATAGCCGACCGTGCCGCGGCGCCAGACCTCGGCGACGTAGAAGCTCCAGGCCCCGGGTTCCTCGGTCACGAAGCCCCAGTCGAACTCGTGGACGCGTCCGGGCTCCTGCTCGAACACCCCGACACCGCGCACATCGTCACGCCCGGCGTATTCGGCGAACAGCGGCCCCGGCCCGCTGGCGTCGCCCGCCACGAAGCGCGCCACCTCGTCGGCGTCGGCGGTGAAAAACGGCCCCGGCTCCGACCAGGCGGGCTTGGCCCGGTTGAGCAGCCGCGCGGTCGCGTCCACGCTCTTGCGCGCGAGGATGCACCAGTCCATGAACTGCTTGCGCCCTTCGGGGGTCGATATCTGCTCGACCACCTGGTCGAACGCGGTGTCGTTCTGGTAAGGGCCGTCCTCGCGCATGCGCAGCACCAGGTCGAGCATGGAATTGCGGGTGATGTGCTCGATGGTGTAGGCCGTCTCGCCGCCCTCGAACTCGCTCATGGCCTGCTGGATCCAGGCCACGGTTTCCAGCTGCGTGAGCCCTTGCGGCGCCTGCGGCATGTCGTTGAAAAGTGCACGAAGCACGCGTACCGTATCCAAATCGCTCGCCATGGGGGCTCCGGTGATGGGTTCCGTGTCGTCGGGCCGACTTGTCGCTGGTGGCAACACTTCAGGCCCACTCAGGCGCAAGCATAGTGCGTATCGGCTGAGGCTTGAAACGGGTGGCGGTACAGCACCACGGCGGCCCTCGCGCAAAATGGCACCAGCGCCACCGAAGGCCCCCACCACCCACCCGATTGCACCGTGAACGACACCTCCCAGCGCCCTCCCTATCGCGTACTCTTCGTCTGCATGGGCAACATCTGCCGCAGCCCGACGGCGCACGGCGTTTTTGAAGCCCGGGTGCGCGAGGCCGGGCTCGGTGACCGGGTGCTGGTCGACTCCGCCGGCACACACAGCTACCACGTCGGCGCCCCGCCCGACGCGCGCAGCCAGGCCCACGCGGCGCAGCGCGGCTACGACCTTTCGACCCAGCGCGCGCGCCAGCTCACCGCGGGCGACTTCGAGGACTTCGACCTGATCCTGGCCATGGACTGGGACAACCTCGCGCTGGCCGGCGAGCGCTGCCCGCCGCAGCACGCGCACAAGCTGCGGCGTTTTGCCGAGTTCTTTCAACACCACAACAGCCCGGTGGTGCCCGACCCCTACCAGGGCGGCGCCCGCGGGTTTGAAGAGGTGCTGGACCTGGTGGAAGACGGCTGCGAAGGGCTGATGCAGCACGTGCGCCGGTCGCTGGCCGGCGCGAACTGAGCGGTCGCCCGGCGGGGCGTTCAGAGGTACGCTCCATGGGCCTGCCCATTGGGGAACCCATGCACATCCTCTGGAAATACCTTCGCCCTCAGCGCAAGCTCGTCGCGCTGGCTTTGCTGCTGGCCGCCGTGAGCCAGATCCTGGCGCTCGTCGACCCCATCATCTTCGGCTGGCTGATCGATGGTTACGCCACACAGCGCCACGTCAAGAGCGACGAAGAGCTGGTGCGCGGTGCGCTGCTCCTGCTGGGCCTGGCGGTGGTCGTGGCCCTGGTGTCACGGGCCACCAAAGCGGTGCAGGAGTACATGACCCGGCTGGTGGTGCAGCGCTTTGGCACGCAGATCTTCAACGACGGCCTGCGCCAGACCATGCGCCTGGAAATCCAGGAGTTCGAAGAACGGCGCAGCGGCGAAACCCTGTCGCTGTTGATGCGCGTGCGCGCCGACACCGAGCGCTTTCTCAACGCCTTCATCAATGTGCTGTTCGCCTCCGCGATCGGCATGGGTTTTCTGGTCTGGTACGCCGTCACCAAAAGCTGGGCGCTGGTGCCGGTGTTCCTGATCGGCCTGCTGGTGCTGGGTGGCCTGAGTGGCTTGCTCAGCCGGCAGATCCGCGGTCAGCAACGCTCGATCAACCGCGAAACCACGCGCAACGCCGGCTTCATCACGGAGTCGTTGCGCAACGTGGCGCTGATCAAGAGCCTGGGGCTGACCTTTCGCGAAATCCGTCGCCTGGAAGCCAGGACCGAAGCCGTGTTTGCGCTTGAAATGGCCAAAGTGCGGCACATCCGCTGGCTGACGTTCTGGCAGGGCTCCACGCTCAGCCTGCTCAAACTGTCGGTGCTGTTCACGCTGCTGTGGCTCATTTTTCGCGATGTGCTGAGCACGGGCGAGCTGATCGCGATGCAGTTCATTGCGGTGGCGATCCTGGCGCCCCTGCAGGAGCTGGGCACCGTGATCCTGGCGTGGCGAGAAGCCAGCTCGTCGATGAGCCAATTCGCCGAACTGATGGCGCGACCGGTGGACCGCCGTCCGCCGCACGCGCTGCCGATCGGCCCGATCGAGTCGCTGCGTTTTGACAACGTGGTGTTCCGCCACCGCGGCGCGCTGGGCAATGCGATCGACGGTGTGTCCTTCCAGGCGGTGCGCGGCGACACCATTGCCTTTGTCGGCCCCTCGGGTTCGGGCAAGTCCACGCTGGTCAAGCTGCTGCTGGGCCTGTACCGGCCCGCCGAGGGCGAGGTCTATTACAACGAGGTGGGCAGCCGCAACCTGCGTTACAGCGAGGCGCGCCGCCAGGTCGGCTATGTGACGCAGGAGACCAGCCTGTTTGCCGGCACCGTGCGCGAGAACCTGTTGTTTGTCCGCCCGGATGCGAGCGATGAGCAGATCCTGCAGGCGCTGGCGCAAGCCTCCTGCACCAGCCTGCTGGGGCGCCTGGCCCAGGGACTGGACACCCTGATCGGCGAGTCGGGCGCCAAACTGTCCGGGGGCGAGCGCCAGCGGCTGTCGATTGCCCGGGCGCTGCTGCGCGAACCGCGCCTCCTGATTTTTGACGAGGCAACGTCGGCACTGGACTCGATCACCGAGCAGAAAATCACCGAGACCATGCGCGAGGTCTCCAGCGCGCGCACCCAGATCACGCTGCTGATCGCCCACCGCCTGTCCACCGTGCTGCACGCCGACACCATCTACGTGCTGGAAAAAGGGCGCATCACCGAAAGTGGCAGCCACGCCGATCTGGTGGAACAGAAGGGCCTGTACTACGCCATGTGGCGTCAGCAGATCGGGGAGCGGGACCAGGCGGTCCCGGTGGAGTCCGATTGAGTCGCGGGGTCACCGGCGCCCGCCAAAGAAAAAGGCCTCGAAACCGGAGTTCCGAGGCCTTTTGTGCTGTGCTCAGCGCAGGGCTGAGACGGCTGGACTGCAGGGCTTAGTAGCCGCCGCGGCCACCGCCGCCGCCGCCGTAGCCGCCGCGATCGCCACCACCGCCGTAGCCGCCGCCACCGGAGCGGTCACCGCCGCCGCCGTAGCCGCCGGTACGGGGAGGACGTGCCTCCATCGGACGGGCTTCGTTCACCGTGATGCTGCGGCCGCCGAGCGACTGACCGTTCATGCCGGAAATGGCGGCTTGCGCTTCGGCATCGCTGCCCATTTCGACGAAACCAAAGCCTTTGGAGCGACCGGTGTCGCGTTCCATCATGACCTTGGCGCTGGAAACAGAGCCGAATTCGCTGAAAGACTGTTGCAGGTCTTCGTCGCGGACGGTGTACGGCAGGTTGCCGACGTAAAGTTTATTGCCCATGGGGACTCCTCAAATACCAAAAAACAAAGCGATGGGGTCCCGAAAGCACAACAAACTCGAAAGTGCCGCCGTAGCGCGCGAAACTGACCGATCACCTGACTTGTGCGGGTGTTTTGCAACTCGCACCAACGCATTATGCGCCCTGGCGGGTGTTTTGGGCGAATCGGTGAAGCGATACCCTTGCCCAGGCACCCCACAGGCTTCCCGTACCGGCAAAGAAAAAGCCCGCAACCTTTTCAGGTTGCGGGCTTTCCGTCTGGTGCGGCTGGCAGGAATTGAACCCACGACCCCTTGGTTCGTAGCCAAGTACTCTATCCAGCTGAGCTACAGCCGCGAAGCCCGCGATTCTACACACCCATGGGCGGGGTTGACGCCAAGGCGTGGCGCTAAGCGGCCGGCTGCGCCAGAAAGAAGCGCAACATTTCGGCCGAAGCGTCCGGGCCTTTCTGGTCGGTGAACGAGCCTTCGGCGTTGCCGCCCGACCAGGCGTGACCCGCACCGTGCAGGGTCCAGGCCTCGACGAGGCAACGCCCGTCAGCGGCCAGGTGCCGGGTGCGGGTGTAGCGCTGCCCGGCGTCGGTGGTGCCTTCTTCGCTGCTCGCCTCGACACCGTTTTTTCCGGCCTCGCTCGCGTACGCGGCGAGCGCCTGGCTCACGATCTGGTCGCCATTGCTCTGCTGCACCGTGTGGTCACGGTCGCCGTGGAACACGATCACCGGCACGGCCTGTGTCGCCGGTCGGCGTGGGTCTTCGGGCGTGCCGGGAAAATGCGCACGGCCCATCACGACGCGGCCCTTCATGGCGACCATGGCGGAGGGAATGTCGTGTGCGGCCGCATAGGGCAGACCGGAATGGGCGCCCACCGCGGCGAACAACTCGGGGTGGGTCTGCCCCAGGATCACGGCCATGGCCGCGCCGGCCGACAGGCCCGCCACATAGATGCGGCGCGGGTCCACCGGCTGTTCGGCCGCCACCGCCTGGACCATGCCGGCAATCAGCGCCGGCTCGCCGCCCTCGCGCACCTGGTCGTGCGGGCTGAACCAGTTCCAGCAGCGCGAGGGATTGGCGCTCGCGGCCTGCTCGGGATAGAGCACCAGAAAGCCGTGTTGATCGGCCAGGCGGTTCATCTGCGTGCCGGCGGCGAAGTCGTCGGCCGACTGTGTGCAGCCGTGCAGCATCACGACCATTGGCAGGGCTTTGGCCTGGGCCTTCGCGGCCTGCGGCGGCAGGTACAGCTTGTAGGCACGGGAGCCGGCCGCCGAGCTGAAGCTGCGCGCGAGGAACTGGCCCTCGACCGTCTCGGCTTCTACCGAACCCGCCACTTCACGCGCCACCACCTCGATGGTGTCACTGTCACGGGGCGCGTGCTGCACCGGTGCTGCGTGGGGCGGTTCGGCCGCACCACCCAGACCGGCCGATGACAGGGCCTTGCGGATCGTTTCGGTCACGCCGCGCATGGGCCCGCTCGTGGTGTTCAACCCGGCGGCCTTGAGCGCACGTTCAATGGTGTCTTGGATGTTCATGGCGGTGGCTCTCGGGACGGACAAGGGAAGGACGGGCGGTTGGAAACGGTGTTTCAAATCGGGGGGTTCTTTGGGTGGGCGCTGGCCTGTGTGCACCGGCTGCCATGTTGAAGGGGGTTGATGTCAGGCGATCTGTCAGACCATGCGCCCGGCCAGTGCCCGGCGCACTTCAGGGCTGGCCTGAAAGACCCCCAGCACCGACACGGACTCGATCGCGGCCAGCGCCAGCTCGGGGGTCACGTCGTCGGCGATGCGCGCCAGACCGACCACATGGATGTTCAGCCGCTGACCGGCGGCCACCGCGCGCTCCAGATCGGTGCGGTTCAGGTGTTGCAGACCCAGCATGAGCATGCGCCGTGCCACCGTCTGGCGCAGCGTGTCCGCGTGCGTGGCCAGCAGGTTGCGCACGGCGGTGCGGATCAGGTCGGAGCGGTTGGAATAAAAGCCTTCCTGCACCAGCAGGTCCACCTGGCCCAGATCCACCACGCCGAGGTTGATCGTCATCTTCTCGGTCTCGCCGACCCGGGTCCTGGGGTCGGTCAGCTTGGTCTCTACCATCCGTTTACCATCCATATGGAATCTATATGGATGGCATTTAAGCACGGTTTCCCATCTGGCGAATGACCTTCCCGGTCGCAGGGTGGTAGCCAGGGTGTCGCTCAGCGCCACACGGCAAGGGCATTTGTCACGCGCCGATGCCCTGAGCGCCGATTCGTGGCGCCGGGCTCGACCGGGGGGCTGTTCTGTGGTGCGCGCCCGACCTATCATCCGGCTGCTTCGGCACTCTTCAATCACCAACCAGGAGCAGACATGGCAGGCAGCTACGAACTGGGTTCCAACGACAAGGGTCAGTTTTCCTTTGTCCTGAAAGCGGGCAACGGCGAGGTGATTCTGCGCAGCGAGCAATACACCAGCAAGGCGGCGGCGGAGAACGGCATCCAGTCGGTGCAGGCCAACTGCGGTGACGACGCACGCTATGAGCGCAAGGACGCGTCCGACGGGCGCTGCTACTTCAACCTCAAGGCCGCCAACCACCAGGTGATCGGCACGAGCCAGATGTACAAGGCGGCGGCGGGGCGTGACGCTGGCATCGAGTCGGTGAAGACCCACGGCACGAGCACCACGGTCAAGACCGTCTGATCGCCGCCGTTCGCCGACAAGGCGACCCGCGGGTCGCCTTTTTTCATGGGCGGTTCAGGCCCCGATGGCACCGAGTTCGGCACACAGGCGCTCGCGCACCGCGCCCATGCCCCGGTAGGCCACCACCGCCTCGCTCATCGAGGCCAGCGCTTCGGCCAGTTGCGCGGCGCGCCCGGGCCCGGCACCCAGCGCCTCGGTGAGCGGGCACACCATCACGCGGATGAAAAACACGCCGCGCTGCAACGCCGGCAGCGGCAGCGTGGTCTGGCGCTCGACGCGGTAGAACACCTGGTCGATCAGCCGGCCCGAAGCGCCCGGTGCGTCGGCCGCGGCGAGCGCGTCTTCCCAGCGGGTGCGGCGCGTCTCGGGGTGTTGCGGCAGGTCGCCGCTGGGCGTGAGCAGCCAGACGTGGCGCAGCATCGGCGCCTGGCGAAAGGCCATGTCGACGATGCCTTTGCCGCCCGCCTGCAGCAGCGCGTTGTCGGCCACGGGGGCGTGGATGGCGGCAAAGTCCAGCCCGTGTTTTTCGGCCGGACTCCAGTTCGACGGGAAGCACACTGACAGGAAGCGGGTGCGCAGGGTGCGTGCACCGGCCTCGCCATCGGGCTCGTCGTGCAGGATCACGAAGTCTTCCTGCAGGCCCAGCGCCAGCGCGTCCGCCTCCGGCGCGAGCACGACACCGGTCTGCGCCGCATAGGCGTCAGCGATGGCCTGCAGCACGGCGGGGTCGGCCTGGCCGATCTGGCAACGCACCCGGTGCGCCTGCAGCGCCGCCCGTTTGTGTCCGGCATAGGCGCTGGCGAGCGCATCGCGCACAAAGAGCGCGGGGGTCTCGGCCGGAGCATGGCCGCCCGGAGCCAATCGCGCGAGCCCCGGGCGCATGCGGAACGGGCTGCTCACGGCCCAGGGCACCTGGGTGGCGGAAGTCAGGGTGTTCATTTCAGCGCACCCCCGGCATCGAGCAGCTTCTGCACCAGCGGGTGCTGCACCTTGCGCGCTGTGCCGATGGCGTAGTAGTGCTCCTGCACGCCCTCGCAGGAAGCGAACCACCGCAGGCCATAGCCCTGCGAGAGCTTGTCGCGCATGCGTTCGGAAGCGGGGAACACCCCCATGCCCGACGACCCGAAGGTGGCGAGCAGGGCGCTGTCTTCAAACTCGCCCACCACGCGGGGCACCACGCCCTGCTGCTCGAACCACTGGTCGATGCGCAGGCGCACCGAGGCGTGTGAACTCGGCAGCAGCACCGGCACCTCGGCCAGGCTGTGCGGGAAGTTGTCGCGGGCCCGGTCGAACCACGCCTCGGGGGCGTACCAGCACAGCGGCGAGGAGCCCATGGCGTGGCTGTAGAGCTTGAGGTTGGGATTGGCGGGCGCGGGCCGGTCGGACAGCACGACGTCGAGCCGGTGCAGGGCCAGATCGGCCAGCAGGTCGTCGAAGTCGTCCTCGTGGCACACCAGGCGCAGGCGCGACTCCTCGAGCGCCGGGGCCAGCAGCTCGCGCACGGCGAGTTTGGCCAGGCCGTCGGAGATGCCGACCACCAGGCGCACGCTGCTCTGGCTGGTGGCGTCGCGCACAGCGCCGGGCAGTTGCTCGCCGAGCTGGAAGATCTGCTCAGCCACCTGCAGCGCCGCTTGCCCCGCCTCGGTGAGTGCCAGACCGCGCCCGGCGGGCTTGAACAGCGCGTGGCCCAGCGACTGCTCCAGCAGGCGCACCTGGGCGCTGATGGTCTGCACCGCCATGCCCAGCCGTTCGGCCGCATGGGACATGCCGCCCTCCTTGGCCGTGACCCAGAAGTAATACAGGTGCTTGTAGTTGATGTCCTGACTCATACTTCGCCGTTAACTGATTGAATGTTCGTTATTGTCTGCTTTTTCAGAACTCAATGCAGCCCTATCTTCGAGGCTCCCTGTTCACCTCTGGAGAACCCTCATGGAACGCACAACACGCCACCCTTCCCTGCCTGCCCGCCCTTCGCTCACCCTGGACCGCCCGCAGGTGGCCCGGGTGCTGCGCAACACCTACGCCCTGCTCTCGCTCACGCTGCTGTTCAGCGCTGGCGTGGCCGCACTGGCGGTGGCCGGCAGCTGGCCCGCGCCCGGACTGGTGATCACGCTGGTGGGCTACTTCGGCCTGCTGTTCGCGGTGCACAGGCTGCAGAACAGCGGCTGGGCGCTGCCCGCCGTGTTCGCACTCACCGGCTTCATGGGCTACACGCTCGGCCCGCTGCTGACGCACACGCTGGCCCTGCCTGGCGGCGCCGGCACCATCGTGGCCGCGCTCGGCGCCACCGGAGCCACCTTCGTGGCGCTGTCGGCCTATGTGCTGACGACACGGCGCGACTTCAGCTTCATGGGCGGCTTCCTGTTCGCCGGCCTGGTGATCGCGCTGGTGCTGGCCGTGAGCGCCTATTTCTTCCAGATGCCGGCCCTGGCGATGGCGGTGTCGGGTCTGGTGGCGCTGCTGTCGGTGGGCCTGATCCTGTTCGAGACCAGCCGCATCGTCAACGGCGGCGAGACCAACTACGTGCTGGCCACCGTGGGCCTGTTCGTCTCGGCCTTCAACCTGTTCACCAGCCTGCTGAGCCTCATGGGCATCGGCAGCAACGACTGACTCCATCCAATCACAGCAAGGAAATGCACATGCAATCCCTTCCCGTCAACAGCCCGCAAGCCGCCGCCCGCGTGCTGGCCATGGCCCTGGTGGCCGACGGCCACTACTCGATGACCGAGCTCCGGGCGCTGGACCGCCTCGACGCGCCCGCCCGTCTGGGCTTGAGCCCGGAGGCATTCAAGGACGTGCTCGACCGGTTCTGCCAGGACCTGCTCACCATCGGGAACGGCCGCTGGACCGGGACGGTCGATGCCGCCACGCGCGCGCAGCTCATGGCGGAAATCACCCGGCCCGACTTGCAGGACCTGATCGCGCAGCAGTGCGAGGCCCTGACGCTGGCCGACGGACACCTGGCCGACGGTGAGGCGGACCTGCTGGATGCGCTGGGCGTCGCCTGGCGCCGGCCGGTGGGGGTCTGACCATGAAGACACTGATCTGGAGCCTCACGGCCCTGCTGGCCGCCGCGTGGACCGGACTGGTGGCCCTGACCCAGCAGCTCGCCGCCTGGCTGCTGGGCACCATGGACGCCGGTGCGCTCACGCAGGCGGGCGGCGCGGTGGGTGGCTGGTCGGTCCCGGCAGCGCCGGCCTGGCTGGCGCCATGGGTCAACACCGCGGAACTCGCCACCCTGCAGGCCCTGGCCGCCGACATGGTGCAGTGGCTGGGCGCGGTGCTGCCCTCGGGCGATGCGCTCATGGCCTGGGTCGGTCCGCTGTTGTGGGTGGGCTGGGGCTTCGGCCTGTTGACACTACTGGCGGTGGCGAGCCTGCTGCACTGGCTGGTGGGGCGGTTCGCCGGGCCGACAGCGCTGCGGGGCGCGAACGCCTGAAAGGAAACACACGCCCTCCCGCGCTGGTCAGCCCTTCCAGAAGAACAGTGCGCTCATCACCAGCCCTGTGACGATCACGCCGCGGCGCACCCAGGCCGCTGGCAGGCGTTTGGACCAGCGGGCGCCGAAGAAGCCACCCGCGGTGGCCGCCACCATCATCAGCAGCCCGGCTTTCCACGCAATCGCGCCAGCGATCACGAAGGCCGCCACCGACAACCACGACAGCACCAGCGAGTTCAGGTTCTTCAGCGCGTTGACCGTGTTCAGCCGCGTCTCGCCGGCCACGGTGTAGAGCGCCATGAGCAGGATGCCCAGGCCGCCGTTGAAATAGCCGCCATACACCGCGACCACGGCCAGCGCCGGTTCGCGCCAGCGGGCCAGACCGTGGCCTTCGGCCGACGCCGCCTGCGCCCGCCGGGCGACGGCCGGGCCAGCGGCAAACAGCGCCGTGGCGAACAACAGCAGCCAGGGCACGATGCCCGAAAACACCTTCGCGGGCGTGACCAGCAGCAACAGGGCGCCACCGATGCCCCCCAGGGCCGAGATCAGCATCTCGCGCCGCAGGCGCCGGGCCGGCAGTTCGCGCAGTTCGGCTTTGAAGCCGAGCGTGCTGCCCAGGTATCCGGGGCTGACCGCGAGCGCGCTGGTGGCGTTGGCCACGATGGGCGGCACACCGGTGAACACCAGCGCAGGAAAGGTGAGGAAACTGCCACCGCCGGCGATGGCGTTGAGCACACCCGCAGCGAATGCGGCGGCGGCGAGCAGAGGCGAAGCGGTGAGAAAGTCCATGCACCGATTATTCCGGGCGACCCGCGCTCGATTGCCTGCATGGCGGACAAAACTGTTCCGCAACAACCCTGCACCCTGCGTCACATCTCCGGAGCACAGTGTCCGAGCCGGGAACGCGGCGGGGTTGGGGAGCTTCCTCCGGCGAGAAATGCCCACCCCAGGATGCGGCGGAACCGGCTTTGCCGGGCCGCATCGCATCGCCCCCTGGAGGGGGTCGCGCGCAGCGCGGCGGGGGTGTTTCTGCTACCGCGAACGACCCAGCCGTGCCTGCAGGCGGTCGAGCACGTCGCTGATCGACTTGGCGTCAGCGATGTCGCCCGCCGGATGGGCCAGCTCGTGCTCGGCCACGGACAGGTTCAGACGCACATAGGTGCTGTCGAGCGCGTGGCGCGTGGCCAGCAGCTGCTGGGCGATCTTGGTGCAGTCGGCGCCGTCTTCGAGCAGCTTCTGCAGACCACGCACCTGGCCCTCGGCGCGGCGCAGGCGGTGCATGAGCTCGGCCTTGCGGTCAGCGGCCAGCGGCTGTGGCGGGACGGCGGCGTCGGTCATGGTCGAGCGGCTTCAGGCCGAAACCGGAATGATGTTGGCCACCGGTTCGGGCGCCAGCAGCGAGCCTTCGCGCAGGCCGCGCACGGTGGCGAAGCTGAGCCAGAGCACGATCATGGTGGTGGCCGCGAGCAGCAGCACGCCGGCGTTCTGCAGCACGCCGTGCCAGGCGCTGTCGGGCTGCAACTCGGCCAGGCGCAGGGTGAGCGTGGTGAAGGCGGCGAACGGGAACGACAGCGCCCAGAACGGCACCCCGAATGGCTGGCCGGCGATGCGGCGCACGACCGGCAGCAGCCACAGCACGAAGAACAGCGCCACGCCCCAGAGCGCCTGCACCGCCGCCACCGGCGCCTGCATCTGGATCAGCACCAGGCCGATCACCGCGGGCGGCGCGATGGTGATGAACCAGGCCGGCAACACGCGCTCGGGCAGCGGGCTGTGGGCGAGGCGCCGCGCCAGCACCAGCGTCAGCACCACCGGCCAGAAGAACACACCGATGCCCATCTGCGCGGCCGACCAGCCGTCGATGCCCAGCGGCAGACCCGCCAGCGGCGCGACCACGTTGCCCACCACCGGGATCAGCAGCACCGGCGTGACCGACGGCCACAGCCCCGTGTTGCCCGGGCCCTGGCCGGGCTGGGCCGCGGCGGCCGGCGAGATCCAGCGGCTCAGCACCCACAGCGTGGCCCAGAGCTGGGTGAGGCTGCCCGCCCACCAGAGCACGCGCCAGAGCGGAGCCAGACCGCCCTCGGCGCCCCCCAGCGCCACGCCCACGGTGGCCAGCAGCAGAAGCGACACCGGCAGCGCCGCCACGAAGGCGTGGCGCACCGGGTGCTTGAGGTCTTCGGCGAGCGCGGCGGGGTAGCGCGAGATGCGCAGCAGCGAAGCCACCAGCAACACGAGGAACACCAGCAGCGCGAGCGCGCCGATCACCAGCGCGATGCCGCTGGCCATGTCGCCCAGCACGCTGTGCGCACGGTGCCAGGCCAGCGTCAGGCCGCACAGGCCCATGACCAGCGCGAACCAGCCGGGCATGAGGAATTTCAGAGGGGTCGGCGAGGTCATGGTGCTATCCGTGCAAAGGGGAGGCCGCGATGCGGCACAGGGAGGTCAGTTGCACTTACCGCCGGAGCAGGAACCGTTGCCCTCGGGCACACCCAGCTTCTTGAACAGGATGGCGGGCGGGCAGAAGCCGGTGATGCCGGACTGGAACAGGTTGAAGCCAGCGAAGGCGGTCAGCGCGAGGAACCACTCGCTGACAAAGATCGGGCTGCCCGCGTAGCCCAGGGCCAGCGACAACATGACAACAAAGCCAGCCATGATGCGGATGTAACGTTCAACGGTCATTTCAAACTCCTAAGAGAACAGGTTGGAAAAAGATCAGGTGGCAGTGGCCGCCAGCGCTTCGTATTTGCGGCGGTACACCGCGTAATACAAGACCGGGATCACGACGAGAGTGAGCAAGGTCGACACGGCGATGCCGAAGATCAGCGACACGGCCAGGCCGTTGAAGATCGGGTCGTCCAGGATGAAGAAGGCGCCCATCATGGCGGCCAGGCCGGTCAGCGCAATCGGCTGCGCGCGCACCGCTGCGGACTGCACCACGGCCTCGGCAAAGGGCACGCCGCGCTGGGTTTCCAGCTCGATGAAGTCCACCAGCAGGATGGAGTTGCGCACGATGATGCCGGCCAGCGCGATCATGCCGATCATGCTGGTGGCGGTGTACTGCGCGTTCAGCAGTGCGTGGCCCGGCATCACGCCGATGATGGTCAGCGGGATGGGCGCCATGATGATCAGCGGCGTGAGGTAGCTCTTGAACTGCGCCACCACCAGCAGGTAGATCAGGATCAGGCCGACGCCGTAGGCAGCGCCCATGTCGCGGAAAGTCTCGAAGGTGATCTGCCACTCGCCGTCCCACTTCACCGCGTACTGGCGGTACGGGTCTTTCGGCTGGCTGATCCAGTACTCGCCGAGTTCGCCGGCGTTGGGCAGCGCGGCCTTGTCCATGGAAGAGCGGATGCCGAACAGGCCGTAGAGCGGCGAGTCGAGAGAGCCGGCCATGTCGCCGAACACATAGGTCACGGGCAGCATGTCTTTGGTGTAGCGCGGCTGGTCGATCACGCCGCGCTCCACCGTGACCAGCTCGGACAGCGGCACCATGGCGCCGTTGGCCGCCTTCAGGGGCAGGGCCAGCAGTGCGTCCAGGCCGATCTGCTGGTCCAGCGGCAGCTGCAGGCGCACCGGCACGGCGAACTTGGCGTGGCCATCGTGCAGGTAGGCGGCGTCCGAACCCGAGAGCGCGGCGTAGACGGTTTGCGCGATCACCTGCACCGGAATACCGAGCGATTCGGCACGCTGGCGCTGGATGCGCAGGAAGGCGCGTGGCGCGTGTTCCTTGAGCGAGGTGTCCACGCCCACGATGTCGGGCGTGGCCTTGTAGGCCTCGGCCACCCGCAAGGCGAGTTCGGCGCGGCCTTCCTGGTCGGGGCCGTAGACCTCGGCCACGATGGGCGACATGACCGGCGGGCCAGGCGGCACTTCCACCACCTTGACGCGAGCGCCGTGGCTGGCGGCGATCTTTTCCAGCTCGGGGCGGTGGCGCTGCGCGATGGCGTGGCTCTGCTCGCTGCGGGCGTGCGCGTCGATCAGGTTGACCTGCAGGTCGCCGCCTTCGGCTTCGGCGCGCAGGTAGTACTGGCGCACCAGGCCGTTGAAGGTGATGGGGCTGGCGGTGCCGGCGTAGCCCTGCACGTTGGCGACTTCGGGCTGTGCGGCGAGGTAGGCCGTCATGTCCTGCAGCGCGGCGGTGGTGCTTTCGAGCGGTGTGCCGGCGGGCATGTCCACCACCACCTGGTACTCGCTCTTGTTGTCAAAGGGCAGCATCTTCAGCACCACGCCGACGAACGAGTTGGGCACCAGCGCCAGGCTCACCGACAGCAGCAGCGCGCCAGCGATGCCGGCGGCCAGCAGCCAGCGCTTCTTCGCGCTCTGCAGCAGCGGCGTGAGGATGCGCGTGAAGCTGCTTTGCAGCGTGCGCGTGATCTTGCCCGGGCCGTGGGCAGCGTGGCCTTCGCCCGTTTTCGTCAGCTTGAGCGCGAGCCAGGGCGTGACGGTGAAGGCGATGGCCAGTGAGATCGCCATGCCCATGCTGGCGTTGATCGGGATCGGACTCATGTACGGACCCATCAGGCCGCTCACGAAGGCCATGGGCAGCAGCGCCGCGATCACGGTGAAGGTGGCCAGGATGGTGGGGCCGCCCACTTCATCGACTGCGCGCGGGATGATCACGCTCAGCGGCACGTCGGGTGTGAGCATGCGGTGGCGGTGGATGTTTTCCACCACCACGATGGCGTCGTCCACCAGGATACCGATGGAGAAGATCAGCGCAAACAACGAGACGCGGTTGAGCGTGAAGCCCCAGGCCCAGCTGGCGAACAGCGTGGCCGTCAGCGTGAGGATCACGGCCGCGCCGACGATCACCGCCTCGCGCCGGCCCAGCGCCAGACCGACCAGGATGATCACGCTGCCGGTGGCAAAGATCAGCTTCTGGATCAGCTTGTTGGCCTTGGCGGCGGCGGTTTCGCCGTAGTCGCGCGTGATGGCGACTTCCACGTCGTCCGGGATCACCGTGTTCTTCAGGTTGTCCAGCCGCTCGCGCACGCCAGCGGCCACGTCCACCGCGTTTTCACCGGGTTTCTTGGTGACGGTGATGGTGACGGCCGGGTGGTTCTGACCTTGTTGTCCCGCGTGGCCCACATCCGCGGCACCGGGCGTGAACCACACGTAGCGCTGCGGCAGCTGGGCACCGGCTTCCACGCGCGCGACCTCGCGCAGGTAGATCGGGCGGCCGTTCGAGACACCGACCACGATGTCACCCACGTCTTTGGCGTTCTGCAGGAACTCGCCGGTTTCCACCGACAGCATGCCGGGCTCGCCCGGGGCGGGGCTGGGGTTGACCACCGAACCCGAAGGCATCGCCTGGTTGGCCGAGGCAATCGCACCCTGCAGCGCCTGCACGCTCACGCCGCGCTCGCGCAGCCTGTTCGGCTCCAGCCACACGTGCACCGCGCGGCCGGGGCCGCCGATGGTGACCACCTCGCGCGTGCCGGGCACGCGCTTGAGTTCGGTCTCGACCGCGTGCGCCACGCGCTCCAGGTCCATCGCGCTTTGAGCGTCCTTCGTCCACAACGTGGCGGCGAGCACCGGCACGTCGTCGATGCCCTTGGGTTTGACGATGGGCGTGAGCACACCCAGGCCCTCGGGCAGCCAGTCCTGGTTGGCATTGAGCACGTCGTACAGGCGCACCAGCGCCTCGGTGCGCGGCACACCCACCTTGAACTGCACCGTGAGCACGGCCACGCCGGGGCGCGCCACCGAGTAGCTGTGTTCGATGCCCTGGATCTGCGAGAGCACGTGCTCGGCGGGCGCGGCGACCATCTTCTCCACGTCGGCGCTGGAAGCACCAGGGAACGGGATGATCACGTTGGCCATGGTCACGTTGATCTGCGGCTCTTCCTCGCGCGGCGTGACCAGCACGGCGAACAGGCCCAGCAGCAGCGCGACCAGCGCCAGCAGCGGCGTGATGGCGTTGGACTGGAAGGCCCGTGCCACGGAACCCGAGAAGCCCAGCTTCTCGGGCATGGATGGATCGTTGGGGTGGCTCATGCTGGCCCCTTATTTCGCTGCAGGCTGGGCACCGGCCAGACCGGCGCGCACCGGGTCCAGCGCCACGCGGTCACCGGTTTTCAGGCCAGCCAGTATCTCGACGCCAGCGGCTCCGTGCGAGGCACCGGTGCGCACCGCGCGCAGCGCGAAGCCTGCGGGCTGGCCCTCGCCGCGGGTGGCCACCACGTACACGCCGGTGAGTTCGCCGCGGCGCAGCAGCGCCGACTCGGGCACCACCAGGCGCTGGTTGTCGGGTTGCGCCGTGCCGCCGACAAAGCGCACACGCACCTGGCGACCAGGCACCTGGCTGGCGCCGTCGGCCGCGCTCAGGTCGAGCCGCCATTCGACCGTCTGCGACACCGGGTCTGCTGCGGGCAGGCTGGTCTTGCTCGCGGGCGCCACCCACTGGCTGGTTCCCGGCAGCTGCACCTCGACGCGCTGCGCCTGCTGGGCCAGCGTCTGCATCGAAGCCGGCACATGCACCACGGCACGGATCGGCTGCGGCGCATAGACCGTGAGCACCGGGGTGCCAGGCATGGCCAGCCCACCGGCTTCGGCGTGCGTCTGCAACACCCAGCCGTCGTAGGGTGCGGTCAGCCGCGTGAAGCCCTGGGCCACGCTGGCCTGGGTCTGGCCGGCACGGGCGGCGGCGGCAGCGGCCTGGGCGGCCTTGTACTGGGCCTGCGCCGTGTCCAGCGCGGCCTGGGCCAGGAAACCCTGGGCGCGCAGATCGCGCGAACGTTCGTAGGCCGCCTTGGCGTTGGCCAGGTTGGCATCGGCCTGGGCAAAACCCGCCTGCGCCTGTGCCACGCCCGCCTGGGTGGCTCGGTCGTCGATCACGGCCAGCACCTGACCCGCCTGGACGCGATCGCCGGCCTTGACCGACAGCGTGGCGATGCGGCCCGAAGCCTGGGCCGAGAGCACGCTCTGGCGCACGGCCTGCAGGCTGCCGTCCAGCTCCAGGCCGGCGCCCACGGCCTGCGCGCCCAGCGTCATCACCGGCACCTGGGGCCCGACGGCGGCCTGCGCCTCACCGGCCGCCCTGACCGACCCCGCCATCAGCACCGCCGCACCGGCGATCAGACTGAGCGACAGGGCGCCGAGCACGAGCCGGCGCTGGGCAGGCTGCCACTGCGCCAGCGCCAGGACGGTGGTTTTGAGGGGCTTTGAAACGGGTCGGGTGAAATGGACGGGCATGGCTTTCTCCTATACGGGTCGTAGTATACACACATACCCCCAGGGGTACAATAGCAACCGAATCCCAAAGCAGGGATATTGCGCCTTTGCCTGGACCGCCCTGCCCCTCAGCCGATCACGGCGGAGGCGAAAACGGCACCCGCGGCGCCACCGCGCACAACAGCTCGTAAGCGATCGTACCGGCCGAAGCCGCCACTTCATCCGCCGCCAGCACCGCCCCCGAAACCGAGCGGCCCCACAGCACCACCTCGGTCCCGAACCCGGCCGGCACGCCCGCCGCGTCCAGCGGTGACAGGTCCACCGCGAGCATGTCCATGCTGACGCGGCCCAGCACCCGGGTGCGCACGCCCGCCACCAGCACCGGCGTGCCGGTGGGCGCGTGGCGCGGGTAACCGTCCGCGTAGCCGCAGGCCACCACGCCCACCCGCATGGGGGCTTCGGCGGCAAAGGCCGAGCCGTAGCCCACGGTGTCGCCCCGCTGCAGCTGCTGCACGCCGATGAGCCGGCTGGCGAGGGTCATCGTGGGCTGCAGGTCCCAGCCCGCGGCGGTGTTTTCCGGGTAGTCGGGTGCGCAGCCGTACAGGGCGATGCCTTCGCGAACCCAGTCGCCGGCCAGCGTCGTCACGCCGTCGCCGCGCAGCGGGGTGCTGGCATGGCGCAGCAGGGCCGCGCTGTTGCACAGGGTGCGTTCGCCCGGCAGGTCGGCCGTGGCCTGCTCGAAGACGGCCACCTGGTGGGCAACGCCGCGTGGACCGTCGGCGTCGCTGAAGTGGGTCATGAGCGAGATTTCTTCCACCTGCGGCAGCGCGTTCAGGCGCGCCCAGGCGGCGCGGAAGGCGGTGGGTGTGAAGCCGAGGCGGTTCATGCCGCTGTTGAGCTTGAGGAACACGCGGTGCGGCACCTGTGTCTTGTGGGCTGCGAGCCAGTCGATCTGTTCAATACAGTGCACCGCGTGCCACAGGTGCAGGCGCGAGCACAGTTCCAGATCGCGCGGTTCGAACACGCCTTCGAGCAGCAGGATGGGGCCGCGCCAGTCCAGCGCACGCAGGCGTTCGGCCTCGGTCAGATCGAGCAGGGCAAAGCCGTCGGCCGAACGCAGCGCGTCAAAGCAGCGCTCGATGCCGTGGCCATACGCATTGGCCTTGACCACCGCCCAGACCCGGGCATCGGGCGCACGCACGCGGGCCTGGTTCAGGTTGTGGCGCAAGGCATCGGGGTGAACGGTGGCGAGAATGGGGCGGGGCATGGTGCTTGGGTGCGAAGTCGGGTGCAAAGGGGTAGCCGGAGCGACCGGGCCACGGGGATGAACCGGCTGACTTTCGCACAAATACGGCCCTCCACGTCAGCCTGCCCACCCGGTTCCAGGGCCCGGCTGGGTCGATTTCATCGGCCAGCAGCCGGCCTTCTGGAACCGGCCTCCGGCCCCTTCAGCTGCGTTCCAGGCTCACGTACACCAGGGTCTGGTTGAGCAACTGGTAGGCGATCTCGCCGAAGGTCATGGGCCCGGTGAGCGGGCCGGTGCGCTGCCCCTCCAGGTTGGCGTGCAGGTAGTTGAGGATGCAGTTGCAGCTCCAGCCGGCGGCGCGTGCGTCGGCCGGCAGACCCTGGCCGAATGCCCGGGCGGCGTCGGGCACGGGCTGGGCCAGCCGGTACTCCACGTCGTCGAACACCGGCGCGTAGAAGTCCACCTGCCCATGGGCAGCGTCCACCCCCTTGAAGGACACGTTGACGAGGGCGCCCGAGTAGTCGGCCACCAGGGGCAGACGGGTGTCGATGGCGCGCTCGCCCAGGTACTGGGCAAAGTCGCGCAGCTGGCCGTTGACGTAGGCCTCGCGCGCCGAAAAGCCGGTGGAGGGAAAGCGGATCGTGTCACCCGGCCCGGGCTGGAACAGGTTGACGATGTCGATGCGCGGATACACGCTCTCGGGCAGCGGCAGGTGCAGGGCCAGCGCCTGATCGCTGCGGAATTCCAGCGTCTGGCCATTGGCCACCACGGGCGCGGCGCTGCCCAGGTCGTCGAGGTGCACGCCGGCGATCCAGCCCACCAGGGGCTTGAGGTACATGTCTTCGTAGCTCGGCGCCTGGCGCGCGTACAGCGAATGCACGCCGGAGAACGCCGGAATGATCAACACGCTCAGGCCGTGCGCGGGCGCGTCCAGCGCAACCTGCTCCAGGTTCTGCTCGCCGTACCAGCGCAGCGTGGGCGCCGCGTCCAGCACGGGCAACTCGCTCACGAACAGCTTCTGGCGCGAGGCCTCGCCGCCGTCCTGCCCCATGAAATAAGGAATGCTGCCGGCGGTCCAGTTGCCGCGCGGCAACTGGCGCAGCAGGGCCTCGTCGGCGGCCAGGCACAGGACCGCGCCGCTGCGGATCGCCTGCGTGGCCTGCTCCAGGCTCATCAACACGCCGCTACCGGCTGGCACGGCGCTGGAAGATCGGGGTTGGGGGGTCGTCATAGGGCTCCTTACCCTTGGCGCAGTTGCGCGAGTTCGTGGGTGAGCACGCGTTCGTTCTTCACGAAGTAGCGGTGCAGTTCGCGCAGCTTGAGCAGGCGAACTTCCTCGTCGTTGATGAGTTCGAGCTGGGAGCGCACGCGGGTGAGCATGAGCTTGAGGCTGAGCACCTTGATGTCCAGACCCAGGTCGGCGTTGAGCAGGCGCAGCCAGACCGGATCGGTCAGGTCGGGCACGTTCGGGTGCCCGGGCTCGTCGGCCCAGGTCGCGCGGGGCACCACCGCCGGCTGCGCTGGCACGGGTGCCTCGGCGACCCCGCTGGGCCTGCCGCTGTCAATGGCGTAGCGGTAACGCCAGACGTCCTGCAGGCTCAGGTCCATCAGCGCGCACACCGACTGCAGCGACACGCCCTGGTTGAACAGTGCGAACACGCGCTGCGACAGCGCTCGCGTGAAGGGCATGCCCGGCTCGCCCAGCCACTCCAGGCCGGGGTGCTCCTGCCCCGGCGGCAACGCGACGTGCAGATGGCACTTGATCGGCCCGATGGACAGGTGGCGCCAGGAGCAGGTCAGCGTGGAAGCCGCCGGCTTGCGCTCGCGCCCGAACCAGCCGCGCTCCACCTCCGGCGCCACCCAGACGTCGCAGCGCCGCTTGCGTGGGTCGAACTGGTACTCGCGCACCTCCCAGGGGCGCTCGATCAACAGCAGTTGCCGCAGCAGCGCCTTGTCGATACTGATCATGGTGTTTGTCTCCTCGGTTGTTTGAATTGGGGTGAGGCCATCCGGGTGTGACACAGACACCCCGGATGCCGCCCGGACCGCAATTGCCGTTCCACGCCAGCCGACGGGCCGACGCCGCCCCCTGGAACGGCGGCCCACCGTGACGCTGTTCACGCCCAGCCCCACAACGCGCGGGCGCCACCGGGTCGGCCCGGCCCCAGGGGTGGCCCGGGCGGGCGCCGGGCGTTGGGCAGGCCCTGCGTTGCGAGGGAACAGCTGCGCCAAACTGGCACACGCGAACCGCCACAGCGGGAACTCCTCGGCACCCAAAACCGGCCCACACACGGCCCCACGGAATACACACTTGGTATTACAAGCTGTCACATTTGGCGTGCTATAACCAACACCTCATTGGAGACCAGAGGTCGCTCGCTCACCCATCCCCACGGCCTTCTGCCTGGGCCGTCAAGCCGCAAAAGACCAAAAAAATCCATGAAGCGCGGCTTCTACACCATCATGACGGCGCAGTTTTTCAGCTCCCTGGCTGACAACGCGCTGTTCGTGGCTGCCATCGAGTTGCTGCGTTCACGCGGCGCACCTGAATGGCAGAGTGCCGCACTGGTGCCCCTGTTTGCCTTGTTTTACGTGGTTCTGGCCCCTTTTGTGGGGGCGTTTGCCGACGCGAAGCCCAAGGGGCAGGTCATGTTCATCAGCAACGCCATCAAGGTGGCGGGCTGTCTGCTGATGCTGGTGGGTGTGCACCCACTGCTGGCCTACACGCTGGTGGGACTGGGCGCCGCAGCCTACTCACCCGCCAAGTACGGCATCCTCACCGAGCTGCTGCCGCCTTCGCAACTGGTCAAGGCCAATGGCTGGATCGAGGGCTTGACCATCGCCTCCATCATCCTGGGCGTGCTGCTGGGCGGGCAACTGGTCGCCCCCTGGATTTCGTCGCGCCTGCTGGCGATCGATGTGCCGCTGCTGCACACCGGCATCACGCACCCGGCCGAAGCGGCGATCGGCGCGCTGGTGATCGTCTATGCCCTTGCCGCCTGGTTCAACACCCGCATCCCGCTGACGGGCGTGACGCCCCGCCACATGCCCACGAACCCGCTGGCCCTGCTGCCCGACTTCTGGCGCTGCAACAGCCGGCTCTGGCGCGACCACCTGGGGCAGATCTCGCTCTCGACCACCACGCTGTTCTGGGGCGTTTCGGGCAACCTGCGCTACATCGTGCTGGCCTGGGCCGGCGCGGCGCTGGGCTACAGCACCACCCAGGCGTCATCGCTGGTCGGCGTGGTCGCGCTGGGCACCGCCGTGGGTGCCGTGGTGGCTTCGCTGCGCATGCGGCTGGACCAGGCCACGCGGGTGATGCCCCTGGGCATTGCCATGGGCGTGCTGGTGATCTGCATGAACTTCATCGACAACGTCTGGATCGCCGCGCCGTTTCTGGTGCTGCTGGGTGGACTGGGCGGATTCCTGGTGGTGCCGATGAACGCCCTGCTGCAGCACCGGGGCCACAACCTGATGGGTGCCGGCCGCTCCATCGCCGTGCAGAACTTCAACGAACAGGCCTGCATCCTCAGCCTCGGCGCGCTCTACAGCTTCTCCACGGCCGCCGGCCTGTCGGCCTTCGCCGCCATCACCGCGTTTGGTCTGGTGGTCGCGGGCTTCATGTGGCTGATCATGAAGTGGCACCAGCACAACCAGCGCGCGCACCCGCACGAACTCGAACGCCTGATGGAAATCGCACGCCGCGATGATCTCCATGGGTGACCCACCCCCGCGCCGCGCGGCGCGGGGGGATCAAAAACTGATATTGGTCTTTTCGAAACCGTCCAGGCTGACCAGGCGGTGCTGTGCGAGCACCTTGTAGAGCTCGCCCTCCCCCACCGAGCGCGACAGGTAGGCGTCGCTGCCCGCCAGGCCCGCCTTCAGGCGGTCCATGCTGCCCGCACTGGGCGCAAACATCACCACCACCGGGCTCTGCCCGTTGGGCAGCTTGCGCTGCTTGGCACTGCGACAGACCTGATAGGCGTCGGGCTCACCATTGAGCCGGTCGATGATCACCAGCCGGTAGGGATGGGCCTTGAGCATCGCCAGTGACTGAGCGGCCTCGCGCGACCAGTCGATGGCCAGGTTGTAGCGTTTGAAACGCTTGTGCAGGATGCGGCCTTCGACCAGGCTTTCAGCCACCAGCAGCGCGTCGCCCCGCTGGACGTCGGGCACTGGCGCCTTGCTGCGTTCGGCCGCGGAGCGTGTGGACCGCGAGGCCGTCGAACGGGCGACCGCCGTGAGCGTGGGCAACACATCCAGGCCACCAAAGTCGGTCAAACCCATCACCCCGGGTCGCGGCATGCGCGAAGGGCGCACCGCGACCGTCGGGTGGGGGGACGTGTGGGAAACGGGCGCCCCACGGCTGCGCACCATGGGCCGCGTGGGTGGAAACTCTGTGTCAACCGAGCGCGGCCGAAGCCGGGCAGCGGGCGCCAAGGGCACTTTGCGGTTGTCCGCCGGCTCGGTGAGCGCGAAGCCACGATCGGCGCCTTGAAGGGGTGACACCGGTGCATGGGCACTGTTTCGGGCAGCGGCCGGTTGCCTCACACCCACCAGTTCATCCATCGCCGCCAGCACCGACACCAGCTTGACGGGTTTGCGCTGCAGGGGCCAGCCTGTGCCCCCATCGTTGTGTCCCACCAGCAGCACCTTGCCCGGCAACTCGGCATAGCGCACGAGGTGCAGTGCCTGGGTGTTGTCCGCGTTGACGATCAGGATCTGTGCATCCATCACCTCGTCCTGAACGTTGTATGCAGGCGGCCGGCGAGCGGCCAGCCGGAAAAACGACTCGAAGGTCGCCGACTCGTTCTGCGCAAAACCCACCAGGGCCACTGTATAGGCAACAGCCATTCAAACGTCTCCAACGAACACAAAGGAACTACCGATCAAGAGTATGCCTATTTTTGGTGCATACCCTGAGGGGGTTAACGCTTCCCCGCGTGCGCGAACGTGATCCAGTTCCCGCGCAGCGCACAGGGTGTGTGCGATCTGCCATAGTGGCCCCTGCTTTTCAGGAGCCTCCATGCACACCATTTACGACTTCGACGCCCTGTCCATCGACGGGAAACCGGTCGCCCTTGAGCAGTTTCGCGGCCGTCCGATGCTCATCGTCAACACCGCCAGTGCCTGTGGCTTCACGCCGCAGTTCGGTGGTCTGGAGCAGTTGCACCAGACTTATGGCCCGCGTGGCCTGGTGGTGCTGGGCTTTCCGTGCAACCAGTTTGGCAGCCAGGACCCGGGCAGCAACGACGAAATAGCCACTTTCTGCCAGCGCAATTTCGGCGTCAGTTTCCCCATGATGAGCAAGATCGACGTCAATGGCCCCGAGGCCCATCCGCTCTACCAGTGGCTCGCGGCCGAAGCCCCGGGCCTGCTGGGCAGCAAAGCCATCAAGTGGAACTTCACCAAATTCCTGGTCGGCAAGGACGGGACGGTGATCAGACGCTACGCACCCCAGGACGCGCCCGAGAAGCTGGCCAAGGACATTGAAGCTGCGCTGATCTGATCAGATCCAGCTCAGCAACCAGCCCGCCACCAGTGGCAGCGCCACCGCGCTGAACAAGGCCGTGAGCCCCATCGCCAGGCCGGCAAAGGCGCCCATTTCTTCACTCACCAGAAAAGCCCGCGCGGTGCCGATGCCGTGCGCCGCGGTGCCGAGCGCGAAACCGCGCACCGTCGGGTCTTTGATGCGCAGCGCATCCAGCACATAGCGCGCGCTCGCCGCTCCCAGGATGCCGGTGCACACCACGAGCACGGCGGTGAGCGTGGGCAGGCCGCCGATCTTTTCGGCAATGCCCATGGCCACGGGCGCGGTGACCGACTTGGGCGCGAGCGACGCGATGGTGGCCTTGGACGCGCCGAGCGCCCAGCCCACACCGATGGCGGTGACCGTGGCGGCCAGCGTGCCCACCACCAGCGCACCCGCCATGGGCAGCCAGAGGCGCTTGACGCGCGTGAGCTGTTCGAACAGCGGCACCGACAGGGCCACGGTGG
Organism: Hydrogenophaga sp. ZJX-1; assembly: GCF_048590325.1. Lineage (NCBI taxonomy): Bacteria > Pseudomonadati > Pseudomonadota > Betaproteobacteria > Burkholderiales > Comamonadaceae > Hydrogenophaga > Hydrogenophaga sp. ZJX-1. Next base: position 162,939 of record NZ_JBMBRA010000005.1, read on the forward strand.
CCGGGCCGAGCAGGAAGTGCACGAACTGCGCACCTTCGAAGTAGGTGGCGTAGGGCGTGCCCGTGACCCAGAGCAAGGCACCGAGCACGATGACCGACAGGGCCACCGGGTTGGCCAGAGGATGGAAGCCGCTTCTGCGGTAGGTCACGAAAGCGCCGTGGTAGACCAGCAGGGTGACCGTGAGCCCCAGCAGCGGTGAGGCGGAGAGATAGACCCAGACATCGGCCAGGCGGTCGGCCGCCACACCAGCGAGGGGCAGGCCTTCGTTCATGCCTGGTCGTGATCAGCGGGTGGCGTCACACGCTTCATCAACCACGCCATGGTGAGCGCGGCGCTGGTCAGGCCCACCAGCGTGCTGAGCACCAGCGCCACGCCGATGGCCAGCGCCTCGTCGCCCAGGCGCTGCAGGTGCAGCATCACACCCACGCCCGCGGGCACGAAGAGCAGCGAGAGGTGTTGCAGCAGCGTCTGGGCGGTGGGCTTGATGGCGCCGAGCAGCGAAGGCCGCAGCACCAGCGCGAGCAGCAGCAAGGCCATGCCCACCACCGGGCCCGGCACCGGCGCGGCCAGCGCGCGCACCAGCGCCTCGCCGATGAGCTGGAACACGAGCAGGGTGGCGAGCGCGGGGATCATCCGAAAACGCTCAGACGCTCAGAGCAGCTCTTTCGGGATGTTGCCGCCGTTGGCAGCGATGTGACCCAGCACATTCTTGTGCAGCCACATGTTCATCTGGGCGGAATCGGCCATCTTGTCGTCGGGGCAGTAGAGCTCCTTGGCCAGTTCCTTGCGCGCGGCCAGGCTGCTGTCCAGGCCCAGCAGCTTGAGCAGATCAACGATGGAGGTCTTCCAGTTGAGTTTCTCCGGGTGCTTGGCGGCCTTCTCCGTCAGCAGGGCAACCACGTCCACCATGGCGATGGGGTTGACCACGGGCTCTGCCGGGGCCGCGGCGACCGGAGCGGGTGCTGCGGCGGGGGCCGGCGCAGCCGCAGGGGGCGGTGTGATGACGGGCGCAGCAGCGGCCTCTTTCATACCCAACTTTTCCAGGATGTTGCTGAAGAAACCCATGTCAAATCTCCAATGGCGTCGTGAACACAAAGCACGGCGCCAGACGCTGATGGCACCGCGGCCCCAGCTTATCGCCGTATGGCGACAGGGGCGTTACTTATTTGTATCGCCGTGGAGGCCGGGCGCGGGACAGGCCGGTGCCTGTGCGGAAATGCCTGACGGTGTCAGGCCAACGCCTCATCCAGCAGCTCGACCCAGTGCCGCACCGGCGTGGCCGTGCCGCTTTGCAGGTGCGTGATGCAACCGATGTTGGCGCTGGTGATCACATCCGGCTTCAGCTCGCTCAGGTGGCCGAGCTTGCGGTCGCGCAGCTGGTACGAGAGCGTGGGGTTGAGCACCGAATACGTGCCCGCCGAGCCGCAACACAGGTGCGCCTCGTTCTTCGCCACCATCACCGTGAAGCCCATCGCCGACAGGTGCTGCTCCACACCGCCTTTCAATTGTTGACCGTGCTGCAAGGTGCAGGGCGGGTGAAAGCCGATCACCTTCTTCGCGTCGGGTTGCTTCGCCAGCTTGGGCTTCAACACCGGCACCAGCGCGGGCAGCAGCTCGCTCAGGTCCTGGGTCAGTTCGCTGATGCGCGCGGCCTTGGCCGCGTAGGCCGCGTCGTACTGCAGGATGTGGCCATATTCCTTCACTGTCACGCCGCAGCCCGAGGCGTTCATCACGATGGCCTCGACACCGGCCTCGATGTGCGGCCACCAGGCGTCGATGTTGGCGCGCATCTCGGCCATGCCGCCGTCCTGGTCGTTCAGGTGGAACTTCACCGCGCCGCAGCAGCCCGCCTTGGGCGCGATCACGGTCTGGATGCCGGCGGCGTCGAGCACGCGCGCGGTCGCCGAGTTGATGTTGGGCATCATCGCCGGCTGCACGCAACCCGCGAGCATCAGCACCTTGCGCGCATGGGTCTGCGTCGGCCAGCGCCCGGCGTCCTGTTTGGCGGGCACCTTGTTTTTCAGCGAGGCCGGCAGCAGCTCGCGCACCAGTTGCCCCATCTTCATGGCCGGGCCGAACAGCGGCGAAGGCAGACCTTCCTTCAACAGCCAGCGCACCGCTGTTTCGCCCGCCGGGCGCGGCACTTTTTCGTCCACAATCTTGCGACCGATGTCGATCAGGTGGCCGTAGTCCACGCCGCTGGGGCAGGTGCTTTCGCAGTTGCGGCAGGTGAGGCAGCGGTCCAGATGCAGCTGCGTCTTGCGCGTCGGCTCGGCGCCTTCGAGCACCTGCTTCATCAGGTAGATGCGGCCCCGCGGGCCGTCCAGCTCGTCGCCGAGCAGCTGGTAGGTCGGGCAGGTGGCGGTGCAGAAACCGCAGTGCACACACTTGCGCAGGATGGCCTCGGCGGCGCGGCCATCGGCGCGCGCCTGGTATTCGGGGGAGAGCTGGGTTTGCATGTGGGTCAGCCCATCCGGCCGGGGTTGAAGATGCCTGCCGGATCGAACTCGGCGCGCAGGCGTTGCGTGATGGTGTCGATGACGGCTGTCTGGCGGTCAAAGCGCGGCACGCCGGGGGCGCCATCGGCGCCGGCGCGGAACAGCGTCGCGTGGCCGTTCACCGCCGCGGCGGCGCTGCGGATCTCTGCCGCCGCCGACGCAGGCGCCCAGAGCCAGCGCTGCGCGCCGTGCCACTCGATCAGTTGCGCAAAGGGCAGCGAAATGACCGGTGCGGTCTGCGGCACCGAGAGGCGCCACAGGCAGAGATCGGGTGCGGGCGCGTTGAAGAACGGCAAGGTCTGGTCCCGGCAGGCGGCCCAGTCGGGTCCTGTCTCGGCGTTGTCCATGCGCCGGCCGCCGGCCTCGCGCGACAGCCGCTCGCAGGCGGACTCCACCGCGGCCACGGCGCCACGCAGGCGCAGGAACAGCAGTTCGGGTGCCTCGGCCTGGGTCTGGTCCGTCACCCAGCAGCTGGCGTTCAAAGGCAGCGGCTGGCCACCCCAGCGGTGCAGCTGTTCCAGCGCGTCGTGCTGGCCCAGCGAGAACACGAGCGTGGCTTCGGCCGGCGCCAACGGCAGCACCTTGAGCGAGATGTCGGTGAGGATGCCGAGCGTGCCCATCGAGCCGGCCAGAACGCGGCTGACGTCGTAACCGGCCACGTTTTTCATCACCTGGCCGCCGAAGGTGAGCCACTCGCCGCGGCCGTCGATGAACTGCACGCCGAGCACGTAGTCGCGCACACCGCCGGCACTGGCGCGCGCTGGGCCGGCCAGGCCGGCGGCGACCGCGCCTCCGATGGTGGACGCGGGGCCAAAGCGTGGTGGTTCGAACGGCAGGCACTGGCCCTGTTCGGCGAGTGCCGCTTCCAGGTCGACCAGCGGCGTGCCGGCCCGCACCGTCACCACCAGCTCGCTCGGCTCGTGGCTCACGATGCCGGCCCACCCGCTGGTGGACACGGGCTCACCCGCGACGGGCTGCCCGTAAAAGGCCTTGGTGTCGCCACCGATGATGCGCAGGGGCCGGCGCGCAGACGCGGCGGCGCGCACCTGGTCGATCAACTGGCGGGGGGGGTCGGTGGGGCTGTAACTCATGGCCGCCATCGTAGCGGCCACACCGAAGCGGGTTTTGATTTTTTTGCACGCGAGGCTGCAAATGCGGCGCAAGGACCCGGCAGGGCGACTACCGCGTGTGCCCGAGGCACATGCCCGCGTTGGGCCGGCCCTTGCACTCGCGTTTGAGGCGTTTTTCCCGCGCCGCGGGTTTCTCGCTGGAGGGCGCGTCGATGAAGCTGACCTTGCTGGGCGCCTTCTGGCCACCCGTGCTCCCTGGGGCCTGGCCCGTCGCGGCGAGCGCGATGGACGTGATCGCCGTCAATGCAAAAACAAGGGATCCGGCCGCGATCCGACCGGTCCACCCGCGTGACAGTGCCTGGGACATGGTTTCCTCCTGATGTTGTGGTGTCCTGCCACGATGATACGGAGCAAAACGAAAAAAACCCCGCGTGCCTTGCGGCAGCACGGGGTCAACATCCAAAGGAGACTCTGGGTTACAACGCGGTGGCGACGGTTGGTGAACCTGGTCGCGCGCCGCGCTGGAACCGTTTAGCGGTTGTAGGCGGTTTCGCCGTGGGACGTGATGTCCAGACCTTCGCGTTCGGACTCTTCCGAGACGCGCAGACCCATGATCAGGTCGACAATCTTGTAGGCAATGAAGGCCACGACGGCGGACCACACGATGGTGATGACCACGCCTTCGGCCTGGATCAGCAGCTGGCTGGCGATGGAGTAGTCGTCGCCCTTGACGCCGCCGAGCGAGCCGGCCGAGAACACGCCGGTCAGCAAGGCACCGACGATGCCGCCGACGCCGTGCACACCGAACACGTCGAGCGAGTCGTCCGCACCGAGCATCTTCTTGAGGCCCGAGACACCCCACAGGCACAGGAAGCCGGCCACCAGACCGATGATGATGGCGCCCATGGGGCCCACGGTACCGCAAGCGGGGGTGATGGCGACCAGACCAGCAACCGCACCGGACGCAGCGCCCAGCATAGAGGCCTTGCCCTTGCCCAGGGTCTCACCCACGCACCAGGCCAGCACGGCGGCGGCGGTGGCGAACAGGGTGTTGATGAAGGCGAGCGTCGTGCCGCCGTTGGCTTCCAGGTTGGAGCCGGCGTTGAAGCCGAACCAGCCCACCCACAGCAGCGAGGCACCGACCATGGTCAGCGTCAGGCTGTGAGGCGCCATCGATTCCTTGCCGTAGCCGATGCGCTTGCCCAGCACGTAGGCACCGACCAGACCGGCCATGGCGGCGTTGATGTGCACCACGGTGCCGCCGGCGAAGTCCAGCGCGCCCTTGTCGAACAGGTAACCACCAGCACCCCAGACCATGTGGGCGATCGGGATGTAGCTGAACGTGAACCAGATGGCGCAGAACAGCAGCACGGCGCCGAACTTGATGCGCTCGGCGAACGAACCCACGATCAGCGCGCAGGTGATGCCGGCGAAGGTGCACTGGAAGGCGATGAAGATGTACTCGGGGATCATCACGCCAGCGGTGAACGTGGCGGCGAGCGAGTCGGGCGTGATGCCCTTCAGGAACACCTTGTCGAGGTTGCCGAAGATCAGGCCCTCACCACCGAAAGCCAGGCTGTAACCGTAGACGGCCCACAGCACGGAGATCAGCGAGAAGACGACCATCACCTGCATCAGCACCGACAGCATGTTCTTGCTGCGCACCAGGCCGCCGTAGAACAGGGCCAGGCCGGGCACGACCATCAGCAGCACGAGGATGGTGGAGATCATCATCCAGGTCACGTCGCCCTTGTCGACGGTTTCCTTGACGGCCTCTTCAGCGGGTGCCGCTTCAGCAGCAGCAGGGGCTTCAACAGCCGGTGCCTCGGCAGCGGGTGCTGCGGCCGGCGCGTCGGCAGCGGGTGCCGCATCGGCGGCCGGTGCTGCGACAGCGGCCGGCGCTTCGGTCGTGGTCTGGGCCACGGCGTTCAGGCCACCAAAAGCCAGTCCAACGCCCAACAACAGGGTTGCAAGTAGTTTTTTCATGTTCGTGATCTTTCTTGTGCAGGGCGTTGATCAGAGCGCTTCTTTGCCGGTTTCACCGGTGCGGATGCGAACCACCTGTTCGAGGTCGGTGACGAAAATCTTGCCGTCGCCGATCTTGCCGGTGCGTGCGGCGCCTTCGATCGCTTCGATCACGCGGTCCACGAGGCCGTCGTCCACGGCGGCTTCGATCTTCACTTTGGGCAGGAAGTCGACCACGTACTCCGCGCCGCGGTACAGCTCGGTGTGGCCCTTCTGGCGGCCGAAGCCCTTGACTTCGGTGACGGTGATGCCTTGCACGCCCATGCTGGAAAGCGCTTCGCGCACTTCGTCCAGCTTGAACGGCTTGATGATGGCTGAAACCATTTTCATGCTGTGATTCCTCTTCTAGTACGTGGTGCTCACGCCGTGAGGCATGCACCGGGGCTGACACGGGCAGTGCTGGCCACGAGGGCTGACACCACTTTGGATGCGGACTGTTTCATGGCAGCGCCATGGTCTTGATTCAATCGCTTACACCCCCAAGCACGGACCGTGCCAACCGAGCTCCGATCGGATCGTGCCGCGGCACACCGCGCTGTCGTGAAAACACCGCGCAACGCCAGCCTGGTGGCCGGCGGATCGGCGGCCTGTGCCATGATGAGCGCGCTCGTGCCGACAGGGGTGGCTGTCACCACCGAACCCAGGCACCAAAGTTGTGCATCGAAGTTCCAACGCCCGGAGAGGCGCTTCAGGACGGACATGCACCGAAACAGGGAGGAAATTCAGATGAGTCTGTCATTGGTGCACAGCCGTGCGCTGCTGGGCCTGGAAGCCCGTCCGGTGCAGGTGGAAGTCCACCTCGCCAACGGCCTGCCCAGCTTCACGCTGGTGGGTCTGGCCGACACGGAGGTCAAGGAAGCGCGCGAGCGCGTGCGTTCGGCCATCGCCAACGCCGGGCTCGAATTCCCCAGCAACAAGCGCATCACCGTCAACCTCGCCCCGGCCGATCTGCCCAAGGACTCGGGCCGCTTCGACCTGCCGATCGCGCTCGGCATCCTCGCCGCCAACGGTCAGATCAACGCCGCCCGGCTGGCGGGCTGGGAGTTTGCGGGCGAACTCTCGCTGGGCGGCGAGCTGCGCCCGGTGCGCGGCGCCCTGGCGATGAGCCTGGCGCTGCACCGCGACGCCAACGCCGCGACGGCCGCACCCTCCCGGCTGGTGCTGCCGCCGGGCAGCGCCGAAGAAGCCGCGCTGGTGCCGCAGGCGCAGGTGTACCGCGCCCGCCACCTGCTGGACGTGGTGGCGCGGTTCCTGCCCGATGGCGCAGCGGGCGGCGAGGCGCCCCCCGACGACGGCGGCTGGGTGCGCCTGGCTCCGACGCAGATCGGTCAGACCCCGGCCTACGCCGATCTCGCCGAAGTGAAGGGCCAGGCCGCGGCCAAACGCGCGCTGGAGATCGCGGCGGCCGGCGGACACAGCGTCCTGATGGTCGGGCCGCCTGGCTCGGGCAAGAGCATGCTGGCCCAGCGCTTCGCCGGCCTGCTGCCTCCCATGAGCGCGTCGGAAGCGCTCGAATCCGCTGCGGTGGCGTCGCTCGCCGGGCGCTTTCGTCTGGACCACTGGGGGCAGCGCCCCACCTGCGCACCGCACCACACGGCGAGCGCCGTGGCGCTGGTGGGCGGGGGCTCGCCACCGCGGCCGGGCGAAATTTCGCTGGCACACCACGGCGTGCTCTTCCTCGATGAACTGCCCGAGTACCCCCGGGCCGCCCTGGAGGCGCTGCGCGAACCGCTGGAAAGCGGCCACATCCGCATCTCGCGCGCGGCCATGCAGAGCGACTTTCCGGCGCGCTTCCAGCTGGTCGCCGCCATGAACCCCTGTCCCTGCGGCTTTCTGGGCCACCCCACCCGCGCCTGCCGCGACACACCCGACCAGATCTCGCGCTACCAGGGCAAGCTCAGCGGCCCGTTGCTGGACCGCATCGATCTGCACGTCGAGGTGCCCGCCCTGCCGCCGAACGACCTGCTGCACGGCGTGGCGGGCGAGCCGAGCGACGCCGTGCGCGAACGCGTGGTGGCAGCGCGCGAGCGCGCCCAGGTCCGGCAGGGCTGCACCAACCAGGCGCTGGCCGGCCAGGCACTGGACCAGCACATCCTGGCCGATGCCGCGGCCCTCAAGTTCCTCAACACCGCCGCCGCCCGCCTGGGCTGGAGCGCGCGCAGCACCCACCGCGCGCTGCGCGTGGCGCGCACCATCGCCGACCTCGCCGAGGCGGACACGGTGGGTGTGGGGCATGTCGCCGAGGCGGTGCAGTACCGGCGGGCCCTGCGGCAGAACGGGTGATCCGCGTTGCGTCCCGCGGCGTCATGTCTTTGACATGACGTTGACATACAAAGGGGCATGCTCGTCGATCACACCTCCGCCCGTTCCACGCCGCCGTCCGCCAGCGACCACCCCTGGAACACGGACGTGTGCCTGGCGCTGATTCAGCGCTTGTGGGCGCTGAGAAAGTCGATGCTGGCCGCCGAACACCGCTACGCCCAGGCCATCGAGCGGGCGGGCGCCCACCAGCGGGACAGCGCGCGCAATCTGGTGCATTTCCTGGCGATGCGGGCCACCGATCTGCGCGGCCTGCAAAACCAGCTGGCCTGGCTGGGGGTGTCGTCGCTGGGCCGCTCGGAGTCCCATGTGCTGGCCAATGTGGACAAGGTGCTGGGCATCCTGCACCGGCTCACCGGACAAGCCTGGCAAGAACTTTCCCCGGAAGAGCCCGCGGGCAGCGTCACAGGGCCGCTCCTGCTGCAACGCCACACCGACATGCTGCTGGGCCCCGCCGTGCGCGATCGCCACGTGCGCATCATGGTGACCCTGCCCAGCGAAGCGGCGACCGACCCGGCCCTGGTGCGCCGGCTCGTGCAGGCGGGCATGGACGTGGCCCGCATCAACTGCGCGCACGACGACGCCACCGCCTGGAAGGCCATGGCCCGGCTGGTCCGTCGCGCGGCCAAGCGGGCGCAGCGCGACATCCAGATCCTCATGGACCTGGGTGGCCCGAAGATCCGCACCGGAGCCATCGCGCCGCGTGCCCCGGTGCTCAAGCTCAAGCCGGTCCGCGACGAGCTGGGTTTCGCGGTCCAGGCCGCGCGCCTGCGCCTCGTCCACGATGGCGCGGCCCCCGCGCTGCCGGACACCGACGCGCAGGTGGTGGTGGACCCCGACTGGCTGGCCCGTCTGCGCGTGGGCACGCAGATCCACCTGACCGACGCGCGCGGCAAGAAGCGGCGCTGGCTGGTGGTGGCGTGCGATGCAGACGGCGTGGTCGCCGAGTGCCTGGAGACCTGCTACCTGACGCCGGACACCGCGCTCACCTGCAAAAGCCCGCGCGGTCACAAGCTGCACACGGTGTATCCCGAGGGCATTCCCGCCTTGCCGGGTGCCCTTCGCCTGCACCAGGGCGACCGGGTCCAGCTGGATGGCGAAGCGCCGGAACACGCCGGATCGGGCGATGCCGCCATCCCGCGCATACCCTGCACCTTGCCGCAGGTCTTCGGCCAGGTGCGGGTCGGTGAACGGGTCTGGTTTGACGACGGTCGCATCGGCGGCGTGGTGCGCCGCGCATCGTCGCGCGGGCTGGAGGTGGAGATCGTCCAGGCCCGCGCGGGCGGCGAACAGCTGATGGCCGACAAGGGCATCAACTTTCCCGACAGCCAGCTGGCCCTGCCCGCGCTGACGGACAAGGACCTGGAAGACCTGCAGACGGTGGCCCTGGTCGCCGACCTGGTCGGCCTGTCGTTCGCCCAGCAACCGGACGACGTTCACCAGCTGCTGCAGGCGCTGCAGCAGCTGCGGGCCACCCAGGTGGGCGTGATCCTGAAGATCGAAACCCTGCAGGGCTTCGAGAACCTGCCCGAGCTGCTGCTGGCCGCCATGGCCGCGCCCAGCGCGGGGGTGATGATCGCGCGCGGCGACCTGGCCGTGGAGTGCGGCTACGAACGCCTCGCCGAGGTGCAGGAAGAAATGCTCTGGTGTGCGGAGGCCGCGCACATGCCCGTCATCTGGGCCACCCAGGTGCTGGAGACCCTGGCCAAGACCGGCGTGCCCTCGCGCGCGGAGATCTCCGATGCCAGCATGGGCGTGCGCGCCGAGTGCGTGATGCTGAACAAAGGGCCTTACATTGCAGAGGCCATCCACATGCTGGACGACATCCTGCGGCGGATGGCCGGTCACCAGACCAAGAAGACCCCCCTGCTCCGGGCCCTGCGGGCCTGGGAGCCCGAAGACGCTGCATGAACCACCCGGCGCCGGGCGCAGGGGCATCCCACCCGCATTTCCAGGCCCGGCCATGACCATCGAACTCTCCAAAGAAGCCCGCCAGCAGGCGATCAGCTCCATCGAGCGCTATTTCCGCGAACACATGGACGAGCCCATCGGCAACGTGGCCGCGGGTGGCTTGCTGAACTTCTTCCTGAAAGAGATCGGCCCCTGTGTCTACAACCGGGCCGTGTCCGATGCCCAGGAGCGCATGCTGGCGCGCGTGCAGGAGCTGGACATCGACGTGCACGAGGACGAATTCGGTTACTGGAAGGCCGCCGTCCGCCCCACGGGCCGCCGCACCTGAGACGGCACCGACCCACTTCGGACGGCCCGCTACAGTCGGGACATGGACGCACCCGACACCGCCCTTCTCGACACCCTGAACGCCCGGCACGGGCTGCCCGGCCAGCTGCGCTTTGCCGCCGGGCCGGGCGGCCTGCCTTTCGTGCAGATCCACAACGGGCACGCCGAGGCGCAGGTGTCGGTGTATGGCGGCCAGGTGTTGCGGTTCCGGCCGCGCGATGCCATCAGCGACCTGCTGTTCGTGAGCCAGCAGGCCACGTACCAGGCCGGCAAGGCGATCCGGGGCGGCGTGCCGGTGTGCTGGCCCTGGTTCGGCGCCGACCCGCAAGCGCTGGGGCGGCCCAACCACGGGTTCGCGCGCACGCGCCTGTGGTCGGTGGCCAGCACGGCGGCCCTGCCGGATGGCGCCACCCGCCTCACCCTGGCGCTGACGGACACACCCGACACACGCGCCGTCTGGCCCCACGCCTTTGAGCTGACACTGGAGATCACGGTGGGCGCCGCGCTGCGGCTGTCGCTGAGCACGCGCAACACGGGCGAGGCACCCTTCGCCCTCACGCAGGCGCTGCACACCTACCTCGCGGTGAGCGATGTAGCGCAAACCACGGTGGGCGGTCTCGACGGCTGCAACTACCTGGACAAGGCCGCTGGCGCCCACGGTGCGATCACACAGCAGCGCGGCGCGGTGCGCTTCGCGGGCGAAGTGGACCGCATCTACACCGGCGCACCCGCCGAACTGGACATCGTGGATGGCGCTTCAGGCCACACGCTGCGCATCAGCGCCGAGGGCAGCCGCACCGCCGTGGTGTGGAACCCGGGGGCGGCGCTGGCGGCCGGCATGGCCGACCTGGCGGACGGCGACCACCGGCGCTTTGTCTGCGTGGAAACCGCCAACGCGGCGGACGAGGTGGTGACGCTGTCGCCCGGCGGCGAGCACCGGCTGGTGGCCGAAATGTTCACTGTGCCGACGCGCTTCGGCGGGCCTCTTCCATCTCACGGAACCTGACGCAGGTCGGGTCGCGGGCAAACGACGCTTTGCCGCACTCGCGCAGGCGGCACAGGTCCCGGGTGAAAAAGTTGCTGCTGCCGGCGCAGGCGAGTTCCACCGTGGCGGCCGGCGCCGCGGGCGCCACGGGCGGCGCGGCGGCTCCGGTTGTTGCCACCGCTGGCGTCGCCGCCGGGGCGGCCGAAGCCGCTGCCGTTGCCGCCGCCGTGGCTTCGGCGCGGCGCCTGGCCAGCTCGGCGCGCCGGTGCTGCTCCGCCGCCGCGGCCGCGCGCTGTTGCTCCAGCGCGGCGGTGCGTGCCCGGTCCTCGCGCTCCAGGCGCTCCAGCGACAGCCGCAGGCGCTCGGCCTCCGAGAGGTGCGCCGCGTCGCCGGGCGCCGGCAAGGTGTCGGCGTGGTCCACCGTGACGAACCCTGTGGGGGCTGCCTGGGTCTGTTCCGGCGCCAGCGCCGCGGGTCCATTCGCTGGCGCGGGTGCGGTGGCCTCGGGCGTGGCGGCCTGCGATGCCGACCCGCTGGTGTGGCTCAGTTTCCACCAGGTCCCGGCGCCCGCGAGCACCAGCACCAGCCCCCAGAGCACCACCTTCCGTGTTGCGGCGCCCGCCGCCGGCAACGCCGGCATCGAACGGTGCGACGCAGAAGCGGGCAACAGGGGCACGCCGCAAGCCTGGCAAAACCGGGCGCTGGCCGGGTTGTTCTCCTGACAGGCCGGACAGACGGGCTTCGATGACCGGTCACGCCTGCGCGCCGCGTGGGGCACGGCAACCGGTGCCAGGGGCGCAGTGCATCCCCGGCAAAACTTTGCCCTGTCCCGGTTCTCCGCACCGCACGCCTGACACACCACCATGATTCATCCACCCACTGAAACTCTAGGCGCTTTCTAGCATGGCGTGCGACAGGGGCACAACACGCCAGCGCGCCAGCGGGTGAATCACTGGCGTGGGCGGTTGGTCGGCGCCCGGAAAAGGCGCCCGGGCGGGGTGCTCAGAGGTTGGTGCCGAGCCAGCGCTTGAGCTCGCCCTCGGCCACGCCGCTGCGTTGCGCCAGGTCCCGCACCTGGTCTTCGCCCAGCTTGCCGACGTTGAAGTAGGTGCTGTCGGGGTGGCTCAGGTAGAAGCCGCTCACGCTGGCGGCCGGCGTCATGGCGAGGCTTTCGGTCAGGGCCATGCCGATCTCGTCGGCCTGCAGCAGCGCGAACATGGCGCGCTTGACCGAATGGTCCGGGCAGGCCGGGTAACCGGGCGCGGGGCGGATGCCCTGGTACTGCTCCTTGATCAGCGCTTCGGTGCCGAGCGCTTCGTCGGCCGCGTAGCCCCAGAGGTCGGTGCGCACGCGGTGGTGCAGGCACTCGGCGAAGGACTCGGCCAAGCGGTCGGCCAGCGCCTTGAACAGGATGGCGTTGTAGTCGTCGTGCGCATCGAGGAACTGCTTTTCCTTCTTCTCCGCGCCCAGGCCGGCGGTGACGGCGAACAGGCCCACGTAGTCATCGGCCACACCCTTGGGCGCCACGAAATCGGCCAGGCAGCGGCTCGGGCGCATCACGCCGTCCACTTCCTGCTTCTCTGTCTGCTGGCGCAGGCCGTGCCAGGTGAGCGCGACCTGGCTGCGGGTCTCGTCGGTGTAGAGCTCTATGTCGTCGTCGTGGACCGTGTTCGCCGGGTAGAGCCCGATCACGCCGTTGGCCGACAACCAGCGGCCTTCGATGATCTTCTTCAACATGGCCTGCGCGTCGGCAAACACCTTGCGCGCCTGCTCGCCCACGACCTCGTCCTGCAGGATGGCGGGGTACGGGCCGGCGAGGTCCCAGGTCTGGAAGAACGGCGCCCAGTCGATGTACTTCGCGATCTCGGCGAGGTCGAAGTTCTTGAACTGGCGCTTGCCGATGAACTTGGGCTGGGTGGGTTTGAAGCTGGCCCAGTCGATCGGCGTCTTGTTGGCGCGCGCCTGGGCCAGCGGCCACAGCGTGACCTGCTTCTTGTTGGCGTGCTGGGTGCGCACCTTGTTGTAATCGGCGTTGAGTTCGGCGATGTAGGTCGCGGCCTGGTCGCTCAGCAGGCCCTGCGCCACGCTCACGCTGCGCGAGGCGTCGGGCACGTAGACCACCGGGCCGCTGTAGTGCGGCGCGATCTTCACGGCGGTGTGCACGCGGCTGCAGGTGGCGCCGCCGATCAGCAGCGGGATCTGCTTCTCGCGGAAGTGGGCGTCCTTCTCCATCTCGCTGGCCACGTACTGCATCTCCTCCAGGCTGGGCGTGATCAGGCCCGACAGGCCCACGATGTCGGCGCCCTCTTCTTTCGCCTTGGCCAGCACCTCGTGGCAGGGCACCATCACGCCCATGTTCACGACCTCGAAGTTGTTGCACTGGAGCACGACGGTGACGATGTTCTTGCCGATGTCGTGCACGTCGCCCTTGACGGTGGCGATGACGATCTTGCCCTTGGTCTTCACGTCCTGCCCGGCGGCGGCCTGGGCCAGCTTCTCGGCCTCGATGTAGGGCAGCAGGTGGGCCACGGCCTGCTTCATCACGCGCGCGCTCTTCACTACCTGCGGCAGGAACATCTTGCCCTGGCCGAACAGATCGCCAACGACGTTCATGCCGTCCATCAGCGGGCCTTCGATCACGTTGAGCGGACGGCCGCCCTCGGCTTCGATCTGGCGCCACATCTCTTCGGTGTCTTCGCTGATGAACTCGTTCATGCCGCGCACCAGCGCGTGGCTCAGGCGCTCGCGGATCGGCAGCGCGCGCCACTCGTTTTTCTTGCTGTCGTCCTTGGCCGCGCCCTTGGCGTTTTCGGCCACTTCCACCAGCCGTTCGCCCGCATCGGGCCGGCGGTTCAGGACCACGTCTTCCACGCGCTCGCGCAGCTCGGGCTCCAGCTCGTCGTACACGCCCACCATGCCGGCGTTGACGATGCCCATGTCCATGCCGGCTTTGATCGCGTGGTACAGGAACACGGTGTGGATCGCCTCGCGCACCGGATCGTTGCCGCGGAAGCTGAACGACACGTTGCTCACACCGCCGCTGACCTTGGCGCCCGGCAGGTGCTGCTTGATCCAGCGCGTGGCGTTGATGAAATCAACCGCGTAGTTGTTGTGCTCTTCGATGCCGGTGGCGATGGCGAAGATGTTGGGGTCGAAGATGATGTCTTCCGGCGGAAAACCCACCTCGTCCACCAGGATGCGGTAGGCGCGCTCGCAGATCTCGATCTTGCGTTCGTAGGTGTCGGCCTGGCCCTTTTCGTCGAAGGCCATCACCACGGCGGCCGCGCCGTAGCGCTTGACCAGACCGGCCTGGCGCTTGAACTCGTCCACGCCCTCTTTCATGCTGATCGAGTTGACCACGCCCTTGCCCTGCACGCAGCGCAGGCCGGCCTCGATCACCTCCCACTTGGAGCTGTCCACCATCACCGGCACGCGCGCGATGTCGGGCTCGCCGGCGATCAGGTTCAGGAACTTCACCATCGCCGCCTTGCTGTCGAGCATGGCCTCGTCCATGTTGATGTCGATCACCTGCGCGCCGTTCTCCACCTGCTGGCGCGCCACGGCCAGCGCCTGCTCGTACTCGCCGTTCAGGATCATGCGGGCGAAGGCCTTGGAGCCGGTGACGTTGGTGCGCTCGCCCACGTTGACGAACAGGCTGCCCTCGCCGATGCGCAGCGGCTCCAGGCCGGACAGCAGCATGGGGGGAACGGGTACGGAAGAAATCACGTCGGACATGGGGCTCACCAGAAAGGGTTCTGAAACTGGTGAGCGCCGTTGGGGCCGGTCTGGCCGGCGGGGCGATGAAAGCCCGGACTCTCAAGCCTGACACCGGCCCCGACACAAGCGCGTCGGGGTGGCGCTGCAGCGCTCCTTGAGAGTCCGCGATTTTAACGGGACCGGTCCAACCCCGAAAGCAACTGCACCAGCGCAAGGGGCAGATGGGCCGCCGTGGGCACCGTCCGGCAGTGGTCGCGCCCGATGGCTTGCGCCAATGTGCCCGCCTCGCCCGGCGGAAACACCAGACACCGAACCGCCACCCCCTGGGCCTCCGCTTCCCGGGCGGCGCGCTGCGCATCGGCCGGCAGGTATGCCGGGTCGTGCACGTCCACGTCGTGCAACTCGCCGTCGGTCACGACCACCACCACGCGCCGCCAGCCCGGGTGACGGCGTGCGTCCTGCGCCGTCAGGTGCAAGGCGTGGCGCAAGGCCGCACCCAGCCGGGTCGACCCTTCTGCGGCCAGACGGGGCGCCGCGGCGATCAACGCGCCCTGGCCCCAGGGCTGCAGGCAGGGCATGTGGATACGGTGCCGGCCGTGGCTCGAAAAAGCCCAGACGCCCGTTCGATGGCCCAGATGCCGCAACGCCAGCGAAGCCGTCGTCGCGGCCTGCCGGATGTCGTTCAACAGGGCTCCGGCGGTGGAGGCCGAGGCGTCCACCAGCAACAGCACGGCCAGCGGATGCGGCTGGCGCCACGGCCGCCGGTAGGCCCGGGCATCGGGCGTGCGACCCGCTCGAAGGTCCAGGCGCCCTTCCACCAGCGCGTCGATGTGAAGCTCGTCGCCCACGGCTGAACGGCCGGCGCCGGCCTGGTAACGCCCGCCCAGCCGGGCCAGCCGCTGGGCGAGCCGGTTCACGCGGCCAGGCTGTCCGGTGCGTTCGGGGCCGGCGCCAGAAAGGGGTCCAAGCGACGCGTCGTACACCCGGCACCAGCGCGGGCGGTAGCGGCCGATGCGGTGGTCCCATTCGGGGTGCAGCGCGTCGGGCGGTTCGTCGGGCGGGCCGGTGTCAGCCGCTCCATCAGCCGACGGGCCCTGGGCAGACGACGCTGACAGCGCGGGGGCACCGCTCGCCCCGGGGGCCTCGGAAACGCCACTGGCCAGCGTCGTTTCCGACGGCGGGAGGCTGTCGTCCTGCAACCAGAGGTGGCTGTTGTCATCGCGATAGCCCGCGGCCACGCGGTAGCTGCGGGCGTTGAACGGCAGGCGCATCTGCCCGATGTCATGGCCCAGCACCGACGCCGCCCGCCGCACATCGGCGGTGGTCTTCAGGGCCAGGGTGTGGCCATCGTTCTCGAAGAAGAGTTGGTGCACCCGCGCCAACCAGGGGTGGGGATCGTGGTGCGAAGGGTCCAGCAGGCTGGCCGACAGGCGTGCCAGCAGATCTTCGAAAGAGGCGCCGTACCCGGCCGCCGGGCCGGCGTGCCAGGGCCACCAGACGGCACGCAGCCCAGGCAACTCCTGCAGCGCCAGCCATTCCACGCGCGCGTCTTCCAGAACCCCGAACAAGGCCTGCTGCACCGGCTTGAGCCCCTGCCGCTCTTGCGGCTCGCCACCAAATCGCGCGTGCGCCGCCGCATGGCTGGCCACCGCGAGCGCCCCAAGGCGCCCTGGGGTGTCTGGCGCCGGTGGCAGGTGCAGGGTCCAACGCTGGTCTGGCGCGAGGGTGATCACCGGGCGCTGTTCGGGCAAGGCACCCGGCTGCGTGGCGCTGCACCAGGACTGGCCCCAGAGCGCCCGGGCCAGCGTCTGCGCCATCGGCGCACTGGCGGTCACCGGCTCAGAAGCTGGCATGGACCAGCGCACGCAGCACGTTCCCCAGTTCGGGGTCGTCGCTCAGTGGGTCTGCGATCGCCTGCACGGCCGCCGCCCGGGCCGACCGACCCGCCCGCACCAACAAGGCCGCATGCACCAGCATGCGGGTGGAGGCGCCTTCGTCCAGACCTGCGTCGTGCAGGCGCCGGGTGCGCTCGGCCAACTGCACGAACCGCTGCGCCAGCGCCTCGTCCACACCCCCTTCGTGCGCCACGATGGCCGCCTCGATGGCGGGCGCCGGGTAGTCAAAGCCGAGCGCCACAAAGCGCTGCCGGGTCGACGGTTTGAAGCCTTTGAGCAAGCCTTGGTAACCGGGGTTGTAGCTGACCACGAGCTGGAAGTCGGGGTGCGCGCGCAACAGTTCGCCGCAGCGCTCCAGCGGCAGAACACGTCGCGTGTCGGCCAGCGGGTGCAGCAGCACCGTGGTGTCGGCGCGCGCTTCCAGCAACTCGTCGAGGTAGCAGATGGCGCCGTGGCGCGCGGCCAGGGCGAGCGGTCCATCCATCCAGCGCGTGCCTTGCGCATCGAGCAGCCAGCGCCCGGCCAGATCGCCCGCGCTCAGGTCTTCATGGCAGGCCACCGTGATCAGCGGCAGCCCCAGCCGCCAGGCCATGTGCTCGACGAAGCGGGTCTTGCCGCAACCGGTCGGCCCCTTGAGCAGCACCGGCAGGCGGGCCGACCGCGCCGCGTCGAAGGCGGCCATTTCGTCGCCCACCGGCTGGTAGAACGGTTCCTCGGACAGGCGCCAGTCGGCCAGCGCATCGACGGGCTGCACGGTCAACGGTGCCCCACGGAATCGGGATTGGGAATGCCCTCGATGGGACATTCTTCCGTGCCCACCATGGGCCGCGTGATCGCTTCCACCGCCTTCTGCGTGCCCTCGGGGTCGTTGACCCAGCGCGCGTAGAAGTCGTAGGGGCAGGCCGCCGCACCCTTGTCACCCTCGCGCGAATTGATCATGCCGGTGTAGCCCCGGTGCAGCAGCTTGAACAGGTGGTTCTCGCTCTGGCCGTTCTTGCGGAAATCGCGGATCAGGCTGGTCGAGAGCGCGGCGTATTGCACGCCGTAGTCTTCTTCCCCACACTCACCCAGCGTGCGACCGTCGAAGCCGATGATGGCGCTGTGGCCGAAGTAGCTGTAGACGCCGTCCCAGCCCGCCGCGTTGGCCACCGCCACATAGCTGTTGTTGGCCCAGGCCATGGCCTTGGCCATGAGCACCTGCTGGTCCTTGGCCGGGTACATGTAGCCCTGGCAGCGCACGATGAGTTCGGCGCCCTTCATGGCGCAGTCGCGCCAGATCTCGGGGTAGTTGCCGTCGTCGCAGATGATGAGGCTGATCTTCAGGCCCTTGGGGCCTTCGCTCACATAGGTGCAGTTGCCCGGGTACCAGCCCTCGATCGGCACCCAGGGCATGATCTTGCGGTACTTCTGCACGATCTCGCCCTGGTCGTTCATCAGGATCAGGGTGTTGTAGGGCGCCTTGTAGGGGTGCTCCTCGTGCTGCTCGCCGGTGAGCGAGAACACGCCCCAGACCTTGGCCTTGCGGCAGGCCTCGGCAAAGATCTCGGTCTCGGCGCCCGGCACCGTGGCCGCCGTGTCGTACATCTCTTTCGCGTCGTACATGATGCCGTGCGTGCTGTACTCGGGAAAGATCACCAGGTCCATGCCCGGCAGGCCGGACTTCATGCCGACGATCATGTCGGCGATCTTGCGTGCGTTGTCCAGCACCTCGGCCTTGGTGTGCAGCCGTGGCATCTTGTAATTGACGACGGCCACACCGACCGTGTCCTTGCTGCTGGAAATGTCACCGTGAAACATGTCAACTCCTGTTTGATTAGGGGGGAATGGGTCGCTGGGACGCCTGCATCAGCTGGCGAGCAGCGCCTTGAGGTTGTCGTCGATGAACTTGGTATCGACCGGGTTGGCGCCGCCGCCGGCGAAGTGGCCCCAGACCCCTGGAATCGGTCTGCACACCGCGTTTGGCATATGCCGAACCTCCTCCTCGTTGTCAGCGACAGGGAAGTACAGGTCCATGGCGCCAGGCATGACCACGGCCTTGCTCTTGATCGCACCCAAGGCCTTCTTGAAGTCCCCTTTGAAGACCGGGTTGTCGCTGATGTCGCCGTTCTGCCACGTCCACAGCATGGCGAGAAGGTTGTTGGCGTCCTTGGGCAGGAAGAAGCCCTCCCAGAAGGCAACCAGGAAATCCTCCAGCGAGCTGTAGCCCATGGTGCGCCACAGCTCCTGCATGTAGAAAGGCTGCGACAGGCCCCATCCGGCATAGACGCGGCCGACGGCCCTCAAGCCCTTGTTCGGCGGCGTGTCGTACCAGCCGTTGTTCCAGGCCGCATCGCTCGTCAGGGCGGCCTTGACGCCCTCGAGAAAGACGAAGTTGTGCGGCGCCGTCTTGGCCGATCCGCAGAACGGCGCGATCCGCTTGACCATGTCGGGGAACAGGCTACCCCACTGGTTGGTCTGCTGTGCGCCCATCGACCAGCCCACCACGAGCTGGATCTCGCTGATACCGAACTGCTCGGTCACAAGCCGGTGCTGCAGCATCACGTTGTCATACAGCGTGATGTTGGGAAAGCGCGCGCGGTCGTACGGCGCAGGCGTGTTGCTGGGCGAAGACGACAGGCCATTGCCAAGCATGTTCGGCACGATGATGAAGTACTTGCTCGGGTCCAGCGCCATGCCTTCGCCGATCAGCCACTCGTTGTCCGGATGCTGGCCGGAGTACCAGGTCGGATAGACGATCACGTTGCTCTTGTCGGCGTTGAGTTTGCCGTACGTCTTGTAGGCGAGAAAGGCGTTGCGCAGCGTGGCACCGTGCTGCAGCGCGACGTCACCGAGTTGAAAGATCTCGTAGTCCATGATGAAAGGTGTGTGATGTGAAGTGGGCTCAGCGGCTGACTGAAACGGCGCTGGCGCTGTGATCGCCCAGCTTGCTGAGCACGAGATAGCCAAGGCCGCCAGCGATGAAAGCGGCGATAGCGGTGGAGAGCTCGGGCGCGTAGGTCTCGACGACGTAGGCAACCAGCGAGCCGATGAACCACGCCGCGAATGCGCGCGGCCGCCAATTCGCTCCGATTTCAGCCCCGGGACGCACGAAGTACAGATCGGCGAGGATGATGGATCCAATTGGCGGAACCAGGATGCCGAGCAGCGACAGCCATGGAATGAAAAGCGCCCACACGTTGGCGGCGGCGATCGTAATACCGATCAGCGCCAGGCCGATCGCAAAGGTGCGCATGCGACCGTTGCCGATGCGCGACCAACCAACGGCGGAGTTGTAGAGGCAGTGCGCGCATACCGAGCCGAGGTTGCAGAACAGGAAGACGAAGGCGATCACCGACAACCAGCCCAGATGCTGGGCCAGCATGTAGCCGAACATGTTGTCCAGCCCGAAAGGCTGGGGGTTGGGGACAGCCAGCGCGGCCGTCATCACACCGCCCACCAGCATGGCCAACAGGTTCGCGAACGGGAAGGCGGAGAAGGTGGCGATCAGCGAGCCCCTGGTGTCCTTGGCCCAGCGGTTGAAGTCGGCCGTCACGGTTCCGGCATCGATGAACAGCGAGATGACGATCGTCAGGCCGACGCCGAGCGCCATCGGCATTTCAGGGTTGGTTCCGGCGTAGTCGACCACCTTGCTCCATCCGGCAGCAGATGCCGAATCGAACGCAACCCAGCCGCCGAGCACCACGAACAGAGGGACCGAGATGAGGCCGATCCAGTGGAGCCCGTGGATCCCGACATAGGTGATGGCCAGGTAGAGCAGACCCGCGATCAGCGTCATCACCAAATAGTTGAGGTCGAACGCGGTATGGATCAGGTTGCCCGTGATACCTGTCTGCACCGCGAACCAGCCCAGCAGCAGAGTGGACAGCAGGCCGGAGGCGAACACATACCCTTTCTTGCCGAACACCGCACTGGCCAGCAACGCAAAATTGAATCCCCGTGACGTGCCCAAGGTTCCCAAGGCGCCGACATAGGCAAACATGAGCGCATTTCCGATCAGCATGGCCGTCAGCGCTGACTTGAAGCCCATGCCGGCGACCAGAATCGAGCCGGTCATGGCGCCGGTGATGATCATCGGAAATCCGAGCCAGATCATGGACACGGAAAAGGTGCTGCGTCGCGCTTTGGCCGGCACAGCCTGGTGCTCATACTCATCGCTGAGTACGAGCTCGTCGACAGGTTTATTTGACATCGCTGCTTGCTCCGAAGTAGGTTGAAAACGAAAGGAAAGATGTTTCAGTGGCTGATCATCCAGGGGCGTTTGCTCGGGAAGGCTTTTGACCCGTTAGGGGCCGTGACGGTGGCCTTGCTGCGGCCGCTACCGCAGCAGCCGCAGCCCGCCGGATGCTTGAGGCGCGCGTAGTCGCCGGAGCGTTGTGGCTCGTGCCGCGCCCGCTCGTTGATGCTCATCGCGCTGCGCGTGCCGCCGTCCATCAGCGCCAGGCGCGGTGCGGTGACGAACACACGCGGCGAGGCAGCACCGCAGTCGGGGCAGGCGGCGGGCTCGTTGCGCGCGCTCAGGGAGCGGAACGCATCGAAGCCACCGCAGGACGGGCAGGCGTAGTCGTAGGTCGGCATACAAGGTCTCCTTGATCCGCGTGCCTTCGCCAACACACACCACGGAACCGGCTTTGCCGGGCCGCTGGTGTGGCCCCCTTGAAGGGGTGACGCGAAGCGGCGCGGGGGTGGTTCACAAATCAGGTGAGAGCGGCATCACCACCGAACCGTCGAGGTGCTTCATGGGGCCGGCCGCACTCGGGTTGATGTCGAAGTCGAAGATCTGCGTCGGCAGCCACAGCGTGGCGCAGGCGTTGGGCACGTCGACCACGCCGCTGATGTGGCCCTGCACCGGCGCCGTGCCCAGGATCGAATAGGCCTGCGCGCCCGAGTAGCCGAACTTCTTCAGGTACTCGATGGCGTTCAGGCAGGCCTGGCGGTAGGCCACGTTCACGTCCAGGTAGTACTGCTTGCCGGCCTCGTCGACGCTGATGCCTTCGAAGATCAGGTAGTCGTTGTAGGTGGGCGTGATCGGGCTGGGTTTGAAGATCGGGTTCTTGATGCCGTACTTGGCCATGCCGCCCTTGATCAGGGTGACTTTCATGTGCACCCAGCCGGCCATCTCGATGGCGCCGCAGAAGGTGATCTCGCCGTCGCCCTGGCTGAAGTGCAGGTCGCCCACCGAGAGGCCTGCGCCTTCAACATAGACCGGGAAGAACACCTTGGCGCCACGCGACAGGTCCTTGATGTCGCAGTTGCCGCCGTGCTCGCGCGGTGGCACGGTGCGCGCGCCCTCGGCCGCGGCCTTGTCGCGCGCGGCGCCGCTCATCTTGCCCATGTGCGCGGTGCCGGCGAACGGCGGGTTGGCCAGGCCGCTGGTGGCGGGGTCGGAGTCGATCAGCGCCTGCTCGCGCGCATTCCACTGCGCCAGCATCTTGGGGTCGGGCAGGCAGCCGATCAGACCGGGGTGGATCAGGCCGGCGTACTTCACGCCCGGCACGTGGCGCGAGCTGGTGAACATGCCGTGGAAATCCCAGATGGACTTCTGCGCCTGCGGGAAATGTTCGGTGAGGAAGCCGCCACCGTTCTTCTTGCTGAAGAAGCCGTTGAAGCCCCACAGGCTGTCTTCCTTGGCGCCGATGTCGAGCAGGTCCACCACCAGCAGGTCGCCGGGCTCGGCCCCCTTCACGCCCACCGGGCCGCTGAGGTAGTGCACCGTGGTGAGGTCGATGTCGCGCACGTCGTCGGCGCTGTCGTTGTTCTTGATGAAACCGCCGGTCCAGTCGAAGGTCTCCAGGATGAATTCGTCACCGGGCTTGACCCAGCAGGCCATGGGAATGTCGGGGTGCCAGCGGTTGTGGATGTTCTCGTTTTCCAGCGGTGACTGGGTGAGATCGACCTTGATCAGTGTTTCGGCCATGGCGTGCTCCTTGGTGTGAAAAAGTGGGCAGGGAAGAGGAAATCAGACGGACAGGTAGGACTTGATGTGCTGCAGGTCCGTGTCGGCGCGTGCGGTCTCGTGCACCAGGCGGCCGCCCTCGATGACGAACAGGCGGTCGGCCACGTCCATGGCGAACGAGAGCACCTGCTCGGAGACCACGATCGTGATCTGGCGCATCTTGCGGATCTCGTTGAGGGCCTTGGCGATGTCCTTGATGATCGAAGGCTGGATGCCTTCGGTGGGCTCGTCGAGCAGCAGCACCTTGGGGTCGGTGACGAGCGCACGCGCAATGGCGAGCTGCTGTTGCTGGCCGCCCGACAGGTTGCCGCCCTTGCGCCGGCGCATGTCCCACAGCACCGGAAACAGCGCGTAGATGTCTTCGGGAATGGCCTTGTCTTTGGCGTTTTCCAGCCCGGTCTGGATGTTCTCCTCCACCGTGAGCGTGGGAAAGATCATGCGGCCCTGGGGCACGTAGGCGATGCCCTTGGCCACGCGGCGGAAGCTCTCATCGCGCGTCACGTCCTGACCGGCCACCGTGACCTGGCCACCCTTGGTGGGCAGGATGCCCATGAGGCTCTTGAACAGCGTGGTCTTGCCCATGCCGTTGCGACCCATGATGGCCACGGTCTCGTTGGCGTTGCCCTCGAACGAGATGCCGTGCAGGGCCTCGCTCTGGCCGTAGGCGACAAACAGGTCTTTGACTTGCAGCATGGTGAATCCTTGGTTATGCCAACCGTCCGGCGTGTTTCATGTCAGTGGCCGAGGTACACGTCGATGACCTTGGGGTCCGCCTGGACCTGATCCATCGGCCCTTCGGCGAGGATCTTTCCCTGATGCATCACGGTGACCTTGTGAGCGATCTTCTTGACGAAGTCCATGTCGTGTTCGATCACGATCACGGCGCGGTTCTGGCAGATGCGCTGCAGCAGATCGGCGGTGAGATCGCGTTCGCGCGCGCTCATGCCGGCGATCGGTTCGTCGAGCATCAGCAGCTCGGGCTCCTGCATCAGCAACATGCCGATCTCCAGCCACTGCTTTTCGCCGTGCGAGAGCAGACCGGCTTCGGTCTGCAGGCGCTCGCCGCCGAGACCGATGTCGGCCGCCACCGTCTCGACCCGGGTCCGGATGTCGGCGGTGCACTGGAACGCCAGCGCACCCCACACCGAACGGCCCGCGGGGTAGGACACCTCCAGGTTCTGGAACACCGAGAGGTTTTCGTAGATCGACGGTGTCTGGAACTTGCGGCCAATGCCCAGCCGCACCCGCTTGTGTTCGGCCACACCCAGGATTTCTTCGTTCTTGAACTTGATGCTGCCGCCACTGGCGCGGGTCTTGCCGCAGATGAGGTCCAGCAGCGTGGTCTTGCCGGCGCCGTTGGGGCCGATGATCACGCGCAGCTCGTTCTTGTCGATGTAGAGCGTGAGGGCGTCGATGGCCTTGAAACCGTCGAAGGACACGGTCAGGTCTTCCACGGCGAGGGCGAAGTCGGTATTGCTCATGAGGTTCTCCGGTGGACTCAGACGGCCTGGCCACGGGCACCGTCGGGCAGCTTGACATCGGGCACGGTGGCACCTGTGGCCGTCATCGGCGCGAGCGGCGATGGCGATGGCGGCTGGGGCCGCGCGGCCGAGGCTTTGCGCAAAGCCGCCTGGCGCGACTTCCACCAGGGCACGATGTGGCTCTCCCACAGACCGGCCAGACCCATGGGGAAGGCCATGGTCACGCCGATGAACAGGCCGGCCATGAGGAACAGCCAGAGGTCGGGGAAGCTCTCGGAGAAGAAGGTCTTGCCGGCGTTGACCAGCAAGGTGCCGTAGACCGCGCCGACCAGGCTCATGCGGCCACCCACGGCGGCGTAGATCACCATCTCGATGGAGGGCACGATGCCCACGAAGCTCGGCGACATGAAGCCCACCTGCAGCGTGAACAGCGCACCACCGATCCCCGAGAGCGCGGCGGCCAGGCAGAACACGAAGATGCGGAAGTCGGCCACGTCGTAGCCCGAGAAGCGCACCCGGTCTTCTTTGTCGCGCATGGCCAGCAGCAGGGTGCCGAGCTTGCTGGTCTGGATCCAGCGGCACAGCACGATGGCGGCCACCAGCAGACCGACACACAGGTAATACAGGATGTACTTGGCGCTGTCGGTGCGCGTGTCCCAGCCCATCAGGGTCTTGAGGTCGGTCATGCCGTTGACGCCGCCGGTGTAGCCCTGCTGGCCAATGATGAGCACGGTGAGGATCAGCGCCACGGCTTGCGTGATGATGGCGAAATACACCCCGCCGACGCGGCGCTTGAACATGGCATAGCTCACGATGAAGGCCAGCAGCGTGGGCACCACGATGACCGCCGCCAGCGCGAACGGAAAGCTCTTGAACGGCACCCAGAACGTGGGCAACTCGGTGAGCTGGTTCCAGTCCATGAAATCGGGGATGCCCGGCGTGGACTGGATCTTGGTGGCTTCGGGGTCTGACGCTTCGAGCTTGAGGAACATGGCCATGGCGTAACCGCCGAGGCCAAAGAACACGCCCTGGCCCAGGCTGAGAATGCCGCCGTAACCCCAGACCATCACCAGCCCGATGGCGACGAAGGCGTAGGTCAGGTACTTGCCGATCAGGTTGAGGCGGAAGATGTCCAGCGCCAGTGGCAGCACCACCGCGAGCAGCACGGTGAGCAGCACCAGGCTGGCGAGCTGGTAGCGCGCGATCCAGGCCTTCAAAGTGTTCATGGGGGTTCTCCGGGCAGATAAAAAAAGCGGTGTGCGGGGCGGTCAGCGACGGACCTTGCTGGCGAAGAGCCCTTGGGGGCGCACCATCAGGATCAGCACGATCAGCGAAAGGGTCAGCATCTTGGCCATGGAGCCCGACAGGAAGAACTCGGTGATGGACTGGGTCTGGGCGATGCCGAAGGCCGACACCACCGTGCCCAGCAGGCTGGCCGCGCCGCCGAAGGTGACCACCAGGAAGGCATCGACGATGTAGAGCGAACCCGAGGTCGGGCCGGTGGAGCCGATGGTGGTGAAGGCCGCGCCCGCCACACCGGCGATGCCGCAACCGATGGCGAAGGTGAGCCGGTCGGTTTTCTTGGTGTCGATGCCGATGGCGTTGGCCATCACGCGGTTGCTCACCGTGGCGCGCACCCGCAGGCCCCAGCGGCTTCTGTGCAGGGCGATCAGCACGCCGCCGGTGACCAAGGCCGTGAGCCCCAGCACGAACAGGCCGTTGATGGGAATGTCCAGCCCCTCGGCCGGTGCCCAGGAGCCGAGCAGCCAGTCGGGCAGCGTGGGGCTCACTTCCTTGGGACCGATGAAGGTGCGAAAGCACTGCTGCATGGCCAGGCTGACACCCCAGGTCGCCAGCAGCGTGTCGAGCGGCCGTTTGTACAGGTGGCGGATCAGGCTCCATTCGATGAACCAGCCCGCGGCGAACGCGAACAGGAACGCCGCCACGATGGCGAAGGGAAAGTAGACCGCGGTGGCCCCGGGGCTGATCGACTCGGCCAGCGTGGAGCCCAGGAAGATGGTGTAGGCGCCGATGGTCATGAACTCACCGTGCGCCATGTTGATCACGCCCATCTGGCCAAAGATGATGGCCAGCCCCAGGCCCATGAGGAGCAGCACGGCGAACAGGCTCAGGCCGGCGAAGCCCTGCATCAGGCCGATGTTGAGCAGGTCGTTGAAACTCATGATGCGACTCCGGAAAGGCAGAGGGAATGGGGTGCGACAGGGACCCGGCGCCAGGGCGCCGTCTGCAGTGGCGAGCACCGCGAGGCCACCCCGGAACGCAGCGGGTCCGGCGTAGCCGGCCCGCCAGCGTCGCCCCCTTGAGGGGGGATGCGGCTACACGCAGTGAGCAAGCGACGGGGATGGGCTTACTGATAGCCCTTGGGGAATGGATCCGGCTTGATCAGTTCGGGTGACTCGGCCACCACCTTGAACGTCGCGTCCGGCATGCCCATGGCGATGCGCGACTTGCTCCACAAATGGTGGTTGGGGTCGAGCTTCACGTAGCCTTCGGGCGCGGTCTTGAGCTCGATGCCCGCTCTCGATGCGGCCACCACCTTGTCGACGTCGAAGCTCTTGGCCTTTTCGACCGCCGCCTTCCACAGCCAGGGGCCGAGGTAGCCCGCCTGGGTCACATCGCCGATCACGGCGTCCTTGCCGTACTTGGCCTTGAAGGCGGCGACGAACTTCTTGTTGTTCTCGTTGTCCAGCGACTGGAAGTACTTCATGGACGAGTAGAAGCCCTTGAAGTTTTCGCCACCCACGCCGGTCATCTCGTCTTCTGTCACCGACAGCGTCACCAGCAGCTGCTTGTCACCGGTGATGCCGGCGGCCTTGAGCGCCTTGTAGAAGGCCACGTTGGAGCCACCCACCACGGCAGCGAAGATGCAGTCGGGCTTCTGCAGCTTGATCTTGTTCATCAGCGAGCCGAAGTTGGTGCTGCCCAGCGGGTAGTACTCCTCGCCGACGACCTTGCCCTTCTGGAAGTTCTCGATGTGCTTGCGCGCGATCTTCATCGAGGTGCGCGGCCAGATGTAGTCGGAACCGATCAGGAAGAAGGTCTTGGCCTTCTTCTCGGTCTTGGCCCAGTCCAGGCTGTAGAGGATCTGCTGGGTGGCTTCCTGGCCGGTGTAGATCACGTTCTTGCTCTGCTCCAGGCCTTCGTAGAAGGTGGGGTAGTACAACAGGCCGTTCTCTTTCTCGAACACCGGCAGCACGGCCTTGCGCGAGGCGCTGGTCCAGCAGCCGAAGACGGCGGCGCAGCGGTCGTTGATCAGCAGCTTCTTGGACTTCTCGGCGAAGGTCGGCCAGTCGGAGGCGCCGTCTTCCTTGATCACCTTGATCTTGCGGCCCAGGATGCCGCCCATGGCGTTGATCTCGTCGATGGCGAGCTGCTCGGCCTGGATGGAACCGGTTTCCGAGATCGCCATGGTGCCGGTGGCCGAGTGCAGCTGGCCGACCGTGACTTCGGTGTCGGTGATCGCGAGCTTGGTGGTGTTCACCGAGGCGGTGGGCTGGCCAAAGCTCCAGGCGGGCAATCCGGCCACCGAGGCCGCGCCCAGCATCTGCAGGATCCGGCGGCGGCTGGCGGCCGGGGTTTCAAGGGAAACGGCGTTCGGATCGGAATCGTGGTTCATGAGGAACTCCAGGGAGGGTTGGGACAGTGAAACCGGCGGTGTGCCGACTGGTCGCAAGATTAGGGAAAGCCCTCGCTGGCGCCCATACGTCAAATAACGTAGCCCCGTTTTCCTGCCCGCTCTGGCCATCTGGGACGCTTCTTGCTAACGTCCCCGGCATGTCCTCGCCAGAGACCAGCGCACCCGTCGCCACGCAAAAAATCTTCCGCTTTCGCCGGGAGTACAACTCGTGGGTGGCCGACGAGACCATGGAGGACTACGCGCTGCGCTACACGCCGCGCAGCTTCCGCAAGATGAGCGAATGGCGCGTGGCCAACACCGCCTTCGGCACGCTCTCCTTTCTGGCGCTGGAGGCCATCGGCGGCGCGATCGCCATCAACTACGGCTTCTCCAACGCGATGTGGGCGATCCTGGTGGTGGGCCTGGTGATCTTCTTCACCGGCCTGCCCATCGCGTACTACGCGGCCCACTACGGCCTGGACATGGACCTGCTCACGCGCGGAGCGGGTTTCGGCTACATGGGGTCCACCATCACCTCGCTGATCTACGCCGTGTTCACCTTCATCTTCTTCGCGCTGGAAGCGGTGATCATGGCGCTGGCGGTGCAGATGGCCACGGGCTGGGCCCTGCCGGTGTGCTACCTCGTGTCGGCCCTGGTCATCATTCCGCTGGCCCTGCGCGGCATCACGTTCATCAGCAAGCTGCAGGCCTGGACCCAGCCCCTGTGGCTGTTCCTGCTGATCCTGCCCTTCGTCTGGATAGCGCTGTCGCAGCCCCAGCTCTACCGCAACTTCGCCGGCCTGTCGGGCCTGCGCTCGGGCAGCAACGAGTTCCAGCCGCTGATGTTCGGCGCAGCGGCGGCGGTGATCTTCTCGCTGGTGGTGCAGATCGGTGAACAGGTGGACTTTCTGCGCTTCATGCCCACGCGCACACGCGCCAACCGCTGGCGCTGGTGGGGCGCGGTGCTGGTGACCGGGCCGGGCTGGGTGGTCATGGGCATGCTCAAGATGGTGGGCGGCGCCTTCCTGGCCTTTGCCGCCATGCAGTTCGAGGTCGATCCCGAGCGCACCACCGAACCCACACAGATGTTCCTGGCCGGCTTCACCAAGGCGGTGGGCCACCCGGGCCTGGCCATCGTCATGACGGTGGTGTTCGTGATCCTGTCGCAAATCAAGATCAACGTGACCAACGCCTACGCCGGCTCGCTGGCGTGGTCGAACTTCTTTGCCCGCGTCACCCGCAGCCACCCGGGCCGCGTGGTCTGGCTCGTGTTCAACGTGGCCATCGCCACCCTGCTCATGCTGCTGGGCGTGTTTGCCGGCATCGAAAAAGTGCTCGGTGTCTACAGCAACGTGGCCATCGCCTGGGTCGGCGCCCTGGTCGCGGACCTCATCATCAACAAGCCGCTGGGCCTGAGTCCCAAGGGCATCGAGTTCCGGCGCGCCTACCTGTACGACTTCAATCCGGTCGGCCTGGGTGCCATGCTGGTCGCGGCGGCGGTCGCCAGCGCCGCCTACGCCGGCGCCATGGGCGAGATGGCGGCGGCTTTCTCGCCGTTCATCGCACTGGGTCTGGCCATGCTGCTGGCGCCCCTGCTGGCCTGGCTGACGCGTGGACGCTACTACCTCGCGCGCACGCCCACGACCGAATGGCAGCCCGCGGAACTGGTGCGCTGCGCCGTCTGCGAGAACCAGTTCGAATCCGAAGACATGGCGCGCTGCCCGGCCTACCAGGCGCCGATCTGCTCGCTGTGCTGTTCGCTGGAGTCGCGCTGCCACGACCGCTGCAAGACCAACGCCCGCGCCTCCGAACAGATCCGGGGCTGGCTCACGGCGCTGCTGCCCCACCGCCTGGCCATACGGGTCAACTTCCGCGTCGGCCAGTACTTCCTGGTGTGGCTGTCCATCTGCGCGATCATGGCCTTCCTGATCGGGGTGGTGTATGTGCAGGAGAGCCTCAACACCCCGGGCGACACGCTGTATTCACCCTTCCTCAAGATCTACGCGCTGCTGATGCTGCTGGCCGCCGTGGGATCGTGGTGGTGGGTGCTGACCACCGAGAGCCGGCGCATGGCGCAGGACGAATCCGAGCGCCAGACACAGCTGCTCATGCAGGAGATCGAGGCCCACCGCCGCACCGACGCCGAGCTGCAGGCGGCACGCGACCGCGCCGAAACGGCCAGCCAGGCCAAGACGCGGCACGTGGCGGGCATGACGCACGAGCTGCGCACCCCGCTGACCAGCATCCTGGGCTATGCGCACATCCTGCTCAAACACAAGGACCTGTCGATCTGGGTGCGCGAAACCATCGCCACCATGCAGAGCAGCGGCGAACACATGCGCGCCCTGATCGACGGCTCGCTCGACCTGGCGCGGATCGAGGCCGGTCGGCTCAAGCTGGACATGAGCTCGGTGCCGCTCGTGCGGCTGCTCGAAGACGTCGAGCGCATGGTGCGACCCCAGGCCGAGGCCAAGGGCCTGCATTTTTCGCTCGAGCGCGAAGGCGACATCCCCGAATGGATCCGTGGCGATGCCAAGCGCCTGCGGCAGATCCTGATCAACCTGCTGAGCAACGCCGTCCGTTTCACCGATGAAGGCGGCGTGCTGCTGCGGCTGGACTTTCGCCAGCAGGTCGCCCGCATCGACGTGGTCGACACCGGCATCGGCATCGCCGTGCAGGACCAGCAGCGCATCTTCCTGCCCTTCGAGCGCGGCAGCGCCGGTCGCCGGGCCCGGGAGACCGGCACCGGCCTGGGTCTGACGATCACCCACCTGCTGACCGACATGATGGGCGGTGAACTCTCCTTGCGCAGCCAGCCCGGACAGGGCAGCACCTTCAGCCTGCGCCTGTACCTGCCGCGCATCACCCCCGACCCGAAGGAACTGCTGCCGGCCACCCACGCGCTGCGTGCCGTCACCGGCTACCAGGGGCGCCGGCGCACGCTGCTGGTGGTGGACGACCAGCCGCTGCACCGCCAGTTGCTGGCCGGCTGGCTCATGCCGCTGGGCTTCACCGTGCTGGAAGCGGCCAGCGGCCAGGAGTGCCTGGAGATCGTGCAGCACCAGGCACCGGACCTGCTGATGCTGGACATCACCATGGACGGGCTCGACGGCTGGCAGACCGCCGCCCAGGTGCGCCGCCTGCTGCCGGCCGCCCAACTGCCCATCGTGTTCGTCTCGGCCAACCTGTTCGACAACCAGCCCGAAAGGCTGGCGGTGCTGGATTGCCAGGGCTTCGTATCCAAGCCGGTGCTGGAGTCCGAACTGCTCGACGCGCTGGAGTCGGCGCTGGCGCTCGACTGGACCCGCGACGACCAGGACAGCGTGCCGGCTCTCGGCCCCGTGGGCGCCGAGTCGGACGTGCCCGGCGCCACCCTGTCTCCCGAACTGCGTGAAGACCTGCTGCGGCTGGCGCGGCAGGGACAGGCGGTGGCACTCCGGCAGCGCCTGTGGACCGCGCGCAATGAAGAACCGGGACTGGCCGCCACCCTGTCGCTGCTGCAGTCCCATGCCGAACGTTTCGACTTCCAATCCTTCGTGGACCATCTGCGGAACACCCAGGAGCCATCCGATGAACCCTTTGCCGACTGAAACCCTCGCGCCGGCGAACGCCCCGGCGCAACCCGTGATCCTGGTGGTGGACGACGCCCCCGAGACGCTGCGCATGCTCTGCGATGCCCTGGTGCTGGAGGGCTACGACGTGCTCGCCGCCCGCGACACCCTCGAAGCCCTGGAGCGGTTCGAGGTCACCGTGCCCGACGGCGTGCTGCTCGACGCGGTGATGCCCGGTCGCGACGGCTTCGACCTCTGCACCCAGATCAAGTCCACGCCCGCCTGGTCGCACGTGCCGGTGCTGTTCATGACCGGCCTGTCCGAGACCGACCAGATCATCCGGGGCTTCGCCTGCGGCGGCGTGGACTATGTGGTCAAGCCGCTGCGCGTGCCCGAAGTGATGGCGCGGCTGGCCACCCATGTGCGCAACGCCCGGGTTGCGCGACTCGCCCGCGAGGCGGTGGACGTGGCGGGCATGGGCACGGTGCTGCTCGACTCGCAGGGCCGCATGGCCTGGCGCTCGCCCCAGGCGGCCGACTGGCTGGCACAGGCGTTCGGTGCGAATGAGGCGGCGCAGGCGACGGCCGCGCAATGGTTGGGTCGCGCCC
The DNA here is from genome assembly GCF_048590325.1 of Hydrogenophaga sp. ZJX-1. Classification (NCBI taxonomy): domain Bacteria; kingdom Pseudomonadati; phylum Pseudomonadota; class Betaproteobacteria; order Burkholderiales; family Comamonadaceae; genus Hydrogenophaga; species Hydrogenophaga sp. ZJX-1. The sequence continues at coordinate 194,916 of NZ_JBMBRA010000005.1, forward strand.
GCGATGATGGCGAAGCCCACACGCCCGCCGGCAACAACGCACGTCTGGTCGCCCGCCACATGGGCCAGGGCGGGCCGGGCGAATCCATGCTGCTGCTCACCCAGACCCAGGCCGACAACGCCGCGCTGCAGCGGCTGCGCAACGTGGCGCTGACACCGCGCGAAACCGAGGTGCTGTCCTGGCTGGCCAAGGGCAAGACCAACCGCGACATCGCCGACATCCTGGGCATGAGCCACCGCACGGTGAACAAGCACCTGGAACACGTGTTCGAGAAGCTGGGAGTGGAAACCCGATCAGCGGCGGCGGCCATCGCCGGGCGCCTGCTGCCGCAGGACTGACGTGAACGCCCCCCTGCGCCGCAGACGTGGCGGGGCTTTGCACCGCTTCGCTCGTTGCGGTTTTTCTCCCGCTCCCTCTGGGAGAGGGTTGGGGTGAGGGCTGCGTCCCCGGGCGCGATGCTTGCTAGCGTCTCTGCCATGCCCCCCCACCGCTCCGACCCCGACACCCAGCCCGGCACCGACTGGCACGCCCAGGAGCTGCTGCTCATGCGCGAGGTCATGAAGCTCGTGGGCCGCAGCCTGGCGCCGGCTTTTGTGCTGCGCGAGATGCTGCACCTGATGAGCGAGCTGCTGGGCCTGAACCGGGGCCGCATGGTGCTGGCCGACGAAGCGGTGCCGGGCGCGGAGCGCACGGCCTCGGTCCGCCACGCCTACGGCCTCACCGCCGAAGAAGCGGTGCGTGGCGTGTTCCGCTGGGGCGAGGGCATCACCGGCCGCGTGCTCGCCAGCGGCCTGCCCGCCATCGTGCAGGACGTGGACGCCGAGCCCTTGTTCCTTTTTCGCACCGTGGCACGCGCCCAGCTGCCGCCGCAGACCGTGGCCTTCATCGCGCTGCCGATCGAGGTGAACGGCGCCACCGTCGGCGTGCTGGCCTGCCACCGCATCCGCAGCCGCCAGCGGCACCTGAACGACGACCTGGCTCTGTTGCGCATCCTCGCCACGCTGGCCGGCCAGCTGCTGCAGCTGGAGCAGCTGGTGGCCGAAGAGCGGCGCCAGCTGGCCGCGCGCAACCAGGCGCTGGAGCACGCGCTCGACGTGGGCAGCGCGCGCTACGGGCTGATCGGCCGCTCGCCCGCGCTGCTGCAGGCGCTGGGCGAGCTGGAGCGCGTGTCGCAGTCGCAGGCCACGGTGCTGCTGCTGGGCGAGTCGGGCACCGGCAAGGAGCTGTTTGCCCGCGCGGTGCACCTGGCCAGCGGCCGGCGCGACCAGCCATTCATCAAGGTCAACTGCTCGGCCATTCCGGACACGCTGTTCGAGTCCGAACTGTTCGGCTACGAACGCGGCGCCTTCACCGGCGCGAGCACGGCGCGCGCCGGCTGGTTCGAGCAGGCCAACAGCGGCACGATCTTTCTGGACGAGATCGGCGAGCTGCCGCTGGCGATGCAGAGCAAGCTGCTGCGCACCCTGCAGGAAGGCACGCTGGTGCGCCTGGGCGGCACGCGCGAGATCCGCATCGACGTGCGGCTGGTCGCGGCCACCAACCGCGACCTGGCGCGCGAGGTGCAGGCCGGCCGCTTCCGGCAGGACCTGTATTACCGGCTCAACGTGATCCCGATCCGCCTGCCCAGCCTGCGCGAGCGGCGCGAAGACGTGCGCGCGCTGGCGCTGCATTTCGTGAGCCGCGCCAACCAGGCCCACCAGCGCAACGTCAACCTCGCCCCCGACGCGCTGGCGCGGCTGGAGGCGCACGACTGGCCGGGCAACATCCGCGAGCTGGGCAACCTGATCGAGCGCCTGGTGCTGCTGGCCGACCACACGCTGGTGACGGCCGCGGCGCTGGAGCGCTTCATGCCCGAAGCGCTGAGCAATGCCCGACCCGCGCCCGCCTCGGCCCCGATCCCGCCCGCCCTGCCCGCGGCGGCCGGGCTGGTGCGCGACTACCAGAGCGCCACGTCGCACGACGCACAGACCCTGCAGGACGCGCTGACCCGCCACCAGGGCAACCAGTCGCGCGCGGCGCAAAGCCTGGGGCTCACGCTGCGGCAGTTCAGCTACCGGCTGCGCAAGGCGGGTTTGCGATGAAAGCCAGGGTTGAAGGGTCGGGCTGACAGCCGACGCAACGGATCTGTGACAGCATCCATGCCATTGACCAAGATTTGCGAGAAGCCACCATGAAAACAATCGACGAGATGCTGCACCTGGCCTTGCTGACCCCCGATGAGCACCAGCAGATCAGCCGCTGGATCGCACAGGCCGCCTCGCCCGACGAGATTCTGAGAATGCCGTCGTTGCTGTGGCGTGCCGTCGAACGGGCCAGCGCGGTCATGGGCATCGACGAAGACCTGATGCGCCCGCCTGCGCTGGATGCTGACGATCTGGTTTGCCGGTAGGCGACGCGCCGGGCGGTTGGCTGGCCGATTCACCGGCCAGGAGCGGCCGGATGGCCAAGTGGAAGGCAGTCGCTCAACGTTCGAGGTAAGCGGGCGACGACGTCAGGACGCCAAGCCCGCGCGATGCAGGATAAACCACAGCAGCGCGGGCTTGGTGACCTGCCGGTGGCGCTCCGCTTAACTGAGGTATTAGGCCTCGCTACGCGGAACTTGCTGGGCGCCGGTGGGACCACCAATTCCACCCCAGAACTCGCGCAGCTCGGGCGGCAGCGTTTTCAACGCGCGAGCGAATGCATCCGATGGAACCACGGAAGACAACGCGAAGCCGACTGACTCTATAGCGTTGTCCGGCGAGAAGTTGTGCTCGCGTCGAAGCGAACGGACTTCCTCAAGCATCTCAGCTTGAGTGCCGACATTGGCGACTGGCTCTCCAGGTTTCCAGCCCTCGACGAAGAGACCACGTACAGTTGGCGGCAACTGGTCCGCAAAGCGAAGCGCTTGCTCGATATTAAGTCTGCGACGGAAGGCATGGAGTACGCCCTCGACCATGTTCCAAGCCATATTCGTCGTCGCCAGGCCCGCGTGATCGCGGGCTGCCACCATGAACTTCTCGAAGTCGACGGACGCGCGTTGGTACTCGGGCGGCCAGGGCATAGGTTGCAGGATGTGAGAGGTGGGGCCTGCGAGGTCTAACGTTTGATATGAGAGGCGGCGCCCGGCTTGCCAGGTGACGTCCTCTCGATTGAAGGGTTAGGCGCAGCCTTGGATGAACTCAACATTTGCAATCCAGTTTCTCTTGCGACGTGAGAGGCGGGCCGTTTCGTCTTCTGCTTCGAAGGACGCGGCAGCACGCTTTAGAAGCGAAGGTGCTACGCCCTCAAATGCATTGACGTTGACTACTGCGTAGGTACGACCTTCGATCTGGCTGGTGACCACGGGCACGATGCCACATTTGGAGCAGATGTGGAACTGAGCTGTCTTGGTGCCGAAGCTGTATTTGGATACGAACGAAGGATCACCTACGGTGACCTTGAGTGACCCCGTGTTGCAGGAGGTCCAGACCCCGCCGTGCTTGGTACAGAACGAGCAATCACAGGCGCGTGCAGGTATTTCCTGCGGCTCTGGCTCCCATGTGAGCTTGAACGAGATGTTTCCGCAATGGCAGCGACCGTTGATAAGCATGGTGGATCCTGACGCTTGCGGCGCCTAATTTTGATTTAAACGGCAAAACGCCGGATACCCACAACCGATGCCGTTAAACAAAGTCGCATGACACCTCCGAAAGTCTTTTCAAATCACTCATGTACAGCATCAAGCTGGATGCATGAGCAGGTATAACAAAAACGGCAAACCCGACTGATCTTGGTTGCCATCTGCGAAACAGTCTAGCCTCGAGTCGCCAGTGTGGATGGCAGACCCTGTTGGCACCCGACAACCCCTGATCGGCGAATGACGGCTCAAGGACAGATGACAGCTTCGGGTCGCAACCAGGCATTCCCTTCCCGCCGCTCGGCACCCAGCCCCAACTCACTCATCCGCCACTGTGTTGACATTGTGTCAACACAGTGGCGATACCCAGCAGCGTCACACCCCGGCGCATGCCCGCGCAGAACCCCAAAAAACCCAGCGCAATCAAGGACTTGTTCGCGTTGATCCACACGCGCATCGCACTGGCACGCCGGTTGCAAAGAGGACAACAGGCCATCCTGCCTTTGCCCTTTTTCAGAGGTCCCCATGAGCATTGAAGCCACCCTGATCGCTCCCGATCAACTCGCCGCCCTGCAAACCACCGAACCGGTGGTGATCATCGACACGCGCGACGCCGACACCTTTGCCGCTGGCCACATTCCCGGCGCGGTGAACCTGCGCGAGGTGTTCACCTTTCTCGCCACCTCCACGCCCGAGGGCCTGCAGGCCCTCAAGGCCACCTTCGCCGACGCGCTGGGCAAGGCCGGCCTGTCCGGCAAAGAAACCGCCGTGTTTTACGAAGACGCGATGAACAGCGGCTACGGCCAGTCGTGCCGCGGCTACTACCTGCTCACCTGGCTGGGCTACCCCAAGATCAAGGTGCTCAACGGCGGCTTCAGCGCCTGGAAGGCCGCCGGCCTGCCGGTGTCCACCGAAGCGGCCACGCCCACGCCCGCCACCTTCCCTGATCTGCCGATGAGCGACGTGATGCTGACGCAGGCCGATGTGCAGGCCGCGCTGGGCACCGACACGGTGTTGCTCGACGTGCGCGATGTGGACGAGTGGATCGGCGACAGCTCTTCGCCCTACGGCAAGGACTTCGCGCCGCGCAAGGGCCGCCTGCCGGGCGCCAAGTGGATCGAGTGGTACCGCTTCATGAAGCCTTCGGCCCAGGGTCCGGTGTTCAAGACGCCCGACGAAGTGAAGGCCGAATGCGCCACCGCCGGCATCGCCCCCGACGACACGGTCTACCTGTATTGCTTCAAGGGCGCTCGCGCGTCCAACACCTTCCTGGCGCTCAAGCAGGCCGGCTTCTCCGACGTGCGCATGTACTTCGGCTCGTGGAACGAGTGGTCGCGTGACGACAGCCTGCCGATCGAGACCGGCCTGCCGGTCGCCCCGTCCAGCAAACCAGCCAGCCTGGCGCTGGCGGCCTGAACCGCTTTCTTTTCAACCCCGTTTTTTTTTCACCTTTCTGGAAACCCCATGTCCTCCACCGACACCCTCGAACCCACCGCCCCCGTGACCACCGTCAAGACCTACCTGCGCCCGATTGACGGCAAAGGCCTGGCCGAATTCGCCGCGGGCGGCAAAGCCAACCCGGCCCGGCGCGGCACCAACAAGGTCCACACCGTGATGGAGGGGCAGTACCGCTCGCTGTCGCACGTGGGCGAGAAGCACGTGGTGGTGGTGGACGAGCCGCTGCACCTGTTCGGCGAAGACACGGCGCCCGCGCCGGGCGAGATCGTGCTCTCGGGCCTGGGCGGCTGCATCGCCGTGGGCGTGACGGCGGTGGCCACCTGGAAGGGCGTGAAGCTGAGCAAGCTCGAAGTGTTTCTGGAAGGCGACATCGGCAACCCGGCCGCCTGGGGTGCCGGTGGCGCGCTGGAGATGACGCCGCCGCAGATGGGCTTCCAGGCGATCCGCGTGAAGGTGCTGGTCGAGGGCGACGCGCCGCGCGAGGTGCTGGACGAGATCGTGCAGCACGCGAACTTCTACTCGCCCGTGGCCAACACCATGCGCAACCCGATCCCGTTTGAGATCTCGATGGCCTGAATGCCCCTCACCCCGACCCTCTCCCGCGAGCGGGAGAGGGAGTGGGACTTCCCGTTCGCCCACACATTGGACCTGTCAATGAACCCCGCCGACCTGCCCCCCGAACTCGCCCAGACCACCACCCCCGGCCTCATCGGCGCCGTGCGCGCCATCGCGCAAGGCCCGCTGGCCGAACAGGCCTACGCCATTGACCGCGGGGCCTACCCGGTGGACGTGATGAAGCAGCTGGCGGCGGCCGGCGCCATGAGCGCGCACCTGCCGCAGGCCGACGGCACGCCGGGCGACTACGGCCTGGCCATCCTGGCCATGGCCGAGGCGGCCAAGGTCTGCGGCGCCACGGGCTTCATGATGTGGTGCCAGTGCGTGGCCGGGCTGTACATGCAGGCCTCGGGCAACCCGGCGCTCACCGGCGAGCGGCTGGCACGCCACGTGGGCGGCGAGACGCTGGGCGGCACGGGCCTCTCGAACCCGATGAAGAGCTTCGCGCAGATCGAGGCCCTGCTGCTCAAGGCCACGCCGGTCGAAGGCGGCTACCTCGTCAACGGCACCCTGCCCTGGGTCAGCAACCTCGGGCCCGACCACTACTTCGGCGCCATCGCGTCGGTGCAGGTGGACGGCGCCTGCGCGGGCCGCGAGATGATGTTCATGCTGCGCTGCGACGCACCCGGCGTCACGCTCAAGGCCTGCCCCGAGTTCTCGGGCATGGAGGGCACGGGCACCTACAGCGTGCACTGCAAAGACCTCTTCGTCGGCAGCGACGACGTGGTGGCCGACCCGGCCAAGCCCTATATCGCGCGCATCCGCGGCGGCTTCGTGCTGCTGCAGTGCGGCATCGCGGCCGGCATCATCCAGGGCGCGATCGACAGCATGTGGGCGGTGGAGGGCCAGCTGGGCCACGTGAACCAGTTTCTGGAAGACCGGCCCGCCGAGCTGCAGGCCGAGTTCGACGCGCTGGTGGCGCGCATCATGAAGCTGGCTGAGACGCCCTTCGACACCTCGACCGACTACTTCATCGACGTGCTCGACGCGCGCGCCCACGGCGCCGAGCTCTGCCTGCGCGCCGCCAACTCCGCGCTCATGCACCAGGGTGCGCGCGGCTACCTGATGAGCAGCGAGGTGCAGCGCCGCGTGCGCGAGGCGCAGTTCGTCGCCATCGTCACGCCGGCCATCAAGCACCTGCGCAAAGAGATCGCGCGGCTGAGTGCCGAGGAGATGCCGGCATGACACCCGCCTTCCAACCCACCCCGGTGGCCCAGGCCGCCGCAGCCCTGGGGTCACCTGCATTCAAGCAGTACATCTGTCACGCCTGCGGCTACATCTACGACGAGGCCGAAGGCGACCCCGACAGCGGCCTGGCCGCCGGCACGCGCTTTGAAGACATCCCCGACGACTGGGCCTGCCCGCTCTGCGGCGTGACCAAGAGCGACTTCGAACCCTACAGCGCACCCAGCCTCGACGAGCTGCGCGCGCGCGCCGGCAGTGCGGCCCCGGTGGCGAAACGCGGCGGCACGCCGGGCGTGCTCATCGTCGGTGGTGGGCGCGCCGGCTGGCAGATGGCCGAAGCCCTGCGCGCGCTCGACGCCGCGCTGCCCATCACCCTGGTGAGCGCCTGCGCCGCCGACGTGTACGACAAGCCGCTGCTCTCGGTGGCCGTGGCGCGCCAGATGGACCCCGGCAAGCTGGTGAAGGAAACCGGCGCCGACGCCGCGAAGCGCCTGGGCGTGCGCCTGCTCGCCCACACCGACGCGGTGCGCATCTGCCCCGACACACGCAGCCTGCGCACCACGCGCGGCACCCTGCGCTACGACCAGCTGGTGCTGGCCCACGGCGCGCAGGCCGCGCTGCCGCCCGCCCTGCCCGCGGCCCACTGCTGGCGCATCAACCACCTGGGCGCCTACCAGCGCCTGCGCGCGGCGCTCGGCACCGTGGAGCAGTCCGGGGCGAAAGACGTGGTCATCGTCGGCGCCGGCCTGATCGGCAGCGAGCTCGCCAACGACCTCGCGCTCGGCGGCCACCGCATCACCCTGCTCGACGTGATGACCGAGCCGCTCGCGCGCTGGCAAGCACAACAGGCCGGCACGCAACTGCTCGGCGCCTGGCAGGACCTGCCCATCCGCTTCGTCGGCGGCGTGCAGGTGGCCAGCGTGGAGAAGCTGGGCAAGAGCTACCGCATCACCACCGCCTGCGGCCAGAAGTTCGTGGCCGACCAGGTGATCGCCGCCGCCGGCCTGATGACCCCGCCGCGCCTGGCACAAAGCGCCGCGCTGGACTGGAACAACGGCATCGCCGTGGACGCGGCCACGCTGCGCACCAGCGACGAGCGCGTCCACGCCCTGGGCGACTGCATCACCATCGACGGCCAGGCCAGCCGCTACATCGAACCCATTGCGCGGCAGGCGCGGGCGATTGCGGCCCACATCTGCGGCCGCGATCCAGCGCCTTACGAGGCGAAGCCTGCGGTGGTGCGGGTGAAGACCACCTCGCTCCCGATGACGCTGCACTGAAACCAGCGCCAGCGGTAAGGACCGGGCTCAGTTGCTGGCGTGCAACGGGATCACGCGCCGCGCCGGCTTCTCCGCCCGGGCGCGCAATTGGCCGCAGCCGCCGTCCACATCCTGCCCCGCGGACTGGCGCAGCTTGGTGAGGATGCCGCGGCGGTGCAGGCGGCGCGCGATGTCGGCCGCCTTCTCCCAGCTCGGGCGCTGGAAGGGCATGCCTTCGACGGTGTTGAACGGGATCATGTTCAAGATCGCGTACTTGCCGGTGAGCAGGCGCACGATGCCGTCGAGTTCTTCGTCGCTGTCGTTGATGCCGTCGAGCAGCGTCCACTGGTATTGGATCGGGTAGTCGGTGGCGCGGGCGTAGACCTCGCCCGCTTCCACCAGTGCTTCGGGCGACAGACGCGGCGCGCGCGGCAGCAGCTGCTCGCGCAGGTCGGCCCGGGTGGTGTGCAGCGAGAGCGCCAGCGCCGGCTTCACGCGGCCCCGCGGCAGCGCCTCGAACACGCGCGGGTCGCCGACGGTGGAGAACACCAGGTTCTTGTGGCCGATGTTGCCCACCGTGCCCAGCAGGTCGATCGCTTCGAGCACGTTGTCCAGGTTGTGCGCGGGCTCGCCCATGCCCATGAACACCACCTTCTTCACCGGGCGCAGGCTGCGCGCCAGCGCCACCTGCGCCACGATCTCGGCGCTGCCCACCTGGCGGATCAGCCCTGTGGTGCCGGTCATGCAGAACACACAGCCCACCGCGCAGCCGATCTGGGTCGAGACACACACCCCGTCGCGCGGCAGCAGCACGGTCTCCACCATCTGGCCGTCACCCAGCTTCACCAGCAGGCGCGCCGAGCCGTCTTCGCCCGGGTGTTGTGATTCGAGGCGCGCCAGCGCGGCCAGCTCGTCGGTGATGGCCGGCAGCTCGGCCACCAGGGCCGAGGGCAGAAAGTGCTCCACCTGGCGCCGGCCGCTGGTCTGCGACAGGGCCAGGCTCCACAGGCGCAGCACGCGCTGCTCGTGGCGGGGGTTGGCGCCGAGCGCGCGCAGGCGCTCGCGCAATTGTTCGATGCGCATGGGGTGGATTGTCCCAGCAAGTACCACAAGCACCATGCCCACGTCGGTGGAAGAATCCGGTGCCGCGGCGGACAATGCGCTTCCTCAGGAGACCCCACGATGAAATCCGTGTCCCATATCCAGCGCAACCCGCACGGCCATTGGGTCGGCGACGGCTTTCCGGTGCGCAGCATCTTTTCGTACGACGACAACCCGCGCGCGTTCTCGCCCTTCCTGCTGCTCGACTTCGGCGGCCCCACCACCTTCGACCCGACGACGAAACGCCGGGGTGTGGGCGCCCACCCGCACCGGGGTTTCGAGACCGTGACCATCGTCTACGACGGCGAGGTCTCGCACCGCGACTCGACCGGCGCGGGCGGCACCATCGGCCCGGGCGACGTGCAGTGGATGACGGCCGCCGCCGGCATCGTGCACGAGGAATTCCACAGCGAGGCTTTTGGCCGCAGCGGCGGGCCGTTCCAGATGGTGCAGCTCTGGGTGAACCTGCCGGCGCGCGACAAGATGGCGCCGCCCGGCTACCAGGGCATCACCGCCGCGCAGACCCCCACGGTGGACCTGCCCGATGGCGCCGGCACGGCGCGCCTGATCGCGGGTTCGTTGCTCGGCGCGCAAGGCCCGGCCAAAACCTTCACGCCCATGCAGGTGTGGGATGTGCGGATCAAGGCCGGACACACCGTGACGCTGCCCGCACCCGAAGGCCACACCACCGTGCCGCTGGTGCTCAAAGGCCGGGTGAAGACGCAGGACGGCGCCGAAGCCACCGACGCCGAGATGATCGTCTACGAGCGTGCGGGCGAAGGCGTGACGCTGACCGCGGTGACCGACACCACCCTGCTCTGGCTGGCCGGTGAACCGATCGACGAACCCGTGGTGGGGTATGGTCCGTTCGTGATGAACAGCGAAGCGGAAGTCCACCAGGCGTTCGCCGACTTCCAGTCGGGAAGAATGGGCAGACTCTGAGCAACCACAGACGGGAGAACACGATGCTGGAAATGGTGATCAACGCCCGCGCCGCCGACCTCGGCCACGGCCTGACGGTGCGGCGTGTGCTGCCCTTCGCGAAGCGCCGCAACGTCGGCCCCTTCGTCTTCCTGGACCACGCCGGCCCGGTGCCGCTGCCGCCGCAGTACGACCGCGCCGCCGATGTGCGCCCGCACCCGCACATCGGCCTGTCCACGGTGAGCTATCTGCTCAGCGGCCAGATCACGCACCGCGACAGCCTGGGCACGCTGCAGGTCATCCGCCCCGGCGAGGTGAACTGGATGACGGCCGGGCGCGGTATCTCGCACAGCGAGCGTTTCACGCACCCCGATTCGTATGCCGACGGCGGACTGGAGCTGATGCAGCTCTGGGTGGCGCTGCCCGAGGCCGACGAAGAGTGTGAACCCGCCTTCACGCACTACCCCGCGACAGCCCTGCCGGTGATCGAATCGGACGGCGTGTGGATGCGCCTGGTGGCCGGCAGCGCCTACGGCGAGAGCAGCCCGGTGCGCACACACTCGCCGCTGTTCTACCTGCACACCGAATGGCAGGCCGGCGCCAGCAAGGCCCTGCCCGGCGGCCACAAGGAGCAGGCCGTGTATGTGGCCAAGGGCGAGATTCAACATGCGGGCGAGGTCTACCAGCCCGGCCAGCTGCTGGTGTTCGGCGACGACGTGGACGCGGTGATCACCGCCCGCACGCCCGCCACGCTGATGCTCTTCGGTGGCGAGCCGCTGGGCGAGCGCCACATCTTCTGGAACTTCGTATCCTCGCGCAAAGAGCGCATCGAGCTGGCCAAGGCCGACTGGGCGGCGGGCCACTTTGCGCTGCCGCCGGACGACAAGGACGAGTGGATTCCGTTGCCGGGCTGAGACCGCTCAGAGCCCCAGCTCGGTCAACCCGGGATGGTCGTCGGGGCGGCGCCCCAGCGGCCAGTGGAACAGGCGCTCGCTCTCAGGGATCGGGCGGTCGTTGATGCTGGCGTGGCGCTGCTCCATGTAGCCCAGCGGATTGAACTGCCAGTTCTCGTTGCCGTGCGAACGGAACCATTGCCCCGAATCGTCGCGCCATTCGTAGACGAAGCGGACCGCGATGCGGTGGCTGTCAAACGCCCACAGCTCCTTGATGAGCCGGTAGTCCAGTTCCTTCGCCCACTTGCGCACCAGAAACGCGTGTACCTCGGCCCGGCCCACCGGGAACTCCGCGCGGTTGCGCCAGCGCGTGTCCTCGGTATAGACCTTGACCACCCGGTCCGGGTCCCGTGAATTCCACGCGTCCTCGGCCCCGCGCACCTTCTGCGCGGCGGTCTCGGCGGTGAAGGGCGGCAGCGGTGGGCGGGGTTCCATGGAAGCCTCAGCAAAGAAGAAACAAAGGGCGAAAGCGGCTGCGTCCGGCGCGCAGTGCGCGAAACCCAGGGCGCCGCGGAACGGGCTTTGCCCGGCCGCCAGCGCCGCCCCCTGGGGGGTGACGCCGCAGGCGGCGCGGGGGGGTCAATACTGTTTATAGGGCAGGAATTTGCCCGACATCACGATGTTCACGCGGTCACCGTTCGGGTCGGCCTGGCGCTGCATGTCCATCTTGAAATCGATCGCGCTCATGATGCCGTCGCCGAACTCTTCGTGGATCAGTTCCTTGAAGGTGGTGCCGTACACGTTCACCAGCTCGTAGAAGCGGTAGATCAGCGGATCGGTCGGCACACTGGTGGGCAGCGAGCCCTTGTAGGGCACGACCATCAGCCACTTCTGCTCGTCGGCACTCAGGCCGAAGATCTTGCCCAGCACCTTGGCCTGGGCCGGTGTGGCCGTCATCTGGCCCAGGCACAGGGCCGTGGTCCATTCCTTGGACTGGCCCACCTTCTTGGCCACGTCGGCCCAGCTCAGGCCTTTGCTGACTTTGGTGGAAATGATTTTTTCGGTGACGTCGAGTCGGCTCATGGTGTTGCCTCTTGGTGGTTAAAACAGAAGGAAGAAACGGAGAAGAGAAGGGAAGTCAATCAAGGGCGCCGCCGGGCCGGCTTTGCCGGACGGCCAGCGCCGTCCCCCTGGGGGGAAGACGCGCAGCGGCGCAGGGGGTCAATGAGCCCTTGCGCGGGAAACGAGGAAATCAACGATGTGATTCCTGAGGTCGTAGTAGCCATCGAGGTGGTGCAGCTGCGCCCGCGTGCGGCTGCGTGGCAGCGGGTTGACCACCACCTCGGCCATGCCACCGGGGCGGTAGCCCTGGTCGGTCTCCTGGCCGTTGGTCATGAGCAGGATGCGGTCGGCCAGCAGGATGGCTTCGTCCACGTCGTGCGTGATCATGAAAACGGTCTGGTGCGTCTCGCGCACGATGGCCATCAGCTCGTCCTGGATGGTGCCGCGCGTGAGCGCGTCGAGCGCGCCGAAGGGCTCGTCGAGCAGCAGCATCTTGGGGCTGATGGCGAACGCGCGCGCGATGCCCACGCGCTGCTTCATACCGCCCGAGAGCTGGCTCGGCTTCTTGTCGATGGCGGGCAGCAGCCCCACCATGCCCACGTGTTTTTCGACCTGCTGGTCGATCTGCGCCTTGCTCCAGTCGGGCCAGCGCGATTTGACCGCGAAGGCGATGTTCTGCCGCACCGTGAGCCAGGGCATGAGCGCGTGGCTCTGGAACACCACGCCACGCTCCAGGCTCGGGCCACTGATCTCGCGGCCGTCCATGAAGCAGTGGCCGCTGGTCGCGGTGTCGAGCCCCGCGAGCACGTTGAGGATGGTGGTCTTGCCGCAGCCACTGTGACCGATGATGCAGACAAACTCGCCCTTGTCGATGGCGAAAGACACGTCGGCGAACACCGGCTTGTCGGCCTGGTAGGCCTTGGCCAGGTTTTCGATCTTGAGGAAACCGGACATCGGAGAAACCTTTTGAATGGGGGCGCTCGCAGGCGCCACAAGGGCTGCGCTTTCGCGCACGCTGGTGTCACTCCACATAGGTCACCGCCTTCTGCAGCTGCGCGAACATCAGGTCGAGCAACATGCCGACCACGCCGATCACCAGCACGGCAAAGATCACGTTGGTGAGCGAGAGGTTGTTCCACTCGTTCCACACGAAGTAGCCGATGCCCGTGCCACCCACCAGCATCTCGGCCGCCACGATCACCAGCCAGGCGATGCCCATGCTGATGCGCATGCCCGTGAGGATGGTGGGCGCCGCGGCCGGCAGGATCACCTGGAAGGCCTTGCGCAGCGGGCTCACTTCCAGCGTGCTGGCCACGTTGAGCCAGTCGCGCTTGACCGCCGCCACGCCGAACGCGGTGTTGATCAGCATCGGCCAGATCGAGCAGATGAAGATGACGAAGATGCCGCTGACGTCGGAGTCTTTCAGCGCGTAGAGCGCCAGCGGCATCCAGGCCAGCGGGCTGATGGGCTTCAACACCTGCACGAAGGGGTCGAGCGCCTTGCGCATCAGCGGCGACATGCCGATCAGGAAGCCCAGCGGGATCGCCACCACCATGGCCAGCAGGTAGCCCGCCGCCACGCGCGCCAGCGAGTGCCCGAGCTGGATGCCGATGCCCTTGTCGTTCGGGCCCTTGTCGTAGAACGGGTCCGACAGGTGCACCCAGCTCGCCTGCGCCACGGCCAGCGGCCCGGGCACGCCGGCGGTCTTTTCGGCACCCGGGTCCTTGCCCATCATCTGCAGGTATTCGATCTCTTCGGCCGTCAGGCCGGCCGAGGATCCACCGACGGACGCCGCATCGGTGGCCAGTTCCCAGATGCCGAGAAAACAGAACAGCAGCAGCAGCGAGACCACCGCTGCGCGCGCGTTGAGACTGATGCGTTTCATGTCATGCCTTGCTGATCGCGAAGCTCTTGGCGTAGGCAGCGGCCTTGGCCGGATCGAACTCCTTGCCCATGATCTGGTGCTTCATGTAGGTCGGGCCGGCCTTGAACTCGTGCCCCAAATCCTTCATGTGCTTGCGCGCGTCGGTGATCAGGAACACTTTCTCGGCGATGGCCTTGTAGTCGACGTCGCCTTTCACGTAGCCCCAGCGCTGCATCTGCGTGAGCATCCAGACGGCCATGCTCTGCCAGGGCATGGGGTCGAAGTCGGCGCGGTCGGGCACTTTCTGGATCTTGCCCAGGCCGTCGGCGTAGGTGCCGGTGAGCACCTGCCTGACCACGATCTCGGGCTGGTTCAGGTATTGCGAAGGCGCGATCACCTTGGCGATGAGCTCGCGGTTCTTCGGCTGGCGCGCCATGGCCGCGGCCGTGAGCACGGCGCGGTAGAGCGCGGCGAAGGTGTTGGGGTTCTTCTGGATGAACTCGGTGGTGGTGCCGAAGGCGCAGCAGGGGTGGCCGTGCCACAGGTCCTTGGTGAGCGTGTGCAGGTAGCCCACTTCTTCGTACACCGCGCGCTGGTTGAACGGATCGGGGCCGAGGAAGCCGTCGATGTTGCCGGCGCGCAGGTTGGCCACCATCTCGGGCGGTGCGATCACGCGCAGCTGCACGTCGGTGTCGGGGTTGATGCCGTGCTCGGCCAGGAAGTAGCGCAGCAGGAAGTTGTGCATCGAGTAGTCGAACGGGATGCCGAACTTCATGCCCTTCCAGTTCTTCGGGTCGCGGTTGTCCTTGTGGCGGATCGACATCGTGATGGCCTGGCCATTGATGTTCTGGATCGTTGCCACGTTGGTGGGCACGGCGTTTGAGCCCAGGCCCATGCTCATGGCCAGCGGCATGGGGCTGAGGAAGTGCGAGGCGTCGTATTCCTTGTTGATCACCTTGTCGCGGACCAGCGCCCAGCCCGCCGTCTTGGTGACTTCGACCTTGAGGCCCTGCTTTTCATAGAAGCCCAGCGGGTGCGCCATGATCAGCGGCGTGGCGCAGGTGATCGGGATGAAGCCGATCTTGAGGTTGGTTTTTTCCAGCGCGCCCTTGTCCTGCGCCATGGCCTGCAGGGTGCCCACCGGCAGCACGCTGGCGATGGCGGCCATGGCCGTGCCCTTGCCGACCGCGCGCAGGAACAGGCGGCGCTGCTCGTCGTGCGGGAACAGCGCTTTCACGAGCGTGGCTTCGATGAACTCGTTGCTGTAGGCCTCGAACTCGGCGGTCTCGCTGCGGCGGCGCAGCTCGATGGCCGCGCTGTCGGCGGCGACCTCGGCGTGGTGGTCGGCCACGGTGTGGTCGCGCCCGCAGCTGCACTTCATCATGAGCGGACGGTCGGCGTTGTAGGGATCGAAGAATTCGGACATGGCACACCTCGTGAGTTGATGACGGGGTGTGCATTGCAAGCGACGGGCCAGCAGCGGGCCAGATCGGCGGATTTCGGGGCGCCACCCGCATTTCGCAGACACCCCACCGACCCCGTGTAGGGCTGGCCCTACATGGATGGCCGTTTCAGGGCGTTTTGGGTGCGCGCGCGTGGCGCTCGGCGTACAGCGCGAGCTCCACATCGTTCTTGGTGCCGGTCTTTTCGAGGATGCGCGCGCGGTAGGTGCTCACCGTGTTGGGGGCCAGCCCGAGTTGCGCACCAATTTCGCTCACGGTCTGGCCCTGCGTGAGCAGGCGGTAGACCTGGTGCTCGCGGTGCGAGAGCGCTTCGGGCCCGGCCTGTGCACCGCTCTGGCCCACCGCGGCGGCCAGCGCTTCGGCCGTGGTCGGCGTGAGGAACACCCCGCCCGCGGCCACCTTGCGCACCGCGGCGAGCATGTCGTCCGGGTCGGCGCTCTTGTTCAGGTAGCCGCTGGCACCGAGCTTGATGCAGCGCACGGCGTACTGTTTCTCGGGGTAGGTGCTGAGCATCAGCACCGGCAGTTTCGGGTGCTCGCGCTTGAGCGCCTGCAGCACGTCGAGCCCGTCGATGCCGGGCAGCGCGATGTCGAGCAGCACCAGGTCGAGCCCGGTGCGGCCCTGCAACGCAGCCACCTGATCCAGCACCTCGGGACCGCTCTGCGCCTCGGCCACCACCTGAACGTCGGGCGCGTCGGCCAGGATCTGCTTGAGCCCTTCGCGCACGATGCGGTGGTCGTCGCCGATCAGCACGCGGATGGTGTCGGTGGTGACAGAGGCGTTCATGTTGCGCCCCGTGGCAGGGCGATGGTGAGGCACATGCGGGTGCCCTCGCCCGGCGCGCTGGCGATGTCGATGCGGCCACCGAAGTGGCGCGCGCGTTCGCGCATGCCCATCACGCCATAGGCGTCTGCCGCTTCGAAGGCGAGCGCGGGTGCGCCCACGCCGTCGTCCTGCACCAGCAGCGACAGTTCACCCCCCGTGACCTGGATCGCCACCCGCAGGTGCTGCGCGCGCGCGTGCCGGCCCACGTTGCTCAGCATCTCCTGGAAGATGCGGAACACCGCCATGGCCAGCGGCTCGGGCGGGTCGGGGGCGTCGTCCACGTCCATGCACCAGTTCAGTGCCAGTTCGGCGGACTGTACGAACTCCTGCGCCTGCCACTCCAATGCCGCCCACAGGCCCTGGTGGTCCAGGATGCTGGGGCGCAGGTCGGTGATGATGCGGCCCACGTTGTCCACCGCGTTCTCGATCAGGCGGCTCATGTTCTGGCACTTGCAGCGCATGCGTGTGCGCATGTCTTCGGCCGCGTCGGCGCTGCGCTGCGCCTGCTCGGCCAGGCGCTTGTCCATCCAGTTGACGTCCATCTTCAGCGCCACCAGCAGGCTGCCGAGCTCGTCGTGCACCTCGCGGGCGATGCGCGTGCGCTCGTCCTCGCGCACGGATTCCGACCAGGCCGCCAGTTCACGAACCTGCTTCAATGCAGTTTCAAGCGCAAGCGTGCGCTCACCAACGCGCTCTTCCAGCTGGTCCTTGGCGCGCTGCAGCGCGTCGGCGGCGCGGCGGCGCTCGGTGATGTCCACGAAGGTGATCACCGCACCGCGCACCTGGCCGTCTTCCACGATGGGGTGGCTGGAATACTCGACCGGAAAGGCCGTGCCGTCGCGGCGCCAGAACACCTCGCTGTCGATGCGGCAGGGCAGGCCCTGGCGGAAGGCGTTGAAGATCGGGCACTCGGCTTCCGGGTAGGCACTGCCGTCGGGGCGGGAGTGGTGCGTGAGATCGTGCATGTTGAGCCCGATCAGCTCTTCGGGCTCGTAGCCGATCAGGCGCGCGCCGGCCGGGTTGATGAAGACACAACCCCCGTCAAGGTCCACGCCGTAGATGCCTTCGCCCGTGGACGCGAGCAGCAGCGCCAGCGGGTCGCGCCAGGCCTCGGCCGGCGGGGCCTGCGGGTGGCGGAAGGTGGTGGGGGCATCGGTCTGCATGCCCTTCCCAAGCAATGGATGTGCCAAAGCGGTGCACTCGGTCACACCCCCAGACCCCGGCGGGCGCGGCACAATGGTGCGATACCCCCACCCACGCTCGCCATGGCCCTGTTCGACAGACTGTTCGGCTCACGCCCCGAAGACCGCCCCGAGTCGCGCCTGCCCGCCGAGCGCCAGGCCGTGGTGGACGGTTCGCCCAGCGCGCACGAAGCCGCGCGCATGCTGCGCGCGCCCACCGCGCTGATGCAGCTCAGCGAAACCGAGGCGCTGACGGTGGTGGGCTTCATGCGCCCGCGCCGCTTCGCGAGCGGCACCACCATCATCCGCCAGGGCGAAGCGTCCGACACCGGCTTCATGGTGCTGGTGCTGGACGGCGAGATCACGGTGGAGACCCTGATCGCGCGCCGCAGCAACCCCGTCACGGTGACGGTGCTCGGCCCGGGCAGCCTGATCGGCGAGATGTCGCTGGTGGACGGCGCCGCGCGTTCGGCCTCGTGCACCGCCAGCAGCGACGTGCACTGCGCCGTGCTGACGCGCGAAGCGCTCGAAGCCCTGATCGCCGAACAGCCCGCCACCGCCGCCAAGCTCATGACCGCCGTGGCCCAGCGCCTGGCCGAGCGGCTGCGCGACAGCGGCCACAAATTGCAGATCTACAGCCAGCTGGTGCAGACCATGCAGCAGGAGATCGACGCGCTGATGCCGACACCGGACCGGCGGCTGTAGTGATAGCGCCCCCTTGCGTCCCGCGCCTCTACCGGCGCGGACCGGGGCTCCGCCGCTGCGCGGGTCGCTGCCCTCCGAGGGGACTGGACCTGCCTTGGGGCGGCCCGGCGCTACCCCAGCGCCTGAGCCTGTTCGGGTACAAACCTAACACTTCATTCACCAAGGCCTGTCCATGCACACCCTGACCATCGCCCTCGCCCTGATCGTCTGCCTCATCCACGTCTACATCGTCGTGCTGGAGATGCTGTGGTGGGACACACCCAAGGGCCACAAGGCCTTTGGCCTCAAGCCCGACTTCGCCAAGGCCACCAAGGTGCTGGCCGCCAACCAGGGCCTGTACAACGGTTTCCTGGCCGCCGGCATTGCCTGGGCGCTGTGGCGGGTCGATACGCCCGCCCTCGCCTTCTTCCTGGGTTGCGTGGCAGTGGCCGGCCTGTATGGCGCGGCCACCTCCAGCAAGAAGATCCTCTTCATCCAGACCGTGCCGGCCGCCGCCGCGCTGCTGGCGCTGGTCGGCCTGCCGGTCGCCTGAGCCTCAGGTGTTGGGTGCCGTCTTGGCACTCCAGACCATGGTGATCGCCAGGATGCCGATCACCACACCGAGCGACACCGCCACCGGGATCTTGAAGACGTCGATCAGCACCATCTTGCTGCCGATGAACACCAGGATCACGGCCAGGCCGTAGTTCAGCAGGTGGAAGCGGCTGGCCGCGGCCTGCAGCAGGAAGAACATCGCGCGCAGGCCCAGGATGGCGAACACGTTGCTGGTCAGCACGATGAACGGGTCCTTGGTGATGGCGAAGATCGCCGGGATCGAGTCCACAGCAAAGATCACATCCGTCAGACCCACCATGGCGATCACCATCAGCAGCGGGGTGGCGATCTTCTTGCCGTTCTCCACCGTCCAGAACTTCTCACCTTCGTAGTGCTGGCTCACCGGCATCAGCCGACGCAACAGCTTCAGGGCCGGGTTGTCGCCCAGCGCCGGCTCCTCACCCGCGCCGCGCCACATCTTCACGCCCGTGAGCACCAGAAAAGCGCCAAACACATAGAGCAGCCAGTGGAACTGCGCCAGCAGCCAGCCGCCCACCAGGATCATCACCGTGCGCAGCACGATGGCGCCGACGATGCCGATCATCAGCACCCGCTTCTGGTAGGCCGCGGGCACCGCGAAGTAGCTGAAGATCAGCAGGAAGACAAAGATGTTGTCCACCGCCAGGCTCTTTTCGATCAGGTAGCCGGTCAGGAACTCGAGCGACTTCTGGTTCGCCAGATCCGTGGAGCCGGTGCTGTCCTTCACCGCCCACCACAGCAGGCCGTTGAACAGGAAGCTCAGGCCCACCCAGATCAGCGACCAGTTGACCGCTTCCTTGATGCCCACAGCGTGGGCGCCCTGCTTCTTGAGCACGGCGAAATCGACAAACAGCGCCGCCAGCACGAAGCCGACGAACACCAGCCAGAGCCACAGGGGCACGATGGTTTCCATGAATGACAAGACCTTTTCTGAACGGACGGTGTTGATGAACAAACACCCTCCAAGGTCTGGCCGGAGCCGGGCATGGCGCCCGACCCGGGGTTTCCGGTGGCCTGCTCACTGAAGATCAGGCCACGTACTGACGGAAACCCCACCCGCCGGGGCCGGGCTGTGCGTCCGGTGGCGGGTTGGTTACTCCCCTTGATGGGAAGCCGCGATTCTGGGGGCGGATGGCTGGCCCCACAAGGCGAAGGTGCTTCAGGGAAAAACTGAAGGTTGACCCCCCGTCCTCAGAGAATGCTCTGCCAGCTCATGCTGAACAGCGTACCCGTCGGTGGCGAACGATACGGTCCAGCAACATGCGATGCCAGCCCGCAGTCCATGCCGTCACCGCACCAACATCAGCTCCCTCGCTGCCCGAACTGCCTTGCGCAGGTGGTGACAGGCTCCAAGGGCTGCCCCTCGTGAGGCCGGGAATTTGGGGCGCCACTGGAGGCGTGAGAAAACGCCTACCCCGACCCTGATCTGCTGCGCCAACATCGTTGGACCTGGGTTTCACTCGGACGTGATCCGCTGGGTCGAAAGATGGGGAAGGTGATCGCTGCAGGGATCGTCATCTTCGTCCTGTACGCGTGGCTGGTCTACGCGGTGTCAACGCAACCAAGTGACGGATTTGTGGTGTTGCTGGTGTCGGGCTGGGGCCTGTTCAGCGCCCACGAAAGCTGGGCCTTCGCGCATGGTCGACCCACATCCATCCCGTGAGTCGGTCGTCATGAAGCAATGCCAGCGAACACCGGGCAAAGACTGTTCGGCCGGGTTCTGGACCTGGCCGTGATGGCCGTGTGTGCCTGGATGTTCCTGCAGGGCGCCTGACCGGCGTCGGTTCAGGCCGCTTCCCGATAAAACACCGACCGCCCCACCGACCGCGGCGCCTGGCTCGCCACCGCCTCATGGATCGCCCCGATGTGCTGCGGTGTCGTCCCGCAGCAGCCGCCCACGATGTTCACCAGCCCCTCGGCGGCGAACTCGCGCAGCAGGCGGCTGGTCACGTCCGGCGTCTCGTCGAAGCCGGTGTCGCTCATGGGATTGGGCAGGCCGGCGTTGGGGTAGCAGCTGATGAAGGTGTCGCCCGCGACCTTGGCCAGTTCCTGGATGTAGGGGCGCATCAGCGTGGCGCCGAGCGCGCAGTTCAGGCCCACGGCCAGGGGCTGGATGTGGCGCACGCTGGCCCAGAAGGCGGTGACCGTCTGGCCGCTGAGGATGCGGCCCGAGGCGTCGGTCACGGTGCCGCTGATGATGACGGGCAGGCGCTCGCCGCTTTTCTCGAAGTACTCGTCGATGGCGAACAGCGCGGCCTTGGCGTTGAGCGTGTCGAAGATGGTCTCGACCAGCAGCACGTCGGCCCCGCCTTCGACCAGCGCTTCGGTCTGCTCGTAGTAGGCGGCGCGCAATTGCTCGAAGGTGACGTTGCGGGCGCCGGCGTCGTTCACGTCGGGGCTGATGCTGGCGGTCTTGGGTGTCGGGCCGAGGGCGCCGGCGACAAAGCGGGGTTTGTCGGGCGTGGAATATTTGTCGCAGGCGGCGCGGGCGAGCCGGGCCGAGGCCAGGTTCATCTCGCGCGCCAGATCGGCCATGCCGTAGTCCTCTTGCGCAATCGTCGTGGCGCCGAAGGTGTTGGTCTCGATCAGGTCGGCACCGGCGGCAAGGTAGCTCTCGTGGATGTCGCGGATCACGTCGGGGCGCGTGAGGCTGAGCAACTCGTTGTTGCCCTTCACGTCGCGCGGGAAATCCTTGAAACGCTCACCGGCGCCGTCCGGGCCGCTGTAGCCCTCGCCGCGGTACTGCGCCTCGCCCAGCTTGAAGCGCTGGATCATGGTGCCCATGGCGCCGTCAAGCACAGCGATGCGTTGCGAGAGGATGGCGGGCAGCGCCTGGGCGCGGGTGTAGTTCAGTTGAGCGGTCATGGCGAGATTGTAGGAAGTGTGCGTGGGACGGACTTGCGCGGCTGGTGGTAGACCCACCCAAGGCCGGGATTCAGCCAGCCATGGGAACGCCGCCCCGGAGCTCACCACAACCCGCCGGCAAGACATGGGCAGGAACCACATTGGCAAACCGCCGGTTTGGGCGCAAGCTCGCACGGCGAAAGCTCCGGCCCTTCTCGGTGGCGACCCGTGAAATTCAGAAAGTACAGCAATCATGCCCGTCTCCATCAACCGCCAGGTCCTCCTGAAAGCCCGCCCCAGCGGCATCCCGCAGGCCGAACACTTTGAGATGGTCGAATCACCGCTGGCCGAGCCCGCCGATGGCCAGGTGGTGGTGCGCAACCTCTACCTGTCGGTCGAACCCGCGATGCGCGGCTGGGTGAGCAGCGTGGGCAACTACTCGGAGCCGGTGCCCATCGGGGGCGTGATGCGTTCGTTCGCCGTGGGGCGCATCGTGGCTTCGCGCAGCGCGGACTGGCGAGTGGGCGATGTGGTGACGGGCCTGCTGGGCTGGCAGGACCATGCGGTGGTGGATGCATCGGCGCTCCTGCGGCGGGTGGATGAAGCCAGCGGTCTGCCCATCTCCACCGCGCTCGGCGTGCTCGGCATCAATGGGCTGACGGCTTACTTTGGGCTGCTCGACGTTGGGCAGCCCCAGGCGGGCGAGACGGTGGTGGTGTCCACTGCCGCTGGCTCGGTGGGGTCGTGCGTGGGGCAGATCGCGAAGATCCAGGGTTGCCGCACGGTAGGCATTGCCGGCGGGCCGGCGAAGACCGCGCTGTGTCGCAGCGAATTTGGCTTTGATGCGGCCATCGACTACCGGGCCGGGAACCTGGACGAAGCCATCGCCGAGGCCTGCCCGCAGGGCATTGACGTGTACTTCGACAACACGGCGGGCGAGATCAGCGACACCGTGCTCAAGCACCTGGCGGTGGGCGCGCGGGTCGTCATCTGTGGCACGGCCTCCGTGGCTTCGTGGAACCCGCCGCCGCAGGGGCCGCGGGTGGAGCGACACCTGCTGGTGAAGCGGGCGCGCATGCAGGGCTTTCTGATCTTCGACCACGCGGCCCGTTTCCCCGAGGGCCTCAGTGCCCTGACCGCCTGGGTGAAAGGCGACCTGATTCGCTACCGCGAAGACGTGCTGGAAGGCCTGGAGCAGGCGCCCGATGCCATTGCAGGCCTGTACCGGGGAGAGAACCTGGGCAAGCGGCTGATCCGGCTGGCGGCTGAGTAAGCAGGGTGCGTTCGGGGTCAGCCTCCTGCGAACCCTCTGATCTGGGCGCACCTCCGACCCGTCGCGGTCTGAGCGGCCCCACCGGCTGTTGCCGCGCATGTCCGACAATAACCGCCTATGAAACACCTGCTCCCAAAGGAAGCCTGGGCCTGGCTGCAGGCCGAAACCGAGCGCCGCGTGGCGCTCGGCCAGGACGCACCGCTGTTTGTCGACGTGCGCATGGAGATCGAGTCACTTTACGTGGGCCGCCCACCCGGCGTGGACAACATCCCCTGGTACGAGTACCCGGACCTCACACCCGACTCGGCACGCTTTGCCACCGCGGTGGAGGCGGAGGCGGGCGCGAAGGATCGCCCGGTGCTGCTGATCTGCCGCAGCGGCAAGCGCACCCTGGACGCGGGCGCTGCGCTGGAGGCGGCCGGTTTTTCCGACGTGGCGCACGTGGTGCACGGCTTTGAGGGCGACCTCAACGACGCGTTCAAACGTTCGTCGCTCAACGGCTGGCGGCACGACGGCCTACCCTGGGAACAGATGTGAGCGCCATGATCGACATTTCCAGCGCGGGTGAAACTCTGGAAACCTGCGCCGGTGTCCTGCAGGAGGTGTTTGGCTACGACGCCTTCCGCGGCCCGCAGGCCGACATCGTGCGGCATGTGAGCGAGGGTGGCGACGCGCTGGTGCTGATGCCCACGGGCGGCGGCAAGTCGCTGTGTTTCCAGATTCCGGCCATCGTGCGTGCGCGCGGCGGCCTGGGCCTGACGGTGGTGGTCTCGCCGCTGATCGCGCTGATGCACGACCAGGTGGGCGCCCTGCTGGAAGCGGGCGTGGCAGCGGCTTTTCTCAACTCCAGTCTCAGCAGCGAAGAGGCGCAGGCGGTCGAGAAGCAGATGCTGCGTGGCGAGATCACGCTGCTCTACGCCGCGCCCGAGCGCCTGACCACGCCGCGCTTCCTGGCGCTGCTGGACGCGCTGTACGAGCGCGGCAAGCTCTCGATGTTTGCCATCGACGAAGCGCACTGCGTGAGCCAGTGGGGCCACGACTTCCGGCCCGAGTACCGCGCGCTGGTGGTGCTGCACGAGCGCTTTGCCGGTGTGCCGCGCGTGGCGCTCACCGCCACCGCCGACGACCTGACGCGCGAAGACATCGTGAACCACCTGCAGCTGCAGGACGCGCGGCGCTTCATCAGCAGTTTCGACCGGCCGAACATCCGCTACACCATCGTCGAGAAGAAGGACGGCTCGACCCAGTTGCTGCGCTTCATCCGCGACGAGCACATGGGCGCGAGCGGCCACGACGCCGGCATCGTCTACTGCCAGTCGCGCAAGCGGGTGGAAGAAGTGGCCGGCATGTTGTGCGACGCGGGCCTCAACGCCCTGCCCTACCACGCCGGCCTGGACGCGGCCGTGCGGCAGCGGCACCAGGACCGCTTCCTGCGCGAAGAGGGCGTGATCATGGTCGCGACCATCGCCTTCGGCATGGGCATCGACAAGCCCGACGTGCGCTTCGTGGCCCACCTGGACATGCCCAAGAACATCGAAGGCTATTACCAGGAGACCGGCCGCGCCGGGCGCGACGGCGAGCCCGCCACCGCCTGGATGGTCTACGGCCTGCAGGACGTGGTGAACCAGCGCCGCATGATCGACGAAAGCCCCGCGGCCGACGAGTTCAAGCAGGTGCTGCGCGGCAAGCTCGACGCCCTGCTCACGCTGGCCGAAGCCAGCGACTGCCGGCGTGTGCGGCTGCTGGCCTACTTTGGTGAAACCAGCACACCCTGCGGCAATTGCGACAACTGCATCAGCCCGCCCGCGCTGGACGATGGCACCGAGTCCGCGCGCAAGCTGCTCTCGTGCATCTACCGCGTGCAGCAGTCCAGCGGCATGGCCTTCGGCGCCGGCCACATCATGGACATCCTGCGCGGCAAGGTGACCGAGAAGGTGACGCAGTACGGCCACGACAAGCTCAGCACCTTCGGCATCGGCGCCGACCTGGGCGAAACGCAGTGGCGCGCGCTGATGCGCCAGCTGGTCGCGCGCGAAGCGATCCACGTGGACTCGGCCCACTTCAACACCCTGCACCTGGCCGACGCGGCGCGCGCCATCCTCAAGGGTGAAACCCAGGTCTGGCTGCGGCCACAGAGCGAGAAGAAAAAAGCCGCGTCGCGCAGCAAGAGCAGCCGCAACAGCCAGGCGGCGCTGGCGCCCGATGGCCAGCCGCTGTCGCTGGCCGAACGCGAATGCCTGGACGCGCTCAAGGCCTGGCGCGCCGAAGTGGCGCGCGAACACAACCTGCCAGCCTTCGTGATCTTTCACGACGCCACCCTGCGCGCGATCGCCGCTCAGAAACCGCGCTCGATGGCCGATCTGGATGGTGTGGCCGGCATCGGCCAGAAAAAACGCGAGGCCTATGGCGCCGAGGTGCTGCGGGTCGTGAGTGCTTTTGAATGAGGCTTTGACGCCTGGCGGGAGCCGGGTGTCAACCATCGTCTGACCCCTTCGCCCGGGGTCGACCACTCGTCGGGGAGCCGGGGTTTTCGACCCCCTGAAACCTCAAGGCGCAGCCCCATCTGCCGATGTTCAAGGTGAGCCCGGGAATATCCTGTCCGTGGCCAGCGAACACACCCGATGGAGCACAGCATGTTTTTCAAGTTGCCCTGGTTCAACAGGACCAAAAAAGACAACTACCACGACACGCAAGTGCTGGAGATGGACTTCCTCGTGGACGAATTCCACGAAGCCATGGCCGACATCAAGGACCCCATCCGCACCCGCATGCACGCGGCCCTGGTCGGCTGCCAGAGTCCCAAGGACCTGTGGTTCCTGCGCGGCAAGCTGTTCAACCTGATTTCCAAGCACCACTGCGAAAACGAGGCCAACCGCCGCGTCGCCCGGCTGGACCAGAAGCTGCGTTTCTTCGTCGACCACCACCCGGACCACACGTCGGAAGAGCTGCCTTCGGGGCCGATGGCGTTGTTGCATTGACCCCTCCGCGCCGCGCCTGAAGGCGCGTCACACCCCAGGGGGCAAGGCTGGCGGCCCGCCGAAGCCGGTTCCGCGGCGTTCTGGGTTGAGGCACTTCGCTCCGGATTCTTCTCTGGTTTTCTCACAGGGTTCCTTGTTTGGCCCGTCCTTGAGACGGGCCTTTTCTTGGAACGAAGATGCCGTGCGCCCGGGTTTCTAGAATCGGCCGCATGACTCCAACCCGCCCCCTGCTCATCGTCCAGACCGGTCGCACGCACGACCACATCCGCGAACGCCTCGGTGATTTCGACGACTGGATCGCGGCGGGCTTGCGCGCCGGTGGCGCCGAGGTTCAAACCCACAACCCGCTCGGCGACACGCCGCCACCCGCGCCCGAGACGCTGGCCGGCATCGTGCTCACGGGTTCGCACGCCATGGTCAGCGAGCGTGAGCCCTGGAGCGAGGCACTGGTGCCCTGGCTGCAGCAGGCGGTGAGGGCAGAAACGCCGTTGCTGGGCATCTGCTACGGCCACCAGCTGCTGGCCCACGCGCTGGGTGGAGAGGTGGCCCACCACCCCGAGGGCGTGGAGATCGGCACCGTGCGCGTGCAGCGCCTCCCGGCCGCGCAGACGGACCCCTTGCTGGGCACCCTGCCCGACGAGTTTGATGCCCAGGCCACGCACTGGCAGTCGGTGCGCCGCCTGCCACCGGGCGCGGTGTTGCTGGCGGGCAATGCGCACGAACCACACCACGCTTTCCGCGTCGGCCCCAACGCCTGGGGCGTGCAGTTCCACCCCGAGTTTTCCGCCGAAGCCCTCAAGGCCTATCTGGACGGACTCGGCCCCACCTTGGCCAGCGAAGGACGCGACGCAGCGCAGATCACAAGCCAGCTGAAAGACACGCCCGAAGCGGCATCGGTGCTTCCGCGGTTTGCACGGCTCGCGCTCGACAAACAACGTGACAGGCCGTGACGCGCAGCTTTGCCAACCCGGCATCTTCATCAGGCGGAAGGCAAGAGCAGCGTGGTGTTCGAGGGGGCGTTGATCCAAGGGCACCGCGGAGCCGGCTTTGCCGGGCCGCCAGTGCCGCCCCCTGGAGTCGCGCGCAGCGCGGCGGGGGGATCAAAATCCGATTTTCCGCGCCTCGCGCACGCCCGGTTTGATGCGGTGCTCGGCCTCCAGCTGGGCGAGGAATTCGGCCGGCTCGATGGACTCGCCCAAGATCTCCACCTGGCGCTTCACCGCCGCAAAGTCACCCGGGCACAGCTGATCGAGCCTGGACAGGCGCTCGCGCAGCGCTGGCTCCAGCGCCCCGGCCTCGCCACCCAGCGCCTCCACCACAAACATGGTTTCGCGCTGCAGGGCGGTCAGGGGCTTGAAGTGGATCTTGAAGGTGAAGCGCCGCAGCGCCGCCTGGTCGATGCTGTCCATCAGGTTGGTGGTGCAGATGAAGATGCCGTCGTAACGCTCCATGCCTTGCAGCATCTCGTTGACCTCGGTCACTTCGTAGGTGCGCTGGGCACCGCGTCGGTCCTGCAGGAAGCTGTCGGCTTCGTCGAGCAGCAAGACCGCCTTTTCCGCCTGCGCCTCGCGGAACATGGCGGCCATCTGCTGCTCGGTTTCGCCCACGAACTTGCTCACCAGGTCGCTGGCGCGGCGGATCATGAGCGGGCGTTCGAGTTGCTGGGCGATGTGTTCGGCGAGCGCGGTCTTGCCGGTGCCGGGCGCGCCGTGGAAACACAGGCAGCCATGCCCGCGCGCCTTGAGCGCCGCGACGATGCGCGGCAACTCGTAACGCGATTCGACGTTGAGCATGTCCAGGCTGTACTGCGTCACGCTCGGGCGCAGCGCGAGGTCGGGCTGCCGCCCGAGGGCCTGGTCGGCGTTCTTCAACTGGCGTTCGATCAGGTCGTCCAGCATCGGGGCATCGGCCGCACGGCGCTTGGCGCCCCGGCGTGCCGCGGGTTTGGCCGGATGGGCGGCGAGCTGCGCAAAGCGCAGGGCGGTGCGGATCTGGGCCGGCGTGAGCCCCTTGCGCTCGGTGAGGCGCGCGACCAGGGCGTCGGACACCGCAGCGCCTTCGAGTGTCTTGCGCACCAGCTGCTCGCGCGCGCCGGGCGGCGGGCTCTTGAGTTCGAGGTGGTAGGCGAAACGGCGCCGGAAGGCCGGGTCGATCTGTTCGATGCGGTTGGTGACCCACAGCGTGGGCACGGCGTTGGATTCGAGGATCTGGTTGACCCAGGCCTTGCCGCTGACGCTGCCCGTGTGGGGCGCAGCCACGTGTTCGGCGCGTGCAATGATCTGCGCCGCCTCACTGGAGATGGGCGGAAAGACGTCTTCCACCTCGTCGAACAGCAGCGCTGACTGCGCCGTTCCCTTGAGGAACACCTGGGCGATCTGCAGCGAGCGGTAGCGGTCGCGACCGCTGAGCGCGTTGCCATCGCGGTCGGCGTATTCGACCTCGAACAGCTCCAGACCCGCCGCCTGCGCCACCACGCGCGCGAGCTCGGTCTTGCCGGTGCCGGGCGGGCCGTAGAGCAGCACGTTGACGCCGGGCTCCTTGCGCGCCACCGCTTCGCGCAGCAAGGCGCAGAGCAGGCGCACGTCTTCGCCCACGTATTCAAAGTCCTTGCTGGTGAGCGCGGAACGCGCGGCCGGGCGGGTGAACACCGCCATCAGCTCGCTCTGGGTGCGGTACTCGCGCATCAGCACGGGTGGGAGCTTTTCGCTGACCTTCATGAGGTCGGCGAGGTCGGTGATGTTGTGTTCGGAGATCAGGTTCTCCACCATGCCGATGCGCTCCAGGCGCGAGCCGGCGCGCAGCGCCTCGCCCACCTCGCTGGCCTTGACGCCGGCCACGTCGGCGATCGCCGCATAGGCCTCGGGCGCGTTGTTGACCTTGAACTCCACCAGGATGGAGCGCAGGTCGCGCTGGTAGCGCGCCAGCGTGCCGTAGAGCAGCAGGGCGCGCTCGGCGCGGTTGAGCTGCAGCAGGCCGGCCAGGGCGTCGATGTTCTTCTCCACCAGGGTGGACTGCTTCTTGAGCGACTGGCTCAGCCAGTCACCGGTCACGGCAAGCACGGCGAGCAGGTCCTTCGGCGACTCCTTGGCGTACTCGTCGAGGTAGAAGAACAGCGTGCCTTCTTCGTAGGGTCCGCGCCAGACGCCGTAGCGCTCCATGAAGGCCGCAGTGGACAGCTTTTCGAAGCCGCTCCAGAGTTCGTTGCCCTTGCAGCGGCGCTCCAGAAAGTCCCGCAGGCGGTGCAACACCGTCAGCGGCCAGATGAGGTGGCGACCGGCCAGCGCGAGCAGGGTGTTGAGGTCGCGCCGCACATTGAAACGCGGCCCCTGGCGCGCCGCCAGGCTGAGCACGAAGTGCGAGCACATGAGGTCCAGCACCGGCGCCTGGCGCAGTCCCGGCGGCACGAACACGCGCGCATCCGGCGACACCGTGTGGCGCGCCTCGGCGCCCGCACGCGGCTCGGACACCGTGCGTGTCACAGGCCCGACAGGCTGCAACAGGCGTTTGCTCATTCGGACTACCTCCAGTCGTGACAACAGGGGACGGCGGACCAGATACCGGCTTTGAAGCGGACCATAACTCAGCTTGATCCATCATGGAAGTGATTGATGGAGCATGCATGACGAATTTGTGGGGCTTTTCCCGGGGGCCGCCTCCGGGCCTGCCGGTCCACAATCGCGCCATGCTGGAACTCAAAGACATTGAAGCCGCCGCGCAGCGGATCGCGGGCCAGGTGCTCGACACACCCTGTGTGGAATCGCGCACGCTCTCCCAACTCCTCGGCTGTCAGGTGTTCCTGAAGTTCGAGAACCTGCAGTACACCGCCTCGTTCAAGGAGCGCGGTGCCTGCAACAAGCTCTCGCAGCTCAGCGCCGACGAACGGGCGCGTGGCGTGGTGGCCATGAGCGCCGGCAACCATGCCCAGGGCGTGGCGTATCACGCGCAGCGCCTGGGCATTCGTGCGGTGATCGTGATGCCGCGCTTCACGCCGGGCGTGAAGGTTGAACGCACTCGCGGCTTTGGCGCCGAGGTGGTGCTGCACGGCGACACGCTGGACGAAGCGCGGACCCACGCGCGCGAGCTGTCGGCGCGCGACGGCCTGGTGTTTGTGCACCCCTACGACGACGAAGCCATCGTGGCCGGGCAAGGCACGGTGGCGCTGGAGATGCTGCGCGTCCAGCCCGATCTGGACACGCTGGTGATCGCGATCGGTGGTGGCGGTCTGATCGGCGGCATGGCCACGGCGGCTCGCGCGATCAAGCCGGGCATCGAGATCGTGGGCGTGCAGACCGAGCGTTTCCCGGCCATGTACAACGCCATCAAGGGCACACACCTGCCCCAGGGCAACAGCACCATCGCCGAGGGCATCGCCGTCGGCACACCCGGCGCGGTCACCGAGGCCATCATCCGGGACAAGGTGGATGACATCGTGCTGGTCGACGAAGGCGACATCGAGCAGGCCATCGTGATGCTGCTGGAGATCGAGAAGACCCTGGTGGAAGGCGCCGGCGCGGCGGGTCTCGCGGCCCTGATCAAACACCCGCAGCGCTTTGCCGGCAAGAAGGTCGGGCTGGTGCTCTGCGGCGGCAACATCGACCCGCTGCTGCTGGCCTCCATCATCGAACGCGGCATGGTGCGCGCCGGGCGGCTGGCGCGCATCCAGGTCAACGCGCGCGATGTGCCAGGCAACCTGGCGCGCATCACCGCCATCGTGGCCGACGCCGGCGCCAACGTCGACGAGGTGCACCACCAGCGCGCCTTCACGCTGCTGGCGGCGCAGAACGTGGCGATCGAGCTGGTGCTGCAGACGCGTGGCCGCGAACACCTGGCGCTGGTGATCGAGCACCTCCAGGCCGCGGGCTTTGACGCCACGGTGATCTGAGGGCCCGGCGCGGCCCCTGACGGGGCCCGCGAGCACCACAGCGCCTTTCTGGCATCTGCCGGCAATGGCCGATATGTCTGCGCATTCCGGTCCCAAAACACGCCATTCTGGTGAACGCTTTTTCACCAGAGGTTGACGTGTCATGCCCCCACTTGCATCATGACCCGGTGTTTGACCCGTTCACAGGAGAAAGACCATGAACATGAATGCCTTGTGGGAGTCCTTGCAGAACAGCCTTGGCGGCCACATTCCCCAGTTGCTCGGGGCCCTCGCCATTTTCGTGCTGGGCTGGTTCATCGCTGTGCTGGTGCGCGCCGCCGTGCGCAAGAGCCTGGGCTTTGCCGGCATCAACCACCGCTTCAACCGCCTCACGGGCAACGGCGTGGACATCGAGGGCGCGGTGGCCCTGGGCCTGTTCTGGGCCGTGATCCTGGTCACACTGATGGCGGTCTTCAACTCGCTGGACCTGGCCCTGGTGTCGGGCCCCTTCAGCGCGCTGATCACCAAGGTGTTCGAATACGCGCCGCGCCTGCTCGCGGGTCTGGTGCTGGCGCTGGTCGCCTGGCTGGTGGCCAGCCTGGTGCGCACGATGACGCAGAAGCTGCTGGATCGCAGCTCGCTCGACGAGAAGCTGTCCGAACACGCGGACATGGCCCCCATCAGCGAGAGTCTGGCTGGCGCGCTGTTCTGGCTGGTGATCCTGCTGTTTGTGCCCGGCATCCTGGGCGCGCTGGAGATGCAGGGCCTGCTGGACCCGCTGCGGGACATGGTGGCCAAGACGCTGGACATGCTGCCCAACGCGGTGGCCGCGTTCGTGATCGGCGGTGTGGGCTGGATCGTGGCCACGGTGTTGCGCAACCTCACCACCAACCTCACGCGCACCGCCGGTATCGACAAGATCGGCGGCCGAGCCGGTCTCTCCAGCGCCGTGCAGCTCTCCAGCGTGGTCGGCCTGCTGGTGTTCGTCGCGGTGTTCCTGCCGTCGCTGATCGCCGCGCTGGACGCGCTCAAGGTGGAAGCCATCTCGCAGCCCGCCACCCAGATGCTGGCCATGATCCTGGCCGCCGTGCCACACATCCTTGCCGCGGCGCTGATCCTCGTGATCACCTGGCTGGTGGCCTCGTTCGCCAGCAAACTGCTGGCCAGCCTGCTCGCCACCGTGGGTTTCGACACGCTGCCCGCGCGCATCGGCATGGCCCACGCCTTCGAGAAGACCAGCGCCTCCAGCTTTGTGGGTCACGTCGCGATGTTTTTCGCCATGCTGTTCGCCACGGTCGAAGCGGCCTCCCAGCTCGGCTTCAGCCAGGTCAGCGGTGTCGTGACCACCTTCATCACCTTTGGCGGCGACGTGCTGCTCGGATCGGCCATCCTGGTCATCGGCTTCTGGCTCGCCAATGTGGCCTACACCGCCATCGACCGCGCCAGCGGTGCCAACAGCCAGGGGCTGGCCCGCATCGCGCGCCTCGCCATCCTGGCCCTGGTGCTGGCCATGGGCCTGCGCGCCATGGGCATCGCCGACGACATTGTCAACCTCGCCTTCGGCCTCACGCTGGGCGCCGTGGCCGTGGCCGTCGCGCTCTCGTTCGGTCTGGGCGGGCGCGAAGCCGCGGGCAAACTCATGGAACACTGGCTGTCCCGTTTCCGCCGCAACAACGAACCCTGACGCGACCCATGACATCAGCCCTGCACACCCCCGACACCGCACCCGCGGTCACCACCGACACCCTGCAGTCCGCGCTGAGCGACTGGTTCGCCCCCTGGGTCCAGGCACTGGGCCTGCGGGTGCAGGGCTTCGGCCCCGGCGAGGTCACGCTGCGCCTGCCGCAGAACCCCGAACTCAGCCGCATCGGCGGCATGGTGTGCGGCCAGGCGCTGATGGCGGCGGCCGACACCGCCATGGTGCTGGCCATCGTGACGCAGCTGGGTAACCAGCGGCCCATGACCACCGTCCAGCTCAACACCAGCTTCCTGAAGCCGCTGGCCAACCAGGACGCGCTGGTCACGGCCCGCGTGATCCGGGCGGGCAAGAGCCTGGTGTTTGGCGAGATCGACATCGTGGCCGCGGGCGACGGCAAGAGTGTCTGCCGGGCCAGCACCACCTACGCCCTGCTTTAGGGTATGTCACGAGGCCCGGGCCAGCGCCAGGACGCCCGCTGCCCTTAAAATCCTGTTGATATTTGTCAAATACCCTGGAGAAACCATGTCCCACCACGAACACGACAACCACAGCGACCAGCCCCATGACGTGGTGGAGTCCATCGTTCCCCTGATGCCCATCGTGTTGCCTGTGGCCGGTGGCGTGCTGATTTTCCTGCTGGCCTTCATCGCCGTCTTCATGGCCTGAAGCCGCCTTCAGGCAGCGTCCAGCCGAACGCCCGCCAGGGCCTTCGGCTTTTTTCTTGTCTGGCCGGCGTCTGGATCAGGGCAGATCCGGAACCGCCCCGATCAATTGGCGCATCAGGTTATGCATGTTTTGCATGTAACTTGCCGGTAACTGACCCGCCACTTTCATAAAATTGGCGTTTTGGCCGACACGCGGATCAAAACCCGGGTCCATCCACCCGCCTTTTGCCCATCTGGCTGCACCTGCCATCCGCACCGCAGCACCGAGCGCCGACCGCCCTTATTGGCCCAAGGGATCTTGACCAGCCGCCCGCCCATTTGATTGTGGCCAGCGGCTGTTGCTGTCTCTTGGGCTTGCCGCTTTACAAACTTCTGGAGCCGTTTCCATGAATTCTCCCGTGATGCAGGGCCTCAACCTCAACACACCCGTCTACGTGAAAAACGCCCGGCTGATCGCCTGGGTGGCCGACATGGTCGCCCTGTGCAAGCCGGCCGACGTGGTCTGGTGCGATGGCAGCGAGGAGGAATACAACCGCCTGTGCCAGCAGCTGGTGGACGCCGGTACCTTCAAGAAGCTCAACCCCGCCAAGCGCCCGGGCAGCTACCTGGCCTGCTCCGACCCGTCGGACGTGGCGCGCGTGGAAGACCGCACCTTCATCTGCTCCGAGAAGAAGGAAAACGCTGGCCCGACCAACAACTGGATGGAACCGGCCCAGATGCGCGCAACCCTGCAGCCGCTGTTTGACGGCTGCATGAAGGGCCGCACGATGTACGTGGTGCCGTTCAGCATGGGCCCGCTGGGCTCGCACATCGCCCACATCGGCATCGAACTGACCGACAGCGCCTACGTGGCCGTGAACCAGAAGCTGATGACCCGCATGGGCAAGGCCGTGTACGACGTGCTCGGCACCGACGGCGCCTTCGTGCCCTGCATGCACACCGTGGGCGCACCGCTGGCCGAAGGTCAGAAGGACAGCAGCACCTGGCCCTGCAACCCGACCACCAAGTACATCGTGCACTTCCCCGAGACGCGCGAGATCTGGTCCTACGGCTCGGGCTATGGCGGCAACGCGCTGCTGGGCAAGAAGTGCTTCGCGCTGCGCATCGCCTCCAACATGGGCCGCGACCAGGGCTGGCTGGCCGAGCACATGCTGATCCTCGGCGTGACCAATCCGCAAGGCAAGAAGTACCACGTCGCCGCCGCTTTCCCCAGCGCCTGCGGCAAGACCAACTTCTCCATGCTGGTGCCGCCGGAAGCCGGTTTCGCCGGCTGGAAGGTCACCACCATTGGTGACGACATCGCCTGGATCAAGCCGCACGCCGACGGCAAGCTCTACGCCATCAACCCCGAAGCGGGTTACTTCGGCGTGGCGCCCGGCACCAACATGCACACCAACCCGAACTGCATGCTGTCGCTCAACAAAGACGTGATCTTCACCAACGTGGCGCTGACCGATGACGGTGACGTCTGGTGGGAAGGCATGGAGAAGGACGGTGGCGGCGTGCCCGCGCACCTGATCGACTGGCAAGGCAAGGACTGGACGCCCGAGATCGCCAAGGCCACCGGCGCCAAGGCCGCGCACCCGAACTCGCGCTTCACCGTCGCCGCCACCAACAACCCCGCGCTCGACCCGCAGTGGGACGACGCCAACGGCGTGGCCATTGACGCTTTCATGTTCGGCGGCCGCCGCAGCACCACCGTGCCGCTGGTGACCGAAGCCCGCAACTGGACCGAAGGCGTCTACATGGCCGCCACCATGGGCAGCGAAACCACCGCCGCCGCCTTCGGCGCGCAGGGCGTGGTGCGCCGCGACCCGTTCGCCATGCTGCCCTTCTGCGGCTACAACATGAGCGACTACTTCCAGCACTGGCTCGACATGGGCGACCAGCTGCAGACTCAGGGACATTCGCTGCCCAAGATGTTCTGCGTGAACTGGTTCCGCAAGGACGCCGACGGCAAGTTCGTCTGGCCCGGCTATGGCGACAACATGCGCGTGCTCAAATGGATGATCGACCGCATCGAAGGCTCTGCCCAGGGCGAGACCACGATGTTCGGCACCGCCCCGACCTACGCCGAAATCAACTGGACCGGCCTGGACTTCAGCGCCGAGCAGTTCAAGACCGTGACCAGCATCGACAAGGCCGCCTGGGTTGACGAACTCAAGCTGCACGAGTCGCACTTCGAGCAGCTGGCCTACCACCTGCCGAAGGCCCTGGTCGACACCAAGGCTGAACTGGAAAAACGCCTGGCAGCCTGAGGAAACACGTTGGAAGGGCACGATCTGCCCTTCCGGCGCCACGCCCCCGGATGAACGGTCCGGGCGAAAAAAAAGCCACCGGACCCGGTGGCTTTTTTGCTGTGGCTCAGGCCTTTCGGCCCGGCGGCGTCAGATGTAATACAGGTGGATGTTGCGCGCACGGCTTTCGGCGAGCCGCTCGGGGAAACGTCCCCAGCCGCTGACCGGCTTCTGCACCACACCGGGCTCCAGACCCATGGGCGCCAGCGCGGTTTCAAAGTCACCGTCATCGGTATCGCGCATGCGGGCCTGCATCAGTTCGTTCATCAGGCGCGGGTCGCGGCGGGCCTGCTCCCACAGGCGCATATCGGCACGGGCTTCGGCCAGCGTGGCCGACCAGCTGTCCAGCGAGCGCAGGGTGCGCTGCGCCAGGTTCCGGGCGGTGCCCGCGAACAGCGCCAGGCCCGCGAAAATCACGACCCACAGA
This sequence comes from Hydrogenophaga sp. ZJX-1, assembly GCF_048590325.1. Taxonomy (NCBI): domain Bacteria; kingdom Pseudomonadati; phylum Pseudomonadota; class Betaproteobacteria; order Burkholderiales; family Comamonadaceae; genus Hydrogenophaga; species Hydrogenophaga sp. ZJX-1. The sequence continues at coordinate 230,663 of NZ_JBMBRA010000005.1, forward strand.
GCGACCCAGGCCAGAAACAGGTGGCCGTCGGCCCAGGTGCTGATGAGACGGTCGGCCAGCACCACGAGCGCAGCCACTGCGGCGGCCAGCAGCAAGGCGGCCAGCCCCCGGGCGCCATCGCGGCTGGGCCGGACCCGGTAGGTACCCGCTGCGTCGGGCGACGAGGTGGGGGACAGCCCCAGGGATGCGGGGGAGGGGGAAAAGACGGTGCTCATGGCGGACTCCTTGAAAGAAATGTCTTTTGGACAGGTGGATACTAGGGTTAACCCGCATGTCACGCCAATTTATTTTTGTGATGAATTACATTCACAAATCATATGAATGAACTGAACTTTCGCACCCTCGACCTGAATCTGCTGCGGGTCTTCGACGAGGTGATGGTCGAGCGCAACCTCACCCGCGCGGCCCACAACCTGGCCATGACCCAGCCGGCCGTGAGCAACGCCCTCAAGCGGCTGCGCGAGACGCTGGGCGACGAGCTGGTGCGGCGCTCGGGCTACGGCGTGGAACCCACGCCCATGGCGCTGGCGCTGTGGCCCACCGTGCGCGACGCGCTGCAGCAGCTGCGCGAATCGCTGGCGCCGGGCGGTTTCGACCCGGCCACCGCGCACAACGCCTTCGTGCTCGCGATGGCCGATGCCACCGCCGCCAAGCTGGTGCCCGGCCTGATGGACATCCTGGAGAACGAAGCCCCCGGGGTGAACCTGCGGGTGCTGCCGCTGACCACGCGCGACCCGCGCGAACTGCTGGAATCGGGTTCGGCGGACCTGGCGATCGGCCATTTCCCCGGCGTGCTGGCCGAGCTCAGTGCCAGCCACCTGCAGGAACACAGCCCCCGCTTCCTGAACCAGCGCCTGTACGACGGCGAGTACGTGGTCGTCATGCGCCGCGGCCACCCGCTGGCCGGGCGCCCCATCGATCTGGACAGCTACTGCGCCGCGCGCCACCTGCTGGTGAGCTTCTCCGGGCGGCCGTTCGGCTTCGTGGACGAGGCGCTGGCCGCGCTCTCGCGCCAGCGGCGCGTGGTGCTGACCGTGAACCAGTTCTTCACCGCAGGGCGCGTGGTGGCGACCACCGACCTGCTGACGGTGTTGCCACGCCATTTCGTGGGCGCCACCGGCATGGAACACGAACTGGCCCTGAGCGAACTGCCGCTGCCGGTGCCTGCGGTGCATGTGGACACGCTGTGGCACCGCCAGGCGTCCCACAACAGTGCCCACAGCTGGTTGAGGGACGCGGTGGTGAGGGCTTCAGTACGGGGCTTTCGCATCGACAAGGTGCAAAACCCGTGACGAGGATCGCCATTTCACCGGGAAGACCGCACCATGTCCATGAAATTCCTGCAGGCCCCAGGCTTCACACCGTTGTGCGGGACGCGCCGGGGCGAACCGGCCAAAGAGCTGGTGGTGGCAGCCAAGCAGTTCCAGGGCAACCTGCTCATCGTGCGCCGAGCGGGCAACCCGGTGTTCACCCGACAATGCGGGCATGAACATCCAGCTTCTGAGCGATCTGCACCTCGAAGCCAATCCCGACTTTGTCGCCACGCCGGCCCCCGGTGCCGACCTGCTGGTGCTCGCCGGCGACATCGGCTCCTACCAGACCCGGCGCGACGGCAGCGTGATGGCCGAACCCGACTGGGGTCTGCAGCGCTTCTCTCCCCTGCCACAGTACGCGGCCTGGCCGGTGCCGGTGGTCTATGTGCCCGGCAACCACGAATACGATGCGCTGGATGTGGACGCGGCGCATGCGGGGTTGCGCGCCAGTTGCGACCGGCTGGGCATCCAGTGGCTGGAGCGTGAAACGCTGTTGCTGGACGGCATGCGGCTGGTCGGGACCACGCTGTGGAGCGACTACGACGCCCTGGCCACGCAGCCACAGACCAAAGGCCGCACCCGCGATCCGCTCGCCCATCGCCTGCACCAGCGCCAGAAGGCCTTCCGCGCGGCCAACTTCTACCTGAACAAAATGAACGGGCAGCGCCACGGGCGCCTGTTCGACGCTGCGGCCATGCGCGAGCTCGGGCTGGAATGCCAGGACTGGCTGCGCCAGGCGCTGGCCCAGCCGTTCGACGGCACCACGGTCGTGATCACCCACTTTGCCCCCACCCTGCACAGCGCCGATCCGCGCTACGGCCTGAGCCCGGGCACCGCCGGTTTCTGCAACGGACTGGACGATCTGCTGCCGCTGGCCGATCTGTGGCTGCACGGTCACCTGCACTGTCCGCAGGACCTGCAACTGGGCCGCTGCCGCATCGTCGCCAACCCGTTCGGCTACGCCGACAAGAACGAACAGCTGGGGTTCCAGCCGACCCAGCTGATCACGGTGAACCCATAGGGTGCAGCGCGGGTACCGGCCCGCGCCGGCAGGCCGTAAACTCGGCGCCAACCTCAATGAACTGGAGACCTAGATGAAGATCCTGCTCGCGGTGGACGGCAGCGCCTACACCAAAAAAATGCTCGCTTACCTGACCACCCACGAAGAGATGTTCGGCTCGAACAACGATCTCACCCTGTTCACGGTGCAGTTGCCCCTGCCCGCCCGCGCACGGGCCGCCGTGGGCGCCGAAGTGGCCAACAGCTACTACGCCGAAGAGGCCGAAAAGGTCACCGCGCCGGTGGTCAAGTTTCTCAAGCGCCACGGCATGGAGCCCAAGGTCGTGCACAAGGTCGGTACGCCCGGCGAACAGATCGCCAAGGCGGCCAACGCCGGCAAATTTGACCTGGTGGTGATGGGCTCACACGGCCACAGCGCCCTGGGCAACCTGGTCATGGGTTCGGTGACCACCCAGGTGCTGGCGCACTGTGAGGTGCCGGTGTTGCTTGTGAGGTAAACGCTCCCCCCGCGCCGCTTCGCGTCACCCCCCAGGGGGCGGCACTGGCGGCCCGGCAAAGCCGGTTCCGCGGTGCCCTGGGATGAACGCCCCCTCGGAGCCCTCCGGCTCTCTTTCCCGCGCGCCAGCCCTGACCCAGGATGCGGTGGAACCGGCTTTGCCGGGCCACTCGCATCGCCCCCTGGAGGGGGTCGCGCGCAGCGCGGCAGGGGTGGGTCAGCTCACCGCGTCCTCAAGCCGTCGAAGCAGGTGCTGAGCACCATGTCGATGATCTGCTCGTTGCTGTAGAGCCCCGCGCCTTTGAGGAAGCCCAGCACCGGGTCGCAGGCGCGCGCATACAGGGTGTAGAGCACCGCGATCGGTGGCAGGGCGCTGTTCAGGCTGCCATCGGCCTGGGCGGCGGTGATCCAGGCGCCGAGGCGATCGCTCACGTCCATCAGGCCATCGACATAGGCCTTGTTGGTGGTCAAGGCCGCGCGCAGGCTGGAGTTTTCACTCGGCAGTGACGGCATCTCGCCCGCCAGTTGCACCGCCATCGTCCAGCGCGCCACCTCGCGCAACAGCTCCAGCGGCGGGCGCTGGGCGTCCAGCGTGTCCAGGAAGGCACGCGCCCGGTCCATCACACGCACCATGGCCGCCGCGGCCAGGTCTTCCTTGCTCGGGAAGTGCTTGTAGAGGCTGGCCTTGGCGATGCCGACTTCGGCCGCCACTTCGTCCACCGTCATCGCCTCAAAACCTTTTTCGGCCAGCAACCGGTTCACCGCCGACACGATGGCGTCCTCGCGCGCGATGTGCATCTGCTCGCGAAAGCTGCGCTTGGCTGGGACGGGTGGAGACGACTTGAGGACAACGCTGACCATGAACAACCTTTGAATGCTTGCCCGGATTCTGCCCGAAATTGACGGCAAGGTCGACATAAGCACCAACAAGTCTTGTTACATACTGATCAGTATCTTTTTATCCTGATCGGTGTATTATTCGCTCCGACGACCGACTTTCCCGGGGTGAGCCGACCACCCGGTGACGCGGTTGTTCCGAAGACCGGTGAACGCGAAAGAAGCGGCCATCCCACCGCCTCCCCCGCGCTGCCGGCTTCCATCCCTGTTGTCCAACCTCACTGGAGTTCCGCATGAAAAAGACCCTCATCGCCGCCACGCTCGCCTTCGGCGCATGGACCGCTCAGGCCGCCGACATCGTGGACACGGCCGTTGCGGCCGGTTCGTTCAAGACCCTGGCCACGGCCCTGCAGGCAGCCGGCCTGGTGGACACGCTCAAGGGCAAGGGCCCGTTCACCGTGTTCGCCCCCACCGACGAAGCCTTCGCCAAGGTGCCCAAGGCCGATCTGGACGCCTTGCTGAAAGACAAGGCCAAGCTCACCGCGGTGCTGACCTACCACGTGGTCGCCGGCAAGGTGATGGCGGCCAACGTGAAGGCCGGCAAGGTGAAGACGGTGCAAGGCAGCGAACTCACCGTGAGCACCATGGGTGGTGTGAAGGTGGACGCGGCCAACGTGGTGAAGACCGACATCGTGGCCGACAACGGCGTGATCCACGTGATCGACAGTGTGGTCATGCCGAAATAAGGTCGGCTCTCGGTCCGAAGCCCCGCCCGGCGGGGCTTTTTTTACGCCTTCGCCTGATGCAGGTTCTGCGCCGCGGCGCTGCGCAGCGCGCTGCTCAGCGCGTCCAGCACATCCGAACTCAGGTTCCAGCAGTGCCAGTACAGGGCCACCTCCAGCCGATGCCGCGGCGCGAGGTTGACCAGTTCGCCGCTGGCGATGAACTCGTGCACGCTCAACTCGGGCAACACGCTCACCCCCCAGCCCGCCCGCACCGCCCGCACCTGGCCTTCGCTGGAAGGCACGAAGAGCTGCTTGAGCATGACACGCGGCAGCTCAAACGCCTGCTCCACGAAGCCGTGCTGCAGGTGGTCCTTGCGGTTGAACGCGACGAAAGGCAGCTGGTGGAAGTTGTGCGCATTCAGGCCCTTGGGACAGTGCGCAGCGGCGTAAGCCGCCTGCGCCACCACCACGTAGCCCATGCTGCCCAGCGCCTCCATCTTGCAGCCGCGCAATGCCTGGCCGAGCGAGGTGACGCAGCCCAGCACCTGGCCTTCGCGCAGCCACTCGTGGGTGAATTCCTGGTCGTCGGTGATGATTTCGATCGGCAGGCCGCCCTGCGCCAGCCCGTTGAGCGCTGGCAGCGCCCAGGTGGCGATGCTGTCGGCGTTGATGGCGACCGAGATGCGCTCTTCTTCGCGGCCATTGCCGGTGGAGCTCGGTGCGAGTTCCTTGAGGTCTTTTTCCAGGTCGGCGCGCAGCAGGCGTTGCATCTTGGCGTGCTTGAGCATGAGCTGTCCGGCCGCCGTCGGCTTGAGCGGCCGGCTGCGCACGATCAGCACCGTGCCCACCTGCGCCTCCAGCGCGCGCAGCCGTTGCGACACCGCCGACTGGGTGATGGACAGGCGCTGCGCGGCGCGCTCGAAACCACCCTCTTCGATGATGGCGGCCAGGCATTCCAGGGCGTCGGGATCAAAAGTGCTCATGCGTTTGAACGGCGAAAAGAGACGGGGATGTGGACGCAGGAAGCGTGTGTTTCCGGGCGGACATGAGGGGGCAGCTTCCATTAGCCAACATGATGCCGAAGATTTTAGTTTAATTTCTCTTCACTAACACCGCGGTTTTTCCCATACTTCGCCCCAGTTTTTCCACTTTTTTCAGGAGCGGGCCATGCGAGTCGTTGTACTGGGTGCAGGCATCATCGGGGTGAGCACGGCGTGGCATCTGCTGCAGCGTGGTCACGAGGTGACATTGGTCGACCGGCAGGCAGACGCCGCGCTGGAAACCAGTTTCGGCAACGCGGCGCAGATTTCGGTCAGCTACTGCGAGCCCTGGGCCAACCGAGAAGCGCCGCTGAAGGCGCTGAAGTGGCTGTTCGACCCCGAAGGTCCGCTCAAATTCCGCCTGCAGCTGGACCCGGCCCAGTGGCTCTGGGGGATGCAATTCCTGAGCCAGTGCAACGACGCCGCCTTTGAACGCAACGTGGCGCAGCTGGTGGCGCTAGGCAGCTACAGCCACGCCGCGCTGAAAGACGTGGTGGCCGCCACCGGCCTGCAATACAACCGGCTCACCAAGGGCATCGCCCACTATTACACCAGCCAGAAATCGTTCGACGACGCCGGCGGCGCGGCCGAACTGATGCGCCGCCACGGCGTGAACCGCAAGGTCGTGAGCAAGGACGAGCTGCTGAAGATCGAACCCGCGCTGCGCAGTTTTGCCGACCGCATCGTGGGCGGCACCTACACCGAGAGCGACGAGTCGGGCGACTGCCTGGTCTTCACCCAGAAGCTGGCGCAGCTGTGCCGCGAGCAGGGCATGTTGTCCCTGATGGGCCACGACATCCAGCGCATCCGCGCCAGCGGTGACCAGGTGGACAGCGTGAGCGTGCACGACCGGGCGACGGGCCAGACGCGCGAACTCCAGGCCGACGCCTTCGTGGTGGCCGCCGGCTCCTACTCCACCGCGCTGCTCAAGCAGGTGGGTGTGCACGTGCCGATCTACCCCGGCAAGGGCTACAGCGCCACGCTGAAACTGCTCAAGCCCGAAGCGGCTTCCCAGGTGAGCCTGCTGGACGACCAGCTCAAGATCGCGATCTCGCGTCTGGGCGACCAGTTGCGCGTGGCCGGCACCATCGAACTCGGCGGCTTTGACCTGTCGCTGGACACGCCGCTGGCGCGCACCCGCGCGAAGATGCTGGTCAAGCGCATTGAAGAGGTGTTCCCCGGCGTGGCCGACACGCGCACGCCCGAGGAAGGTGGCGACCCGCAGTTCTGGTGCGGCCTGCGCCCGGCCACACCGACCAACATCCCGCTGATCGGCAGCACGAAAGTTGGCAAGCTCTGGATCAATGCCGGCCACGGCACGCTGGGCTGGACACACGGCGCCGGCTCGGGCAAGGCCCTCGCCGAACTCATCAGCGGCGAAGTGCCGGCGATGAACTTCGGCTTTGTCGGCCAGCCCGCGGCACGGCGCACCGCAGCGGTCAACACCGGCCGCTTGCGCCACGCAGCGCCGCCGCAACAGGCCTGAACCATCCCCGCATTGGCCGGGTGCTGCAAACCGCAGCACCCGGCCTTTTCACATCCGGCGACCGAACCGGCCACCGGAGACCGCGGCACCACCCGTGACCGCACCATTACAACGACAGGAGACAGACATGAACCCCCAACCCTCAACGGCCCTGCCGCGCGGCATCGGCCTCGGCGCCACCCTGCTGCTGGCCCACGGAGCCGCCAGCGCCCAGGGCGACAGCCTCGACGCGCGCATCAGCGCCGCGGTGCAGCCGTACTCCGACGCGGTGGCCGGCGCCATCTTCTATTCGGTGCCGGTCGGCGGCACCAGCTTCCCGCTCATCGTCGGCTGGCTGATCCTGGCGGCGCTGATCTTCACCCTGAATTTCCGCTTCATCCAGCTGCGCGGTTTCTCGCACGCGATCCAGGTCGTGCGCGGCCGTTATTCCGACCCGTCCATGCCAGGTGAGGTGACGCCCTTTCAGGCCCTGACCGCCGCGGTCTCGGGCACCGTGGGCCTGGGCAACATCGCCGGCGTGGCGGTGGCCGTGGGCATCGGCGGCGCCGGCGCCACCTTCTGGATGATCCTGGCCGGCCTGCTGGGCATGGCCTCGAAGTTCACCGAGGTGACGCTGGGCGTGAAGTACCGCGACGTGAACCACGCCGTGGGCACCGTCTCGGGCGGCCCCATGCGTTACCTCTCCAAGGGCCTGGCCGAACAGGGCTTCCCCCGCCTCGGCAAGTTTCTCGCGGTGTTCTTCGCCATCTGCTGCGTCGGTGGCGCCATCGGCGGCGGCAACATGTTCCAGGCCAACCAGAGCTTCCAGCAGATCGTGGGTGTGACCGGTGGCGACGCGAGCTTCTTCGCGGGCAAGGGCTGGCTGTTCGGGTTGATCATGGCGGTGTCGGTGGGCCTGGTCATCATCGGCGGCATCAAGTCCATCGCCCGGGTGACCGAAAAACTGGTGCCGTTCATGGCCGGGCTCTATCTGATCTCGGGTCTGGTCGTGCTGTTCGTCTATGTGGACCGCCTGCCCTGGGCCTTTGGCCAGATCTTCCTCGGGGCATTTTCGTCCGAAGGTGTGGTGGGCGGCGTGGTGGGGGCGCTGATCCAGGGCTTCAAGCGCGCGGCGTTTTCCAACGAAGCCGGCGTGGGCTCGGCGGCCATCGCGCACTCGGCGGTGCAGACCGACCAGCCGGTTTCGCAAGGCTTTGCCGCACTGCTCGAACCCTTCATCGACACCGTGGTGATCTGCACCATGACGGCCCTGGTGATCATCATCACCGGCCATGTGGACGCGGGCGGCCTCACGCCGCAGGCCGGCGGCGCCACCGGTGTGGGCCTGACGTCGGTGGCCTTCGGCAGCGCGGTGAGCTGGTTCCCGTATGTGCTGGCGCTGGCTGTGGTGCTGTTCGCCTTCTCGACCATGATCACCTGGAGCTACTACGGCATGAAGGCCTGGACCTACCTGCTGGGCGAGAGCTTCGCGTCGGAACTCACGTTCAAGCTGCTGTTTCTCGTCTTCGTGGTGGTGGGCGCCAGCATGGGCCTGGGTCCGGTGATCGATTTTTCGGATTCGATGATCTTCGCCATGGCGCTGGCCAACATCGTCGGCCTGTACTTCCTGATGCCGGTCGTGAAGCGCGAACTCCAGCACTACCGCGCCGGCATCCAGAGCGGCCGCATCACCACCACCAGCTGAGGCAAAGAGCCGGTCACCCGAACAAAAGCCCGCAACTGCGGGCTTTTGTTTGACCGGTTCCGGACCACTCAGCTGGTCTTCTTCGCCTTCACCGGCACCACCCGGGGGTCCGGCTGCTCGGGCACCACGCGCTCGCTCATCCAGCGCAGCAGGTCCAGCCACATCTGGCGCATCTCGGCATCCAGTGGCGTGCGGAAAGCGCTCGGCAGTTCGATGGTGACCACCGGCATGCCCTTGTGCACGCCACCGAAATTGCCCAGGCTGCCGGGGAAGATGCCGACCTGATCCAGATAGAGGCGGCCGAGGCGCGCCGGTGGCACGCTCGGGCCGTCGAAGTCGAGCACGCCATAGGGGGCGTGGATGCTGACGATCAGGTCGGGCTGGAAGCGCTCCATTTCGTCGTAGAGGTACTGCGACTCGGGTTCGGACAAGGGCTTGGGGCCGGGCCAGCGGCGCGGGTCCTTGCGCGTGCGCTCTTCCCAGTAGATCTTGGCGTCGCGCTTCCAATTGGGCGTGGGGAAATTGCGGTTGAGGTCCACGCCGTTGGCGTTGACGCGCTTGGCCGGGCGCACCATCAGGCCATCCGGGTTGAGCGCGGGGATGAAGCGCCAATGCGCATTGGACGGGGTCTGCAGGGCGAGCTGGATCCAGTGCAAGGCCACCGAGGCCGACGACAGCTCATCGCCGTGCATGGCCCCGACCACCAGCACGCGGATGCGGGCTTCGGGTGCGACCACGTCGCGCTGGTACAGGGTACGGCCCTGGACCGAGCGGCCCACGGTGGGCTTGAGTTCGGCGCTGGCGCACATGGGCGCTTTCACGTTGGGCAGGCGCGCCACGAATTCCCGACAGGGATCGCTGCCCTGGATGGTGCCCAACGGGTGACCGGGGCCGCGGGCCGGGTTCGTTTCGGTGGGCTTCGCGGTGCCCGCTAGCGGCCACAGCAGGCATGCGGCCACGGCCAGCGAAAGGGTGGGTGTCAGGGAAGGAAATCGGGACATCACGGCATTCTAGGGACCTTGTTCATCCGGCAAATGACGGGCCTCTGGATCGCCCTGAACCGCTGCACGGCGGCGCGGATCTCACTCGTCCTTTTCACCCGGCTCGTACAGCGTCTCGCGGCCCATGCGGTCGAGGATCAGCTCGGCCGTCCAGGGCAGCATGAGCGCGCCGCAGCGGCTGTCGCGGTACAGGCGTTCCAGCGGCAGGTGCTTGAGCATGCTCTGGCCGCCGCAGGTGCGGATCGCCAGGCGCGCGATGTCGTTGGCGCCTTCCATCACGCTGTAGTGCGCGGCGTACAGGCGCATCTTCTCGTCCTTGCTCGGGTTGGGCTTGGCCTCGGCGATGGCGCGGGCAAAGAGGCTCTTCATGTTCTCCAGCTGGATGCGCATCTGCGCCACCGCGATCTGTTTGGTGGGGAACTGGCGGCGTTTGATGGGTGGCTCGCCCGGCACCTCGCCGCGCAGGTACTGCACCGTGAAGTCGTAGGCGGCGTTGGCCACGCCCAGGTAGGTGGGCGAGAGCGTGAAGAACATGGCCGGCCAGGTCTGCGCGCCCTTGAAGTAGATGCCGCGCGGCATGAGCTGCTCGGCGTCGCTCACGAACACGTCCTTGAACGCCAGGTTGCGGCTGACCGTGCCGCGCATGCCCAGCGGGTCCCAGTCGCCGCTGATGCTGAAGCCTTCCGACGTGGCGGGCACGCTGATGTAAAGCGTGTCGCGCGCGTCGGGGTGCTGGTCGCCCTTGTCTTCGGTGCAGAGCACGCCGTAGTAGTCGGCCGCGCCGGAGAGACTGGCCCAGATCTTTTTGCCGTTGATGAGCCAGCCGCCGTCGACCTTCTTGGCCGTGGTGCCAAACGGTGCGCGGCCGGCGGCTGCGGCCGTGCCTTCACTGAAGGGCTGGGCGTAGAGCGCGCCGTCGTTGACGATGCGGCCGAAGTGCAGCTCGCGACGCGCCGCGTGTTCGCGGCGCTCGGCGTCGCTCATCGGAATGCCGTCGGCCAGCACGCCGGTCCACATGGTCGAGCAGATGTGCATGTTCCAGGTGAGCGCGGTGGCACCGCAGAAACGCCCGATCTCGGCCGCGACCATCATGTAGGTGGTGTAGTCCGCGCCCAGGCCGCCGTGCGACGTGGGCACGCAGAGCTTGAGGAAACCGGCCTCGCGCAGGTCGTCGTAGTTGGCGAACGGGAAGCTGGCTTCGGTGTCCCATTGCTGCGCGCGCGCGGCAAATTTGTCGCGGCCCAGCGCGTGGGCTTTGGCCAGCAGTTCGCGCTGCAGCGGCGTGAAGGCCATGTCGCCGACAGCGGGGGTGAAGTCGAGCCCGGTGTGCGGGTTGATGGGGTTGTTCATGGGTCTTGTCTCCTGCTGTTTTTCGGTGCGGGTCAGTGGGTATCGGGCAAAGGCTTGGGCGCGGGCTCGCGCAGGAAGGCGAGCAGCAGCGCGTCGAAGGCGTCGGGCGCTTCGAGGTTCATGAGGTGGCCGATGCCGGCGAGTTCGGCGTAGCGGGCGCGCGGAATGGCAGCCGCCATCTGCTTCATCACCGCGGGCGCGGCCACACGGTCGAACTCGCCGCCGAGCAGCAGCGTGGGCACGCGGATGTCCGCCAGCGCGGCCTGGCGGTCAAACGTCACCAGGCATTCGAGCGCGCGCCGGTAGGTGGCGGCGGGCACGCCGGCCATGCAGTGTTCGGCCAGGCGCGCCCCTTCGGGCAAGGCGCCCGGGCCGACCATCTGCGGCACCAGCGTGGCCGCCATGTCGGCCATGGTCTTGCCGGCGTCAAGCGGTGCGGTGCGCTGGCCAATGAACTGCTGCGCCCAGGCTTCGGCCGAGCGACCGTCGGTGCGTTTGCCAAAAGCGGCCGAGGTGCCGCAGAGGATGAGCTTCTTCACCTTGTCGGGCCGGCGCGCGATCACCTCCTGCGCCACCATGCCGCCCATGCTGTGACCCAACAGCACCACGCTCTCGCACCGCAGCGCGTCGATCAGGTCGATGCAGCTCTGCGCCAGCGCCTTGAAGGTGTAGGGCTCGATGGGCGCGCTGCGACCGTAACCCGGCATGTCCCAGGCCACCGCACGGTAACCGGCTTGCGCCAGGGTTTCCACCTGCGGCGCGAACGCGAGGTGACCGCCGCCGATGCCGTGCAGCATGAGCACGGTGGGGCCGCTGCCCAGCGTCGTGAATTGGGGAAGTGGCATCAGTCGTTCACCTTTCCAGCGCTGACCACCACCGAGTCGTCCAGGACCACGGTGCAGTTGCGCATCGGCCAGTCGAAATGGCCCCGCGTGTAGCGCCCGGCGGTTTCGTTGGCGCCCGTGCTGTAGAGGAAGTTGCCGGCGAAAGCGCGCAACTCGGTGCCGTTGAAATCGCGCTTGTCGTAGAGCGCCATGCTGTCCCAGCGCGCGGCGTCGTTCAGGCCATAGCCCACGTGGCTCACGGCGTACGCTTCTTTTTCCTGCCAGGCTTCAAAGTACGAACGCAGCAGCTCGGCATCGACCCCCGAGCCTTCGATGCGCGTCACGTAGTCGTTCTCGATCGTCAACGTGATGGCGCGCTCGATGTAGCGCTTGAAGGTCAGGTTCACGTCGCCCTCGGCCAGCACCAGCGTGCCGTTGACGCTGCCCGCGGCGGGGAACGCCAGCACCAGGCCACCGGGCCAGTGGGTCAGCGTGCCGGGGCGGGTGGTGCTGCCCCAGTTGCCGCCGGCCACCGCGCCCTGCAGTGCGATGCTGAGGTCGGTGCCCGCGGGCGAGGTCACGCGCATCGCCTGGGCACCACGCAGGCGTTTCACGTGGGCCTTCACGCGCGCTTCGGTCGCGTCGTCGGGCAGCAGGCGCGCCAGCGCTTCGGGGTGCTCGTTGCTCACGTAGACGATGCGCGGCTGCGTCGTTCCGTTGCCCTGCAGGATGGCCGGCAGCTCGGGCGCGTGCATCAGACCCTCGACCGTACAGTCCACCACCAGGGTGCAGGCCTGCAGCGCCGCGATCACCGGGCCCAGTTGCTGGATCGCCGGTGTGGCACCGGTGGAGCGCGTGACCGGCTCGCCGCGGGCGAACACCGACGGCAGGGTGAGCGTGAAGGCATCGGCCCCGACGCGCGCGACCGCGAGCCGCGCCAGCTCCATGAGCACCGGGCGGCTCTGGGTTTCACCGAGAATGGCAACCGTATCGCCCGGCTGCAGCGCACAGCGCTTCAAGACCAACTCAAAGGCGTCGATCCAGACGGGCTCGATCCGCTCCTGCAACATCGCTTGTCTCCTGTTTTGGGCCGGCTGCCATCAGGGGAATGGCACCAGCGGACACATTATTCATGAATTTTCATATAAATTGCAGCCATGTCCCCAGCCCGTAACGCCGGCCACCAGGCCCGCCCCCCCGATTTCTCACCGCGCGAGTTCCGTGCCTCGCTGGGCATGTTCGCCACCGGCGTGACCATCGTCACCGCGCGCACCGCGTCCGGTGAGCCGGCGGGCTTGACGGCCAGTTCGTTCAACTCGGTGTCGCTCGACCCACCGCTGGTGCTCTGGAGCCTGGCCCAGGCGGCCGGCTCCATGGCGGCGTTTGCCAACGGTCAGCACTACGCCATCAACGTGCTCGCTGCCGACCAGCAGGCCCTGGCCGAACGCTTTGCCGCGCGCGATGTGGACCGCTGGCAGGGCGTGGATTTTGTGGAAGGCGTCAGCGGTGCACCGCTGCTCACCGGCAGCGTCGCCACGTTCGAGTGCTTCAACCGCAGCCAGTACACCGAAGGCGATCACGTGATCTTCGTTGGCGAGGTCGAGCGCTGCAGCCGCCGCGCCGCCGCCTCGCCCCTGCTCTACCACGGCGGCCGCTTCTACACCGAGCACCCCTTGCAGGGCTCACAGGCCGACCCGAGCGCGCCGCAGGCACCCGACGACCGCTTCGTCGGCAGCTACCTGGGCTACCTGCTCGGGCAGGCCAACCACGCCGTGTACCGCGACTTTGAAGACGCCATCGCGGCGCAGGGCCTCACGCACATCGCCTGGCGCGTGCTCGCCGTGCTGCACGACGCGGCGCTGTCCCCCGAAGAGCCGGCCGGCGTCGCCATCGGCCAGCTCGCCCACGACGTGCTCGCCAAACAGCCCACCGTGACCAAGCTGGTGCAGCGCATGGCCGAAGAAGGCCTGGTCGCGCTGCACGCCGACCCGACGGACCAGCGGCGCACACTCGTGACCGCCACGCCCACCGGTCAACGCGCAGCCAGCGCCCTGATCGCGCAGGCGCGCCAGCAGGAGACCACCCTGCTCGCGCGCTGGTCGGCCAGCGAAGCCGAAGCCTTCAAGCGGTACCTTCAAAAACTCGTGAACGAGCCCCCACACGCCGCTGTTGCGCGGGTCGCCCCCCCCCGAGGGGGCTGATCCGGCCTGGGGCGGCCCGGCGCCGGACCGCCAACGATTCCCGGGTGCGACAGACCGCGCCCCGACCCCGCGATACCCTCGACACGATGACCTCTGTCCAACGCAAAGACCACCTCGACACCCTCGCCATCACCCTGCTCGTGGTGTGCTGCGCTTTCTGGGGCTTCCAGCAGATCCTGATCAAGTTCGCCTCGCGCGAAATCCCGCCGCTGTGGCAGGCCTCGATCCGCATGTGGGGCGCCACCGCCCTGCTCTGGCTCTGGTGCCAGTACCGCGGCGTGCCACTGTTCAAACGCGACGGCACGCTCAAGGGCGGCCTGCTCGTGGGCCTGCTGTTCGCGGGCGAGTTCGTCTTCATCTACCTCGGGCTCACGCACACCAGCGCCTCGCGGCTCACGGTGTTCCTCTACACCAGCCCGTTCTGGGTGGCGCTGCTGCTGCCGCGGTTTGTGCACGCGGAAAAACTGCGCCGCATCCAGTGGATCGGCCTGACGCTGGCCTTTGCCGCCGTCGCGGTGGCGTTCAGCGAAGCCTTCCTGCACGGCTCGTCACCGGGCCAGTGGATCGGTGACACCATGGGTCTGGCCGCCGGCATGCTCTGGGGCCTGACCACGCTGGCGATCCGCACCACCAGGATCGCCACCGCCGCGGCCGAAAAATCGCTGTTCTACCAGCTCGGCGTGACCGCCGCCGTGACGCCGCTGCTCTCGCTCGCACTGGGCGAAAGCTGGGGCTTTGGTTACTCGGCCATGGCCTGGGGCTCGGTCTTCCTGCAGACCGCCGTGGGCGCCTTCGCGAGTTACCTGACCTGGATGTGGATGCTGCGCCACTACCCCGCGACGCAGATGTCCACCTTCACTTTCCTCACACCGCTGTTCGCACTGGTCTTTGGCGTGGTGCTGCTGGGCGAGCCCCTGACGCTGCAGCTGGTGCTGGCACTGGTCGGCGTGGCGGCCGGCATCGTGCTGGTCAGTCGCAAGGGCTGAACGGGCCGACGGCTGGCATCAATGGATTCGGGGATCGCCCGGCTCAGCGCCAGAGCTTTCCGCACAGGCCCCGATAAACGAAGGGCTGTGTCGGGATGGCCGGCGTGGCGCCCGCGGTTTCCAGCGAAACCGCCAGCTCCACCGCCGGGAAGAAAACCTTCTCGGCGGGCTCATCCAGGGTCACGCGGGTGAACTTGCCGTTGGGCAAGGGCGCCACCGCCGTGATCGCGCCGGCCTTGTCGATGCGCCACAGGTACAGGGTCTTGCCCTGCGGCACCTCGACCGGGGTCAGCTGCTTGAGGTCGACCTCGCGCCCCTGCCGCAGGCTGGAGACGATCAGTCCCGGCTCGCCCTTTGCCGTGGCGAGCACGCCCACGTAGCTGTCGGGCAGTGCCATGCCGCGCTGGTTCTCGATCTGCGCCTGCCACACCACCGGCACCACCGCGCCCAGCACCAGCCCCATGGCCAACGCACCGGCCGGCACGGGTGCCAGCAGGCGGCGCCACCACGACACTGCCCTGGACGGGGGTGGCTCGGCGGCCCGGGCCAGCCCGGTCGTGCGCGCGATGCGCGGCCACAGTTCGGCGCTGACGGCCTGGGGCGGCAAGGCGCTGTGCAGCGGACCGAGCCGCGCCGTCCAGCCGTTCACCGCGTCCACCAGCGCCGGCTGGCGCTGCATGACCGCTTCGAAACGCCGCCGCGCGGGGCCCCGCAGCGTGCCGGCCACATAGGCCGCCGCCAGTTGTTCGATCGCCGATGGGTTCTGGCTCCAGTTCATGTCAGCGCCTCCAGACAGTCCTTGAGCCGCATCAGGCTGCGTCGCGTCCAGGCCTTCACCGTGCCGAGCGGCCGCTGCATGCGCAGCGCGATCTCGGCGTGGGTCAGTCCTTCGTAGAAGGACAGCATCAGCGCCCGCCTCGGGTCCTGCTCCAGCGCGCCAATGCAATGCGAAAGCCGCACGTCCGACTCCTGCACCAGCAGCTGCTCGACGGGCGATGCCCCTTCGGCGGCCACATCGTGCGAGTGCTCCTCGCCCGAGGCGCCACGCCACTGCAGCGGCTCCTCGGGCTTGCGCTGGCGCAGCAGATCGATCGCCCGGTGCCGGGTGACCACGCACAGCCAGGCCAGGGTCCGGTGCTGTCCGGGCGCCGCTGCGGTCGAGCGGTTCCAGATCGCGGTGAACACCTCCTGCAGCACGTCTTCGGCCATGGCCGCGTCCTGCGTCACGCGCATGGCCACCGCCATCAGGCGGTCAGCCACCAGGGTGAACAGGGCTTCGAACGCCTTGGCGTCCCGCAGGGCGATGCGCGCCAGCAGCCGACTGACTTCATCCCGGCCATCCATCGGTAGGACCTCCTTGTGAGCGACGGATCGAGGATAGCGCACGGGTGGTGCGCCCTCCCCGGCAGCGGCGTCAGTAGGTGTAGTTGGACGAGCTCGGGGCGGTCGCGGCGGTGGTGGCCTTGTCGGTGACCACGTGCCACACACCGCCCTTGCCGTCGCCGTTGCGGTCACCCGGCTTGGCGTCGGCGGCGTAGTAATAGAGCGGCTTGCCCTTGACCGTCCACTGGCGCACGCCGTTGGCTTCGATCACGCCGAAGTCGCCCTTGGCCATGGCCTCGGGTTTGGCCACGAAGGCCGGCCACAGCGTCAGGCAGCCGCCGCTGCAGTTGCTCTTGCCCATCTCGTCCTTGTCGAAGGTATAGACCGTGCGGCCCGCGGCGTCGGCCAGCACCCCGTCGCGCATCACGGGTTGGGCATGCGCAGCGCCGGCGAAGACGCCTGCCAGGGCCAGGGAAGCAAAGAGGGTGGTGCAGTGGTTCATGGTGTTTCGTCCTTGATGTGAAGAGTGGTTGAAGGGGTCACCGGATGGCGCCCTGCCTATAGAACGGAACGAAACGCCGCCTGGATGCAGCCGGCCGAAAAAAATTTTTGACGACGAAAAAAAAGAAGGGGGCCCCATGGAGCCCCTTCACTGCGCAGTCCGTCGTGCGGATCGAACGTCAGCGCAGGTGGTGCACCGCCGCCTGCCCGTAGACCGGCGTGTCCAGGCCCTCGTAGCGCGCCTTGAGCTGCAGCGAGAGGAACTGCGAGTAGTGGCGACTCTGGTGCAGGTTGCCGCCGTGGATCCAGAGCTGCTTCTGGTTGGTCGGCTTCCACATGTTGCGCAGCTCACCCTCCCACGGTCCCGGGTCTTTCGTCGTGGACGAGCCCAGTCCCCAGACCTTGCCCACGCGGTCGGCCACCTCGGGCGACACGAGGTCGGCCAGCCAGTGGTTCATCGAGCCATAGCCGGTGGCGTAGACCAGCAGGTCGGCGGGCAACTCGGTGCCGTCGGTGAGCGTCACGCTTTTCGGGTTGATGCGCTCGATGTTGTTGTGGCTTTTCAGCTTGATGCTGCCGTTGGCCACCAGCTCGCTCGCGCCCACGTCGATGTAGTAGCCCGAGCCGCGGCGCAGGTACTTCATGAACAGGCCCGAGCCGTCGTCGCCGAAGTCGAGCATGAAGCCCGCCTTCTCCAGCCGGCCGTACAGGTCGGCATCGCGCTTCTTCATCTCGTCGTACACGGGGATGTGGAAGGTGTGCATGATCTTGTAGGGCACGCTGGCGAACACGAGGTCGGCCTTGTGGTGGTCGATGCCGTTCTTCAGCGCCTCCTCGCTGTACAGCCCGCCCAGCGCCAGCTCCATCAGCGAATCCGACGGCGCGATGTGCGTGCTGGTGCGCTGGATCATGGTGACGTCGGCGCCGTTTTCCCACAGCGCGGCGCAGATGTCGTGCGCCGAGTTGTTGGAGCCCAGCACCACCGCCTTCTTGCCCCGGTACTGCTCGGGGCCGGAGTGCTTGCTGGAGTGGTGCTGGTCGCCCTCGAAAGTCTCGGCGCCGGGGATCTTGGGCACGTTGGCGTAGCCCGACACACCGAGCGCAAACACCAGCTGCTTGGGCCGCAGCGTCACTTCCTCACCATCGCGGTCCACGATCACATCCCACTCGCCCTTGGCCTCGTTGAAGGTCGCCTTCTTCGCGGTGGTCGAGCCCCAGTAGTTGATCTCCATCACCTTGGTGTACATCTCCAGCCAGTCGCCCACCTTGTCTTTCGGCGCGAACACCGGCCAGTCGTCGGGAAAGGGCATGTAGGGCAGGTGGTCGTACCAGACCGGGTCGTGCAGGCACAGCGTCTTGTAGCGGTTGCGCCAGCTGTCGCCCGCTCGCGGGTTCTTTTCGATCACGATGGTCGGCACGCCCAGGCGGCGCAGCCGCGCGGCGAGGATGATGCCGCCCTGGCCGCCGCCGATGATCACCGTGTACGGCTGCTCGTCGTAGCCCAGCCGCGCCTCTTCTTCGTGGCGCCGCTCCAGCCAGTTCTTGCGCCCCTGCTGCGCGCCGTGCTCCGCGCCCTTGATGCGGCGCGTGCCCTTCTTCTCTTCAAAGCCTTTGAGTTCGACCATGGTGGTCAGCAGCGTCCAGGCCTTGTCGCCTTTCAGGCGCAGGTGGCCGCGTCCGCGCGAGACCGTGGTCTCGAAGGTGAACCAGGCGTCGGTCACGCCGTCGGCCTCGGTGGCCTCGCCTTCGAGCTGGAAGTTGGAGGCGCCCGTCTCGGTCTGGCGCGCGGCGAGCATGTCGCGCACGGCCTCATGGCCCTCCTGCGTGCGGATGTTCCAGGTGAACGAAACGAGGTCGCGCCAGTAGCAATCGGCGTCGAACAGCGGCAACACGGACTCGGGGTTGCCGGAAGCCAGGGCGGCGCCGAACTGGTCCAGCCAGGCCTGGGCCCGCTGGGAAGGCGTGGTAACGGTCATGGGTCTTGTCTCCTGTGGATGCCGGCCTCGAAACGGGCCGGTGCTCCTTTCATCTCAAGACCTGTGCCAGGCGGCACGCGTGTGCAAGTGCTTGATTTGCGGGGACTTCTTGAAACGGTGCGGGTGTCACACCCCGTGCACCTGTCACCCGCCGGAGTGACAGGTGTCACAGCCCTGCGACCGGGCTTTCAATGGAGCGACGGATCGTCCAGCCGATTCGGGGGAACGATGGCCGCCCGCTTCATGCGCCGGTACAGCGTCATGCGAGACAGCCCCATCTGCCGCGCCACCGCGCTCACGTTCCAGTGCGCCGCGCGCAGTGCCTGCAGCAAGGCTTCCGGCCCGTCGTCGGGTGCCGCGTCAACAGCAGCGTCGGCACGCACCGCCAACCGACCTGCCTGCAGTTCCGGCAGATCGTCCAGATCGATCGCCCCGTCCGCGCAAAGGCTGCCCGCGTAGTCCAGCACGTTGCGCAGCTCGCGCAGGTTGCCCGGCCAGCGGTGCGCCAGCAGCCGCTGCAGCGCGGTGGACGTGAGCGAGCGCCCGCCCAGCAGCCGCGTGATCATGGCGCCCAGGTCGCTGCGCTCGCGCAGCGGCGGCAGCTGGATGTGCGCGCCCTTGAGGCGGTAGTACAGGTCGTCGCGGAAGCGCCCCGCCAGCACCAGTTGCTCCAGCGGCGCGTGCGTCGCCGCGATCACGCGGATGTTCACCGGCACCGGCCGCGTCGCGCCCACCGGCAGCACCTCGCGCTCGGACAGCACGCGCAGCAACCGCGCCTGCAGCGCCAGCGGCATGTCGCCGATCTCGTCCAGGAACAGCGTGCCGCCGTCGGCCTCGGCGATCAGGCCGCGCTTGCCCTTGGGCGAGGCGCCCGAGAAGCTGCCCGGCAGGTGGCCGAACAGTTCGCTCTCGATCAGGTGCTCGGGAATCGCCGCGCAGTTCACCGCCACGAAAGGCCGGCTGCGCCGCTCGCTGCTGCTGTGCACCGCCTTCGCAAAAAACTCCTTGCCCGAGCCGGTCTCGCCGGTGATCAGCAGGCTGATCGGCGTGTTCACCAGCCGCGCCACGCGCTCCACCTGCCGGTCCAGCGCGGCGTCACCCGCCGACAGCGCGGCCAGCGGTGCCGGCACCGCGCGCTCGCGCTGCGCGGCGGCCACCGGGCGCGGCGGCGGCGGCACGGCCGAGAGAAACAGCAGCTGCCGCCCACCCGCCAGCATCACCGCGCGCTGGTCCGAGGGCTGCGTCAGCACGAAACGGCCGATCTGGCTGAACGGCAACTCGAACAGGGCCTCGAAGCTGCGGCCCACCAGCGGCGGCGCGTGCACCGCGCGGCCCTGCAAGGCCAGCTGCGCGCGCCGGTTGTGGCCCACCACGCGGCCGTTGGCGTCCAGCGCCAGCAGGTACTCGGGCTGAACGTCCAGGAACTGCGGCGCCGACGAGAGCCGCAGGATCCAGTCGTGCCGGTGGCGGTGCAGAAAGGCCGCGTGCTCGATGTCGTGCGCCGTCATCTTCACCAGCTGCAGCGCCAGGTGCTGGCTGCTCTTGGGCTGGCTCGAACTGAGCTGCGAAATGTCCAGCACCGCGCTCAGCTCGCCCGCGCTGTCGTACACCGGCGCGGTGGTGCAGGTGAGCGGAATGTGGGTCGCGTCGAAGTGGTCGTCCAGGTGCACGGTCAGCGCCTCGCCGGTGCTGATGCAGGTGCCCACGCCGCAGGTGCCCGCGTGCTGCTCGCTCCAGTCCGCGCCGAGGTAGAGGCCCGCCTTGCGCAGGCTGGGCTCGAACACCAGGTCGCCCAGAAAGTCCACCGTCACGCCGCGCGCGTCCGTCAGCAGCACCACATAGCCCAGCCCCGCCACCTTGCTGTAGAGCGCCTCCAGCCCGTGGCGCGCGATCTGCAGCAGCGCCTCCATCTGGTCCTGGTGCTCGCGCAGCCGCGCCTGCGGCAGGATCACGGCCTCCTGCATGCGGGTCGGGTCCAGCCTGTGCTCGTGCACACAGCGGAGCCAAGAATCGCGGATCACCGGCTCATGGCCCGCCGCCGCCTGCGCCCCCGCGCCGTCGGCGGCCACCTGCATCACGGTGGCGATGTGTTGGTGCTGTGTGGTGGGCATGGCGCGACTCCGGGTTCAAAGCTGGCGGGCGGGCCTTGCACCTTCGGGGGAGCGCGGGGTGGTGTCAATGGAGGGTTTACCCGGAGAGGGGCCGGCCTCGGCCATGAACCGCCATTGCCAGGTCGGCGAAGCCGTCGCGAGGCGGCGCTGTTTGCACGTCGCAAGACGCACACATGGGCGCTGCGAATGGCCCGATGGCAGATGGGCCTGCCCGGGCCGGCCACGAAGCATTGAGCCGATACCCGCAGAGGCCAGGAACTGCTAGCTGTGGTGCCACCATGCGTACGCTGAGTAGGCAGCGCCGAGCAAGTACAGAGAAGTGAAGATGCTCTTGTTGTACTTGGCCAGCCAGCGAGGGAGGTAGATGTCGAAATTCTCTTCACGTCGCTCGGTGTAGCGAGCGGCAACGCCGGTGAGGGGGCACGACCACTTGTTGAGCAGCAGAACAAGCGCTTCAAGGGCGACCAAGCCGATCAGCGCAGCAGCGAGAGCGAAGTTGCGGTGCCAGGCAGCAAGCGGCGCACCCAGGATGCAAGCCACAAAGAAAGCCCAGATCGCGGTGTGCGCCACCTTGACGACCGTGAGCGCGACTTCGTGGTTCATGGCACCGCTGTTGGTTCTTCGTACCGCCTAACTTTGATGTAGTCGCCGAATCACCGGATATGCCCGGGGACAGTCGGAAAACGTGGCGGCACAGAGGCTAAAAAATCTTTTGGCATCAGGCACTTGCCTCAACAATCTGGATGAATGAACAGGCACAAAATAACCGACCAAGCCGTCGTCGGTGCGCCGCTGGTGGCCAAGCCCTTGCGCTACGAAAGCCATCAGCGTATTCAGCACTCGGACTATAGCTTTCGTTCAGGCCCACAGAATCCCCACCGCAGTTCCTTCACTCCATTCCTGCCGCGTTTTCAATGACCGGTTCGGGGCTCGGAGGTGGATGCCCACTCCGGGTCGGCAAGTGCCAATGGCTCAAAGCCCACCGCCAAGGCAACTCCCCCGCCAACCCCCAAATCCCCGCCGTCAGCACCCGCAGCACGCCGTGCACGGTGCGCTTCGTGGGCGTAGAGTGCGTGCGTGCCGACCACCATGACATGCGGAGCCAGGCCGCTGTCTTCCAGCTTGTTGCGCAGGTCCACCACCAGCGCGGGCACGCGCCCCGCTCTCACGGCTTCGAGATGTCTGCCACTTCGTGCGCAAAGTGGTGTTCAGGATGGAGCGCATGGATTCAGACAGACAACGCCGCCGCCACCCGCTGGCGCAGCTGCGGGACGCATTCGGCTTCGAACCACGGGTTCTTCTTGAGCCAGGGGTTGTTGCGCGGGCTGGGGTGGGGCAACACCGCGAGTGCCGGTGGCAGATCGCGCCAGGCTTTCACCACGTCGGTGAGGGCGCGGGTGTCCGCCGGCAGGTGGTGCGCCAGCGCGTACTGGCCGATGACCAGGGTGAGACGGATTTGCGGCATGACCTCGAGCAGCGGGGCGCGCCAGGCGGGTGCGCATTCCGGGCGGGGCGGCAGGTCACCCGAGCGACCGGTGCCGGGGTAGCAAAAGCCCATGGGCAGGATGGCGACCTGGTGCGGGTCGTAGAAGACCTCGCGTGACACGCCCATCCAGTCGCGCAGGCGTTCGCCGCTGGCGTCGTCGAACGGCACACCGCTTTCGTGCACCTTGCGGCCGGGCGCCTGCCCGGCGATCAGCAGTCGCGCAGACGGGTGTGCCTGAAGCACCGGGCGCGGTCCATGGGGCAGCTGGTCGGCGCAGAGGCTGCACGCTCGGACGCGGCCCAGCAGGTTGTCGAAACGGGACGCTGCCATGCCCGACGGCCGGTGACTCAGGCCTTCTTCGTCAGCCCCAGCCGCTCGATCGTCGCCTTCTCGTTCTTGAAGGTGCGCTCGCCGTAGGCCGTGTAGTCGGCCGTGCTCATGTAGACCGTGGGCATGAAGAACTTGTCCAGCGTTTCCTGCACCTTGGCGTCGTCCAGCGTCTTCCTGAACGCGTCGTGCAGCACCTTGACCACGGCCGGGTCCATGCCCCTGGGACCGCCGATGCCGAAGGGC
Organism: Hydrogenophaga sp. ZJX-1; assembly: GCF_048590325.1. Classification (NCBI taxonomy): domain Bacteria; kingdom Pseudomonadati; phylum Pseudomonadota; class Betaproteobacteria; order Burkholderiales; family Comamonadaceae; genus Hydrogenophaga; species Hydrogenophaga sp. ZJX-1. The sequence goes on from NZ_JBMBRA010000005.1 coordinate 253,596, forward strand.
GATTCGGTGATGGTGTCCCAGCCGCTTTCCTTGACCGTGGGCACGTCGGGGAAGGCCTTGTTGCGGTTGCTGCCGAGCGTGGCGAGCAGGCGCAGTTTGCCGCTCTGCACATGCGGCGCGAACTCGGTGGTGCCGCTCATCATGCGGATGTGGCCGCCCAGGATGGCCTGCATGATCTCGGCCGAACCCTTGAACGGGATCGGGTTGAGCTGGATGCCGGCTTTCTCGCTGAACTCTTCGATGGCCAGGTGCGGCGTGGTGCCCGTTCCCGTGTGACCGTATTCGAGTTTGCCGGGGTTGGCCTTGGCGTAGGCCACCATCTCCTTGAGCGTCTTGAACGGTGCGTCCGCCGTGCAGGCGATGCCGAAGGTGTAGCCGGTGAGGCAGACGATGTGGCTGATGTCCTGCACCGGGTCGAACGGCATTTTCTGCATGTGCGGCAAGCGGTAGATGCCCAGCGGCAGCTGCGTGAGCGTGTAGCCGTCGGGAGCGGCGCCGACCATGGCGGCCGCGCCCAGCGTGCCGCCCACACCGGGTTTGTTCTCGATGATCACGGGCACGCCCAGCGTCTTGCTGGCGCTCTCGGCGAAGGCGCGCATGACACCGTCGCTGCTGCCACCGGCGGGCCAGGGTGCGATCAGCTTGATGGGGCGGCTGGGGAACTTGTCCTGTGCGAACGCGTGCGTCGGCAGGAGCGCCGGAGCGGCCACAGCGGCAGCGGCCGACAGGATCTGGCGGCGGTTGAAGTTGGCGGGGCGGCTGGACGGGTGGCTCATGCGGTGTCTCCTGTTGCTTTGAAGTGAGACATGCAACATAGAACCAGCGGGCCCAACCGTGAATGGGGCATGCCCGAAGCTCCCCCCGGAATCCGTCACCCGCGCGACGCAGGCTCAGGTCTTCAAGTGGCGGTCTGCTCGCCCAGCAGGTCGTCGGCCTTGCCCAGCGGCTCGCCGTCGTCCAGGGTCTGCCAGTCGCTGGTGAGCAGTTCCATCAGCGCATGGTCCAGGGTGTCGATATCAATGTCCAGGGGCTCGACCAAGCCCTCGGGCGGCAAAGTGGAAGGTCCACGGTTCATCTGGGTCCTCCGATCTGATCGACGGCGCGCACCGGACAGGGCGAACGACAGTGCGATCACGGCCCGAGTGTTCTGCAAAGCAGTCGGTTTGACCAGTATCAATCCGTTTCAACATGTGAAGGGCCCGATCGGCCTTGCACGTTGAGGCCGTCAGATGCGGGTGGCATCGGCCCGTCGGCGCGCGAAGTCCACGTACCAGTCGAGGCAGCCCGGGTTGGCCATGGCTTCCTTGTTGATGACCTTCTCCAGCGGCTGACCGAGCAGCAGCTTCTTGATCGGCAGCTCCTGCTTCTTGCCCGACAGCGTGCGCGGGATCTCGGCGACCTGGAAGATGTCGTTGGGCAGGAAGCGCGGCGAGAGTGCGGTGCGGATGGCCGCGTTGATCTTCGCGCGAATGGCATCGTCCAGCGTCAGTCCCGGGCGCAGCACCACGAACAGGGGCATGTAGCTCTCGCGGCCCAGGTATTCGAGGTCCACCACCATCGAGTCCAGCACCTCGGGCAGGGCCTCGACCGCGCTGTACAGCTCGCTGGTGCCCATGCGCAGGCCGTGGCGGTTGATGGTGGCGTCGGAGCGGCCGTAGATGACGCAAGAACCGTCCGGATAGATGCGCAGCCAGTCGCCGTGGCGCCAGACCGCACCGGCTTCGGGACCGAGGTCACCGCCACCGGGTCGGCGGCCGTGGCCGGGCGGGAAGGTGTCGAAATAACTGCCGAGCAGGCGCTGGTTGTCCTTGTCGCCGACGAAGTACAGCGGCATGGACGGGATCGGCTGCGCGCAGACCAGTTCGCCCACTTCGTCGATGACGGGCTGGCCCTGCTCGTTCCACGACTCGACCGCGCAGCCCATCAGACGACACTGCATGCGGCCTGGCGTTTGGGGCAGCTCGCGGTTGCCGCCGATGAAGGCGCCGGCGAAGTCGGTGCCGCCGGAGATGTTGCACCACCAGATGTCGCCCCCACGCTCCGCCGCTGCGCGGGTCGCTGCCCCCCGAGGGGGCTGATTCGCCTTGGGGCGGCCCAGCGGCGAATCGTCTTTCTCTCCGGCAAGGGCGCGCAACTTGCGAAACTGCGCCGTTCCCCAGTTCTGCGCGTCCTCCGACAGCGGCGAACCGGTCGTGCCCAGTGCCCTCACCTGCGACAGATCACCGCAGGTCGACAGGTCCACGCCCGCCTTCAGGCAGTTCGCAAAAAATGCCGCGCCGGCGCCGAAGAAAGTGACGCCGAGCTCGGAAGCAAAGCGCCACAGTGTGGTCCAGTCGGGACTCTCTTTCGCCCCGCCGGGATTGCCGTCGTAGAGCACACAGGTGGTGCCGTTGAGCAGGCCGCTGGTCTGCGCGTTCCACATCACCCAGCCGGTGGAGCTGTACCAGTGGTAGCGCTCGCCCCAGCTGTTGGGCGCGTAGCTGCAGCCCACGTCGTTGTGGATGATCTTCAGTGCCATCGCCACGATGACCGTGCCGCCGTGGCCGTGCACGATGGGCTTGGGCAGGCCCGTGGTGCCGCTGCTGTAGACGATCCACAGCGGGTGATCGAACGGCAGCCACAGCGGCTCGAAAGCGGCAGTGGCCGCGTCGTAGCGCGCGGTGGCGGTGCTGAAGGCCGTGCAGGGCTGGGCGGCTTCCAGCGCGCGGTCCACCGCGGCCGGGTCATCGGCCAGGTTGGTGTGCAGGATCACGTGGCGCACCGTGGGCAGCGCCGCGCGCAGTTCGGCCACCACGTCCAGGCGATCGAAGTCTTTCATGCCGTAGGTCACGCCGTCGCAGGCGATCAGGGCCACCGGCTCGATCTGTTTGAAGCGGTCGAGCACGGCGTTGGTGCCCATGTCGGGCGCGCACACGCTCCACACCGCGCCGACGCTCACCACCGCGAGAAAGGCGACCATGGTCTCGGGGATGTTGGGCAGGTAGGCGGCCACGCGATCGCCGGGCTTCACGCCCTGGGCCTGCAGGTGCAGCGCGAGCGACGCGACCTGGCGGCGCAGCTCGGGCCAGCTCAGCTCGACATGGCGGCCCTTCTCGTTGCGGCTGACGATGGCGCTGAAGCCGGCCGCGTGCGCGGGCATGACATGGCGCAAGACCTGCTGCGCGTAGTTGAACTGCGCGCCCGGGAACCACTTCGCCCCCGGCATCACGTTGCGCTCCAGCACCGCCGTGTGCGGCGTGGGCGACTGCATCTCGAAGTAGTCCCAGATGCTTTGCCAGAAGGCGTCGAGATCGGTGGTGGACCAGCGCCAGAGCGCGTCGTAGTCGTCGAACCGCAGGCCGCGGTGTTCCGCGAGCCATTGCTGGTAGAGGCGGATCTGGGGGATGTGGGGCGCAGGGGTGCCCGGCGTGGTGCTCATGTTGGCTCGCTCTTGGTTTGGGCCCTTGGGGGCCTGTTGTCTCCGTCTGCCGCGAGGGTAGCAGCGCACCCCTGACCGCGCCACTGCCCAGGTGACAGGGCCCCCTGCGGTATAACCCGCGCATGCCCCTGCCCGCCCCCACACTCGAACCCGCCCTGGACCTCACGGTCTTTGTCGCCGCGCCCATCGAGGCGGGCGAGATCACGGGGCTCAACAGCCGCGGCAAGCGCCGCATCATCCCGATCACCGGCGGCACGGTCAGCGGCGCCATCCACGGCCGGGTGCTGCCCGGCGGGGCCGATTTCCAGCTCGTGGTGAGCGACACCTGCGCCGACCTCGACGCGCGTTACCTGCTGCAGCTGGACGACCCCGACTGGGCGGGCGCCCATGTGTTCGTGCAGAACCGCGCGCTGCGCCGCGGCTCGCCGGAAGACATCGCGAAGCTGGTGCGCGGCGAGCCGGTAGACCCGGCCGCCATCTATTTCCGCTGCGCGCCCAGCTTCGAGGTCTCGCACCCGGCGCTGGCCTGGATGACACAGAGCCTCTTCATCGGCACCGGTGCGCGTTTTCCCGACCGCGTGGAAATGCGCTTCTTCCGCGTCGCCTGACGCGGATCAAGGCCCGCACACCGGCATCAACGCCAAGATCGCAGCGGCGCTGTCCCGCCCGCGTCGCGCCTGCTGCAACGCAGCGTGCGCACCTCCAGACCACCCGGCAGAATCGCCGCCACCCGACACCCGCTTTCCACAACCACAACAAGGAGTTTTCATGGGCATGTTCCACTGGAGCGAAAAATCATCGGCCACGCTGGCCGGCGGCGGCGTCATCGGCCCCGACGAGCGCCTGCCCTGGCCACAGACGGCTGTCATGGGCGTGCAGCACCTGATCGCCATGTTCGGCGCCACCGTGCTCGCGCCCATCCTGATGGGCTTCGACCCCAACGTCGCCATTCTCATGAGCGGCATCGGCACGCTGATCTTCTTCGTCATGACCGGCGGCAAGGTGCCGAGCTACCTGGGGTCGAGCTTCGCCTTCATCGGCGTGGTGATCGCGGCCAGCGGTTACGCCGGCCCGGGGCCCAACGCCAACATCGGCGTGGCGCTCGGTGGCATCGTCGCCTGCGGCATCGTCTACACGCTGATCGGCGCGCTGGTGCAGGCCATCGGAACCGGCTGGATCGAGCGCCTGATGCCCCCGGTGGTCACCGGCTCGGTGGTGGCGGTGATCGGCCTGAACCTGGCCGGCATCCCGATCAAGAACATGGCGCCCACCGGCTTTGACGCCTGGATGCAGGGCGTGACCTTCGTCTGCGTGGCGCTGGTGGCGGTGTTCAGCAGCGGCATGCTGCAGCGCCTGCTGATCCTCATGGGCCTGATCATCGCCAGCGTCATCTACGCCGTGCTCACCAACGGCCTGGGCCTGGGCAAACCGCTGGACCTGAGCGGCATCGCCAGCGCCGCCTGGTTCGGCCTGCCCAATTTCAGCGCGCCGGTCTTCAGCGGCAACGCCATGCTGCTGATCGCGCCGGTGGCCATCATCCTGGTGGCCGAGAACCTGGGCCACATCAAGGCCGTGACCGCCATGACCGGCAAGAACCTGGACCGCTACATGGGCCGCGCCTTCATGGGCGACGGCGTGGCCACCATCGTGGCCGGCAGCGCGGGCGGCACCGGCGTGACCACCTACGCCGAAAACATCGGCGTCATGGCCGCGACCAAGATCTACTCCACCGCCATCTTCTTCGTGGCCGGCTGCATGGCCATCCTGCTGGGTTTCAGCCCCAAGTTCGGCGCGCTGATCCAGGCCATTCCGCTGGCCGTGATGGGCGGCGTGTCCATCGTGGTGTTCGGCCTGATCGCCATCGCCGGTGCCAAGATCTGGGTCGACAACAAGGTCGACTTCTCGGACAACAGGAACCTGCTCGTGGCCGCCATCACCCTGGTGCTGGGCACCGGCGACTACACGCTGCGCTTCGGCGAGTTCGCGCTCGGCGGCATCGGTACCGCGACCTTCGGCGCGATCGGGCTGTGGGCCCTGCTGGGACGCCGCCCTGGCTGAAGGCCTGGCACCGCTTCAAGGCCTGTCTGCCCGCCAAGGCGACAGGCCTTTTTTTCGCCTGTCCGCTGGCGACCGGCCTCAGGGCAAACCCCCATCCGTGCAGCAACGGGCTGTTACCCCGGCCGCCAGCCACCCGCCAACAATCGAAGCCCGATCCCCGTTTTCCTAGGAGACTGCCATGGGCAAGAAGCTGTTGATGATCTGCGGTGACTACTGCGAAGACTACGAAACCATGGTGCCGTTCCAGGCGCTGCAGGCGGTGGGACACACCGTGCACGCCGTGGCACCGGACAAGAAGGCCGGCGACTTCATCCACACGGCCATCCACGATTTCGAAGGCGCGCAGACCTACAGCGAGAAGCCGGGTCACCGCTTCACGCTCAACGCCAGCTTCGCCGACGTGAAACCCGAGCAGTACGACGGCCTGGTGATCCCCGGCGGCCGGGGCCCGGAGTACCTGCGCATGCACGCCAGCGTGATGGCGCTGGTCAAGCACTTCACCTCGACCGGCAAACCCGTGGCCGCCGTCTGCCACGGCGCGCAGCTGCTGGCGGCCACCGGCGACATCAAGGGCCGCACCATCTCGGCCTACCCGGCCTGCCAGGTCGAGGTCGAGCTGGCCGGTGCCACCTACGCCCAGATCGCGGTCGACCAGGCGGTGACCGACGGCCCCTTCGTCACCGCACCCGCCTGGCCGGCCCACCCGGCCTGGATCGCCCAGTTCCTGGAAGTGCTGGGCACGAAGATCAGCCACTGAGCGCGGAGCGGGCGGACAATGCCCCGCACCAACGCGGCCGATCCGCCCACCGGCCCAGGAGACCTGCCATGTGTGAAATCTTCATCAGTGCCAACCCCGACAGCTACGCCAGCCGCACCCGCTCGGTGCGGCTGCACGGCGTGGTCACCAGCATCCGGCTGGAGAACCTCTACTGGGACGTGCTCGAAGAGATCGGGCTGCGCGACGGCATGTCGGTGGTGCAGCTGATCGAGAAGCTGTACGACGAACTGGTCGATGCGCGGGGCGAGGTCGGCAACTTCGCGTCCTTCCTGCGGGTCAGCGCGCTGCGCTACATGGCGCTGCAGGCCCACGACCGCATCCCCATGGACAACGCGGTGCCGATCCGCTCGCTCGACGCACGCGCCGTGCTGCATGCGCTTCCCTCGCACTGGGCGCTGCCGATGCCCGCGGCGTCCGGCACGGTGGTGGCGCTGCGGCGCAAGGGCTGAGGGGCGGGCATCGGCGACACCCGGTGCGGTGCATGCGGGCGGTGGACCGCTACAGTGTGGCGGACCTTCCTCCAACCAGCCACCTGTTCAGCCACCATGTCCCTCTGGAAAAAACCCATCTCCGTCGAAGAACTCACCACCATCCATGTGGGCACCGCCGTGCAACACCTGGGCATCGAGTTTCTGGAAGTCGGCGACGATTTCATCCGCGCACGCGTCCCGGTGGACACGCGCACCCAACAGCCCTACGGCCTGCTGCACGGCGGCGTGAGCGTGGTGCTGGCCGAGACACTGGGCTCGTGTGGCGCGGCCTACAGCTGCCCCGAAGGCCACCGCGCCGTGGGGCTGGACATCAACGCCAACCACCTCAAGGGCGCGACCAGTGGCTGGGTCACCGGCATCACGCGGCCGGTGCACATCGGCCGCACCACCCAGGTCTGGCAGATCGACCTCTCGAACGACGCGGGCGAGCTGACCTGCGTCTCGCGCATCACCATGGCGGTTCTGGCGCCTCGCTGATCCTCACTGCGCCAGAGCGCAACCGCTTCATGCCCAGCTGACGGTTAGCCGATATAGTGATCAATCTCGCACTTCCGTCACGGCCCGCCATGGACTCCGCCCTGCCCTCGAACGACGACGATCTCGGCCACTACCTGTCGCTGATGGTCTCGCATGGCGCGTCGGACCTCTTTCTCTCCAGTGGCAGTTCGGCCGCGCTCAAGGTGCAGGGCGTGGTACGGCGTTTATCGGAAACGCCGCTGGACCCGTCGCGCACGCAGCGCCTGGCCTATTCGGTGATGCGCGAATCGCAGATCCGCGGCTTTGAAGCCACGCTCGAATGCGACCTGGCCATCGCCCTGCCCGGCCTGGGACGCTTCCGCGTCAACGTCTACCGCCAGCGCGGCGACGTGGCCGTGGTGGTGCGCCACATCAACGCCAAGATCCCCTCACTGGACGGGCTGAAGCTGCCGCCGGTGCTGAAAAAACTGGCCCAGCTCAAACGCGGCCTGGTGCTGGTGGTGGGCGCAGCGGGCTCGGGCAAGTCGACCACGCTGGCGGCCATGCTGGACCACCGCAACCGCAACCTGAGCGGGCACATCCTCACCGTCGAAGACCCGATGGAGTTCGAGCACAGCCATGGCCTGTCCATCGTGGACCAGCGCGAGGTGGGCCTGGACACCCAGTCGTTCGACGAGGCCCTGCGCCACGCCATGCGCGAAGCGCCCGACGTGATCATGATCGGCGAGATCCGCGACCGCGACACCATGCAGCACGCCATGGCCTACGCAGAAACCGGCCACCTGTGCGTCTCGACACTGCACGCCAACAACGCCAACCAGGCGATCCAGCGCATCCTGAACTTCTTCCCCGAGACCGCGCACAAACAGATCCTGATGGACCTGTCGCTCAACCTCAAGGGCGTGGTGGGCCAGCGGCTGATCCGCGGTGTGGCCGACAAGCTGGTGCCGGCGGTGGAAGTGATGCTGCTCTCGCCCTACATCGCCGATCTGATCCAGAAGGGCCAGACCGACGACATCAAGGAAACCATGTCCAAGAGCACGGAGCTCGGCATGGCCACGTTCGACCAGTCGCTTTACGAGCTCTACGAGCGCGGCGAACTCACGGCCGAACAGGCGGTGGACAACGCCGACTCGCGCACCGACCTCTCGCTGCGCATCCGGTTGCACCACGGGCAGCGGCCGCAGACCGGCGGTCTGCACATCGCCCAAAGCTGATGGGGGCCACCGGCCCGCGCCCGGCGTTCAGCCGGGGGACACGGCGCCCGCCGCGGGCATGGGCCGTCCACGTTCGCAGCGGCCGTTCGCACTGGCCAGGCCACGGAAATCGCTGGTCCAGGTCTGGGCAGCGGTGTCGATCTGGATGCGCTCGTTGTCCAGCGCGGTGAGGATCACCGTGCCACGAACCGCGAAGGTGTACACCGGCACGCCGTCGATCAGCACCGAGCGCACGCGTTTCTGGTCATAGGCGATGGCGACCGTGCGCGTCCAGACAGAGCGGGCCGGCAGGTAGGCGGCCTCGCACACCAGCACCACCTGGCTCGTTGCCGGCGGGGTCTGGCTGTGGGCGGCCGCACTGAACGCGAGCGCGAGCGCCAAGGCCCACCGCGCCATGTTCATTCGGCGCCACCCTGCGCCATGCGTTCGCTCTTCCAGTAGACGTCGTCACCGCCGTTCATGCGGTTGAGCACGCGCGCGAGCACGAACATCAGGTCCGAGAGGCGGTTGAGGTACTGGCGCGGGGCCTCCTTGATCGCTTCTTCATTGCCCAGCGCCACCACGACACGCTCGGCGCGGCGCGCCACGGTGCGGCACACGTGCGCCTGTGCCGCGGCGCGCGTGCCCGCGGGCAGGATGAATTCCTGCAGGCGCGGCAGCTGTCCGTTGTAGGTCGCCAGCGCTTCGTCGAGCGCGAGCACGGCCTCGGGCTTGAGCAGCTCGAAACCCGGGATGGACAGCTCGCCGCCCAGGTTGAACAGCTGGTGCTGGATCTCCACCAGCAGCGTGCGCAAGTCGGGCGCCATGTCTTCGCACAGCAGCACGCCGATGTGCGAGTTGAGTTCGTCCACATCGCCCATGGCGTGAACGCGCAGGCTGTTCTTGGAGACGCGGGTGTTGTCGCCGAGGCCGGTGGTGCCGGCGTCGCCGGTGCGGGTGGCGATCTGGGTGAGGCGGTTGCCCATGACGGATTCCTTGGTGGCCGCTGTGCGGGGAACCTCGCATTGTGCGGGAATCGGCGCCCGTTACACCGGGCAGGGAAATGTGTCTGCGGCAAGCGGAATGTCATGCAGGCAACAGCCGGCAAAACCATTGGCGTTGCTCGGTGTGCTGCTATGAAATAGCAGAACCCCGCGCTTCAGGGCACGGGGTACTGTTCAATCTCAAGGAGTCAAGAACCATGTCTGATCGACAACACCACACCTTGTTCGAAGTCCGCAGCGTCCTGCTGTTCGCCACCCTGACCATGGGCTCGACCAGCGCCCTGATGGCGCAAAGCACCGCCCTGCCCGAGATGGCCTCCAGCGACCAGGCCATCAGCGCCGCCTTCGCCAGGGCCGACAAAAACGCCGACAAGGCCCTGAGCGCCGAAGAGGCGAAGACCTTGCCCGCGGTGTCGCAGCAGTTCACCAAGATCGACGCCAACCGGGACGGCGCCATTTCGCTGGCGGAGTTCACGGCAGCCATGAAGGATCCCAAGTCCTGATCGACTGAACCCAGCGTGGGTCCGACAGGGGCATTGCGCAGCGCTTCTCCCTGCGGGGGGCTGGCAGTAAACTGGGTCGTTTCGCTCAGCCCAGTTTGGAGACTGCCATGAACGCCCCCGCCCAACTCGCCCATCTGGTGCCCGACATCCAGCAGCGCCCCGTGCCTGCGGAACTGTTGGCGACGCTGCAATCCCGTTTTTCCAGCCAGTGCTCCACCGCCATGGCGGTGCGCGAACAACACGGCCGCGACGAGTCGGTGTACGACGTGCCGCCGCCCGCTGCGGTGGTGTTTGCGCAGAACACGCAGGACGTGGCCGATGCGGTGAAGCTCGCCGCGTCGCACAAGGTCCCTGTGATCCCGTTCGGTGTCGGCTCCTCGCTCGAAGGTCACCTGCTCGCGGTGCAGGGCGGCATCAGCATCGACGTGAGCCGCATGGACCAGGTCTTGTCGATCAACGCCGAAGACCTGACCGTGACGGTGCAGCCCGGCGTGACGCGCAAGGCCGTGAACGAGGCGGTGAAAAGCGAAGGCCTGTTCTTCCCCATCGACCCCGGCGCTGACGCCTCCATCGGCGGCATGGCGGCCACCCGCGCCAGCGGCACCAACGCCGTGCGCTACGGCACCATGCGCGAGAACGTGCTGGCGCTCGAAGTGGTCACGGCCAGTGGCGAAGTCATCCGCACCGGCACGCGCGCCAAGAAGAGCAGCGCCGGCTACGACCTCACGCGCCTGATGGTGGGCAGCGAAGGCACGCTGGGCGTGATCACCGAAGTGACGCTCAAGCTCTACCCGCTGCCCGAAGCGATCTCGGCCGCGACCTGCTCCTTCCCCACCATCGAAGCCGCGGTGCGCACGGTCATTCAGGTGATCCAGCTCGGCGTGCCGATCGCGCGCTGCGAGCTGATCGACGCCAACACCGTGCGCATGGTCAACACGCACAGCAAACTCGGCCTGCGCGAAGAACACATGCTGCTGATGGAGTTCCACGGCTCGCCCGCGAGCGTGAAGGAACAGGCCGAGACGGTGCAGGAAATCGCCACCGACTTCGGCGGCAACGCCTTCCAGTGGGCGACCACGCCCGAAGAGCGCACGCGCCTGTGGACCGCGCGGCACAACGCCTACTTCGCCGCGATCCAGAGCAAGCCGGGCTGCCGCGCCATCAGCACCGACACCTGCGTGCCCATCAGCCGCCTGGCCGACTGCCTGCTCGACTCGGTGGCCGAGGCCGACGCCAGCGGCATCCCCTACTTCCTGGTCGGCCACGTGGGCGACGGCAACTTCCACTTCGGCTACCTGATCGACCCGGCCATCCCCGAGGAACGCGAGCGCGCCGAAGGGTTGAACAACCAGCTGGTGGCCCGGGCGTTGCGGCTTGAAGGCACCTGCACCGGCGAACACGGCGTGGGCCTGCACAAGATGGACTTCCTGCTCACCGAGGCCGGCGCGGGCGCCGTCGACATGATGCGCAGCATCAAGCGCGCACTCGACCCGGACAACATCCTGAACCCCGGCAAGATCTTCGCGCTCTGACGGGGCTTCACGTGAACCGTGCGTCGGGCGCTGGGCCTTGGGCATTCCCCCATGCAGGGGAAAAAAACGCTGAACGCCTGCGCACCGTGGCCCTCAGAGCCGGGTCCGGCGCCCAGGGAAGATGTAAACTTTAGGGCTCATTATTTCTGGAGGAGGTGTTTCATGCACAGGCTGCTGCTCCCCTTGCTGCTGGCGTCGTCCGCCGTGTTTGCGCAAGACGCCGTGCCCACCGTCCGCATCTGCGACAGCAGCGGTTGTTCCGACCGCCCACGTGACAGCGCCACTTTCCAGCCCGAGGCGACCGACCCGGTGGCCGAGCAGCGCCTGCTGCAGCTGACCGAGGTGGCGCGCGACGACCCACGCGCCGCCTACGACCTGGGCCTGCGCTATTTCCGCGGTGACGGCGTGCGTCAGGACAGCTACCAGGCGCTGAAATGGATGCGCGACGCGGGTGAACGCGGCGTGGTCCCGGCGCAGCTGGCGCTGGGCCGCTTCTACCTCATGGGCCTGGAAGAAATGGGCCCCGATCCCGCCGAAGCCGAGACCTGGCTGTCCATGGCGGCCGCCAAGGGCAACAAGGAAGCACGGAGGCTGCTGCCCCAGGCCCAGGCCGCGAAGAAGGACGAAAATAGCGCCTACGAATGGCGCGAAGCCAACCGCAAAACCTGGTACAGCGGGTGGTATGGTGCCTACCCTTATTACTGGTACTGGGGATCGAACGGCTGGAAAAACCGCTGAATGCACCCAAGAGTGCTTTTTTGATCGCTTTTTTATACGTCAACAGAGAGTCCATCCATGAGCAAAACCACCTCTTCCCTCCGCTGGGCCGCCCTGGCCGCCTCCCTCGCACTGGCCGGTTGTGTCACACCGGGCGGCGGCATCGTGTCCACCGGTGGCAGCCCCACCGCCGCCACGGGTTCGGCCGGCGGCAGCACCAGCGTCAACGCCAACAGCGGCCTGCAGCGCTGCGATTCGCCGCTGGGCACGCTGGCCGTGGACGACGGACGCGGCAAGGAGTGGTACGCCAGCTTCGGACGCGAAACCCAGGTCACGACCATCGAGCCGCTGATACGCCTGGCGGTGCAGCAGTCGAACTGCTTCGTCATCACCTCGATCGGCAACAACCGCACCGAAAGCAAGATTTCGGCGATCACCGACAAGCAGCGCAACTCGGGTGAGTTCCGCGCCGGCTCCAACCAGCAAAAGGGCCAGCGCGTTGCCGCCGACTACTACCTGGAACCCGCCGTGATCATCGACAACGAGTCCACCGGCCAGATCGCCGGCGCTCTCGGCGGTCTGCTGGGCAGTCGCAACCGCAACCTGGGTGTGCTGGCCGGTTCGCTGGAAAGCAAGGCCTCCGTGGTCACCATGACCCTGCTGGACATCCGCTCGGGCGTGCAGATCGCCATCTCCGAAGGCAACGCCACCGCCACCAACTACGGTGCGGCCCTTGGCGCCTTCGGCCCCAGCGCCGGCGGTGCCCTCGGCGGCTTCTCACGCACCCCGGCCGGCAAAGCCACCGTGGCCGCATTCACCGACGCCTACAACAACATGGTGATTTCGCTGCGCAACTACAAGGCGCAGGAAGTCAAGGGCGGCCTGGGCCGCGGTGGTCAGCTCAAGGTGGGCAATTAAGGTCCCCCTGCGCCGCTGCACGGCGTCCCCCCGGGGGGACGATGCCCTTGGGCCGGCGGAGCCGGACCTTCGGCATCTGCTGAGGGGCTTCCCCTCATTCGAACTGGGCCTCCTTCGGGAGGCCTTTTCTATTGGGTGTGCGCTTTGAACTGAATCGGGTCTGCGCTTCTCGGCCCGATGACAGGCAGCGCAACCGGCGCGCCAGCACCCCAAACCCAGAGGCGCCGAAGATCCGGCTCTGCCGGTCAAAGGGCGCCGTCCCCCTTTGGGGGAAGCCGCGCAGCGGCGCAGGGGGTCACTTCCTGAGCTTATCGATCAGCCCGTTGAGCTCGTCCAGCGAACCGAACTGGATCGCCAGCTCGCCCTGCTCTTCCACACGGCCATGGCGCTTCACGCGCTTTTTCACCCGCACCTCCACCTCGGCGGTCAACAGGTCCGACAGCTCTTCCTCGACGCGTTTGATGTCGCGCGACTTCTCTTTTTTCAGCTTCTGCGGCGCCAGCTCGAACTCGGCGCTGAGTTTCTTCACCAGGCTCTCGGCTTCGCGCACCGACATCTTTTTCGCGGCGATCTGGTTGCCGGCCGTGATCTGGGTGGCCTTGTCCAGCGTCAGCAGCGCACGCGCATGGCCCATGTCCAGGTCGCCCGCCATCAGCATGGTCTGCACCGGCTCGGCCAGCTGCAACAGGCGCAGCAGGTTGCTGGCTGCGCTGCGCGAGCGGCCCACCGCCTGGGCCGCCTGTTCGTGAGTGAGCCCAAACTCCTTCACCAGGCGTTGTAAACCCTGGGCTTCTTCCAGCGGATTCAGGTCTTCGCGCTGGATGTTTTCGATCAGCGCCATGGCGGCGGCCGATTCGTTGGGTACATCGCGCACCAGCACCGGCACGCTGTCCAGACCCGCCAGCCGGGAAGCACGGAAGCGCCGCTCGCCAGCGATGATTTCGTACTTGCCGGCGTTCGGGCCGTCGGCGAGCTTGCGCACCAGGATCGGCTGCATGATGCCCTGCGCCTTGATCGACTCGGCCAGCTCGTAGAGCGCGCCCTCGTCCATGCGGGTGCGCGGCTGGTAGACACCCGGCACCAGCTCGGTCAGCGGCAGGCTGCTCGGCGTCTGGTTGCGCGCGTTGTCCTGCGCGTCGGGCGAAGCGGCTTCCGCCACTTTGGGGCCCAGCAGGGCTTCGAGTCCGCGGCCGAGGCCCTTGGGTTTCTTGGTGACCATGGTCTGGTTCCTTCTTTCTGTTTGTTCTTGAAATGACTTCCGACAGGTCAGCGACGCGGCGTCGGGCTGCTGGTCAGGCGCTCGCCCAGCCAGCCTCGCTGCAACCAGAACAGCACCGCGAACCCCGCCAGGACCCACCACCAGTGGGCAGTTTCAAAACCCGCCTGGTCGGCACGCACCGGCAGGCGCGTGGCCTCCACGAGGACGGCGATTTCGACCGCTGACAACAGGCCCACCGCGGGCGTCAGCCATACTGGCGCAGGCGGCGAGTCTGCAACGACCTCTTGACGGGTCTGACGCAACCTCTGCCGCAAGCGCACAAAACGCAGACAACAGCCCAGCCCGAACAGGGCGACCAGCACGGCCAGGTACAGCTTGCCGGTCAGGGCAGCGAGCGGCACGCCCACCGCCGAGGCCAAGGTGCCCGCGGCCTCGACCACCAGGAGCACTCGGCCCTGAACCGAGGCCTTCGTGCGGGCCATCCATCCCAGGTTCTGGTTCTGCCCGGCTCCGGCCACAGCGGGCGGCGGACTGCTTCCCGAACTGCGCAGCAGCCTCATTGAGGACCTTGTAAAGGAGCCAGGTCACGCAGCAAGCTCAACCCTTCCGGCCAGTCGCCCAGCCCCGATTCGGCGTTGATGTGACCGCGCTCGCCATAGTCGATGAAGCGCGAGCCCCAGCTGTCGGCCTGGCCCTGCGCGCGCTCGAAGCGGCAATACGGGTCGTTGCGGCTGCCCACCAGGATGCTGGGGAACGGCAGGCGCTGGCGAACGATGGGTGACCAGCTGGGCAGCACCCCGCGCAGTTCCTCGCGCTCGGCATCACCGGGTGCGACCAGCAGCGCGCCCTGCACTTGGCCGGTGCTGCGCGAGACCTGCGCCCAGGCGGCGGTCAGAATACAGCCGAGGCTGTGGGCCACCAGCACCACCGGTCCGTCACTGCCAAGGATGACGTCTTCCAGCCGCGCGATCCAGTCACCGCGGCGCGGGGTCATCCAGTCGTGCTGGTCCACGCGGCGGTAGCCGTGGAGGGCTTCCCAGCGGCTTTGCCAGTGGTCCGGCCCGCTGTTCTGCCAGCCGGGCAGGATGAGCACGTTGTGGGGTTTCACGTGAAACAGCCCGCCGCTCACATCTTGTCGATGCGCGCCACCATTTCGGTGGCGAAGGTCACAAAGGCCTGGCTGCCCTTGGCCCCCGGATCGAACACCACGCCCGGCAGGCCGTAGCTGGGTGCTTCGGCCAGGCGCACGTTGCGCGGGATCACGGTGTCGAACACCTTGTCGCCAAAGTGCGCCTTGAGCTGGTCGCTCACCTGCATCTGCAGCGTGATGCGCGGGTCGAACATGACGCGCAACAGGCCGATGATCTGCAGGTCCTTGTTGAGGTTGGCGTGTACCTGCTTGATGGTGTTGACCAGATCGGTCAGTCCTTCCAGGGCGAAGTATTCGCACTGCATGGGCACGATCACGCCGTGCGCCGAGCACAGGCCGTTGAGCGTGAGCATGGACAGGCTGGGCGGGCAGTCGATCAGCACGAAATCGTAGTCGGCATCGACCGCAGCCAGCGCGGTCTTGAGGCGTTTTTCCCGCCGCTCCACGTCCACCAGCTCCACCTCGGCCCCGGCCAGCTCCCGGTTGGCACCGAGCACGTGGTAACCGCACTTCTCCGAAAAGAGGGCGGCCTCCTGGACGGTGGCCGACTCCAGCAGCACGTCGTAGACCGAGAGTTCCATGCTGCGCTTGTCCACGCCCGAGCCCATGGTGGCGTTGCCCTGCGGGTCGAGGTCGACCATGAGCACCCGCTGCCCCACCTTGGCCAGGCCGGCGGCGAGGTTGACGGTGGTGGTGGTCTTGCCGACACCGCCCTTCTGGTTGGCCACACAAAAGATCTTCGCCATCTGGTGTCCCGGTGTTTATTTGGAGATGGCCAGCTTGATGCCGAAGCCGATGAGGAAAATGCCCGCGAGCTTTTCCAGCGTGCGGGCGATGACCGGGTTGGCGCGCATGCGCTCGGCCAAGAAGTGCGTGAGCAACACGGCAGTCAGCCCATAGAGGAAGGTCAGCACCGCGACGGTGGCGGCCATGGCACCGAAGGTGATGAGGCCCTGGTGCTTCGCGGGATCCACGAACAGCGGGAAGAAGGCCATGTAGAAGACGATGGCCTTGGGGTTGAGCAGGGTGATGGTGAGCGCCTGCTGGAAGAAGTGGTGTGGCTTGATGTTGAGCACGGGTTTGTTGCCAGGCTTGGCGGTGAGCATCTTCCAGCCCAGCCAGGCGAGGTAGGCAGCGCCCAGCCACTGCACCGCGGTGAAGGCCGCCGGGTAGGCGGCGAGCAGGGCCGCCACCCCGGCCACGGCCATCCACATGAGCACCTGGTCGCCCGCGATCACGCCGAGGGTGGCGGCCAGTCCGCCACGCACGCCCCCCTTGCTGGTCGAGGTGATCAGCGCGAGGTTGCCCGGGCCTGGAATGGCCAGAAACAGGACGATGGCGGCCACAAACGCGCCGTAATCAGCGATGCCGAACATGTGAAAACCCCGGGAGTTGAGGGGCTGAGTTTACGTGACTGCCCTGCTCTTCTTCTTGGTGTCTTTGCTTGCGTTGCGTTTTGCGCTCGCGGCGTGTTCGCAGAGGCGGTTGGTCCGGGTGGGATTGCTCCGGCCCACCCAAACCAACCACCTCCAGTGACAGAAGGGTTATCCAAGAGGAGTCCACGTCGCCACTCAGAGGTCGGTGGTGGCGTGCGCGGGCGCAGGCACCCATTCGCGGTGGCCACAAAAGGATGAGCGCCAGCCCAGTGTTGACGCAAACCCAGTCGAGCGCCACAAGCAGCTCCCCGCGAGCGTGGGCCGGAGAACGCGCATGACGCCACCGGCCTGCGCGAGGTTTCTGCAAGAGATGGGGGGACGGAGGAGACTCAGACCGGGAAGGAAGGACGAAGCCAGACGATGCAACGCTCCGCATCCAACCCCGGCACCACCAACTGTTCCACGTGAAACACCACCACCGAGGCGGGCAACGCAGCGATCTCGTCCGCCGGGTGTTTGCCCTTCATCGCCATCCACACCGCGCCCGGCTTCAAGGCCGACGAAGACCAGGTCGTGAAATCCACCAATGATGCAAAGGCCCGCGAGCAGACCACGTCAAAGCCCCCGCCCTCTTCCGCCTTGAGCGATTCCACCCGCGCATGCACGCCGCGCAGGTTCGGCAACTTCAGCGCGGCCGCTGCCTGCTGGATGAAGGCAGCCTTTTTGCCCACCGCGTCCACACAGCTCACCTGTATCTGCGGACAGGTGATGGCGATCACCACACCCGGCAACCCGCCACCCGAGCCAACGTCCAGCAGCTTGATCGGCTGGCCACCGGTCTGGCGCAGCAACGGGCCGATGGCCGCCAGGCTGTCCAGCAGGTGGTGCGTCATCATCTCGGCGGGGTCTCGCACGGCGGTCAGGTTGTAGACCTTGTTCCACTTCTGCAGCAGCGCCAGATAGTCCAGCAGCAGGCTCACCTGTTCGTCGCTCAGTTGCAGGCCCAGAGCGCGAAGACCAGAAGTCAGCACATCCCGGCTCATGCCTCAGCGCCTTCCACCGCCACGGTGGCAAAACCCTTGAAGCCGCCCTTCTTCAGGTGGATCAGCAGCAGCGAGATGCTGGCCGGCGTGATGCCCGAGATGCGCGAGGCCTGCCCCAGGGTTTCGGGCCGGTGCTTGGCCAGTTTCTGCCGCGCCTCGAACGAGAGCGCCGCCACCTGCAGGTAATCCAGATCGGCGGGCAGCCTCAGGCCCTCGTAGTGCGATGCCCGTTCCACCTCGTTCTTCTGGCGGTCGATGTAGCCCGAGTACTTGGCGGCGATCTCCACCTGTTCCACCACAGGCTCCAGCAAGTCCCCCAGCGTTTCACGTGAAACATCGGGGCTCACATACTTGCCAGCCTCCATGCCCACCAGATCGGCGTAGCCCACGGCCGGGCGGCGCAACAGGTCGAACAGGTTGTGCTCGTGTTCAATCGCCTTGCCCAGCACGCGTTCGCTTTCGGTCGCTGGCAGGTTGCGCGGGTTCACCCAGGTCGACTTCAGGCGCTCGGTTTCCCGCGCCACCGCGTCGCGTTTGCGGCTGAAGGCGTTCCAGCGCGCGTCATCCACCAGCCCGAGTTGGCGCCCGGCTTCGGTCAGGCGCATGTCGGCGTTGTCTTCGCGCAGCTGCAGGCGGAACTCGGCGCGGCTGGTGAACATGCGGTAGGGCTCGGTCACGCCCTGGGTCACCAGGTCGTCTACCAGCACACCCAGGTAGGCCTCGTCGCGGCGCGGCAGCCAGGCGTCTTTGCCCTGGCACTGCAGCGCGGCATTGAGCCCGGCGAACAGGCCCTGGGCCGCGGCCTCTTCGTAGCCGGTGGTGCCGTTGATCTGGCCGGCGAAGAACAGGCCGGCGATCTGCCGGGTTTCAAAACTGTTCTTGAGCGAGCGCGGGTCGAAGTAGTCGTATTCGATGGCGTAGCCCGGGCGCAGGATGTGGGCGTTTTCCAGCCCAGGCATGCTGCGCACCAGCGCGTACTGGATGTCGAACGGCAGGCTGGTCGAGATGCCGTTGGGGTAGACCTCGTGCGTGGTCAGGCCCTCGGGCTCCAGGAAGATCTGGTGGCTGTCCTTATCGGCGAAGCGGTTGATCTTGTCTTCCACGCTCGGGCAGTAACGCGGCCCAACGCCCTCGATCTTGCCGGTGAACATGGGGCTGCGGTCGAAGCCGGAGCGGATGATCTCGTGTGTGCGCAGGTTGGTGTGCGTGATCCAGCACGGCACCTGTTTCGGGTGCGGCACCGATTGCCCCATGAAGCTGAACACCGGCACCGGCTGGTCGGCGTTCATGCCACCGGGCACGCCGTCGCCGGGCTGTTCCTGGCACTTGGAATAGTCGATGCTGCGACCATCCAGGCGCGGCGGGGTGCCGGTTTTCAGGCGTGCCTGCGGCAGCTTGAGTTCCTTGAGCCGGGCCGACAGGCTGATCGCCGGCGGGTCGCCCGCGCGGCCAGCGGCGTAGTTGTTCAGGCCGACGTGGATCTTGCCGTCGAGGAAAGTGCCGGCCGTCAGCACCACGGTGCGGCTGCGGAATTTGATGCCCACCTGCGTGACGGCGCCCACCACCCGGTCGCCCTCCACCATCAGGTCGTCCACCGCCTGCTGGAACAGCCACAGGTTCGGCTGGTTCTCCAGCATGCGGCGGATCGCGGCCTTGTACAGAATGCGGTCGGCCTGGGCGCGGGTGGCGCGAACCGCCGGCCCCTTGGAGCTGTTGAGGATGCGAAACTGGATGCCACCCTCGTCCGTGGCCAGCGCCATCGCCCCGCCCAGTGCGTCCACCTCTTTCACCAGATGGCCCTTGCCGATGCCGCCGATGCTGGGGTTGCAGCTCATCTGCCCCAGCGTCTCGATGTTGTGCGTGAGCAGCAGCGTGGCGCAGCCCATGCGCGCGGCGGCGAGCGCGGCCTCGGTGCCGGCGTGGCCACCGCCGACGACGATGACATCAAATTCTTGTGGGTACAACATGGTGAAAGCTCCAGGGCACGGCGGCTGGCGCGCTGCCCGACAATGCGGATGCGGTGTGTTTCACGTGAAACACCCGCCGCCCGGCCGGCGTCTGGCTCGGGCAACCCGCAATTGTCCCATCAATGCCCCTTCGCCGCCCACCCGTGCCCAGCACCACCCCACGCGCAACCGGCGAACCGGCGCTGGCCGCCCTGCCCGGCCTCGGCCCGAAGTCGCAGGCCATGCTGGCAGCGGCCGGCATTCCCGATCTGGCCACGCTGCGGCGGCTGGGATCGGTGGCCGCCTACGCCCGGGTGAAGCGCAGCGACCCACGCGCCAGCCTCAACCTGCTCTGGGGGCTCGAAGCGGCGCTCACCGGCCTGCCCTGGCAGACCGTGGCACGCGAGCACCGCACCAGCCTGCTGCTGGCGCTGGACACATTCAACGATCCGAAGTCCCCAAGTCCATAAGGTTGGCGGTGCCAGCCTCACAATCAAAGGCCACCACACCAAGGCCCGCATGACCGCACCCCTTCCCCTCCTCGTTTTCGCCGGCAGCAGCCGTGCCCAGTCCTGGAACCGCAAGCTGGCCAGGGTCGCGGCCGACACCGCCCGCGCCGCCGGCGCCCAGGTCACCCACCTCGAACTGGCCGACTTCGATCTGCCGCTCTACAACGGCGACCTGGAAGCACGCGGCTTCCCGCGCGATGCGATCCGCCTGAAGGAAATCTTCCTCGCCCACCCGGCCTGGCTGGTGGTTTCGCCCGAATACAACGGCAGCTACACCGGCCTGCTGAAGAACACCATCGACTGGGCCTCGCGCCCGGTCGCCGGCGACCCGCTGTGGGCGAACGGCGGCAAGCCCTTCGCCAGCAAGGTGGTGGGCATGCTCTCGGCGTCCCCTGGTGCACTCGGTGGACTGCGCAGCCTGAGCCACCTGGCACCGTTGCTGATGAACCTGCAGTGCTGGGTCTCGCCCAAACAATTCGCGCTATCCAGGGCGGCCGAGGCCTTCGATGCGGAAGGCGGCCTCACCACCGACGCCAGCCGCGCCGGTGTGCAGGCGGTGGTCGACCAGGTGCTCTGGGCCGCTGGCAAATTCCAGGCATGAACTGCCGCCCAGGCTGCGCCGCCTGCTGCATCGCGCCGTCCATCAGCAGCCCGATGCCGGGCCTGCCCAACGGCAAGCCCGCGGGCGTGCCCTGCCCGCATCTGGACGAAGCCCTGCGCTGCCGCCTGTTCGGCCAGCCCGAGCGACCCGCGGTGTGCGGCTCGCTGCCACCCAGCGCCGAGATGTGTGGCAACTCACGCGAGCAAGCGATGCATTTTTTAGTGCAACTGGAACAGGCTACCCAACCTGCGGTGCGCCCATGAACGCCGCTACCTGAGCGCCGACCGGAGCGGCCAGGGCCTCCGGCAGCAGGTGACCCATGTCAAGCACGGTCAACCCTGCGCCAGGGATGAGGCGCGCAAGCGCCTGCCCGTGCGGCAAGGGCAGACACGGATCTTCGGCGCCGTGCAGCACCAGGGTGGGCACCGTGAGGGAAGGCAACCAGTCGGTCCGCGGTGGT
The DNA here is from genome assembly GCF_048590325.1 of Hydrogenophaga sp. ZJX-1. Lineage (NCBI taxonomy): Bacteria > Pseudomonadati > Pseudomonadota > Betaproteobacteria > Burkholderiales > Comamonadaceae > Hydrogenophaga > Hydrogenophaga sp. ZJX-1. Next base: position 274,992 of record NZ_JBMBRA010000005.1, read on the forward strand.
GCGAGATCCACGGCCAGGCCATGGCGCATCGCGGCCAGTGGCTGGTGGCCAGACGCCAGCGCCGCCCGCACCTGGGCCCGCACCATGTCGGCCGGAAACGGATGGGAACCCGCATGAAAGGCGCTCCAGCCGCGCACCGCCACGTCGTCCGGCGCGCCGTTGCGTTCGGCCGCCATGCGCTGCAAGGCCTGCAGAAAAGCAGGTGTCGGCCCCGGCAGGCCCACGGGGGGCGCTGCCCGCCCCAGCGTGGCGGCCATGTAGGGCCGGTGGTCGGGCGATGTCGCCAGCAGCACCAGATGGCTCACCCGATCCGGGTGTTCGTGGGCCAGGCACTGCGCGATGTAACCGCCCATGGACCAACCCACCACCGCCACACGAGGCAGCGCCCAGGCATCCAGCACCCGCAACGCATCGCCCACCAGATCGCCCAGCGCATACGGCGGTGCGGTCGATGGCATGACGAAGGAGCGACCGGTGTCGCGGTGGTCGTAGCGCAGCACTCGGCAGCCCGCACGCACCAACGCCCCCACAAACGCCGGCGGCCAGAACAGGCCGGGGTTCATCGCGCCCATCACCAGCAGCACCGGGGGGCCGTCCGCCGGGCCACAGGCCTCGCTCCAGAGTTCACCCAGCCCCGGCACCGCTACAGGCCGCCCCACCCAGTTGATTGTGTCCATGGAACCTTTGTACCCCGCGCACGCCAGGACTTCCACCCCCGGAACAACAAAGGCCCGCACAAGCGGGCCTTTGGGAACAAGCGAACGACTCCGGAGCGCGTGCATTCATCCAGCACACGCCGAGGATCCGGCTTTGCCGGTCCAAGGGCGTGGTCCCCCCTTCCAGGGGGGAAGCCGCGAAGCGGCGCAGGGGGGTTTACTGTTTCACGCCTTCGACCTGAACCACCAGGCGCACGTTCTTCGGGAAGCCCCAGTCCACGCCGTAGTTCACGCCAAAGGCGGTGCGGTCGATGGTGGCCTCGAAGTCGCCGCCGCAGACTTCGCGCTTGAGCATGGGGCTCTCGTAGCAGGCGAACTGGTTGGCCTTGAGCGTCACGGGCTGGGTCTTGCCCAGCAGCGTCAGGTTGCCGTCGACCGCGCTGACCTTGTCACCGCTGAACTGGAACTTGGTCGACACGAAGCGGGCCTTGGGGTACTTGGTGGCGTCCAGAAGGTCGGCGCTCTGCAGGTGCTTGTCGAAGTTCGGCGTGCCCGTGTTGACCGAAGCCACATCGAAAGACACATCCACCGAGCCGGTCTTGGCGGCCTTGTCGAAGCTGATCTGGCCTTCCTTCTTGTCGAAGCGGCCGCGGTTCACGCTGGCGCCGAAGTGGCCGATTTCGAAGCTGGCAAACGTGTGCGTCGGGTCGATCGCGTAGTCAGCGGCGAAGGCACCGGTGGACAGGGTGGCGGCCGCGGCCAGCAAGGTCAGGGATTTGCGCATGGTGTGTGTGACTCCAGTTAAAAGATCAAAGGTATCGAAGAACAACGAACAGGGGAAAATCAAAACGGCCGGTCAGAGCTTGCCCAAGCCCGTGAGCGCCAGCTTGAACTTGACTTGCACCTCGTCGGCGACCGTCGAGGTGTCGGCCCATTCTTTCTCGCCAATGCGGAAAGACAGGCGCTTGATCGGAAAGGTGCCGGTGGCCGTGGTGGTGGCGCCGCTCTGGGCCAGCGTGACGGGCACGACCACGTCGCTGCTCACGCCCTTGATGCTCAGCTTGCCGGCGACTTCGAATTTGTTGGCGTCGATGCGCTTGATCGCGCTGGACTGGAACGTGGCCTTGGGAAAGGCCGCCACGTTGAACCACAAGGGTTTGACGAGCTCCGAGTTGGCTTCACGGCTGATGTCGGCGCTGCCGGTGTCGACCGTGAAGGCGATCTTGCTGGTGGCCAGCTTGGCCGGGTCGAACGCCACCTGGGCACTGAAAGCCTTGAACTTGCCCTCCACCGGCACGCCCATCTGGCGGCTTACAAACAAGACCTCGCTCTGCGCCGGCACGAGCTGCTGCTGGGCCTGGGCGGCCAGGGGCAACAGGCTGGTCAGGGCCAGGGCGAACGCAACAGGTTTCAGGCGGAAGGTCATGTCGGCAACTTTCGGAACAGGAAAAAGGGCGGGGAGGCGAGCGCGCTCAGCGGCCGGCCAGGGCCATGCGGCGCAGCAGGCCGTCGCGGTCCACAAAGTGGTGTTTCAGTGCGCCGGCCACGTGCAGCAGCACCAGCGCGGCCATGGCCAGGGCCGAGAACTTGTGCAGCGGCTTGAGCACGTCGGCCAGGCCTTCGCTCACCGGCACAAAGTCCGGCAGCGGCAGCACGCCAAACAGCACCAGAGGGAAGCCAGCGGCCGAGCTGTAAGCCCAACCCAGCAAGGGCACCGCGAAAAACAGCGCGTACAGACCGGCGTGCGTGGCATGGTGGGCCAGTCGCTGCCAGGCCGGCATGGTCGCCTCGACGGCCACCGGCAAGGCAGGCGGACGGGCCATAAGGCGAGTCAGAAGGCGAACCAGGGAGAAAGTGAGCACTAGCACACCAGCCCACTTGTGCCAGCTGTAGTACTGGAGGCGGGCGGGCGAAAACGGCAGGTCGGCCATGTACAGGCCGAGGGCAAAGTTGCCGATCAGGGCCAGGCCCAGCAGCCAGTGCAGGGCCACGGCCACGGGGTGGTATCGGGTGACGGTCGGTTCGGACATGCCGGGAGTTTAGGCAGCCGGCGCCGCGCCCTGTGTGAAACGGCTTGAAGCCTGACTTCAAAAAATTTGAATGAACTCCGTCAGCCAATTCGAATCACGCACCGGCGCAGTGCCGCTCCTACAATGCGCCCATGCCCGACACCGATGCCCAGACCCTGCTGACGCTCTACCCCGCCATGGGCTCGCTCAAGGCGCTGTTGCCGCGCCTGCAGACGATCCAGGTGCCGGCGGGCACAGCGCTGTTCCGGGAACTCGAAACCTGCCAGGGCTTCCCCATGGTGCTCAGTGGCGAGGTGCGCGTCTCGCGCAGCGCCGCCAACGGCCGGGAGCTGGAACTCTACCGCGTGCTGCCCGGCGAAATGTGCCTGGTCTCGTCCGCCAGCCTGTTTGCCGGCCAGCCGCTCACGGCGCATGGCGTGACCGCCTGCGAAACCACGCTCACCCTGCTCTCGCCGCCCGACTTCCAGCTCGCCCTGACCGACAGCGACTTCCGCTCTTTTGTGCTCGGCCTGTTCGCCTCGCGCATGGCCGACCTCACCGCCCTGATCGAGGCCATCGCCTTCCAGCGCCTCGACAGCCGGCTCGCCAGCACCCTGCTCGGCCACGGTCAGCAGGTGCGCGCCACCCACCAGGCGCTCGCCGACGAGCTGGGCACGGTGCGCGAAATCATCACACGCCTGCTGCACCGCTTCGAGCGCGACGGACTGGTCGAACTCTCGCGCGAGTGCATCACCATCCGCGACAGCACCGCCTTGCGCGCCATCGCGGCCATGTCGGCGAAGTGAGCCGCCGCGGCGCCGCTCGCGCTTTGTGACACAGGTCACATACCCCGCCCCGACGTTTCGATTCAATACGCTCCACGTTCCGCCACCGGGCGAACCCCCTTGGGTTCATGGCAGCGGCTCAACCACCGTTAACAGGAGTATTCACATGACCAAGAACGTCGGCGGCATCGACCGCATCCTTCGCATCCTCGTGGGCGTCGCCCTCATCGCCGCCGCCGCCATGGGCAGCATCGGCGTCTGGGGCTACATCGGCGTGGTGCCGCTGCTGACCGGCCTGATGGGCTGGTGCCCGCCCTACGCGCTGCTGGGCTTCAACACCTGCAGCATGAAGAAGTAACCTTCACCCCCCCCCCCGCGCCGCCTGCGGCATCGCCCCCCCGGGGGGCGATGCGAGTGGCCCGGCAAAGCCGGTTCCACCGCATCCTGGGCTTTGCGGCAGGCGCTCCGGCTGGGTCGCTTGTCCCCTTCTGCATCTCCGGTTTGTCCGACCTGCGACAGCCCGCATCGCCTCTCCGCGCGACCATGTCGCCCACAGCCGCGCATCCTGACGCGGCGCAGGAGACACGACATGCTCAACATCCCCTCGCTCAAAGAATCCGTCAGCGCCGAAGAGTGGGCGCTGCGCTGCGACCTCGCGGCCTGCTACCGGCTGGTAGCCGCTTACGGCTGGAGCGATCTGGTCTTCACCCACATCAGCGCCAAGCTGCCCGACAGCGTCACCGGCGGTGAACACCAGTTCCTCATCAATCCCTACGGCCTGATGTTCGACGAGATCACGGCGAGCAGCCTGGTCAAGGTCGACATGGCCTGCAACAAGCTTCTCGACTCGCCCTTCCCGGTCAACCCCGCGGGCTTCGTGATCCACAGCGCGGTGCACGAGGCGCGGCCCGAAGTGCAGTGCGTGCTGCACACCCACACGCGCGCCGGCGTGGGCGTGAGCGCGCAGAAGGCCGGCATCCTGCCCATCAGCCAGCAGAGCACCTTTGTGCTGGCCTCGCTGGCCTACCACGACTACGAAGGCGTGGCCTTCCGCCCCGACGAAAAGCCGCGCCTGCAGGCCGACCTGGGTCGGGCGAACTTCCTCATGCTGCGCAACCACGGCCTGCTCACCGTGGGCAGCAGTATCGCCGACGCCTTCCTGTCGATGTACACCTTCGAGAACACCTGCCGCATCCAGATCGACGCGCTGGCCGGAGGCGGTGAACTCACGCAGGTGGATCCGCGCATCCTCGCCGGCATGGCGGAGGTGATGAAGATCGCAACCGCCGGCCAGGGCGCACAGCTCGCCTGGCCGGCGCTGCTGCGCAAGGTCGAGCGGCTGGACCCGGGCTACAAGAACTGAAGTGAAGCAGCCCACCCCCGTTGCTTGCCCGCTGCGCGTGGCCGCATCCCCCCTCAAGGGGGCGACACCAGCCATCCGGCAAAGCCGGCCTGGCGGTGCCCCACGGCTGGACTGTTTCGTGCGTCGCGGATCACGCTCCGGCGTGGCGTGGCAAACGACGGGGATTCGCCATCAAAGCGAGCGCTTCGTTGCATCAACCTGTTCTGCGCTCGACCGCAAGACACGCATCACACGTACCGCTGCAGCTCCCATTCGCTCACCTGCTGCGCATAGGCGTCCCACTCGGCGCACTTGAGCGCAAGGAACTGTTCGCAGAAAGCCTCACCGAGGTCGTCACGCAGGATGGCGGCGCTGCGCAGCGCCGCCAGGGCGTCGTGCAGGTCGCGCGGCAGGCGCGGCGGCATGGGCTGGCCGCTGGCCTGGCGCTGGTAGAGGTCTTCGTCGCAGGCGTCGGGCGCGGGCAGTTCGCGATCGATGCCGTCCAGCCCGGCGGCCAGCGTGGCCGCGAGCGCGGCGTACACATTGCACGACGGGTCGGGCAGGCGCCACTCGATGCGGCCGGCCACGGTGCGCACGAGGCAGGTGCGGTTGTTGTCGCCCACCGTTTTCCACACCGGCGACCAGGTCGTGCCCGAGGCGCTGGCGCTGCTGGCCAGGCGCTTGTAGCTGTTGACCGTGGGCGCGCAGAGCGCGGCCAGCGCGTCGGCGTGGTGGATCAGGCCGGCGGCGAACTGGTGGCCCACCGTGCTCAACCCAAGCGCGCCCGCCGGGTCGGCCATCACGGCCCGGCCCTGTGCGTCCTTCAGGCTGATGTGGAAATGCAGGCCGCTGCCCGGCGCGCCCGCCAGCGGCTTGGGCATGCAGCTGAAGGTGGCGCCGTGCTGCTGCGCCACCGCGTGCGCGGTGAGTTTGAAGAGCTGGTAGCGGTCGGCGGCGGCCAGGGCCTCGTCGTGCCGGTAGTTGATCTCGTACTGGCCGATGGCGTCTTCATGGTCCATCTGCTGCAACTCAAAACCCAGCGCCGTGAGGTGGCGGCGCATGTCGTCGAGGAAGCCGAAGTTGCGCTGGATCGCCTTCAGGTCGTAGGACGGTTTGTCGAGATGGTCTTGCGCATCGGCCACACCCCAGCGGCCCTGCGGGTCCTGCTTCATCAGGAAGAACTCGGGCTCGATGCCCACATGAAACGTCCAGCCGCGTTCGCGCAGGCGGTTCAACTGGTGCTTGAGCAATTGCCGCGAGCAGGTGTCCAGCGGCTCACCACCGGCGAAGCCATCGCACACCGCGTGCGCGACGCCGGGCATGAACGGCAATGGCCGCAGCGACTCGGGCACCACACGACCGAAATACTCACCGCGCGCACCCATGCGCGGCAGGCCCGTGCCCCAGATGCTGGGGCCGGCGAAACCCGCACCCGTGGCCACCGCGTCGGGCAGCGCTTCGAGCGGCACCAGCTTGCCCTTCGGGCTGCCGTGCAGGTCGGTGAAGGTGGCGAGGATGGAATGGATGCCCTGCGCGCGCAAGGCGCCCATGCGCTCGGTCAGCGAGTGGTCGTCACCCAGGCTCAAGCCAGCACCTCGGCCATCGCCGCGTCGAGCACGCCCAGCGCTTCGGCGAACACGCTGTCTTCAATCGTCAGCGGGAACAGGTAGCGGATCACGTTGCCGTACACGCCGCAGGTCAGCAGCAGCAGGCCACGTTTCAGGGCCGCGGCCTGCACCTGCTTCGTGGTGTCGGCGTCGGGCGCGCCGGTGGCGGGATCGATGAACTCGCAGGCCACCATGGCACCCAGGCCGCGCACGTCGCCGATGCGCGGGTACTTTGCCTTCGCGCCGTTCAGGTGCACCACCAGCCGGTCACCCAGCAACTGGGCGCGCTCGGGCAGCTTCTCTTCGGCCATCACGTCCAGCACGGCGTGCGACGCGGCAATCGCCAGCGGGTTGCCCGCGTAAGTGCCGCCCAGGCCGCCCGGGGCCGGACCGTCCATGATGGCGGCCTTGCCGCTCACGGCCGACAGCGTGGTGCCGCCGGCCATGCTTTTTGCCATGGTCATCAGGTCGGGCGACACGCCGTAGTGCTCCATCGCGAACATCTTGCCGGTGCGCGCAAAACCGGTCTGCACCTCGTCGGCGATCAGCAAAATGCCGTGCTGGTCACACAGCTCGCGCAGCCACTTCACGGCGGCCGGCTGGATGGGGTTGAAACCGCCCTCGCCCTGCACCGGCTCGAACACGATGGCCGCCACGCGGCTGGGTTCGATGTCGCACTTGAACACCTGCTCCATCGCCTTCTTCGTGTCGTCCAGCGAGCTGCAGTGGCAGGGGAAGGGCACGTGGTAGATCTCGGGCGGGAACGGGCCGAAGCCGGCCTTGTAGGGCTGGACCTTGCCGGTCAGCGCCACCGAAAACATGCTGCGGCCGTGGAAGGCGCCGCCAAACGCGATCACGCCGCTGCGTCCGGTGGACGAGCGCGCGATCTTCACGGCGTTTTCAATGGCCTCTGCGCCGGTGGAGAAGAACGCGGTCTTGACCTGGCCCTCGATCGGCACGATGGCGTTGATGCGCTCGGCCAGCGCCACGTACTCGGCGTAGGGCACGACCTGGTAGCAGCTGTGCGTGAAGCGCTGCAGCTGCGCCGCGATCGCCGCCTGCACCTTGGGGTGCACGTGGCCGGTGTTGAGCACCGCGATGCCGCCCGCGAAATCGATGAAACGCCGGCCCTCGATGTCCCAGAACTCGGCGTTCTTGGCGCGGTCGATGAAGAAGTCACCCATCACGCCCACGCCGCGCGGCGTGGCGTCGAGCCGGCGCTGGTGCCAGGCGGCGTTGGTGTTGTCGGTCTTGAGGTCATTCATGGCGTTCATGGGGGTCTCCTAAGAAGCGCACCTAGAGGCGCGAGGTGTCTAATGCCAGGGCACCGCGGAACGGGCTTTGCCCGGCCGCCAGTGCCGCCCCTCCGGGGGGTGACGCGAAGCGGCGCGGGGGGCGCCGGTCACACCGGCGAATCAATCCTGATCCACGTTGTCTTGGTCTCGGTGTACTTGTCAAACGCGTGCAGCGACTTGTCGCGCCCCACGCCGCTCTGCTTGAAGCCACCGAAGGGCACGGTGATGTCGTCTTCGTCGTACTGGTTCACGTGCACCGTGCCGGCGCGCAGCGCGCGCGCCACGCCGTGCGCCTTGTTGATGTCGCGCGTCCACACGCCCGCCTGCAGGCCGTAGACGCTGTTGTTCGCCTGCTTCACCACATCGGCCGCGTCGGTGAAGCTCTGCACCGCGAGCACCGGACCAAAAATCTCTTCGCGCGCGATCGTCATCTCGGGTTTCACACCATCAAAGATGGTCGGCTGCACATAACAGCCACCCACCACCGGCGACGCCAGCGCGCCGCCCGCGATCAGGTTCGCGCCCTCGCTCTGGCCCAGACCGATGTAGCGCATCACGTTGTCCAGCTGCACCTGATCGACGATGGCGCCCATCACCGTACCCTTGTCCAGCGGGTTGCCCGGCTGGTAGCTCGGCACCAGCTTCAAGGCCTTCTCCAGGAACGCGTCCTTGATGGACGCTTCCACGAACAGGCGCGAAGGCGCGTTGCAACTCTCGCCCTGGTTGAAGAAGATGCTGCCCACGGCAGCTTCCACGGCGCGGTCCAGGTCCGGGCAGTCGGCGAACACGATGTTGGGCGATTTACCACCCAGTTCGGTCCACGCGCGTTTCAGGTTGCTCTGCCCGGCCATCACGTGGATCTGCTTGCCCACGCGCGTGCTGCCGGTGAAGGCGATGCAGTCCACGTCCATGTGCAGCGCCAGCGGCGAGCCGGCTTCGGTGCCGAAACCCGGCACCACGTTGAACACGCCGGGCGGAATACCGGCGGCCAGCGCCAGCTCGGCCAGGCGCAGCGCGGTGAGGGGACTCTTCTCCGACGGCTTCAAGACCACCGAGTTGCCTGCGGCCAGGGCCGGCGCGATCTTCCAGGCCGCCATGATCATGGGGTAGTTCCAGGGCACGATGATGCCCACCACGCCCACCGGCTCGCGCGTGATCAACGCCAGCGAGTTGCTCGGCGTGGGCGCGATCTCGTCGTAGACCTTGTCCACCGCCTCGCCGTACCAGCGGATGCAGTTGGCCGCGCTGTTCACGTCAACCGCCCGCGCGTATTTCACCGGCTTGCCCATGTCCAGCGTTTCGGTCAGCGCCAGCTCGTCGGCGTGCGCCAGCAGCTGGTCGGCGAACTTGATCATCACGCGCTTGCGCTGCGCCGGCGCCATGCCGCTCCAGCGCCGGTCCTCGAACGCCGCGCGGCCCGCGGCCACCGCCGCGTCGATGTCGGCCTGACCCCCGCGCGCCACCTGCGTGAGCACGCGGCCGTCCACCGGCGAGATGCAGTCAAAGGTCTGGCCGTCGCGCGCGGCCACGCGGTCGCCGTTGATGACGGCGCGGCCGTCAAACTTCAGGGGGGTGGAGGTGTCGGTCATGGGCAATATCCAGCGGATCGGAAAGTGGGCATTGGCACCATGCTACGCCGGGAAAGACCTTGTTGCCCCATCCACTTTCCCGACGGCGCAAGCATCCAGTGCCCCCGAAAAGCCAGCGGCCCCGGCATCCAAGGACACCGGGGCCGCCGCGGAGACCGGAACGGGATCAGTTCGTCGTCGCCAACGCCGTCAGTTCTGCCCGCGTGGCCGCCGCGATCTCGCGCTCGCGCTTGCGCGTCTGCCGCGCGACCCACACCGAGTAGCTGATGATCACGATCGTCACCGTGGTGATCAGCAGCGTGGCGGCGGCGTAAATGGTCGGGTTGATGCCACGTCGCGCGTAGCCGAAGATCACCTGCGGCAGCGTGGACACACCCGGGCCGGAGAGGAATTCGGAGATCACCACGTCGTCGAACGACAGCGTGAACGACAGCAGAAAGGCGGCCAGGATGCCCTGGAAGATGTTGGGCAACGTGATCAGGAAGAACACCTGGAACGGCCGCGCACCGAGGTCCATGGCGGCTTCTTCGATGCTGCGGTTCATCTCCATCAGCCGGCTCTGGATCACCACCATGCCGTAGGCCATGCCCAGCAGGGTGTGGCCGAAGATGATGGTCAGCATGCCGCGTTCGGGCCAGCCAAAGGCGTTCTGCGCGCCCACCATCAGCAGCAGCAGCGACAGACCGATCACCACCTCGGGCATCACCAGCGGCGCGTTCACCATGCCCGAGAACACCGTGCGGCCCAGGAAGCGGCGGTAGCGCACCAGCACGAAGGCGGCGAAGGTGCCGAGGATGGCCGAGAGCACACCCGTGACCGCCGCCACCTTCACCGACAGCCAGAAGCCTTCGACGATCTTGGTGTCCCTGGTCAGCGCTTCGTACCAGCGCAGCGAGAAGCCGGTGAAGTTCGCGTCCTGCCGTGTGCTGTTGAAGCTGAACACGATCATGAAGAACAGCGGCACGTAGAGGAACAGGTAGACCAGGGCCAGCCAGGCCTTGCCGAAGTGTTTTTCGAGGAGCTGTTTCATGTCATTTCTCCTCTGCCGTGAAGTGGTAGTAGATCGCGAGCGGCACGATGATCAACAGGATCATCACCACCGCCAGCGCCGAGGCGCGTGGCCAGTTGTTGCTGGTGAACATCTCGTCCCAGACCACGCGGCCGATCATGATGTTCTCCGGCCCGCCCAGCAGGGATGGGATCACGAACTCGCCCACGGCGGGGATGAACACCAGCATGAAACCCGCGACGATACCGGCCTTGGACAGCGGCACGGTCACCAGCCAGAAGGCCTTGAAGGGCGAGGCGCCCAGGTCGTAGGCGGCTTCCAGCAGGCGGAAGTCCATCTTCACGAGGTTGGCGTACAGCGGCAGCACCATGAACGGCAAATACACATAAGTCATGCCGACCAGCATGGACACGTTGGTGTAGAGCATCTGGATCGGCTCGTCGATGATCCCGACCGCCATCAGCAACTGGTTGATGACACCCTGATCGGCCAGGATGCCCTTCCACGCATAGACGCGCAGCAGGAACGAGGTCCAGAACGGCAGCATCACCATCATCAGCAGCGCGGGCCTCACGCTGGGTGCCGAGCGCGCGATGAAGTAGGCGAAGGGGTAGCCGATCAGCAGGCACAGCACGGCGGTGCACAGCGCGTACCAGATCGATCGCAGGTAAGCCTCGATGTAGATGGTCTGGAACAGCCCGCCGCCCTCCACGTCGCGGAAGATGGTCCAGTAGTTCTCGTACTTCAGGCTCAGGATGCCGGTCACCGGATCCCAGATCGGCTTGAACGGGTTGATGCTCTCGCCCTGGTCCACGAAGCTGATGTACAGCAGGATCAGGAAGGGCAGCAGGAAAAAGACAAACAGCCAGACGTACGGCACGCCGATGACGAAGCGCTTGCCGGGCATGGGGAGCGAAGAAGTGGCCATCCAGAACCTCCAGAAACGTACAACCTAAGAGCGCAGCAACCTCGACCAAGGATGCGGTGGAACCGGCTTCGCCGGGCCACTCGCATCGCCCCCCTCCGGGGGGTGACGCGAAGCGGCGCGGGGGGAGACTGACAGGTGTCAGTCCCTGAGAACCACCGCGGCCTTGTCGTCCCACCAGAAATACACCTCGTCTTCCCAGGTGATGTCGGTCAGGTCCTGGCGCGTGGTGTTCGCCTCGGTGACCCGCACCTTGGAGCCATCACCGGCCTGCAGGATGTAGGTGGTGTACGAGCCCAGGTAACCGATCTCCTTGACCTTGCCCTGGAACAGGTTGAAGCCCACGCCCTCGGGCCGGGTCTTGCTGATCTCGATCTTCTCGGGCCGCACGGCGATGGATACCGGCATGTTCAGCGTGCCGCTCACGCCGTGCCCCACATGGACTTCGCCGATGGCGGTGGTGGCGGCGCAGCGGTCGGGCTCGTCCACCGTGAGCTTGCCGGCGAACAGGTTCACGTTGCCGATAAAGTCGGCCACGAACTTGTTGCGCGGGTGTTCGTAGATCTCCTCGGGCGTGCCCACCTGCAGCACGCGGCCCTTGCTCATGATGGCGATGCGGCTGGCCATGGTCATGGCCTCTTCCTGGTCGTGCGTCACCATCACCACGGTCACGCCCACCTTTTCAATGATGTTCACCAGCTCGAACTGCGTCTGTTCGCGCAGCTTCTTGTCCAGCGCGCCCAGCGGTTCGTCCAGCAGCAGCAGCTTGGGCTTCTTGGCCAAGCTGCGCGCCAGCGCCACGCGCTGCTGCTGACCGCCCGAGAGCTGGTGCGGCTTGCGCTGGGCATAGGGCGTGAGCTGCACCAGGCCCAGCATCTCGTCGGTGCGCTGCTGCACCTCGGCCTTGGGCAGGCCTTCGCGCTTGAGACCGAAGGCCACGTTTTCCCAGATGTTCAGGTGCGGGAACAGCGCGTAGCTCTGGAACATCATGTTCACCGGCCGGTCGTAGGGCGGCATGTTGGCCACGTCCTGACCACCCAGCATGATGCGGCCCGAGGTCGGTTTCTCGAAGCCGGCCAGCATGCGCAACAGCGTGGATTTGCCGCAGCCCGAACTGCCGAGCAGGGCAAAGATCTCGCCCTTGCCGATGGAGAGCGACACCTCGTCCACTGCCACCGCCTCGTCGAAGCGCTTGACCAGTTTTTCTGTGACCAGATAACCCGCCTGTGTGCCTGCCTCTGCCATGGGTGAACCTCGCTGTGTAGAACGTGATGGAAATCGGATGGCCCAACAAAAAGGGCTGTTCATCCCTGGTGGTTGAACAGCCCTGGAGCCTTGGTGCTCAGGAAAAAGCCGGACGGCTTATTTGCCTTTCTTGAAGGCGTTGTAGGTGTTGCCCATGGCTTCGCGCGCCTCGTTGGTGAAGCTGCTCGGCGGGATCATCTTGGCGAAGTAATCGGCTTCGACAAAGATGGTCTTGTTGCTGGCGATTTCGGGCTTGACCAGGGACACGCCGGCCTTGTTGCCGGTGGGGTAGCCCATCTCGTTCGACATCAGGGCCGCGTTTTCGGGGCGCAGGTAGAAGTCGATGAAGGCCGCCGCGTTGTTCGGGTGCTTGGCGTCCTTGGTCACGGCCATGGTGTCAAAGAAGATCAGCGCGCCGGTGCTGGGCAGCATGGCTTCGATCACGTCCTTGGAACCATTTTCGGTGGCGCGGGCGGCGGCGATGTTCACGTCACCCGACCAGCCAATGGCCACGCAGGCCTTGCCGCCGGCGATGTCGTCGATCATGGTCGAGCTGAACAGGCGCACGTCCTTGCGCACCTTGGCCAGCATCTCGCCCGCGGCCTTGTAGTCGGCCGGATCGTTGGAATAGGCGTCCTTGCCGATGTAGTGCAGCGCCACCGGGATGATCTCGGTCGGCGAGTCCAGGTAGGCGATGCCACAGCTCTTGAGCTTGCTCGTGTACTCGGGCTTGAACACCAGGTCCCAGGCGTTTTCCGGCATGGCCATGCCACCCAGCGCCTTCTCGACCTTGGTCTTGTTGATGCCCACGGTGGTGAAGCCCCAGGCCCAGGGCACCAGGTGCGCGTTGTCCGGATCGGCCTTGGTCAGCGTGGCCATGATGGCCGGGTCCATGTTGGCCAGATTCGGGATCTGGTCCTTCTTCAACGGCTGCAGCAGGCCGCCTTCGATCTGGCCCTTGGCGAACACGGTGCCGGGCACCACGATGTCGTAACCGGTGTTGCCCGCCACCAGCTTGGCGTGCAGCGCTTCGTTGGTCTCGAAGGTGTCGTAGTTGACCTTGATGCCGGACTCTTTTTCGAACGCGGCGATCATGCCCTCGGGCACGTAGTCGGGCCAGTTGTAGATGTTCAGGACTTTTTCATCGTCGTACACCGGGACGGCGGGTGCGGCCGGCGCGGCCGGGGCAGCAGCCACCGGGGCCGCGGGCGCGGCGGCGGGCGCCGGCTCCTCTTTTTTGCCGCAGGCGGCCAGCAGGATCGCCGAGATGGCCAGAGCCAGAACTTGCTTCTTCATGGTGAGGGACACTCCAGATAGGTGGGATGAAACCCGACGGTTGACACAACGGAACCGGCTGGCTTGCACACCCGGGAGCATGCAAGTTACAGACCAACTTTATCCCCGCTTTGGGGCATGGAAACACTGTAACAAAGATTCAGCGGTCACCGAATCGGGGCAACACCGGGCGCCCTTCGGGCCCCATCCACGGGCGGTTCAGGCCAGTTGCCCGGCAGCGCGCAGGTCGTCCAGCGTGGCGTCCAGGCAGCGGCGGATCAGGGCCATCATCTCGTCGATCTGGGCGCGTGTCATCACCAGCGGCGGCGCGATGATCATGCGGTCGCCCACGGCGCGCATGATCAGCCCGTTTTTGAAACAGTGGCCGCGGCAGATCATGCCCACGCCGAGGTCCGCGTCGAACATCTGCCGGGTCGTCTTGTTTTTCACCAGCACCAGACCGGCCACGAAGCCGCAGGTCTCGGCGTCGCCCACCAGCGGATGCGCGTTGAGTTCGGCAAAGCGCTGGGCCAGGTAGGGACCGACGTCGTCCTTCACCCGGCCCACCAGGTTCTCGCGCTCCATCAGCTCCAGGTTGGCCAGCGCCACCGCGCAGGCCACCGGGTGGCCGCTGTAGGTGTAGCCGTGGTTGAACTCGCCGCCCTGCTCGATCAGCACCTTGGCCACGCGGTCGCCCACCATCACACCGCCGAGCGGGATGTAGCCACTCGTCACGCCTTTGGCAAAAGTGACCAGGTCGGGCCGGTAGCCGAACTTCTCATAAGCGAACCAGTGGCCCAGGCGGCCAAAGGCGCAGATCACCTCGTCGGAAATCAGCAGGATGCCGTACTGGTCGACGATGCGCTGGATCTCGGGCCAGTAGGTCTCGGGCGGAATGATCACCCCGCCCGCGCCCTGCACCGGCTCGGCGATGAAGGCGGCCACCTTGTCTGCGCCCACTTCCAGAATCTTCGCTTCCAGCCAGCCCGCGGCGCGGCGGCCGAAGTCGGCCTTGCTCTCACCGGGCAACGCGTTTTCCCAATGGTGCGGCTGCTCGATGTGGGTGATGTTCGGGATCGGCAGGTCGCCCTGCGCGTGCATGCCGCTCATGCCACCCAACGAGGCGCCCGCCATGGTGCTGCCGTGGTAGGCGTTGTTGCGGCTGATGATCACCTTGCGCTGCGGCTGACCCAGCAGGTCCCAGTAACGGCGCACCATGCGCACGTTGGTGTCGTTGCTTTCGCTGCCGCTGCTGCTGAAAAAGACATGTTCAAAGCTGCGCCCACCGACCTTGGGCGCCAGCGAGGCGAGCTTGGTCGCCAGCTGCACCGCCGGCACGTTGGTGGTGTTGAAGAAGCTGTTGTAGAACGGCAGCGTCATCATCTGCTGGTAGGCCGCGTCGGCCAGCTCCTTGCGGCCGTAACCTGCGTTCACGCACCACAGGCCGCTCATCGCGTCCAGGATCTTGGCGCCTTCGGAGTCCCACACATAGATGTTGTCCGCGTGCGTGATCACCCGCGCGCCGCGCGAGGCCAGCCCGGCGTGGTCGGTGAAGGGGTGGATGAAGTGCGCACTGTCCAGCGCCTGGATGGCCTGGGTGTCCTGCTGCTCGGCGCGGCGGACCAGAGCGGGCGGGGCGATGAGGGTCGAGGGGTTCATGGTCGGTCCTTGAATGGCGTGTTCAGACGTGGAGGAGTAGATGCTCACGTTCCCAAGGGGATATGACCTTCATGAACTCGTCGAACTCCAGTTCCTTGATCTCGGTGTAGATGGTGATGAATTCCTTGCCCAGCACCTCGTGCAGGTCGGGCTCGCGGCGCAGCCAGTCCAGCGCTTCGCCCAGCGAGCGCGGCAGCGAGTACGGCGCCAGGTAGGCGTCACCCTTCATCTCGGGCTTGGGCTTGATCTTGTTCTTCATGCCCAGGTAACCGCAGGCCAGCGTCATGGCCATCGCCACATAGGGGTTGGCGTCGGCACCGATCACGCGGTTTTCCACCCGGCGCGCGGCCGGGCTGGAGATCGGCGAGCGGATGCCCACCGTTCGGTTGTCGTGGCCCCACTCGATGTTGATCGGCGCGGCCGTGTGGCGCGAGAGGCGGCGGTAGCTGTTGACGTAGGGCGCCACCAGCACCATGGCGGCCGGTATGTAGCGCTGCAGGCCGCCGATGTAGTGGTGGAAGGCATCGGACGCCGTGCCGTCCTCGTTGCTGAAGATGTTCTTGCCGGTGGCCTTGTCCAGGATGCTCTGGTGCACGTGCATGGCGCTGCCGGGCTCGCCGGCGATCGGCTTGGCCATGAAGGTGGCGTACATGTCGTGGCGCAGCGCGGCCTCGCGCACCGTGCGCTTGAAGAAGAACACCTCGTCGGCCAGGCCCAGCGGATGAGCGTGGAAGAAGTTGATCTCCATCTGCCCCGCGCCCACCTCGTGGATCAGCGTGTCCACGTTGAGCTCCATCTTGTCGCAGTAGTCGTAGATCTCCTCGAACAGCGGATCGAACTCGTTCACCGCGTCGATGCTGTAGGCCTGGCGCGAAGTCTCGGCGCGGCCGCTGCGGCCGATCGGCGGCTTGAGCAGGGTGTTCGGATCGGTGTTGCGCGCGGTCAGGTAGAACTCCAGCTCGGGCGCCACCACCGGCTCCCAGCCCTCGGTGGCATAGAGGTCGCAGATGCGGCGCAGCACGCTGCGCGGCGCAAACGGCACCAGCTTGCCTTCGTGGTCAAAGCAGTCGTGGATCACCTGCGCGGTCGGGTCGGTGGCCCAGGGCACGATGCGCACGGTAGAAGGATCCGGGCGCAGCTGCATGTCCTTGTCGGTCGGGTCCACCACGTCGTAGTACGGACCGCTCTCGGGGAACTCGCCCGTCACCCCCATGCCCACGATGGCCTGGGGCAGGCGCATGCCACGGTCTTCGGTGAACTTGCCGCGCGGCAGGATCTTGCCGCGCGCCACCCCGGTCAGGTCGGGCACCAGGCATTCCACCTCGGTGACGCGGCGCTCGTTGAGCCAGTTCTCCAGGTCGTTGAAAGTGATCACGGTTTTGGGGGCTGTCATGTGCCGGTTCCTTGTCTGTCGTTGTGTGCGGTGCTGCCGGGTTGGGAAAAACGCTCAGGCGCCGAGGGTGACGCGGCTGCGGTTCAGGTCCGCGGCCTGCATGCGCAAGCTCATGCGCTGGCGGCAGGCCTTGCCGAAGGCCTCGAAGATCGCGGCGTAGAACGGCGTTTCCCAGCATCGCCATTCGGGGTGGAACTGCACAGCGTAGGCGAAGGTGTGGGCGCCCTTGACGCCGAACGCCTCCACCAGACCATCGGGTGCATGACCCAGTGCCTCCAGCCCGGGCGCGAGCTGACTGATGCCCTGGCCGTGCAGCGAATTCACCATCGTCTCGGCGCCACCAGCCCAGGCCTCGAACACACTGCCCGGCGCCAGCCGGATCGGGTGGCTGGGCGCGTACTGTTCTTCAAAAGGGGCGGCCTTGGGTTCACGGTGGTCCGCCAGGCCCGGCACTTCGTGCACCCGCTGGTGCAGCCGGCCACCCAGCGCCACATTGATCTCCTGGAAACCCCGGCACACGCCCAGCAGCGGCACGCCTTCGTGCACGCAGGCCTTCACCAGCGCCAGCGTCAGCAAGTCGCGCGCGGGGTCCAGCGGCAGGCTGGGGTCGGCCACGTCTTCATCAAAATGCGAGGGGTGCACATTGGAGGGCGATCCGGTCAGCATCACGCCATCCACCATCGCCAGCAGGTCGCTGATGTCGCCCGTCTCGGCCAGCGGGAACATCACCGGCTGGGCCTGGGCTCCCACCTTGACGGCGCGCGCGTATTTGTCACCCAGCAGCAAAAACGGCATCAGATGCCCGTGATCGCCCATGAGGCGGTGGTCGGCTGGCAGCCAAACCATGCAGGGCGGCAGCTTGTTCATGGAATCTCCAAATACGTCACTTGATTCTGATGCTCAAATTGGATCACAATCAGAGCCAGTTGATGCCACCTTATGGTGCCATTTCGCGAATACCCTCCTGTGCCGCTGACGCGGCTTCCCCCTGAGGGGGTCCGCACGGGTGGCCCGGCAAAGCCGGTTCCACGTTGCTTCAGGGTGAGGCACTCCGCTCCGAACAGTCCATTGAACATTTTTTCCAACACCCATGCTGTCCGAGTTTTTGCTGAGCGAGATGAACCGACTGGGCAGCCAGGACGTCCTGCCCCTGCACCGCCAACTGTACGAGGCCCTGCGCCGCGCCATGCTCGACGGCAAGCTCGGTGCGGGTGAGCGCCTGTCCTCCAGCCGCGACCTGGCGCAGGACCTGGGCCTGTCGCGCAACACCGTGGTCGCGGCGATCAACCAGCTCAGCGTTGAAGGCTATCTGGTCAGCCGGGTGGGCAGCGGGACCTTTGTCAACGACAACGTGCCGCGGGTCAACCCGGCCTCTGCCGCCCGGCCCCACCAGCGCGGCGCCCCGACGGTAGCGCCCTCGCGCCTGTCGGCCCGCGGTCTGGCGTTATCCACCACGTTCTGCGCCACGCAGCTCGAAGTCCAGCCCTTCACGCCCGGCATCGCCGACTTCAGCGCCTTCCCGCTCACGCTCTGGCAGCGCCTGCAAAACAAACACTGGCGCATGACCTACCCGGACATGCTGGACTACAACGACTCCGGCGGCTACGCCCCGCTGCGCCGCGCCATCGCCGACTACCTGCGCGTGTTCCGCAGCGTGCAGCTGGATGCGGACCAGGTCATCGTCACCACCGGCACCCAGCAGTCGCTCGAACTCTGCGCCCGGCTGCTGGCCGACCACGGCGACACCGTGTGGGTCGAAGACCCGGCCTACTGGGGTGCCGTCAAGGCCTTCATGGCCACCGGCCTGGCGATCCACCCGGTGCCGGTGGACGACGAAGGCATCTGCCCCAGCGCCGCCGACAACGCCCAGCCGCCACGCCTGATCTACGTCACGCCCTCGCACCAGTACCCCACCGGCGCGGTGATGTCGCTGCCGCGGCGCCACCAGTTGCTCTCCACCGCGCGCGCACACGGCGCCTGGGTGCTCGAAGACGACTACGACAGCGAATACCGTTTCAGCGGCCCGCCCATTTCCAGCCTCGAAGGCCTGGACACCGATGGCCGCGTGCTCTACATGGGCACCTTCTCCAAGGTGCTCTACCCCGGCATCAAGCTGGGCTACCTGGTCGTGCCCAAGCCGCTCGTCGCCGCTTTCAAGCAGGCGCATTACGACCTCAACCGCCCCGGCCAGATGCCCATGCAGGCTGCGCTCGCCGAGTTCATCGAGATGGGCCACTTCAGCAGCGCGCTGCGCCGCGCCCGCCAGAGCTACGGCGAGCGCCGGCAGGCCTTGCTGGAAGCGCTCAAGCCGGTGCTCGCGCCCGGCACCGAAGGCCCCGCCATCAGCGGCGCTGAACAGGGCCTGCACCTGTGCCTGCGCCTGCCCGCCGCGGTGGACGACGTCGCGCTGGCCCAGCGCATCGCGCAACAGGGTCTCACGGTGCGCCCGCTCTCGGCCTACTGCCTCGCCCGCAAAGACCTCAGGGGCCTGGTGATCGGCTACGGCTATGCGCCGCTGTCCGACATCAAGCGCTGCGGCCCGGTGCTCAGTGCGGCCGTCCGGAGCCTGAAGAAAACCTGAGGCACCGCTGAGCGCTCAGGCCGCCGGACCGCCTTCGCGGAGATCGAACTTGTCGATCCGGTAGCGCATGGTGTCGCGCGAGATGCCCAGCGCGCGCGCCGCCTGGGTGACGTTCCAGCGGTTGCGCTCCAGCGCGCTGAGCAACAGCCGGCGCTCGGCGTCGGGCAGGCTGGTCGGCAGCGGGTCGGTGTTCAGCGGCGCCACGCCGGCGAACCCCGCCTCCAGCGCCACCGGCAGGGGCAAATCGTCGGCCTCGATCACCGGGTCGCCCGCCAGCATCGCGCACTGCTCCACCGTATTGGCCAGCTCGCGCACATTGCCCGGCCAGTTGTGCGCCTCCATGCGCTGCAGGGCCTCTGCGGAAAACACCAGCGGGCCCTTGCCATAACGGCGCGCCGAACGGGCCAGGAACAGCAGCGCCAGCTGGGTCACGTCGCCTTGGCGCTGGCGCAGGGGCGGCAGGTTGACTTTCAAAGTCCCGAGCCGGAAATACAGGTCGTCGCGAAACCGGCCCTCTTTCACCATGGCCTCCAGTGAGCGGTTGGTTGCCACCAGCACCCGCACGTCCACCGTCCGCGCGCGCACGCTGCCCAGACGTCGCACCTGGTGGTCTTCCAGCAGCTTGAGCAACTTGGCCTGGGTGGCCAGTTCCAGCTCACCCACCTCGTCCAGGAACAGCGTGCCGCCGTGCGCCGCCTCCACCAGGCCGATGCGCCGCTCACGCGCATCGGTGAAAGCCCCGCGTTCGTGACCGAACAGTTCGCTCTCCACCAGCTGGGAGGGCAGACCGGCGCAATTGATTTCGACGAACGGTCCGTTGCGCCGCGGCCCTTCGAAATGCAGCGCGCGCGCCACCAGCTCCTTGCCGGTGCCGGTCTCGCCGCCGATCAGCACCGCCGGGGCGAACCCGTCGGTCATCTGCGCATCGGCCTCCACCAGCTGGCGCAAGCGCCCGCGCAGGCGCTGCATGGGCGCAGAGTCGCCGACCAGCGCCGCGATGCCCTGGCCCTCGGGCAACGCCACCGCACTGCCCGCCCGCAGGTGCCGCAGCTCCTGCGCCTGGCGCTGCTGCTGCACCGCGCGGTCCAGCACCTGCTTGAGCTGGTGCAGCGACACCGGCTTGATCAGGTAGTCGAAAGCGCCGGCCCGCATCGCGTCCACCGCCACCTGCTCGCTGCCGTGCCCGGTGGCCATCACCACCGGCAGGTTCGGCTCACGCTCGCGCATCAGGCGGAGCACGGCCAGCCCCGTCTTGCCCGGCAGGTTGTGGTCCAGCAGGACCACGTCCGGGCGCTCGGCCTCCAGCAGTTCCAGGCCTTCTTCGCCACTGGCCGCGAGCTGGCAGCCGATGCCGTGGCGCTCCAGGTAGGTGTGCATGTTGCGCGCCAGCACGGGCTCGTCTTCCACAATCAGAACGCTGTAGCTCATGGGGTCGGTGTTCCGGTTCAGTTGGGCAGGTCTTGGGTTGCGGGGTGGCTGCGCACCGGCCAGCGGATGCGGGCGCGGGTGCCCTGGCCGGGCCGGCTCTCCAGCGTCAGCGTGCCGCCGAGCCGCTCGATGCTGCGGCGCGCCAGCGGCAGGCCGACACCGAGGCCGCTGCGCTTGGTGGTGTGGAAGGGCGTGAACACACGCTCCAGATCGTCGGCCGGGATGCCCACACCGTTGTCCGCCACCACCAGGTTCAGCACGCCCTTTTCCAGCGCGGCGCTCAGGCGGAGCTCGCCGCCCGCGGGCATGGCATCGAGCGCGTTGCTGACCAGGTTGTCCACCACCTGCTCCAGCGCGGGCGCGTCGGCCCAGACCTGTGGCAGGTCGGGGGCCAGTTCACACGACACGGCGATCCCCTGGCGCCGGGCGCGCGGCGCGTGCGCGGCCAGCACGGCGTCGAGCAGGTCACGCAGACACAAAGGCTGGAGCGCCCGGCCGCCCTGCTGGGCGTAGGCCAGCAGTTTGGCGATCCAGGCCTGCAGCCGATCCACCTCCGACATGATGTCGTTCGCCTCCCGCGGCTGCTCGGGGCCCATGGCGATCAGCTCGGCGCTGGAGCGGATCGACGCCAGCGGGTTGCGCAAGCCGTGCGCCACCGCCGACGCCATGTCGCCCACGGCGGCCAGGGACTCGTTGGTCACGATGGTCCGCTGCTGGGCCGCGATCTGCCGGTCGGCCTGCATCACCATCCAGACCAGCACCAGGTAGGTCAGCAGGCCGCCACCCGCGCAGGCCAGCCACACGTAACGCGTCACCTCGTGCACCGAGTCGATCAGGCGCGTGGGCAGCATGTAGAGCTCGGCCACACCGACCACGCGGTGGGTGGCCGCGTCCCGGACCGGGATGTAGACCTCGATGGCATCGCGCCCGTCGTCGGGCACGAACGCGTGTTCCGGCTTGATGAAGCTGGAAGCCTCCAGCAGCGCGCTCTCCAGCGCCAGCCGTCCGCCCAGTGCTTCGTCCAGTTCGGCGTTGACCCCGGCGTCGCGCCCGATGGCCTCGGGGTTGGTGGACCACACCAGCCGGCGCTGCGCATCAAACACATTGGTGTGCACCAGCCCCGGCATGCGCGCCATCTCGCCAAACAGCTGCTCGAACTGCCGGGCCTCGCCGCCCTGCTGGAACAGGCGGTGGCCGTCCTGCATGCGCACCAGGCTGTCGAGGAACTCCTGCGCCAGCTCGGCGTTGCGCCAGAGCATGCGCTCGGACACATGGCGCGACAGCAGGGTCGCGCTGGTCAAGGCCGAGAGGGCGATGCACACCAGGCTGAGCACGGCAAAACGGCGTGTCCAGGTCAGCGGCGAATGGGCGAAAAAGGCCCGCAGGGAAGCCAGCAGGCGGGCACCAGAGAAGCTTGTTCGGGTCATGGTGGATCCCATTCCATGCTGGGCAGCGTAACGCAAAACCCGCTGGCGGCGGGCGCCTGATCGCCGCTCAGCAGGCCTCAGCGGTGGGTGGGGCAAAACCCCCGGCGACGGGCCCAAACGGGGCATCTGCCCCACCCACCGACCCCCGGTCCCGGTGCTGCGAACGGCGTCGAAACGGTCCGAAAAGCCAACAGATTCAAGGGCCTCATGGGGCACACACCGGGCAGGGAGGGTCGGCTGGCACAGCGATTGCGCAAGCCCATCGCACCACCGGCCCGTCCTTCCAAGCAAATCCCCCTCCATGTCCTGCTCTCTCCATCTGGCGCACTTTCAGGCGGGCCTGAACGCCCGGGTCCCGGCGCTCCGGACCCCGCCCGGGACCGCGCCCGCCGATGGCACGGCCTGCCGGCGCTTCCTGCGCGCCCCCGGCACCCCGGCATCGGCGTTTCCCGGTGTGCCCACGCACCCGCCGGACCTGTACGTCCAGGACATCACCCCACCGTGGTACGGCCTGGGCGGCACGGGATAGGATCTTTCGGCAGCGTGTGCGACAGCGCACAGACCCGATGGAAACCGGGGATCAAACTGACAGGTGACAACCTTTCAGGAGACCCCGACATGACTTCCCTATCAAGAACCCTGCTGGCCGTGGCCGGCATCGCCTTCAGTGCCCAGGTGGCCGCGCAGGCCACCTTCTACGAAAACCCGGACTTTGGCGGCCGGACCGTGCGTGCCAACCAGGAAATCACCCGGTTCGACCGCTACAGCTTCAACGACCGCACCTCGTCCGTGGTGATCGTCGGCAACCGCTGGGAGGTTTGTGAGCACAGCGGTTTCCAGGGTCGCTGTGTGGTGCTGCGTCCGGGGAAATACCCTTCGCTGGCCGACATGGGCCTGAACGACGAGCTCTCCTCGGCGCGCGCCATCGCCCGCAACGCCCGGGTGGACGACGACCGCTACGCGCCGGTTCCGGTCGTGGTCGCGCCCCAGGTCACGTTCTACGAGCGCAAAGGCTTCGACGGCCGCGCCTTCACCACCACCGGGGCCATCCCCAACTTCCGCCGCTACGGCTTCAACGACCGCGCCTCGTCGGCGGTCGTGGTCGGTGAACGCTGGGAGGTCTGCGACGACAACCGCTACCGCGGGCGCTGCGTCGTGCTGCGCCCCGGACGTTACCCGTCGCTGGAAGCGATGGGTCTGGACAACGAGGTCACCTCGGTGCGTACCGTCGCGGGCAACGTGCGCATCCGCCCCGACCGCTATGCACCTCCATTCGGACACGCCCCAGTGGACGGCCAGGTCACCTTCTTCGAACGGGCGGGCTTCCAGGGCCGCTCCTTTACCGCAGAAGAAGCCATCGCCAACCTCAAACGGGCCGGTTTCAACGACCGCGCCACCTCGGCGGTGGTGATCGGTGAGCGCTGGGAGGTCTGCGACGACAAACGGTACCGCGGCCGCTGCGTCGTGCTGCGTCCCGGCCGCTACCCTTCGCTGGAAGCCATGGGCATGAACGACAGCATCTCGTCCGTGCGCACCGTTGAAGGCAACGATCGCATCGACAACCACCGCTACGCGCCGCAACCGGTGGCGGTCTACGACAGCCGCCGCCGCAACAACGAGCGCCTCTTCGAAGCCCCGGTCACGTCCGTGCGGGCCGTGCTCGCCACCTCGGGGCAGCGCTGCTGGGTTGAGCGTGAACAGGTGCAGGGCCAGGGCGGCAACGCCAACGTGCCCGGTGCGCTGGCTGGCGCCCTCATCGGCGGCATCCTGGGCCACCAGGTGGGCGGCGGCAGCGGCAAGGACATCGCCACCGTGGGTGGGGTGATCGCGGGTGCCGCGCTCGGTGCCAACGTCGGTCGTGATGGGCAGGCCGCCACGCAGGACGTGCGGCGCTGCGAAAACACCCCCGGTGGCGCGCAACCCGCGTTCTGGGACGTGTCCTACAACTTCCGCGGCCAGGACCACCGCGTCCAGATGGCCATGGACCCGGGCAACACCATCACGGTGAACGAACGGGGCGAGCCGCGCCAGCAACGGTGATGCTTTGAGGGCCAATGGCCCTCAAAGTGCATCGCGCAAGCGGTACCAGAGCATGCCCAGCGCCAGGCTGGGCGTGCGCAGCAGGGAGCCGCCGGGAAACGGGCGGTGCTGCAGGCGGCTGAAGACATCAAAACGGCCCGCCTGCCCCGCCACCGCCTCGGCCACGAGCTGGCCCGCCAGCCCGGTGAGCGCCACACCGTGGCCGCTGAAGCCCTGCAGGTAATAGAGGTTGTCGCCCAGGCGGCCAAAGTCGGGCGCGCGGTTCATGCTGATGTCCACGAAGCCCCCCCAGACGTATTCGATCGGGACGCCCTTCAAGGCCGGGAACACGGCGCACAGGCGCCGCGCCATCACCCCCTTCAGGTCGTGCGGCGTCATGGTCGTGTAGCTCACGCGCCCGCCAAACAGCAGCCGGTGGTCGGCGCTGAAACGGAAATAGTCGAGCACGAAGTTGTTGTCGCAGACCGCCGCCTTGTGCGCGATCAGGCGCTCGCACAGGGCCGGGTCCAGTGGCGCGGTGCCCACCATGTAGGTGCCCACCGGCATCACGCGCGGCGTGATCTCGGGCGCCACCTGCGGGCCGTATTCGGGCAGCATGCAGTTGCCCGCCAGCACGCCAAAGCGCGCCGTCACCTGCCCGTGCGCGGTCGTGGCCACCAGCGTCTGGCCGCGCCGCAGGCCGGTCACCGGCGTGTTCTCAAACAGGCGCACGCCCGTCGCCTGCGCCACCCGCGCCAGACCGAGCGCGTACTTCAGCGGGTGCAGATGCCCCGAACGCCGTTCGTACGCCGCGGCCACATACCGCGGACTGTCGATGAGCCGGCGCACATCGTCGCCCGTCGCCACATCACAGACCACGCCGCGCCGCCGCAGATCGTCCACCTCGGCCTGCAGCGCGCGCGCCTTTCGGGCCGATTCGGCCACATAGGTGTAGCCGCGCTGCCAGTCGCAGTCGATGCCGAGGGCCAGGGTCCGCTGCTCGATCAGGTCCACCGCCTCGACCGACATGTCCCAGGCACATTGCGCATCGGCCTCACCCAGCTGCGCTTCAAACGGTCCCTGCCCGCTGGCATAGCCCACGATGGCCTGACCACCGTTGCGCCCGCTCGCGCCGCTGCCCACGCGGTCGGCTTCCAGCACCACCACGCTCAGGCCCTGCTGCGCCAGCTCCAGCGCCGCGCTCAGGCCCGCAAAGCCCGCGCCCACCACCACCACGTCGGCCTGCACCGCGCCGCGCAGGGGCGCATTCGGCAAGGGCCGGATCACGCTGGCTTCGTAATAGCTCTGCTGGTTGAGCTGGGTGTCGGAGCCCAGCAAGGAGCGCGAGAACATGGGTCAGCCCCCTTTCGGCGTTCGGGCCGCTTTGGCCACCTGGCCACACAGATAGGTCCAGACAAAGTTCGCCGCGGCGTTGCTGGTGAGCTCGGCGTGGTCGTAGGCCGGAGCCACCTCCACGCAGTCCATGCCGATCCAGTTCAGCCCGGCCAGCTCCTCGATGAAGGTCAGCACCTGCGAACTGGTCAGCCCGCCGGGCTCGGGCGTGCCGGTGCCGGGCGCGAACGCCGGGTCCAGCACGTCGATGTCCAGCGTCAGGTAACAGGGCCGCTGGCCGATGCGCGCGCGGATCGCGTCGATCGCGGGCCGCAACCCCGCACCGTCGAGCCCGCGCAGCGCGCGCGCCGTGAAGATCTGCCCGCCCTGGTCGGCCACGTACTCACGCGCGGCGCGCTCGCCGCTGGAGCGGATGCCGATCTGCACCGTGTGCGCCGGGCTGATCAGCCCCTCCTGCAGCGCTTCGTAGGTCCAGGTGCCATGGCCCGAGGGTTCGCCGAAGTGGTCGCTCCAGGTGTCGCAGTGCGCGTCGAAATGCACACAGGCCAGCGGCTCGCCGCCGCCGTATTGAGCCTTCGCCGCGCGCAGCAGCGGGAGCGTGACCGAGTGGTCGCCGCCGAGGAACACACCGTGGTGTTTCGCCATCAGCGCCGCCGCCTGCGCCTCGATGGCGGCGCGCACCTCGGGCAGCGGCGAGGCGTTGGGCAGGCGCATGTCGAGCGCATCGCCCAGCCGGCCCAGCGGCGACACGTCGAACACGGGGTGGGTGCCGTCGCACAGCATCAGGCTCGCCGCGCGGATCGCCTGCGGGCCGAAACGCGCCCCCGGCCGGTTCGTCACCACGCCGTCGAACGGCACACCGGCCACGGCAAACGGCTGTGCGCCCAGTTCCGGCGCGGCCAGAAAGCGGTTGGTGTTGTTGGCGTAGGCAAACTGTCCCGTGGCCATGGTGGTCCTTGGTGTGGCAATGCTCGGAATTGGAACCTCAAGATACCAACGATTCACAAGCTTCATGAGTCCATTTGAAGCACCAACCCACCGTCCACCGGGCCACACAGCACCAAAGCCCTCGCGCCCAGCAGAAAACCGGCCCGTCCGCTAGCATCCCGCCACCCGGTGCCCAAGCCCGGACCCACCCTCTCCCCCGGCAACCCCCGAGGCAACCACCCCATGAAGCTCTACTACTCTCCCGGCGCCTGCTCGCTGTCACCCCACATCGCCCTGCACGAAGCCGGTCTCGCGTTCGAAGCCGTCGCCGCACCCACCAAGACGCACAAGCTGCCCGATGGCAGCGACTACTACCTCGTCAACCCGCTGGGCTACGTGCCCTTCCTCGCGCTCGACAGCGGCGAAACCCTGCGCGAAGGCCCGGCCATCGTGCAGTACATCGCCGACCAGGCACCCGAGAAGAACCTTGCCCCCGCCAACGGCACCCTGGCCCGCTACCAGCTGCAGTCGTGGCTCAACTTCATCGGAACCGAACTGCACAAGGGCGGCTTCAGCCCCCTGTTCAACCCCGCCCAGCCCGCCGAGGCCAAGCAGATTTTCAAAAACCGCCTGCTGCAGCGCCTGATCTGGGTGGACGGCCAACTCGCCGGCCGGCAGTACCTGATGGGCGACCAGTTCACCGTGGCCGACGGCTACCTCTTCACCGTCACCAACTGGATCAAGCCACTGGGCCTGGACGTGAGCGGCCTGGCCAACCTCGCCGCCTACCGCGAGCGTGTGGCGGCCCGTCCGGCGGTGCAGGCCGCGATGAAGGCCGAGGGTTTGATCTGACGCCTGCAGCGTTCCGAATCACGACAAGGGGCTCATCGGGGCCCTTTTTCATGGGCGTTGCACCGATCGCAAACGGCGCCATCGTCTGGGCGCGCACCCAGGCACCCGCCACAGCGATGGCCGCTGAACAGCGCGAACCGCCGCGCTGGTTTCCGGGGATCAGGGTCTGTGGGCGCAGGCAAGCGCCATGGAGCGCGAACTGGGCTGTCCGATCTGGACCGTGCAGCAGCTGCCCCAGCGCATCCACGGCTGAGCATCACCTCACAGCGCCCGCTGCCGCAGCGCCAGCGCCGCCCCCACCCACAGCGCCAGCGCTGAAAACACCAGCCCGCGCGCCAGCCCGCCCGGGCCGTCGGCGATGAGGCCCACCACGGTGGGGCCGACGATCTGGCCGGCGGCGAAGATGACGGTGAAAGCGCTGATCCCTGCGGCCCACTGCGCGGGTGGCAGGTTGTGCCGCACCAGCGCCGTCGTGGACGCGACCACCGAGAGGAACACGCCACCGAACAGCAGGCCCGAAACGATCACGAGCGGCCAGGCGGTGGTGAGCGCGGGCAGGATGGCGGCCACGCCGAGCAGGGCGTTGAGCCGCGCCAGCGCCTGGCCGCTCCTGTGGCGATCGAGCAGGCCGGCCCAGATGCGCGACGAGGCCACCACCGCCACCCCGAGCAGCGCGTAAAACAGGGTGATCGCGCCGGGGCTGCTGCCTTGCTCGCGCAGCAGCGCGATCACGAAGGTCATGTAGCCGATGTAGCCCACGCCAAAACCGGCATAGCCCGCCAGCGCAAAGGCGAAGTCGCGCATGCGGAACACGCGGCTGGCGAGCGGTCCGGCGGCCTGACCGGGAGACGCGGCCGCAGCCGGGCGGGCAGCTTCGCTGGCCGCGAGCACGCGCGCGGGCCAGGCCAGCAGCGCGGTGGCCAGCGCACACAACACCGACAGGCCCCACCACGCCCAGGCCCAGCCGTGGGGCAGACCGGCCGCCCGTTCCAGCAGCCAGGGCACGCCGAACGCGGAGACCACGATGCCCAGTCCGGTGCCGCCGTAATACAGCCCGAGCAGAAAACCACTTCGATGCGGTTGGCGCGCGCCCAGCCGGGCAGCCAGCAGGCCACCGGTGCTGAACACCAGCGCACTCGCCACACCCGCCAGACAGCGCTGCAGCAGCAGCGCCGTGGCGTCGGTGAAAAAGCCGCTGGCGGCCATGAACAGCGTGGCCAGCACCGAGCCCGCCAGCAGCACGCGCATGGGCGACAGGCGTTTGAGCAGCCACGACATGGCCAGCGCACCGATGAGGTAGCCAACAGCGTTGGCGGTGTTCATGGCGCCGGCCAGGGTGTAGCTCCAGCCCAGGTCGTCGCGCATGGGCGGCAACAGCAGGCCGTAGGCAAAGCGCGTGATGCCCAACGACACCGCCGCGCCCAGCGAGAGCGCCAGGGCCAGGCGCAGGTAGGGCGTGCGGTCGGACGCGTCGGGCGCCGGGGAAGCGGGCAAGGGGATGGACATCGCCGGCCATTGTGGGCCAGAGCGCGCCCGCGCGGACGGGCGATGCCTGTCCGGGTGGGCATCGGGCTCGCTGGCCGCAGCCCGGTGTTCCGCGCCACGCTGCCCTGGCCGCAGCGTCCGGGGCAGGTTGAGGTGGCTGATATCGAGCGCGGCGATCAGCCCTGACCCAGACCGACCGGTGCGGGCGCGCGCATGACGATGCGGGTGAACAGGCGGTCGAACTGCGGGTCGCGCGGTACGCGGCTGTTCAGGGGGTCCTGGTTGGTGGCGAACGCGGCGTTGAGCGCGTGCCAGTCGGCGTCGGTCAGGCTCTTTTCGGCCTCCGGCAGGATCACCGACTCTTCGAGCCGCATGTGCTCGAGGTAGAAATCCACATAGCGGGTCACCTCGTCTTCGAACGCCTGGCGCCGGGTGTCGCCCAGCAGCTCCCAGGCCATCAGCAGGTGCATGAGTTCGCGCACCCGAAGCTCGCCCTGCATGTGGTCGCGCTCCAGCTGGTCGATGGCGGCCATGGTGTGCGGTGCCACGCGCGCCACGCGGGGGAACAGCAGGTCCGACTCCTTGGGATGGTGGTGCTTCTCGGGAAATTCGTCGATGTAGAACAGCATCGCCCGCAACACGTCAAAAAACAGCTCGGACTGGCCCGTCCCATCGGGATCGGGACCGCGCCGGACCATCTGCATGAGCGATTGCAGCATCGCCGCCAGGGAGGCGTGTTCGTCGCGGATGACCCGCAGGGCTTCGTGGTTCATGGTGCTGGTCTCCTCTGGGGTCATAAAACCGACCCATCGGTCGGTTAACTCGACCCAAGACTATCACCGAACACGGCGCGCACCAGCTTGATGCACATCAACCCTGCCCGCCAAGTTGCGACGTCCCCGAAGCACGGACAACGGGTGAGCGGCCGGGCACACGGGGTTTCAGCGCTGCACCGGTGGCTTCCAGCGCTTGAGCAAGAGTGCGTTGCTGACGACGCTCACCGAGCTCAGGGCCATCGCCGCGCCGGCCAGCACCGGGCTCAGGTAGCCCAGCGCGGCGAGCGGGATGCCGGCGGCGTTGTAGGCGAAGGCCCAGAACAGGTTCTGCCGGATCTTGCTCACGGTGCGGCGAGAGATGTCGAGCGCAGCGGCCACCAGCATCGGGTCACCGCGCATGAGCGTGATCCCCGCGGCGTGCATCGCCACGTCGGAACTGCCGCCCTGGCTGTGGCTCATCGCGAGGCCCACATCGGCGGCGGCCAAGGCCGGCGCATCGTTCACGCCATCGCCCACCATCGCCACGGTGTGGTGGCTTTCTTTTGAACCCGCTGTGACGGCCGCGGGCGCTGTGCCACCCTCCACCGCCGCCAGCGCCACCAGCCCCGCGGGCGGTTCGCGTTCCCCCTGCTTCAGGCGCCGCACCACCGCCGCCTTGTCGCCCGGCAACACCTCGGCAATCACCTCGCCTGCGTCGGCCCGCAGGCCCAGCGTGTGGGCCATGGCCAGCGCGGCGCCGCGGTTGTCGCCCGAGACCATGAAGAGCCGCAGGCCCTGGGCGCGCAGCCCGGCCAGCGCGGCGGCCGCGCCGGGCTTGGCCTCGTCGGCGAAGGCCAGCAGGGCCAGCGGCGCCCATTGATCGGCCTCGCCCTGCGCCGCCAGCACCGACACCGTGGCGCCCTCGTCCTGCAGCGTCTGCACGCGCGCCGCCAGCGGCCCCATGGCCGCACCCAGCTCGTCCATCCAGCGCAGGCTGCCCAACGCCAGCTTCGCGCCCTGCACCGTGCCCAGGCTGCCGCGGCCCGACACCGCCTGCACATCCTGCGCCGCATCGGCGGCCACCGTCAGCCCACGCGTGGCCGCAGCTTCCAGCACGGCGCGCGCCAGCGGGTGCGCGCTTTGCGCCTGCAGCGCGCTCGCCGCCTGCAACACCGCCAGCTCGTCCACACCCGCGGCCGCCTCGATCAGTCGCAGCCGCGGATGGCCAACGGTCAGCGTGCCGGTCTTGTCAAACGCCACGGTGTCCACGCGGTGCGCGATCTCCAGCGCCTGCGCGTCCTTGATCAAAATGCCGTGCTGCGCCGCCACCCCGGTGCCGGCCATGATGGCCGCGGGCGTGGCCAGGCCGAGTGCGCAGGGGCAGGCGATCACCAGCACCGACACCGCGTGCAACAAGGCCTCTTCCACCGGCGCGCCCACGTAGAGCCAGCCACCCAGCGTGATCAGCGCGATCACCAGCACCACCGGCACAAACACCGCCGCCACCTGGTCCACCAGGCGCTGCACCGGCGCCTTGCCCGCCTGCGCGTCCTGCACCAGCGCGATGATGTGCGCCAGCACGCTCTGCGCGCCCACCGCGCGCACGCTCACCTGCACCGCACCCTCGCCGTTGAGCGCGCCACCTGTCACGCCGTCGCCCACCGCCTTGGCCACCGGCATGGCTTCACCGGTGAGCATGGACTCATCGGCCTGCGTGCTGCCCTGCGCCACCGTGCCGTCGGCCGGAAAACGTTCGCCCGGCCGCACGGTGATCAGGTCGCCCGGCAGCAGTTCGTCCACCGGCACGTCGGTCTCTTCGGTGCGTTTGATGCCGTCGGGCAACAGGTGCGCCCACTCTGGCCGCAGCGCGTGCAGCGCGCGGATGGCGCTGGTGGTCTGGCGCTTGGCGCGCGCCTCCAGCCACTTGCCCAGCAGCACCAGCGTGATCACCACCGCCGAGCCTTCGTAATACAGGTGCACCATCTCGCCCGGTTCGGCACGCCACCAGAGCCAGGTGGACAGCATCCAGCCGGCGGTCGTGCCGATGGCCACCAGCAGCTCCATGTTGCCGGTGAGCGCCTTCAGCGCGTGCCAGCCGGCTTTGTAAAAGCGCGCGCCGAGCCAGAACTGCACCGGCGTGGCGAGCAGGAACTGCAACCACGACGGCAGCATCCAGTGTTTGCCGAACAGATCACCCACCATGGGCAGGGCCAGCGGCGCCGAGAGCAGCAGGCCTGCAAGCACGGGCAGGAAGTCGGTCGGGATGCCGTGCCAGCGTTCGCTGCTGTCTTCGTCCATCGCGGCCATGGAGCGCGGCTCGTAGCCAGCGTCGCGCACCGCGCGCTTGATGCGCGCCAGGGTCTCGGCGTCGTCGGGGCCGGCGAGCGTGACGCGCGCCGACTCGGTGGCCAGGTTCACGCTCGCACCGCTGACGCCAGCCTGCTTCTTCAACACCTTCTCCACGCGCGAGACGCAGGAAGCACAGGT
This sequence comes from Hydrogenophaga sp. ZJX-1, assembly GCF_048590325.1. Taxonomy (NCBI): domain Bacteria; kingdom Pseudomonadati; phylum Pseudomonadota; class Betaproteobacteria; order Burkholderiales; family Comamonadaceae; genus Hydrogenophaga; species Hydrogenophaga sp. ZJX-1. The sequence continues at coordinate 307,095 of NZ_JBMBRA010000005.1, forward strand.
CATGCCGCCGATGCCCAGGTCGATCTGGCAGGAGGATGGGGAAAGCTCCGAGGCTTCTAAGGTTGCTGTGTTCATGAGATCTTTAATAGCACACGCCGTGGAACCGCCTCTGGCGGGCCGCTGGCGTGGCCCCCTGAGGGGAAGACGCGCAGAGGCGCAAGGGAAACTCCCTGTTTATAAGCTTTACCCCCATGGGAAGGTCAAGCGACAAGGTGTATCGTTCATCGCCTGGGGACTTGACCTTGACACCGTGTCAAGGCTGAAGATGCAAGCTTTCAATTTGAGGAACCACCATGAGCCAACAGACCTTCACCGTACAGGGCATGACCTGCGGCCACTGCGAAAAAGCCGTCACCACCGCCATCAAGACCCTGGACCCCCAGGCCGAGGTGCGCATTGACCGCAGCCAGAACCTGGTGGAAGTCCAGACCGAACAGCCGCGCGACGCGGTGGCCGCGGCCATCAGCGAAGAAGGCTACGCCGTCGCTGCATGAAACACGCCAGCGGTGCCGCCCGGCCCAGCGATGTGGCCGAGTTCCCGCTGGATGCCGCAGGCGCCTGGCCGGCCAACATCGGCACCGCAGCCAGCCTGAGCGGCATCTCGCCCAAGATGCTGCGGCATTACGAAGCGCTCGGCCTGCTGGGCGCGGTGGCGCGCACCGACAGCAACTACCGGCAATACAGCCTGGCCGACGTGCACACCCTGCGCTTCATCCGCCGCTCGCGCGACATGGGCTTCGGCCTCGACGCCATCACCGAACTCGTGAGCCTGTGGCACAACCGGCGCCGCAGCAGCGCCAGCGTCAAGCGCATCGCGCAGAAACACCGCGACGAACTGGGCCAGCGCATCGAAGCGCTGCAGGCCATGCAGCGCACGCTGGACGAACTGCTGTGCCATTGCCCCGGCAACGACCGGCCCGACTGCCCGATCCTCGACGACCTCGGGAGTCTCTGACCCCCACACTCCACCGCTGCGCGGGTCGCTGTCCCGCAGCGGGTTGATCCACCTTGGGCGGCCAGGTTGTGGATCCTTGATCTGCCGCAAGCCATCCAGGCGTTAGCGGAACAAATCTTTACAAACCGGCATCACTCCAGCACAGAGCAGATACAGCAGCTGCTCACACTGAAGCCATTCCGGAAGCAGGTACCCCGCCTGCCCATTCTGGAAAGCCCTTCTTCAACCTCAGGAGTGATTCATGAAACTGTTCAGCCAACGCACCCTCATCGCCGCCGCCCTCGCCACCGCTTTCGTGGGTGTTTCCGCCACCGCCATCGCCCAGGGCATGGGTGCCCCGTCGCAAGACATGCGTGCGCAACACATGGCCCAACGCGCTCAGACCGGACCGGCCGCCACACCGGGCAGCGCCGAGCTCACCCAGAAGCGGGCCTATCGCATGGAACGCATGCAAAAACGCATGGCCGAGCGCCAGGCCCAGCTCAAGGAAACCCTGAAGATCACGCCGGCGCAGGAAGCCGCGTGGAGCGCCTTTGTGGCCCGCACCACACCGGAGCCATACATGGGTCGCGACGTGAACCGTGAAGACTGGGCCAAGCTGACCACGCCGCAGCGTCTGGACAAGATGCAGGCCTTGAAAGCCGAACGCGACGCCCGGATGGACAAGCGCATCGACGCCACCAAGAGCTTCTACGCCGCGCTCACGCCCGAGCAGCAGAAGGTGTTTGACAGCCAGCGCCACGGCGGTTTCCAGCGCGCCGGCCTGCAGGGTGAACGCGGCATGATGGGCGAACACCACCACGGCGGTCACCACCGCATGGGTGGCATGGGTGGCATGGGTGGCATGGGTGGCGGTGCCGGTTGCGATGCCCCGATGCAGCCGCGCAGCTGAACCCGACCCGAACCCTTTCCCAAGCCCCGCCCGTCGGGGCTTTTTCATGGGCTTGACCTGAGTCAAGCCCCACCGCCCAGCCACCCGATAAGCTGCCCCGCCATGGACTTTGACCTCATCATCATCGGCGCCGGCCCGGCCGGCCTGAGCCTGGCCCGAGCGTTGCGCGGCAGCGGACTGCACATCGGCCTGATCGAACAGCACACCCGCGACGCGCTGCAACAGCCCGTTTTCGATGGCCGAGAAATTGCCCTCACCCAGCACAGCGCCGAGCTGCTGCGCCAGCTCGGGATCTGGCCCCTGCTCGGTGAAGCCCACATCGCGCCGCTGCGCGACGCACTCGTGCTCGACGGCGGCGCCGGCCCCGGCCAGCAGCGCATGCGCATCAGCCACCAGCTGAGCCCCAAATCCGAACTCGGTTTCCTTGTCGCCAACCACCACATCCGCCGCGCCGCCTTCGAGGCGGCCCTGGCACCCGAAGACGCCAGCGGCCAGCCGCCCGAGCTGCGCTGCGGCGAACAGGTCACCCAGATCCACACCGGCGCCAGCGGCGCCCACCTCACGCTTGCCGCCGGTCAGCGCCTGAGCGCCAAACTCGTGGTGGCCGCCGACAGCCGCCATTCCAGCACCCGCCGCGCCATGGGCATTCCGGCCGACATGCACGACTACGGTCGCACCATGCTGGTCTGCAACATGACGCACGAGCAGCCTCACCTGGAGACCGCCTGGGAGTGGTTCGACCACGGCCAGACGCTCGCCCTGCTGCCCATGAACCCCTGTCCGCAGACGGGCCTGCCGCGCTCCTCGGTCGTGCTCACCCTGCCCAGCCAGGAACTCCAGCCCCTGATGGACCTGCCGGAAGACGCGTTCAACGCCGCCATGGCGCAGCGCTTCGGCCACCAGCTCGGCGCCATGCGGCTCAGCAGCACGCGCCACGCCTACCCGCTGGTGGGCGTCTGGGCACGCCGCCTGGTGGCGCAGCGCTTCGCGGTCGTCGGCGACGCCGCCGTGGGCATGCACCCGGTCACGGCCCACGGCTTCAATCTCGGCCTGCGCAGCATTGACAGCCTGTCAAAGGCACTGATCCAGGCGCATCAGAAAGGGCAGGACATCGCCTCGCCCGCCCTGCTGCAGCGCTACCAGCGCGCCCACCAGGGCGCCAGCCGCGGCCTCTACATGGCCACCCACGCCCTTGCCACGCTCTACACCCGAGAAGAAACGCCGGCCCGCCTGCTGCGCCAGGCCATGGTGGGGCTGGGTGAACGCTTCACGCCGTTCAAGCGTGCGGTGGCGGCATCCCTGACGGGCCTGCACTGATCGTCCCCCCGCGCCGCTTCGCGTCACCCCCCTAGGGGCAAACGCGAGTGGCCCGGCAAAGCCGGTTCCACCGCTTTCTGGAAAGCAGACACGCGCTCCGATCCAGGCTCCAGGGGTGGGCTCCGGCAAGGTCTTGTTGCGGTGCGTCAAGATGCTTGTCAGCATTCGGGTCTAGATTGATGCATGTCAATCCGCACGGGCACGCAGAGGCCCGGCCTCTCACCACCCCCCGAGGAGACCACAAGACCATGCTGTCCGCCTACATCACGCACGCCGACTGTGCCCGCCACGACATGGGTGCCCACCACCCCGAATGCCCCGAGCGCCTGGGTGCCATCAACGACCACCTGCTGGTCAAGGGTCTGCTGGATTACATGATCCCGTACGACGCGCCGATGGCCACCGAGGAACAGCTGGGCCGGGCCCACGCCTCGCTCTACGTGCGCGAAATCTTCGAAGCCTCGCCCAAGGAAGGCCTGCACCCGGTGGACCCGGACACCAACATGTGCCCACACACGCTCTCGGCCGCCCTGCGCGCCGCAGGCGCCACGGTGCAGGCGACCGACCTGGTGCTGACGTGCAGAACCACCACCGCTTTCTGCAGCGTGCGCCCGCCAGGCCACCACGCCGAGCGCTCGGCGGCCATGGGTTTCTGTTTCTTCAACAACGTGGCCGTTGGCATGCGCCACGCGCTCGATGTGCACGGCCTGCAGCGCATCGCCCTGATCGACTTCGACGTGCACCACGGCAACGGCAGCGAAGACATCTTCCGCGGTGACGAACGCGTGCTGATGTGCTCCATCTTCGAGAAGGGCCTGTATCCCTTCAACGGTGAGAACGCCGTCGGCCCGAACATGGTCAACGTCGGCCTGCCCAGCCGCTCCGGCAGCGACGCCTTCCGCGCCGCGGTCACCGACCACTGGATTCCCGCGCTCGACGCCTTCGCGCCGCAGCTGATCTACATCTCGGCCGGCTTCGACGCCCACCGGGAAGACGACATGGGCAACCTCGGCCTCGTGGAAGCCGACTACGCCTGGGTCACCCAGCAACTCATGAAACTGGCCGGCAAACACTGCCAGGGGCGCGTGATTTCCTGCCTGGAGGGCGGCTACGTTTTGAGCCCCCTCGCCCGCAGTGTCGCGGCCCATGTGCGCGTGCTGATCGGCGCCGACTGAGAACACGAACCATCCGAATCTTCAGCAACCTGAGTCCCTCATGGACAAACACTACCTCACCCCGCTCTTCCTGCCCGAAACCATCGCCGTCTTTGCCGGCAAAACCGACGATCCCGACAGCCAGATACCGCAAGCGCGGGCGCTGATCAACGCACTGACCGCCCAGCGCTTCAGCGGCAACCTGGTCTTCCTCGACATCCACACCACCGGCACCCTGGCCGATCTGGCCCAGACCCGGGCCGACCTGGCCATCATCGCCCTGCCTCCGGCCGAGGCGATCGCCGCGCTGGAAGTGGCCGGGCGCATCAAGTGCAAGGCGGCGCTGGTGGTCGGCAGCGGCACCACGGCCGACATGGCGGGCGACATGCACCGGGTCGCGCGTCGCCACGGCATGCACCTGCTCGGCCCCAACAGCCTGGGCTTCCAGCGCCCGCGCGCCGGCCTCAACGCCAGCGTGGTGGGCCCGCTGACAGCCGCCGGCCCGCTCGCGCTGGTCTCGCAATCGGGCGCGCTCACGGCGTCCATCCTGGACTGGGCGAGCCAGAACGCCGTGGGCTTCTCCACCGTGGTTTCACTCGGCCCCAACACCTCGGTCGACATCGCCCAGGTGCTCGATTTCCTCGCCTCCGATGCACAAACCCACAGCATCGTCGTCTACATGGAAGGCATCTCCAGCGCGCGCCGTTTCATGAGCGCGCTGCGCGCAGCCGCCAACGCCAAGCCGGTGGTGGTGCTCAAGGCCGGGCGCAAGCAGGCGGGCAACGAAGCCGCGCAGACCCACAGCGGCACCATCGTCGGCAGCGACGACGTGTTTGACGCTGCACTGCGCCGCGCCGGGGCGGTGCGCGTGCGCTCCTTCGTTGAACTGTTCTCGGCCGCCAAATGCCTGGCTTCGCGCTACCGCCCGGTCGGCAAGCGCCTGGCCATCGTCACCAACGGGGGCGGCCCCGGCGTGCTGGCCGCCGACTGGGTGAGCGAGATTTCGCTGGAACTGGGCAAGCTCGCGCCCGACACCATCGCCAGCCTCAAACCCCTGCTGCCCGCCCTGGCTTCGCTCAACGACCTGATCGACCTCTCCGAGGAGGCCTCGGCCGAACACTACCGCGCCGCGATCGACGCCGCCGGCCGCGACAACACGGTGGATGGCATCCTGGTGGTGCATTCACCCAAGTCGGGTATCGATGCGGCCGACGTGGCGCGCGCCATGGCCGATCTCCAACCCCGGCTGGGCAAACCCCTGCTCTGCTGCTGGATGGGCGATGCCTCGGTGGGCGAAGCGCGCACCGTGCTCGCCACCGCCAACATCCCCAGCTTCCGCACGCCCGAAGCCGCCGTGGGCGCCTTCGGCAACATCGCCAGCTTCTACCAGAACCAGCAACTGCTGCAGCAGACGCCACCGCCCCTGTCCACCCTGGCCCAGCCCGACATCGAGGGCGCGCGCCTGCTGATCGAAAACGTGCTCACCGAGCGTCGCAAGATCCTGACCGAGATGGAATCCAAGGCCTTGCTCTCGGCCTTCCACATCCCGGTCACCCAGACCATCCTGGCGCGCAGCGCCAACGAAGCCATGATGATCGCCACCCAACTCGGTTACCCGGTGGCGCTGAAGATCGACTCGCCCGACATCAGCCACAAGAGCGACGTCAACGGCGTGGCGCTCAACGTGCTCAACGCGGTTGGCGTGCGCGACATCTACAACACCATGATCCAGGCCGTCACCAAGGCCCAGCCCGGCGCACGCATCAACGGCGTCACGATCCAGAAAATGGCCCGCAACAAACGCGGCCGCGAGATCTGCATCGGCCTGGTGACCGACGACCCCTTCGGCCCGGTGATCGCCTTCGGCGCCGGCGGCACCATGATCGAACTGATCGACGACCGCGCCATGGAGCTGCCGCCGCTCAACCAGTTCCTGGCCCGCCGCCTGATCGACCGCTCCCGCGTGGCCGAGACCCTGGGTGAATGGCGCGGTGCCAGCGCGGTCGACATGGACGCGCTGGAACACGTGCTGCTGCGCGTTTCGGAAATGGTCTGTGAGCTGCCCCAGCTGCGCGAGATGGACATCAACCCCATCATCGTGGACGAATCGGGCGCGGTGGCGGTGGACGCCCGCATCGTGATCGACAGCGCGCCCGCCACGGCACGCAACTACGCCCACCTGGCCATCCTGCCTTACCCGGCGCGCTACGAGCAGATCTGGCCGCTGCGCGGCGGCGGTGAATACACCATCCGCCCGATCCACCCCGACGATGCCCAGATGCTGCAGGACCTGGTGCAGAACCTGTCGCCCGAGAGCCGCTATTTCCGTTTCGTGTCATCGCTCAAGGAGCTGCCGCCGTCGATGCTGTCGCGGCTGACCCTGATCGACTACGACCGCGAGATGGCGCTGGTGGCCATCCACCGCACCCGCAAGACCGACGCCGATGGCGAAATCGTGGAAACCGAGCGCATCGTGGGCGTCTCGCGCTACATCACCAACCCCGACAAGGCCAGTTGCGAGTTTTCGCTGGTGGTGGCTGACGACTTCAACGGCAAGGGCCTGGGCTCGCGTCTCATGCTCAGCATCATGGAAGAAGCGCGTGACAAGGGCCTGGCCGAGATCGAGGGCCTGGTGCTGGCCAACAACCCGGGCATGTTGCGCCTCATGAAGGGCCTCGGTTACAGCATCAAGCCGTTTCCCGAAGACCCGGACTTCAAACTCGTCACACACACGCTCTGAAAAGCTGCGCGCCACCGGCGCAGCGTTTTTCTGACACCACCGCCCGGTCCTCCGGGCGGTTTTTTTTGGCTTTCTTATTCTTCTATATCTTTATTTCAAATTAGTAGGAGTAGTAGAGCAGCCACATTTTTGTGGACAAGCGTTTTTTCTCCAATGCCATCAAGGACTTGATGACCGTACAAGCCTGTGAGGGCGTCCCTGTTGCGATCGGACAGAAAAGGGGATAACCCGGCAACTGATCACAACTCTGTGGATAACCTTGAACTTATTAAAAAGTTACACACAGGCTTGTGAGAAACAGCTGCCAACAGCCGATCTGCGGCTGCAGTTCCGGCGGGTTTCGGTGATGGAAAACCCTCTGGACCCAAAACAACCGGAACCGGTTTCCAACACCGACCGGGTCACTTTTTTGGACTTGTCCGTTCGGTGCGCCGGACGGCGCTTCCCCGGCTGTTCTTATTCTTCTATAGCTTTATTTCAAATTAGTAGGAATAGTAGAGCAGCCAAATTTTTGTGGACAAGCGGCTTTTTTGCTGGCCAATCAAGGACTTGGCGCCAGTACAAGCGTGTGAAGACGGGCCTGTTGCTGCCGAAGCCAAACGGGGATAAGTTCACGCTTTTCCACCGTGCTGTGGATAACACGGTGCTTATTAGAAAGTTACACACAGGGTTGTGCAAAAACCCCCTGCGCAATCGCCAAAAAGCGGGGTTTCAGTGCAGGCGCGCCATCTGCGCAAAGCCCCAGGCCATGCCCAGACCGTGCAGCAGCGTGGCCACCACAGTGAGGGCCAGGGCCGGCTTCAGCTGCTGCGGCCGGTGCAGATGGGTCAGCAGCCAGGTCAGTGCCGCCAGCGAGAACGGCAGTGAGACCAGTCCCCAGAGCGCGGGCTCCGGCGGAATCAACAGCCACACGCTGGCCGCCAGCCACGCATGGGCGCCAAGCACCAGCACCCCGTACAGCGCGCCCGCCGCCACCGGGCCCAGCCGCACCACCAGGGTGCGTTTGCCCACCCGGGCATCGGCTGCGGCGTCCGGAAAACCATTGATCAGCAGCAAGGCACCCACCATCAGCGCAAAACCCGCCGCTGCGCTCGCCGGGATCACGAAGAACTGCCGCCGTTGCACATAGTCCGCGCCCACCACCACCAGAAACCAGACCAGCGCCACCGTCAGTTCGCCCAGACCGCGCGACATCAGCTTGAGCGGCGGCGCGGAATACGCCCAGGCCAGCAGCAGTCCGGCCATGCCCAGCAGCAACACCCCGCCGCCGACCTTCACCGCCAGCAACAGACCCGCGGGCACCAGAAACACCAGCAACGCCTTGGCCAGCTCGGCGGTCTGCTGTTCGCTCACCGCGCCGGTCTGGATCAGCCTCGAACCGCCGGTGAAGGGAGATATGCCGTCCGTGTTGGCCGCATCGGCGCCGTTGCGGGCGTCGTGCAGGTCGTTCAACACATTGCCCGCCGCGTGCGCCAGCACCGCCAGCGCCATGGCGCCCAGCGCCAGCGGCAGATCCAGACCACAGCCGCAGGCCGCTGCCGTGGCGGTGCCCAGAACGCAGGCCACCACGGTCAGCAGCAGGAAGGCAGGCCGCGTCATGCGCCACACCAGCGACACACGGGCCCAGGCTGAAACCGGCGTACCGGAAGGCGACTTCTCAGGGGACATGGGGGTGTTTTCCATACGGGTTTCAGTATGCCGGGACACCTCGGTTTGTGCGTTGCCATCGAGCAAACCGACGAACGGCTGGGCACCGGGTTTACAGCCCCTCACACCGGCACACACCTGGGCACAAACGCACACCCCCCGGCTGGTAAGATGCGCGGCGCGCAGTGGGCCCGGGTCTTGCTGTGCGGCTTCACCCTCTGCACATCCGCTGGGACCTCGTTTTTCTCTCCAGCCACCGAGCCTGCCCTTCATGTCCGTTGCCCTCGCTGCCAACGCGCCCGCCACCTTCGAGATCAAGAGCGCCAACCTGCCCCTGGTCGCCTTGCTGCTCAAATCCGCCGACCTCGCCCGTCTGAGCGAAGAACTGGCCCAGCGATTCGGCGACATGCCCGATTTTTTTGACCAGGACCCGCTGGTCATCGACCTCTCTCCCCTGCAGGGCACCGAGGCCACCGGTCTCGAAACCGCGCTCGACTTCGCCGCACTCGCCGACCTCCTGCGCCAGTACCGCCTGCAGCCCATCGCCGTGCGCGGCGGCAGCGATGCCCAGACCGCCGCCGCCCTGGCCGCGGGTCTCATTTCGGCGCCCGACGCCCTGGTCCAGCGCAGCCCCGCGCCCCAGCCCGCCCCGAGTCGGGCGCCGGTCCAGCCCGAAACGCCCGCTCCGGTCGCCGCTGTGCCACCCCCGGTGGCACCGGGTGCGATGGTGATCGACAAACCGCTGCGCTCCGGTCAGCAGGTCTACGCCCGCGGGCGCGATCTGGTCGTCATGGCCATGGTCAACCCCGGCGCCGAAGTCATCGCCGACGGCCACATCCACGTCTACGCACCGCTGCGCGGCAAAGCCATCGCCGGTGCCCGTGGCAACGCCGACGCGCGCATCTTCGCGCTGTCCATGGACCCCGAACTCATCTCCATCGCCGGCATCTACCGCACCAGCGAGACCGATCTGCCCCCCGAAGTGCGGGGCAAGGCCGCCCAGGTGCGTCTCATGCCCGGTCCCGACGGCGAAGACAAACTGATCATCGATCCCCTGTCTGCCTGACGGCTGCCAGCAGCCTTTCAGCCACTTCCCCACCTTCACAGGAACCTCCACATGACCCAAATCGTTGTCATCACTTCCGGCAAGGGCGGCGTGGGCAAGACCACCACCAGCGCCAGCTTCGCCTCCGGCCTCGCCCTGCGCGGCCACAAGACCGCTGTCATCGACTTCGACGTCGGCCTGCGCAACCTTGACCTGATCATGGGCTGCGAACGCCGCGTGGTCTACGACCTGATCAACGTCATCCACGGTGAAGCCAACCTGAACCAGGCGCTGATCAAGGACAAGCAGTGCGACAACCTGTTCGTGCTCGCCGCCAGCCAGACGCGCGACAAGGACGCGCTCACGCAGGACGGCGTTGAAAAGGTGCTGAACGACCTGTCCGCCATGGGCTTTGAATACATCGTCTGCGATTCGCCCGCCGGCATCGAGACCGGCGCGCTCATGGCCATGCACTTCGCCGACGAAGCGCTGATCGTGACCAACCCCGAAGTCTCCAGCGTGCGCGACTCCGACCGCATCCTCGGCATGCTCGGCAGCAAGACCAAACGCGCCATCGAGGGCAAGGATCCGATCAAGGAACACCTGCTGATCACGCGCTACAACCCGACGCGTGTGGCCGATGGCCAGATGCTCAGCCTGGAAGACATTCAGGACATCCTGCGCATCAAGCTGATCGGCGTCATCCCCGAGAGCGAAAACGTGTTGACCGCGTCCAACCAGGGCATGCCGGCGATCCACTTGAAGGGCACCGACGTGGCCGAGGCCTACAGCGACGTGATCGACCGTTTTCTCGGTGCCGAGAAACCGCTTCGTTTCGTCGAAGCCGAAAAGGCGGGCTTCTTCAAGCGCGTGTTCGGAAGGAAGTGAGCATGTCCTTCCTTTCCTTCTTTCTGGGCGAAAAAAAGAAGACTGCCAGCGTCGCCAAGGAGCGGCTGCAGATCATCCTCGCGCACGAGCGCAGCGGTCGCAATGCCGCCGAGCCCGATTACCTGCCCGCGCTGCAGCGCGAGCTGGTGGCCGTGATCGGCAAGTACATCAAGATCAATCCGGACGACATCAAGGTCATGCTGGAGCGCCAGGACAACCTGGAAGTGCTCGAAGTCAAGATCGAGTTGCCGGACCGCAAGTAAGTCGGGTCCTGCACTCCACCGAGCCGGAGAGCGATCCGCGGCGCGCGCTGCGCGGCGGCGGGTCTTTATGATGCTCGGATGCTGATCGAAACCCTGGGCGCTGCCCGAGACATGGGCCGCCTGAACACCATTCTGGGCGTGCTCATCCGCCATGGCTTCGGCGACAGCGTGCGCCGCCTCGGCCTGGCCGACCGGCTGGAGCGCACAGGCCACGTCCTCAAGTGGGAACACGCCGCCGATCTGGCGCGGCTCGAACCCCCGGTCCAGCTGCGCCTCACGCTCGAAGAACTCGGCCCCACCTTCGTCAAGCTCGGCCAGATCCTGGCCGGTCGCGCCGACCTGTTCGGCCCCGAATTCATCGCGGAGTTCGAGAAACTGCACAGCCAGGTGCCTGCGGTACCGCTGGAGGTCCTGCTGCCGCAGTTGCGCGAAGACCTCGGTGGCGAGCCTGGAACCATCTTTGCCCGTTTCGACGTGGAGCCGCTGGCCGCCGCGTCCATCGCCCAGGTGCACCGCGCCCAGCTGCACGACGGCACCGAAGTGGTTGTCAAGATCCGCCGCCCCGGCATCACCGAAACCATCGACGCCGACCTGCGCCTGCTGGCCCGGCTGGCTGCCATCGCCGAAGCCGAAATCCCGGCGCTGAAACCCTACCGCCCGCAACAGCTGGTGCGCGAGCTGGCGCGCTCGCTCAAACGCGAACTCGACCTGGCCAGCGAATGCCGCAACGCCGAACGCATCGCCGCCAACCTGGTCAGCCTGTCCTGGATCGTGGTGCCCAGGGTGCATTGGGTGCACACCAAAGAGCGCGTCAACGTACAAGACTTCGTGGGTGGCATTGCCGGTAATCAACTTGACCTGCTGGATGCCCAGGGGTTGGACCGCAGCCTGCTGGCGAAACGCGGGGCACAGGCCGTGCTCAAACAGATCGTCGAAGATGGCCTTTTCCACGCCGACCCGCACCCCGGCAACGTTTTCTATCTCGAAGGCAACCGCATCGCCTTCATCGACTTCGGCATGGTCGGCCGCCTGTCGGTGCGCCGACGCGAAGAACTCCTGAACCTGTTGCTGGGCCTGGTGGAGCGCAACCCGCAGACCGTGGCCGATGTGCTGCTCGACTGGACCGGCGACGAGCACGGCGTCAACCTCAGCCTGCTCGAAACCGAGATCGAAACCTTCGTCGACCAGTACCACGGCACCCCGCTGGCCCAGCTGAACCTGGGTGAGATGCTCGCCGACGTCACCACCATCCTGCGCGAGCACCACCTTGGTCTGCCGTCCGACATGGCCCTGCTCATCAAGGCCTTCATCACGCTTGAAGGCATGGGGCGCAGCCTGGACCCCGAGTTCCACATGACCACCGAGGCCCTGCCGCTGCTCAAGCAGGTGGTGCGTGCGCGTTACCAGCCCAAGGTCATGGCCAACCGCGCCTGGCAGACCCTGCGCCGCACGCTCGCCGTGGCCGAGCAGTTGCCGCACGACGTTTCGCGCCTGTTGCGCAACGCGCGCCGTGGCAAGGTGCACGTGGGCATCGAGCTGGCGCACCTCAAGCGCGTGGGCGACCAGATCGACCGCGCCGCCAACCGCCTCACCATGGCGCTGGTGATCGCCGCGCTCATCATCGGCTCGTCCATCGTCATGACCGTCAAAGGTGGTCCCACCCTGTTCGGCCTGCCCGCCTTCGGCTTCCTCGGCTTTGCCAGCGCGTTCGTCGGCGGACTGTGGCTGGTGCGCGCGATCTGGCGCAGCAGCAAGGGGCGGGATGTCGGGGAAGAGTGAATGAGCCCCACGCCAAAGCGGTGGGGTGTTCGCCCTGCCTTCACGAGGGAACCACATGGTCAGTGACTGGATGCGCGAAGGTGTTCAAGACGATGCGCCGTTCAAGCCGCCGGAACCCGGACCGTCTCCGGGGGAAAAAGTGACCCGTGACGTGCAGTTCACGGTTGCATTGCTGATGTTGGGTTGCGGCCCAACCGAGCACTGGTGAGTGCTCCAACCGTGCACGTTTTTCCACATCGTGGTACATTAACTGGTTCGCCTTGGGCGACCAGCCGCGTCCGGGTTTGACGACCTTGACGCACCGCCCCCGGCAGAGGGGCCGCCGGTCCAGCCCCTCCATCGCGAGCCGCGCCAGCCCCGCACCCTTTCCAGGTCGGCGCCGTCGCAATCTTTTCCCTGCTGTTGCCGATGCCCCTGCCGTGGCTCGTGCACCGGTTCTGGTCAGGTGTTCCCGACACCGGGCCGGCGCCGGCTGATTCAGTCGGGCACCCCGGCGCTTGGGGCTGCCAATGTGTTTTTCGGGCGTTTTCCTGCTGTGCGGTCCATGAGACCGCGGCGTTCCGCCCTTTGATGTTTTTGATGATTCATACGATTTCCACGACCACAACAACGAAGAGACTGACTCCTCTCACCTTGGGCAAGTACCGCATCGCGGCTTGCCCCCGGCCGCTGCCGTGCGGCCGTTTTGCCGCCCAGGTGTCCATCGCCAGCGGCTCGGGCAGCGCCTGTACCGACCGTGTCATGCGCTTCCACGATGATTTCCCCACTCACGACGCAGCGGCGCATTACGCCGTGGCGCAAGGCATCGACTGGGTGAACGACGCGTTGCGTGCACGCGTGCGCCCGGCCACCGTGGCAGCGACGGTGCCTTCTCCCCAGATTTGTATTTGAAGCAAAGGAGCCTCACATGGCCAAGGAAGAACTGATCGACATGATGGGCATCGTCAACGAGGTGCTGCCCGACACGCGCTTTCGCGTGACGCTGGACAACGGTCACCAGCTGATTGCCTACTCCGCCGGCAAGATGAAGAAGAACCACATCCGCATCCTCGCGGGTGACCGGGTTTCTCTTGAACTCTCGCCTTACGACCTGACCAAGGGCCGTATCAATTTCCGCCACATCGAAGGCCGCGGCCCGATGGTGCCGCGCAAGCCGCGCTGAACTGAGCACACGGGCCGACCGGGCCAAGGCCCGGCCCGGCCTCACATGCCCATGCCGCCGTCCACGGGCAGACCTGCGCCCGTGATGAAGCGCGAGGCGTCGGAGCACAGGAAGACCACCGCGTCGGCCATGTCGCTCACCGTGCCCAGGCGCCCCAGCGGCGTCTGCTCCACGATGGCCATCACGGCGGCATCGGGTGACTCGAACAAGCCGGCGCTCACCACGTCGCTGGCGAGCTGCATGCCCATGTCGGTGGGCACGAGGCCGGGGTAGATGCTGTTCACGCGCACCCCGTAGCCCAGTTTGCCGGCTTCCATGGCGCCCACCCGCGTGAGCCGGTCCACCGCCGATTTGGTGGCCGAATAGCCCGCGATGGCCGGGAACGCGATGGTGGACGCCACCGACGACACGTTGACCACCACGCCGCCCTGTCCGGCCAGGCCACCCGGGCGCATGGCGCGGAATGCCTGCTTCATGCCGATCGCGGTGCCGACGATGTTCACGTCGAGCATGCGGCGCAGCGCGTCGGGATCGATCTCCGTCACCAGCGCGGTGATCTCGATGCCGGCGTTGTTGATCAGGATGTCAAACCCCCCGAATGCCGAGTGCGTGGCACTGATCGCCGCGAGCCAGTGGGCTTCGTCGGTCACATCGAGGTGCACAAACGCGGCCTGCGCGCCTGTGGCGGCCAGGGCCCGTGCGGTCGCCTGGCCCTGCTCTTCGAGCACGTCGCCAATCATCACGGATGCCCCGGCCGCAGCCAGCGCCACGGCCATGCCGGCGCCCAGGCCCCGGGCACCGCCGGTCACCAGGGCCTTGCGGCCGGTCAGATTGAATGGGGACATGAAACCTCCTGAATGCTGTTTGTGGGTGAATGAGACGCCAGCCAAAGCCAGCGACTGGCGCACTCTAGACACCCGGCACAGGAGCGGGATCAAATCCCTGTAAAAGTTGACAGTGTCACGGACCGCGAGCCAGCCAGGACGGCCTGTGCGTCGCGGCGCCGGTGGGTCAGCGGCTGGTTTTCGAGCGCCGTGCCCGCACCGCTTCGGCCAGGCCCTGCAGCACCGGCACGGTCTGCTCGAAACTGATGCAGGCGTCGGTCACGCTCACGCCGTGCTGCAGCGGCTGGCCGGGCACGATGTCCTGGCGGCCTTCGTGCAGGTGGCTTTCGATCATCACACCGGTGATGCGCGCGTCGCCCGCGGCGATCTGCTGCGCCACGTCGGCGGACACGTCGATCTGCCGGCGGTGCTGCTTGCTGCTGTTGGCGTGCGAGACGTCGATCATCACCTGCTCGCGCAGGCCCGCGGCCCTGAGCAGCGCGCAGGCGGCGTCCACGTCGTCGGCGCTGTAGTTGGTCGCCTTGCCACCACGCAGGATGACGTGGCAATCCGCGTTGCCGCGCGTTTCGAAGATCGCGGCCTGGCCCATCTTGGTCATGCCCATGAAGGCGTGTGATGCCTGCGCCGCCTGGATGGCGTCGCTCGCGACCTTGATGCCGCCGTCGGTGCCGTTCTTGAAGCCCACCGGGCACGAGAGGCCGCTGGCGAGCTGACGGTGGCTCTGGCTTTCGGTCGTGCGCGCGCCAATCGCGCCCCAGCTCACGAGATCGCTGATGAACTGCGGGCTCAGCAGGTCGAGGAATTCCGTGCCCACCGGCAGGCCCAGCGCCAGCACGTCCAGCAGCAGCTGGCGCGCCAGTTCCAGGCCTTCGTTGATGGCGAAGCTGCCGTCCAGGTGCGGGTCGTTGATGTAGCCCTTCCAGCCCACGGTGGTGCGCGGCTTTTCGAAGTAGACGCGCATGACGATGAGCAGGTCGCCGTTCAGCGCGTCCACCTGTTCTTTCAGCAAGCGGGCGTATTCCATGGCCTGCCCGTGGTCGTGGATGGAGCACGGCCCGACCACCACGATCAGCCGGTCGTCCTGCCCGTGCAGCACGCGCGAGAGCGCGGCGCGGCTGCTCTCCACCAGCGCCAATGCCCCGGACGGCGTGGGCAGCCATTCCTGCAGCAGGGCGGGTGTGATGAGCGGGCGCACCGCGCCGATGCGCAGGTCGTCGATGCGGGTGGTGTCCTGGGTGGACAGCGGGGTGGTGGTGCGGTGGGCGTGGGTCATAGCCCGGTATTGTCGCGCGGCCACCAAGGGCCGCCCTTCAAGGGCGGCGGAAGGCGGTGCTCTGGCGCGCCCAGTAGCGGTTGTCCAGCCGGTCCAGCCGCACCGTGCCACCGCTGGACGGTGCGTGCACGAACCGGCCTTCGCCGACGTAGATGCCGGCGTGGAACGGCCGACCGGAACCAAAGATCACGAGGTCGCCGGTGCGCAACTCGCGGGTGCTCACCGGCTGGCCGAAGCCCGACAGCTGGGCCACCGTGCGCGGCGGCGCCACGCCGGCGCGGCTCTTGTAGACGTAGCCGATCAGGCCGCTGCAGTCGAAGCCACTTTCGGGCGTGTTGCCGCCCCAGCGGTAGGGTGTGCCCACCAGCCCCAGTGCGTGGATGGCGATGTCGCTCGACTGCTCGGTCGACAGCGACCGGTACACGGGCCCCCGTGCTGGCGGCGAGCTGCCGCAGCCGGCGATCAGCAAGGGGATGGTCAGGGCGAGGATGGGCAGGACACGGCGCATGGGTGCCAAGGGTAACGGATGGGCCGTCGCCGGCCCATCCGCGCAGCCCGACCGGATCAGCCTTCGGCGGTGGCGGCCACCGCCGGCGCCGTCCGGGGCGGCGCCACCAGGCGGTTGGCCACGCTCAGCACGGCACGCACCGAGGCGGTGACGATGTTGTTGTCCAGGCCCACGCCGAAGGTCGCGCCGGGCGTGCCGGCGAGCCCGGCCTCCACGATGGCCAGGGCCTGCGCTTGGGCGCCCGCACCGGTGGCCCGCTCTTCGTAGCCGTGCACCTCCAGCGGCAGGCCCAGCGCATCCACGGTGGCCGCGATCGGGCCGTTGCCCTGTCCTTGCAGCGTCTGCCGCACACCTTCGATCGTGACGTCCAGCTCGATGCCCTGGCCGTCTTCCGACAGGCGGTGCGCGTGGCAGGTGATGGCCTGCGCCACCGCGGACAACGTGGTGCCCGGGTCGAGGTAGGTGGTCTGGAACAGCGCCCACAGCGCCGGGCCGCTCATCTCGGTTTCGCTGGCGTCGGTGTGGCGTTGCACGGCGGCGCTGAACTCCACCTGCATGCGCCGTGGCATCACCACGCCGCGCTCGCGCTCCAGCAGGAAAGCGATGCCGCCCTTGCCCGACTGGCTGTTGACGCGGATCACGCTGTCGTAGGTGCGGCCCAGGTCGGCCGGGTCGATGGGCAGGTAGGGGATCTGCCACAGGCCCTCGGGATCGTGCGCCGCGAAACCCTTCTTGATCGCGTCCTGGTGCGAGCCGGAAAACGACGTGAACACGAGGTCGCCCGCGTAGGGATGGCGCGGGTGGATGGGCAGGCCCGTGCAGGCCTCTGCCACGCGCGCCACGCCGTCGATGTCGGAGAAGTCCAGACCCGGGTGGATGCCCTGGGTGTAGAGGTTGAGCGCGACCGTGACGAGGTCGAGGTTGCCGCAGCGCTCGCCGTTGCCGAACAGGCAGCCTTCCACGCGCTGCGCCCCGGCCAGCATCGCCAGCTCGGCCGCGGCCACGCCGGTGCCGCGGTCGTTGTGCGGGTGCACCGAGAGCACGATGTGCTCGCGCGGGCTCAGGCGGCGGTGCATCCACTCGATCTGGTCGGCGAACACGTTGGGCGTGGCGTTTTCCACCGTGCTGGGCAGGTTGATGATCACCTCGCGCCCGGGGCCCGCGCCCCAGGCCGCGATGGCCGTCTGGCAGGCCTTGAGCGACAGCTCCAGCTCGGTGGCGCTGAAGGTCTCGGGCGAATACTGCAGGGTCCAGCGCGTCTCGGGCCGGGCGTCGGTCAGGCGTTTCAGGAGTGACACGTGGTCCTGCACGAAGGCCATCACCTGCGTCACGTTCATGCCGGACACCACGCGGCGCCAGACCCGGGCGGTGGCGTTGTAGAGGTGCACGATGGCGCGCGGCGCGCCCCGCACGGCGTCCACCGTGCGCTCGATGAGGTCGGCGCGCGCCTGCGTCATCACCATCAGCGTCACGTCGTCGGGCACCAGGCCTTCGTCGATGAGGCGGCGCACGAAATCGTGGTCGGTCTGCGAGGCGGCCGGAAAGCCCACCTCGATCTCCTTGAAGCCGATGCGCACCAGCGCCTGAAAGAGCTGCAGCTTGCGCTCGACGTTCATGGGCTCGAACAGCGCCTGGTTGCCGTCGCGCAGGTCGGTGGACAGCCAGACGGGGGCGTGGGTGAGGGACTGGGACGGCCAGGTGCGGTCGTGCAACTCGACGGGGGGAAAGGCCTGGTACTTGCGGGCGGGCTGGGCAATCATGAACGGCTCCACGAATCGGGGGATCTGAAAAAACAAAGGCGACATCCCCTGCAGCCCTCCATGTGATGGAGGCTGGTTCGTGGGCCGGGGTCAGGGGGAAGTCGGGTGTTGCGCTTCAGGCAACGAGAAAGGCGAACGCAGGCAGACCCCGGCCGAGCACTAGGCTTAGCGATAGGGTGGACAAGGGTGTGCGGCGTTGCATGCTGCAAATCGTAGCACGGGCTTTCGGGTTCGGGCCCGCTGGCGGATGGGCGGCGCGGTTCGCGCCCTGCCCTCGCCGGGCGTTCGTTGCCCGACGCGAGGGCCGTCAGCGGGCGCTCAAAACACCCTGTGGCACGGCGTGACGGGCCAGCAGCTTGGTCACGGCCGCCTTGGTGCAGCGCTGCAGGCCCATCAGGTACGCGTGGTCCGGCTCGGCCACACCGTGGCGTGTGCGCAGGTCGTGCTGGATGCGTTGCAGCAGCTCGGCCGCCATCTCGGCGTCGGCCAGCGCGCGGTGGGCGCGGCCGGTCCGGGGTAGCTGGAACCAGTCCACCAGGCTGCCCAGTTTGTGGCTCGGCGCCTCGGGGTAGAGCCGGCGCGAGAGCAGCACGGTGCAGGCAAAAGGCTGCGGTGCCGGCACACCGGCGCGCGCGAGTTCGGCGATCCAGTAGCGGCGGTCGAACGACGCGTTGTGCGCCACCATTGGCAGCTCGCCGACGAAGCGCGCGGCGTCCGCCATCACAGCCTCGGCCGGCGGCGCATCGGCCACCATGGCGTTGGTGATGCCGGTCAGCTGCGTGATGAAGGCCGGGATGTGCACGCCCGCGTTCATCAGGCTCTGGAAGCGGTCCACCACCTGGCCGCGCTCCAGCAGCACGATGGCCACCTCGGTGGCGCGGTCTCCCTGGCCGGGCGAGATGCCGGTGGTTTCGAAGTCGATGACAGCGATGCGGCTCATGCCTTCTTCAGGAACTCCGACTTCAGCAGCATCGGCCCCAGCTCGGTCTTGCAGTCCACGTTGTGGCCGTCGTTGCCGTCCACCAGACGGATGCCCTTGATCTTGCTGCCCTTCTTGAGCACCGTGGACGAGCCCTTGACCTTCAGGTCCTTGACCAGGATCACCGAGTCGCCGTCGACCAGCGGGTTGCCGTTGGCGTCTTTCACGGTGCCGTCGCCGGCGGCTTCGTCTTCGGCGCCCGCGGCCGTCTGCGGCCACTCGAAGGCACAGTCCGGGCAGACGAAGTGGTCGCCGTCGGGGTAGGTGTTTTCAAGGCCGCATTGCGGGCAGGCGGGGATGGTGTGGGGCATGGTCAGCGAGGGGGTGCGGTGGTGCTGGGGATTCTAGGCCCCGTTTCACGCACCAATTTCAGCGCCGAGGTGGGCGGGCGGGGTGCGCTGTGCCGCTATTTGGTGCAAAAACGGGGCGGCGGAGCTGGCACGATACATGCATGGGGGAGTATCAGCATGGAGAGCGGTCTGCACACAGGGGCAGCGGCTCGTGCGTAGGTCCACTAGGGTTCCGTCCGCTTCACCGCGGGGTCTGGTCCGAGAGTGGACCGGCCTCATCGCAGGCTCCACGGAGGGATAAAAGCCCGGGAGAACGACGTCTGATCGGTTCTCCTGCGCCCATCCCTCATCAAATGGAGCTTCATCATGAAACTGGCTGGTCTCTTCTCCTCTCCCGCAGGTTCCACCACGTCCTCTTCCGTGCTCGGCAAGCTGTTCAAGCCTGCTCTGGGTGCCGCGCTCTCGCTGGCCACCGCCGCGGCGATGGCCGCGCCCGTCAACATGAAACTGGCCACCGTGGTCTGGATCGGCTACGGACCCTTCTACGTGGCCGAATCGCTGGACCTGTTCAAGAAGCACAACCTCAAGGTCTCGTTGCAGGTCTTCAACGACCCGGCGCTGATCCCCGCGGCCATCGCCTCGGGCGCGGTCGACGGCGGCATGCTGACCTACGACCAGGTGGTCGGCCAGGTGGCGGCGGGCCGCGCCATGAAGGTGGTGATGCCCATCGACTACTCCAACGGCGGCGACGCCATCGTGGCCGACAGCAGCATCGCCAAGGTGGCGGATTTCAAGGGCAAGAAGATCGGCTACAACCCGCTTTCGCCCTCGGACTTCCTGCTCTCCTATGCCCTCAAGACGGTGAGCCTGAGCGAGAAGGACATCAGCCCCGTGAGCATGACGCCCGAAGCGGTGCCCGCGGCCATGGCCTCGGGCGCGTTGCCCGTCGGCGTGACCTACGAACCCAGCCTGTCGCAGATCCTGGGCCAGGGCGGCGGCAAGAAATTCAAGGTGATCTTCTCCTCCAAGGACGCGCCCGGTCTGATCGCTGACGTGCTGGTGTTCGACGACAAGGTCATCAAGGCCAAGCCGACCGAGATCACCGGCGTCATGAAGGCCTACCTCGACGGCATGGCCTACATGAAAGCCAAGCCCGATGAGGCCGCCAAGATCATCGGCAAGTTCATGGGCGTCTCGGCCAAGGAAGCCAAGGAACAGATGAGTGGTGTCTACAACATCCCGCTGGCCGAAATGCCCAAGGCCTTCCTGCCCGCCAAGGAAACCACCTCCTACTACGCCAGCGGTGAAATCATCGGCCAGCTGCTCAAGGCCAAGGGCCAGATCACCACGATCCCGGCCACCGAAGCCACCTTCGACGCTTCGCTCGTCAAGGCGCTGGCCAAGTAAATCCCGCTCAGAGTTCTCCGCCGCCCGTGCCGCTGGCACGGGTGTGCGGAGCGCTGGCCACCCCGCGTTTTCCGCATGGAGTTCCTGCCATGAAACAAGCCCTTTTCCGTCACGCCGATGGCGTCTGGCCCAACACCGCAGCGCTGGCCTTCACCGTGCTCGGCTGGCCGCTCGGCATCGCCCTGCTGGGCCAGAGCCACTGGGCGCTCAACGCGCTGGGCGTGCTGCTGGTCGCGCTCACGCTCACCTGGTCGGCCTACTTCATTCACGAGTTCGCGCACCACGCCATCTTCCGCACGCCGCAGGCCAACGAGCGCTGGGGTCGGTTCATGAGCTGGATCAACGGCAGCGCCTACGCCAGCTTCGCCGACCTGCGCCGCAAGCACATGCGCCACCACGTCGAACGCGCCGACGTCATCACCTTCGACCTGCAGGGTTTCCTGCGCGCCCACCCGCTGGTGCGGCGGATGGTGCTGGCGCTCGAATGGCTGCACATCCCCGCGGTGGAGTTCGTCATGCGCGGCTTCGTGATCGCGCTGCCCTTCCTGGGCGAGCGCAAGAAAGCCGCGCGTGGCCGCGTGATCGGTGTCGCCATCGTCCGGATCACGGCTTGGGCGCTGCTGGCCTGGTGGTCGCTCAAGGCGCTGGCACTCTACGCGCTGGCCTACCTGCTGTTCGTGCACCTGCTGCGTTTTGCCGACTGCTTCCAGCACACTTACGACGCCTACCCCATCCTCGACGACAAGCCCATCCCGCAGGACAAGCTGCGCGACCGCGCCTACGAGCAGGCCAACACCTACAGCGACGTGGTGGGCCTGGACGCTCCATTGCTCAACCTGGTCTGGCTCAACTTCGGGTTCCACAACGCCCACCACGAGCGCCCGGTCGCGCCCTGGTACCAGCTGCCGCGCCTGCACCGCGAGCTGTACCCCGAGGGCAATGCCCAGGTGGTCACGGTGGGCGAGCTGCTGCGCGCCTACCACCGCCACCGCGTGACCCGCGTGCTCGCCAGCGATTACGGCGCGGTGCTGCCGCCCGGGGCGCCGCACCGCGCGGATGGGTTCATCGGTGCGGTGGGGGTGTCCTTTTTGACGGCGGTGTGACCGTGAACCACGACCTGCAAGGCAAGACCGTGCTGATCACCGGCGCGGCCGGCGGCATCGGCAGCGCGCTGTCGCGCGCCTTTCTCGCACAGGGCGCGCGCCTGATGCTGCTGGACCGCGCGGCCGCGCCGCTGGACGCGCTGGTGGAATCGCTGCACAGCAGCCAGGTGCACAGCGCGGTGTGCGATCTCGGTAGCGACGCCGAGGTGGCGACCGTGGCGGCCCAGGTGCGGGAGCGCTGGGGCCGGCTCGACGTGCTGGTGAACAACGCCGGCACCGAGTACCCGACACCATTGGCCGACAGCGAAGCGGGTTTCATGGCGCGCTGGACCGGCCTGCTCGACAACAACGTGAGCAGCATGGTCCGGCTCACCCAGGCGCTGCTGCCCCTGCTGCCGCGCGGCGCGAGCGTGATCAACCAGTCGTCCATCTGGGGCCGCATCGGCGTGGCCGGCTTCTCGGCCTACAGCGCGAGCAAACACGCGGTCGTGGGCCTCACGCGCTCGCTCGCGCTGGAGCTGGGCCCGCGCGGCATCCGTGTCAACGCGGTCTGCCCCGGCTGGGTGCGCACCGAGGCGGCGATGCGTTCACTGACCGCGATGGCCACCGAGAGCGGTCGCAGCGAGGCCGAGGTGGAGCGCGAGATCCTGTCGCGCCAGGCCGTGCCGAAGATGCTCACGCCCGACGAACTCGCGGGCGTGTTCCTCTTCCTCGCCAGCGAAGGTGCCGCGCCGCTCACCGGCCAGTGCCTGGTGGCCAGCCACGGTGAGGTGATGGCATGAGCTTCTCAGTGTCGTTGCAGGGCCAGACCGCGCTGATCACTGGCGCCGCCACCGGCATCGGCCGCGCCACCGCGCTGCTGCTCGCGCAGGCCGGTGCGCGCGTGGTGGTCAACCACCTGGGGCAAGACGCCGAAGCGGCCTCGCTCGTGCAAGCCATCGAGGCAGCCGGCGGCCAGGCCATGGCCCTCAGCGCCGACGTGAGCGACGCCAGCGCGGTGCAGCGCCTGGTGGACGAGGCCATCGCCGCCTGCGGCGCCCTGCATATCCTGGTGAACAACGCCGGCATCATCCAGGAGAAGGCCTTCCTCGACACCACCGAAGCCGACTGGGACCGCATGCTCGGCAGCGACCTCAAGTCGGTTTTCCTGATGTGCCGCGCGGTGCTGCCCGGCATGGTGGCGCGCGGCAGCGGCGCCATCGTCAACATCGCGTCCGACCTCGGCATCCTCGGGCGCGAGCGCTACGCGCCCTACTGCACCGCCAAGGCCGGCGTGATCGGGCTTACGCGCTCGCTGGCGCGCGAGTTCGCGCCGCACCAGATCCGCGTCAACGCCATCGCGCCCGGCCCGGTGGCCACCGCCATGGTGTCGCTCGAACACATGAGCGCCGAGTGGGTGGAAAAAGAACTCGCCATCCCGCAGCACCGCCTCGGTGCGCCGGAAGAGATCGCCGCCACGGCGCTGTTCCTCGCCTCCGACCTCTCGCGTTTCTACTGTGGCCAGGTGCTCGGTCCCAACGGCGGATCGGTCATGCCATGAGGATGGAACACCCCTCCGACCGCGTCGCTACCGGCGTGCTGCTGTTCTCCGCCTCGCTCTGGGGCCTGTCGTGGATGCCGCTCAAGTGGTTCATCGCGCAGGGACTGAGCGGACCGGTGGTTTCGCTGCTGTCCTATGGACTGGTGGGCCTGTGCGCGCTGCCCTTCATCTGGCGCGACCGCACGGCCTGGCGCGGGCAGTGGGGCTACGTGCTCGCGCTGGCGCTGGTGGGTGGCTGGGCCAACACCTCGTTCGTCAACGCGCTGATGATGGGCGACGTGGTGCGGGTGATGTTCCTGTTCTACCTCTCGCCCGTGTGGTCGGTGCTGGGCGGCTGGCTGTTCCTGAAAGAACGCATTCCGCCCCTGCGCTGGGCCGCGGTGGTGGCCGCCATCGTGGGCCTGTGGATGGTGCTCGGCGGGCCGGGGGCGCTGAAGCTGTCGCTCGGCTTCGTGGACTTTCTCGCGCTCTCGGCCGGCTTCGCCTTCGCGGCCAACAACATCCTTGCGCGCGCCGCGCAGGCCGTGCCCATGCGCACCAAGACGCTGTCCGTGTTCGTCGGTTGCGGTGTGATTTCGCTCGCCGCCACCAGCGCGCTGGGCCACAGCGCGCCGGCCATGGGCTTGGGCGTGTGGCTCGGCATCCTGGGCTACGGCTTTGGCTGGCTGCTGCTGGCCACCGCCACCTGGCAGTTCGGCGTGACGCACCTGGAGAGCAGCCGCGCCGGCGTGATCCTGCTGGCCGAACTGGTGGTGGCCGTGCTCACCGCACTGTGGTTCGGCGGCGAAAGCCTCACGCCCATGGGCTGGGCCGGTGGTGTGCTTATTGCAACCGCGGCCCTGGTGGAAGCGCTGGGCAGCAGCGGCGAGTCCCCCGCACCCGGCAACGACCCAAACCATGCAACAACTGGAGTCTGAGATGACAAGCCCCAACACCGTGTGGATGAACCAGCTCTCGTGGCTGGACTACCAGGCCCGTGTGCAACGCGAGCACCCGCCCGTGTTGCTGCCCGTGGGCGCGCTCGAACAGCACGGCCCGCACCTGCCGCTGGGCACCGACGGTCTGCTCGCCAGCGCCGTCGCCGCCGACACCGCGGCGCGCGTGGGCGGGCTGGTCGCGCCCACGCTGAGCTACGGCTACAAGTCGCAGCCCAAGTGCGGCGGCGGGCAGCATTTCTGCGGCACCACCAGCGTGGACGCCGCCACGCTGATCGGTCAGGTGCGCGACGCGGTGCGCGAGTTCGCGCGTCACGGCCTGACGAAACTCGTGATCGTGAACGGCCACTACGAGAACCAGTGGTTCCTGATCGAGGGCATCGACCTCGGCCTGCGCGACGCCAGGGCCGCCGACCCGGCCTGCGCGCTGCAGGTGATGCGGCTGGAGTACTGGGACTTCATGACGCCCGAGACCCTGGGCGACGTGTTTCCCGAGGGCTTCCCCGGCTTCGCGCTGGAGCACGCCGCGGTGCTGGAGACGTCCATGATGCTGCACCACCACCCCAGCCTGGTGCGCATGGATCTGCTGCCCGACGACGGCCCGGCCGACTTCCCGCCCTACGACATGTACCCGCCGCGCACCGACTGGGTGCCGCCCTCGGGCGTGCTGTCTTCGGCCAAGGGCTCGGACGCCGCCAAGGGCCGGCTGCTGGCCGACGAGGTGGCGCGCCGCATGGCCGAAGCCATCACCACCGGATTCACCCGCCCCGCGCCATGAACGCCCTGACCACCTTCGAACCTGCCACCACCGCGCTGCTCGTCATTGACATGCAGCGCGACTTCTGCAGCCCCGGTGGCTACGCGCACCAGGCCGGCATCGACATCACGCCCATGCAGGCCGTGGTGCCGCAGGTGCAGCGCCTGCTGGCCGCCGCGCGCGCAGCGGGCCTGCTGGTGGTGCACACACGCGAAGGGCATCTGCCCGACCTCTCGGACTGCCCGCCCGCCAAGCTGGCGCGCAGCGTGGCGGCCGGCGCACCCATCGGCAGCCACGGCCCGCTGGGCCGCCTGCTGGTGCGCGGTGAACAGGGCCACGACTTCGTGTCCGCGCTGCGCCCGCTGGTCAGCGAGCATGTGATCGACAAACCGGGCTACGGTGCCTTCCACCAGACCACGCTGGGCCCACTGCTGGCCGCCTTCGGTATCGGCCAGATCATCCTCTGCGGTGTGACCACCGAAGTCTGCGTGCACTCCACGCTGCGCGAAGCGGTGGACCGCGGCTACACCTGCACCACCGTGGGCGACGCCACCGCCGCCAGTCAGCCCGAGCTGCAGGCGCCCGCGCTGGCCATGATCGGCGTCGAAGGCGGCATCTTCGGGTCGGTGCTGGACACCGATGCCTGCGTGCGGGCGCTGCAAGCGCAGCCCGTGAAAGCCTCCGCATGAACACACCCGTTCACCCCGTCGTACCCGCTGCGTACCACGGCGTGTGGGCGCGCACCCTGCTCGAAACGCCCCAGGGCCGCGACACCACCACCTGGGTGCGCTGGCTGCAGACCGGCCTGTGGCACGGTGATTTGCGCGTGCCGCCCGACGCACCGCGCGACACGCCCGAAGGCCGCGCCCAGGCTCAAGGCTTCGCCGGCACCACCGCCATCACCCGGCCCGACCCGGCCTTGCCCGAGGTCTGCACCTGGCGGCGCACCATCGACTTCCAGCCCCCGCGCAGCACACCCGACGCCGGCCACATGGTGTTCGAGACCCCGGCGCGCGTGATCGAGACCGGCATCCACGGTCGCTACCTCGAGGTGTGGGAACGCCTGCCCGGCTCGACAGGCCGGCGCATCGCGCTCGCGCGGCTCGACGCAGAAGGCCAGCCCACCGCCGAGCGCCTGCTGGTGGCCGGCGTGTACTGCATGCACCTGCGCCCGCGCGCGGCCGCCTGGCCGGCCGATCTGGTGCCCGATGAACCCCTGGGCGATCTGATCCGGCGCCACCCGTCGCAGGCCGGCGCCCTGCTTGATTTCGAAATCGCGTTCGGCACGCAGGAGCACGGCGTGTGGACGCTGGAGCGCGCGACCCAGCCCGCGCTGGAAGGTCAGGCCCTGCCTTGCGCGCTGCACCGGGTGGACGCCGCGCGCGCCCGGGTGGAACGCGGCCCGCTGGCGGGCGGGTGGCAGGTTCTGGAATGGGTCGACGACACGCGGAACGAGGCCATCGCCGAAATGCACGAACGCCCATGACCACCCCACTCAAGCCCATCGACGGCGACTGGTTCCAGTTCCGCAGCCTTGGCGAGGGCATCACCCTCATCACCGAGCCGCACGTCATCCCCTTTCTCCGCTGCAACATCTGGCACATCCGCGGGCGCGGGCTCGACCTCATGGTCGACACCGGTCTCGGCGTCAGCAGCCTGCACGCCGCCTCGCGCCACCTGTTCGGACAGCGCATCGCCGCGCTCGCCACGCACGTGCATCTGGACCACGTGGGCGGCCACCACGAATTCGCCGAATGCTGGTGCCACCGGCTCGAAGCCGATGCGCTCGCCCACGCCGACCCCGACGGCACACTGGCCGACTTCGACCTCAACGAGGTGAACATCACCGTGCCCGGCTATCAAACCGGCGGCCCCGCCCTCACCGCCCTGCCCACGCCCGACTACGACCTCTCGGCCTGGGAAATCAAACAGGCCACCGTCACGCGCCGGTTGGACGAAGGCGACGTCATCGACCTGGGCAACCGCCACTTCGAGGTGCTGCACCTGCCCGGCCACTCGCCCGGCAGCATCGGCCTGTGGGAAGCCAGGAGCGGCACGCTGTTTTCAGGCGACGCCATCTACGACGGCCCGCTCATCGACAACCTGCACCACTCCGACCGCGCGGCCTACGCACGCACCATGGAACGCCTGCTGGAACTGCCCGTGAGCGTGGTGCACGCGGGGCACGACCCGAGCTTCGGGCGGGCGCGGCTGCGCGAGCTGGTGCGGGCGTACCTGGGCCGACTGGAAGGCCTCGACGGGACCGCAGGCGGGTAGCCCGGCCACCGGACCCGGCGTCGGCAACCCAGGCTTACGAACGCATCCCGGTCGGCGGCGTGACCACCACCTGCCCGTCCTTCACCGGCAGCGTGGCGCCCGGCTGGAACGACGTGCGCACCTTGCCCTCCTGGCCTTCGAGCCGGTAGGTCACGTCGTACCCGACCAGCTTCTGCGATTTGAGCTTCACCGTCCGGCAGCGGCGTTCTGTCGTCGTGACCACGTCGTTCTGCTGCAGGTTCTTTTGCACTTGGTTACCCGCGTAGCCCCCGGCCACCGCCCCGGCCACGGTGGCCAGCTTCTTGCCGTTGCCACCTCCGATGTTGCTGCCCAGCAGGCCACCCGCCACACCGCCGATCAACGAGCCCGCCACGCGGTGCTGGTCCTTCACCGGCGCCTGATGCCGCACCTGCACGTTCTCGCAACGCTCCCGTGGCGTCACCACGGTCTCCGTGACCTCTTTCACCGCGACCACGTCGGCGAACTTCGGCTGTGCCAGCGCCTGGTAGCCGGTGAAGCCGCTGGCCCCGAGCACCACCATGGCGATGCCGCCCACGGCAATCCCCTTCATCATTGACTTGTCCATGTGAAAACTCCTTCTTGTGTGGAGCGCAATGTAGGGCGGCCGTGTCAACGCACGATGCACAAAGGTGTCCAAATGCTGCAGCGTGTCACCCAACGCCGACAGGCCCGTGAAGGGCCTGTCGGATGATTCTGCGGAAGGCGGTTTACTTCGCGGTCTTCGGGGGCTGCACCAGCCCCAGCGTCGGGGTCTCGCTGAAGAAGTTCCAGGGCTTGAGCAGCACGTTGACCCACTCGGTCGGCATGATCGGCCACTCTTCGGCGCGCGCCACGTGCGTGGTGCCCGTGGTCAGCCAGACCACGTTGTCGGTGTTCACGATGGGCTGGTCGTCGGCGCTGAACTGGCCCAGGCCCGTGTCCTTGCTGGAACGGTTGGGGAAGCGGCCCTCGGGGAACTGCTCACCCACCTGGTAGCGCGTGACCCAGATCTGCTTGTCCATGAAGTTCAGGCGGTTGTAGATCCACTCGTCCTTGCCGAAGTTGGCGCCCTTGGCCACCGGGTGCGTGCCACCCGCGTAGGGGATCAGCTGGTACGACACCGGGTTGCCCACCTTGTTGGTCTTGCTGCCGTTGCTCAGCAGCCGGATCGTGGACGGGTCGAACTTCTGCGCCGCCTGTTTCTCGGTCGCCACCGTGCGCTGCGTGGTCTGCATGGTGCTGGTGCGCGGGCCGCCGGCCGTGTTGGGCGCCACCACCGGGTCCACCTCGGTCAGCGAGTTGGCCTCGCCGTCCACGTCCAGGTCGAGGCGGAAGTTGTAGATGTGCTGGTGCGTGGTGCCCACGATGTTGTGGTCGATCAGCGTGCCGTACTTGGTGTCCTCCGCGGCGCTGGGATCGGCCATGGTGCGCGCCTTCACGCCCTTCACCGCCTCGATGCCGGTGGCACCCGCGTTGATGCCGATGGTGCCGTTCTCCGCGAACACCCAGTCGAACATGTAGTCGTAATTGCCCACCGTGCTGATCCAGCGCACCACCAGCTCGCGGCGCTCGGTGCTGATGTTGGGCTTGCCCATTTCCTGGTGCTTGTACTCGGGGCCGGCGTAGCGCTCGAACACGGCGATCGCGTTGGGGATCGTCATCGGTGCGCCGGTGAAGTCGGCGATGGTCGCGTCCAGGAACACCGCGTTCTGTGGCGCGTCCTTGCCCGGCTCGATGGGCGAGGTGAGCGTGCCCATGCCGTACTCGCCCGAGTCCAGGTAGGCCTTGAAGTACCAGCCCACGTCCGGGTCGCCGTAGGGCACGATCATGCCGCCCAGCGTGCCCTCGTACATCACCTTGCGCTTGGTGCCCTTGTCGTTGTAGGTCACGGTCGAGAGCGAGAGCCCGGTGCGCGAGTTCAGGCCGATGTGGAAGTCCCAGTTGCGCCAGCTCAGCGTGTTGCCGCTGATGGTGTAGTTCTTGCCCTCGGGCTCGGTGATGTGCAGCGGCTTGTGCGGCGCGCTGCCCTTGCCGGCGCTGCCGTCGTAGGGCGTGGGCTTCATCGGCACCGGGATCACGCCCGCGTCCTCGATCTTGATCACCTTCTTCTGCTCCAGGTCCACCACCGCCACCAGGTTCTCGATCGGGTGCGCCCAGTAGTTGTTGTCGCCCACGTCGAGGTAGCTCACCACCTTGAGCAGGCGCTCTTCCTGTTTCAGCCCGTCCTTGCCGTCGAAGTAGCCCACCGTCAGCGGCGTGGCCACCACCTTCTTCACGTCGTTGATGCCGCGCAGCGCCAGCGCCTTGGCGTACTCCGGGCTGGCCTCGATGGCCGCCTGCACCCCGGCGAAATCGTCGATCAGCACCATGCCGTGCGCGCCCTCCACCGGCTGCCACTGCACCACCTTCTTGCTCGCCAGATCCACCGTGCCCTCGATCAGCTTGCGGCCGTCGAGGATCACGAACGCCGCCTGGCGCGGCGCCTGCACCGGCTTGCCTTCCAGCGCGTGCGCCCACACCTGGTCTTTCGGCGGCGCCTTGAGCACGATCTCGGTGAAGCGGTGGCCAGGCTTGAACTGGCCCGAGGCCTTCAGCACCTCCAGCGTCGCCTGGATCTCGTCCGCCGTGAGCGGGTTCAGCGGGTTGGGCTTGCGCTCGACCACGAAGGTCTTGTCCAGGCCGGACTGGAACACCTGCTGGAAGAAGTCGTGCGCCACATAGGGCGCGCCCTGGCGCATCACCACCGGCACGCCGAGCCGCAATGTCGCGCCATTCACCTGCGCCGTCTTCGCGCCCGGCTTCACGCGCACCAGGGTGCTGTTGCGCGAGAGCGTGAACACCCGGGCATAGCTGTCCCAGTGCACCGTGGCGTTGAAGTCTTTGGCGGCTTTTTTCAGCGGCACCATGCGGGCGCTGCCGCCGTGGGCCAGGGCCTGGGGGGCCCACAGCGCGGCGGCGGCGAGGGCGACGGCACTCAGTGCCAGGGGAAGGGAGCGGGTGGTCATGGAGGGACTCCTCGAGATACGGGTTGGGACAAGGTCCGCACCTTAGGGCGACCCGGCACCGAGGGGTTATCCGTATTTGGCAAATCTGCGCTGGCCCCAACAATGGCGCACAACTTGCATCGCGGACCGGCATGAACTTCGATCACTCCCACAGACGTGCACGCGATGCCGCGGAACAGGCCGCCAGCCTGCCCGACTGGGACCAGCGCTACGAGCAGCTCTCGGCCGGGCGCTTCGAGGGCGTGGTGGACGAACTGCGCGTGGGTCCGGCGCAGGTGTTTGCCGAGCGGGCCAACCAGGTCGTCATGCAGGCCGGGCACCTGAGCCCCCACCGCATGTCCATCGCGCTGGTGCGCGCCGCGGACACACCGGGCTGGTACTGCGGCCACCGGCTGCCCGGCGAACACCTCATCGGCATCTCGGCACAGGGCGATTTCGACCTCGTGGCCAGCGCCGGCATGCAGATCCTGGCGCTCTCGGTCGACACCCAGGCCCTGCGCGAACTGATGACCCAGGTGGAGGGACCGGACGCCGAACTGCCCGCCGTGCCCCTGCTGCTGAACGCCCCGCGCGCGGCCTGCGCTGAATACGGCCGGCTGCTCAACGCCGCGCTGGGCCTCGCCAACAGCCCGGCCGACCTCAGCGCCTACCCCGCCTCGCGCCGCATGCTCGCGCTCTCGCTCTGTGACGCCCTGCTCGCCAGCCTGCGCTCGGGCGAGC
Source organism: Hydrogenophaga sp. ZJX-1 (assembly GCF_048590325.1). NCBI lineage: Bacteria > Pseudomonadati > Pseudomonadota > Betaproteobacteria > Burkholderiales > Comamonadaceae > Hydrogenophaga > Hydrogenophaga sp. ZJX-1. Next base: position 338,336 of record NZ_JBMBRA010000005.1, read on the forward strand.
CACCGGGCGCGTTGCCCGCCTCGGCCGCCAGCCGGCGCCGCATCGTTGCCCGCGCGCGCCAGTACATGCAGGTCCACGCGCAGGAGGTGATCGCCGTGCCCGACCTCTGCCAGGCCATCGGCACCTCGCGACGCGCGCTGCAGTACGCGTTTGAAGAAGTCATGCAGATCAGCCCCGTCACCTACCTGCGCGCCATGCGCCTCAACCAGGTGCGCAGCGAACTGCGCCAGAACCGGGCAGCGCCGGTGGGCGATGTCGCGGCGCGCTGGGGCTTCTGGCACCCCTCGCGCTTCGCGAGCGACTACAAGGCCCTGTTCGGCGAGCTGCCTTCGGCCACGCGCAGCGCGGCGGCGTCCAGGGAACCCCTGACGGCCTGAGGGTGGGGTGCGCCGGGAGGCCACACGGCCGGTCCGCCGCCACGGCACGCCCCGTGCTTGTCCCCCACCATGGACTCCGCCGCCCCCATCGCCCCCGCCACCCACTCCTGGTTCGACGACACCCACGCGCTCATCGCCGGCTCGCTCTTCGTCGCACTCGGCATGACCATGTTTGGCCACGCCGGCCTGCTGACCGGCGGCGTGGCGGGCGTGGCCTTCCTCGCCAGCTACGCCAGCGGCCTGCCCTTCGGCCTGTTCTTCTTCCTGTTCAGCCTGCCGTTCTTCGTGCTGTCCTGGTACCGGCTCGGCCCGGCGTTCACCTACAAGAGCTTCGGCGCCGTGGCGCTCGTGTCCGCCTGCACCACGCTGGCACCCAAAGTGGTGCGTTTCGAGCTGCTCAACCCCTGGGTTGCCTCGGTGCTTGGCGGCTTCCTGATCGGCTTCGGGCTGCTCGCCCTGCTGCGCCACCAGGCCAGCGTGGGCGGCGTCAACATCCTCGCGCAATGGCTGCAGCAGGCCAAAGGCTTCAGCGCCGGCAAGGTGCAGATGTCGGTCGATCTGGTCGTCGTGCTCGCGGCATTCTGGGTGCTGCCGCCCATGCAGGTCGCGCAGTCGGTGGTGGGCGCGGTGGCCATCGGCGCCATCCTGGCGCTCAACCACAGGCCGGGGCGGTACCTGGGGGTGTGAGCGGTGCCTCCCCCCGTTCCTTGGGAGCCGGTGTGGAGGGCTTGTGCACAGGAAGAGCATCGACCGGCTCAAGAGCCAGGTAAAACCACCGAGGCCATCGAGGCCGTCCGCGACGCGCCACCGGGCGAACACGCCCGCTGGGGCGAAGAGGTGTGCAACTGGGTCCGAATTGGAAAGGCCGATTTCGCCGCCACCCAGGCCAACCTCGCAGCGTTCTTTGGGGACGATCTTTCTGCTGCGATCGTGTTCGCGGCTCGGCGGGTGGTCTGTCCGGAACTCAAGTAGCGGCATTTCGATGCTCTGCCGGCCCCTGGCACCAAACCTGCTAACTACGTAACCCAGAGAGGCGAGTGCACCAAAACGGTGATTCGCTGCCTTGAAGACCGCTAGGGTTCCGGGCGTTGCTCATACATATAGGTAGAGCGCGCCGTCTGGTCCGAGAGCAGTCGGCCACGATCGTGTGGCTCCACGGAGGGACAAAAGCCCGGGAGATGCTTCGCTGCTTGCGCACGAGCCTCTCGCTGTTTGTCCCCCGTCAGGAGCCCCGCATGTCCCGCCTTCCTCCGCCCGCACCCATTCCGCCACCGGCCCGCGCCGGAGCGCCCGGCGCTGTTGCGTCTGCACGCCCGCCACGGCGCACTGGCTTCTGGACGGTGCGCACCGGCATCTCGCGCCGCGCCTACTGGGTGTTTGCGCTCACCGGCCTGATCACCCCGCTGCTGATGTGGGCCGCGCTCGCCGCCTGGGGCGGCATGGACCCGACCTTCCTGCCTTCGCCCACGGCGGTGCTGGCCAAGACATGGAACTGGGCCACCGAGACCGGCCTGCTCGAAGACATGGGCATCAGCGTCTACCGCGTGGTCGCGGGCTTCGTGCTCTCGGCGGTGATCGCGCTGCCGCTGGGGCTGCTGATCGGGACTTTCCGCTCGGTGCAGGCGCTGCTGGAGCCGCTGACCGACCTGATCCGCTACATGCCCGCGGTGGCCTTCATTCCGCTGGTGATGCTGTGGGTGGGCATCGACGAGGGCTCCAAGATCGCGATCATCTTCATCGGCACTTTCTTCCAGATGGTGCTGATGGTGGCGGAAGACGTGCGCCGCGTGCCGGCCGCGCAGGTGGAGGCGGCGCAGACCATGGGCGCGAACCGCCGCGAGCTGCTCGAAAAAGTGATCCTGCCCAGCGCCAAGCCGGCGCTGCTCGACACGCTGCGCATCACCATGGGCTGGGCCTGGACCTACCTGGTCGTCGCCGAGCTGGTGGCCGCGAACTCGGGCCTGGGCTACGCCATCCTGCGCGCGCAGCGCTTCCTGCAGACCGACACCATCTTCGCCGGGATCATCGTCATCGGCCTCATCGGGCTGGTGACGGACCAGCTGTTCCGCTGGCTGCACCGCCGCGCCTTCCCATGGCTCTATCTGAAAGGCTGATGCGATGAACACCCCCATCAACACCCTTCCCAAAATCTCCATCCGCGGCCTCACCAAACAGTTCGACGGCGCACCCACCCACGCGCTGGACAACGTGGACCTGGACATCGGCGCCAACGAGTTCGTCACCTTCGTGGGCGCGTCGGGCTGCGGCAAGAGCACGCTGCTGCGCACCATCGGTGGGCTGGAGGTGCAGACCGCCGGCGAACTGCTGGTGGACAACCGGCCGGTCACCGGCCCGGGCATCGACCGCGCCATGGTGTTCCAGCACTACAGCCTCTACCCGTGGATGACGGTGATGGAGAACATCAAGTTCTGCCGCCAGCTCGCCGCGCACACGCAGGACCGCAGCTCCAGCGACGTGGAAGCCGCCTCGGGCCGGGCCGACGCGCTGCTGCGCCTGATGGGCCTGCAGGCTTCCGCGGGCGCCTGGCCCAACCAGCTTTCGGGCGGCATGCAGCAGCGCGTGGCGATCGCGCGCGCGCTGATGGGCCGGCCCGACATCGTGCTGATGGACGAGCCTTTCGGCGCGCTGGACGCGCAGACGCGCGAGGTGATGCACGACCTGATCCGCTATGTGCACCGGCTGGAGAAAGCCACCATCGTTTTCGTGACGCACGACGTGGAAGAAGCGCTCTACCTCGGCAGCCGCGTGGTGCTGATGGCGCCGCGCCCCGGGCGCATCGACACCATCTACGAGGTGCCCTTTGGCGACCAGCGCACGCAGGACCTGAAGCACGCGCCCGAGTTCCTGCGACTCAAGCGCGACATCCTGGAACGCATCCGCGAAACGTCCGGCATGAAGACCGACCTGGAACAGCTGCAACGCCTGAGCGGCGCGGTGACTGAAGCCGCCTGAACCCTGGAGACCCCCATGAACCTCAATGACCTCCCCGACCCGCTGACCACCGTCATGCCCAACCCGCCGCTGGCCGCGCCGGTGGACGCGCCCGCCTTCTGGCAACGTTTCCCCGCGCCCGCGCTGGCCGGCGTGGACACGAACAAAGTGATGTGGAGCGAGGTGGTGCCCGGCGGCAGCCACTGGAGCTGGCGCATGCCGCGCGGCAGCGCCATCCGCTTCGTGGCGCTGGACGCGGGCGCCAACATGAGCCTGGTGCTCTACAGCGCGCTGGAAAAGCTGGAGCGCTACAACATGCCCGACAGCCTGAAGGCGCAGCACACCGCGCACTACACCAAAGGTCATGTGCTCATGAGCGACATGGGCCGCAGCATGGCCAGCGTCACCGCCGACAGCCTGGGCTGGCACGACCCGCTGGGCGCCCTGCTCGACAACGAACTGATGGCCAGCAAATACGGCGAGCAGCGCTACGAACAGGCGCGCAACGCCATGTACCGCTCCGGCAAGGACGGCCTGCTGATCGAGATCGGCAAATACGGCCTGACGCGGCGCGACCTGATCGCGCCGGTGAACCTGTTCAGCAAGGTGAGCGTGGACGCGCAGGGCCGCTTCGGCTTCGCGGCGGACCACGCGAAGGCGGGCGATTTCGTGGAACTGCGCTTCGACATGGACGTGATCCTCGCCGTGTCCAGCGCGCCGCACGCGCTCGACCCTTCGCCGGTTTACGCGCCAAAGAAAGTGGGCCTGCTGGCCTGGCGCTGCGGCGCTGCGCCGGCACAGGACTTCTGCCGCGCCTTCCGCCCCGAGAACGCGCGCGCCCTGCACAACAGCGACATGTTGTACCTGTGAGGAGACAGACGATGAACACCGCCACCGACATCCGTATCCTGGAGAGCACGCTGGACCCGGCGAATGCCGTGCTGAACCAGCGCCACCCCGCGGGCGAGCCCATCCTGTTCGCGGTCAACAAGGGCCAGACCCTGCGCATCGTGGACCTCGAAGGCAACCAGGCCGCCGACGTGATCTTCTACAACCGCGACGACCCGGCCGAACACTACAGCGCGACCGACACCATGGTCCACCAGGGCGGCATCTACCTGACCACCGGCTCCGTCATCCGCAGCAACGACGGCCGGCCCATGCTCACCATCGTGGCCGACACCTGCGGCCGCCACGACACGCTCGGCGGCGCCTGCGCGGCCGAGAGCAACACGGTGCGCTACGCGCTGCAGAAGAAGTACATGCACAGCTGCCGCGACAACTACCTGATCGCGCTGCAGCACGCCGACATCGGCCTCACCAAGCGCGACCTGGTGCCCAACATCAACTTCTTCATGAACGTGCCTGTCACCGAAGGCGGCGACCTGAAGTTCGACGACGGCGTGTCCGGCCCGGGCAAGTACGTGGAGATGCGCGCCGAGATGGACGTGTGGGTGCTGATCAGCAACTGCCCGCAGCTCAACAACCCCTGCAACGCCTACAACCCGACGCCCATCCAGCTGTTGGTCTGGAATCCCGTCTGAACGATCTGGTGTGAACCACTGCTGCGGGACGGCCCGCAGCTTTCAGCCCCATTTGCAGGACGGCCTGCCCCGGAGACTCCATGTTCAGCAAGGTCCTGATTGCCAACCGCGGCGCCATCGCGTGCCGCATCATCCGCACGCTCAAAGCACTGGGCGTGCAGAGCGTGGCCGTGTATTCCGAAGCCGATGCGCAGGCGCGCCATGTGCGCGAGGCCGACGAGGCCTACCTGCTCGGCCCGGCGCCCGCCGCCGAGAGCTACCTGCGCGCCGACCGCATCCTGCAGATCGCTCAAGACTGCGGCGCGCAGGCCATCCACCCCGGCTACGGTTTCCTGTCGGAAAACCCCGGTTTCGCCGAAGCCTGCGAGGCCGCGGGCATCGCCTTCATCGGCCCCACGCCGGCGCAGATGCGCGCCTTTGGCCTGAAACACACCGCGCGTGATCTGGCGCAGCAGCGCGGTGTGCCGCTGCTGCCGGGCTCGGGCCTGTTGAGTGACCTGGCGCAGGCGCAAACCGAGGCCCAGCGCATCGGCTTCCCGGTCATGCTCAAGAGCACGGCGGGCGGCGGCGGCATCGGCATGCGGCTGGTGTGGAACGCCGCCGAGCTCACCGACGCGTTCGAGAACGTGGGCCGCCTCGCGCAGGCCAACTTCAAGGACGCCGGCCTGTTCCTGGAAAAGTACGTGGAGCAGGCGCGCCACATCGAGGTGCAGGTGTTCGGCGACGGCGCGGGCGGCGTGATCGCGCTGGGCGAGCGCGACTGTTCGGTGCAGCGGCGCAACCAGAAGGTGATCGAGGAGACCCCGGCGCCGGGTCTCACCGACGCGCAGCGCAGCGAGCTGCACGCCACCGCTGTGCGGCTGGCGCAGGCGGTGGACTACCGCTCGGCCGGCACGGTGGAGTTCGTCTACGACGCGGCCACCGGCGCCTTCTACTTTCTGGAGGTGAACACGCGCCTGCAGGTGGAACACGGCGTGACCGAACAGGTGAGCGGCGTGGACCTCGTGGCCTGGATGCTGCAGTTGGCCGCGGGCGACCTGCCGCCACTGGCCACGCTGCAACCTACGTTGCGCGGTGCGTCGATGCAGGTGCGGCTGTACGCCGAAGACCCGGCACGCAACTTCCAGCCCTGCGCGGGCTTGCTCACCGAGGTGGTGTTCCCGGCCGACGCCCGCGTGGACGGCTGGGTCGAGCGCGGCACCGAGGTGCCCGCCTGGTACGACCCCATGCTGGCCAAGCTCATCGTCACCGCCGACACGCGCGAACAGGCGCTGCAAAAGATGGAAGCCGCGCTGGACGCGACGCGCCTGGCCGGCATCGAAACCAACCTGGGCTACCTGCGCCAGGTGGTGCGCAGCGCGGTGTTCCGCGAAGGCCGGCAGGTCACGCGTTTCCTCAACGGTTTTGAGTACCGGCCCGCGACCATCGAGGTGCTGGAGCCGGGTGTGCAGACCAGCGTGCAGGACTGGCCGGGCCGCACCGGTTACTGGGACGTGGGCGTGCCGCCCAGCGGCCCGATGGACGCCTACGCGCACCGCCTGGCGAACCAGCTGGTGGGCAATGCGCCCGACGCGGCCGCGCTGGAGATCACGCTCGCCGGCCCCACGCTGCGCTTCAACACCGACGCCGTGGTGGCCGTGACCGGCGCACCGGTGAAGCTCACGCTCGACGGCCAGCCGGTGGCGATGTGGCAGGCCCTGCAGGTGAACGCGGGCAGCACGCTGGCCGTGGGCCGCACCGAAGCGGGCGTGCGCCTGTCCCTCGCCGTGGCCGGCGGGCTCGACGTGCCGGCCTACCTCGGCAGCCGCAGCACCTTCACGCTCGGCCAGTTCGGTGGCCACGCGGGGCGGCACCTGCGCGCGGGCGACGTGCTGCACCTCGCGGGCACGGCCGCGCCGGCGGCCGTGGCCACACCCGCCACGCTGATCCCCTCCTACGGCCACCACTGGGACGTGGGCGTGCTCTACGGCCCGCACGGCGCGCCCGACTTCTTCCAGCCCGACGACATCGCCACCTTCTTCGCCACCGACTGGAAGGTGCACCACAACAGCAGCCGCACGGGTGTGCGCCTGATCGGCCCCCGGCCGCAGTGGGCGCGGGCCGACGGCGGCGAGGCGGGGCTGCACCCCTCGAACATCCACGACAACGCCTACGCCATCGGTGCGATCGACTTCACCGGCGACATGCCCGTGATCCTCGGGCCCGATGGCCCCAGCCTCGGCGGCTTCGTCTGCCCCGCCGTGGTGGTGAACGCCGAGCTGTGGAAGCTGGGCCAGCTGCGTCCGGGCGACACGGTGCGTTTTCACCGGCTCTCGCTGGCGCAGGCGGCTGAGCGCGAAGCAGCGGTGGAGGCTGCGCTGTCTTCCCTGGCCGGCGCGCTGCCTGCGGCGCCGAGCGACGACGCAGAGGCCCACACCACACCGGTGATCTACGAAGACCCCGCGCGTGAAGACGTGCCCGCCATGCTGGTGCGCCAGGCCGGCGACCGCTACATGCTGCTGGAGTTCGGCCCGCTGGTGCTGGACATCGAGCTGCGCCTGCGCGTGCACGTGCTGATGACGGCGCTGAAGGACCTGCAGGCGCAGGGCCAGCTGCCCGGCATCATCGACATGACGCCCGGCATCCGCTCGCTGCAGGTGCATTTCGACCCGGCGCTGATCGCCCGCGACGCGCTGCTGAAAGTGCTGATCGCCACCGAGGCCGCGCTGCCGCCGGTGGACGACATGGTGGTGCCCAGCCGCACCGTGCACCTGCCGCTCTCGTGGGACGACCCGCAGACCAGGCTGGCGATCGAGAAGTACATGCAGTCGGTGCGGCCCGACGCGCCCTGGTGCCCGAGCAACATCGAGTTCATCCGCCGCATCAACGGGCTGGACAGCATCGACGAGGTGTTCAAGATCGTGTTCGAGGCGCCCTACCTCGTGCTCGGCCTGGGCGACGTCTACCTGGGCGCGCCGGTGGCCACGCCGCTGGACCCGCGCCAGCGCCTCGTGACCACCAAGTACAACCCGGCGCGCACCTGGACGCCGGAGAACGCGGTGGGCATCGGCGGCGCCTACCTCTGCGTCTACGGCATGGAAGGCCCTGGCGGCTACCAGTTCGTGGGCCGCACGCTGCAGATGTGGAACCGCTGGCGCCATGGCGAGGCCGGCTCGGTGTTCGAACAGCCCTGGCTGCTGCGCTTCTTCGACCAGATCCGCTTTTATCCCGTGAGCCAGGACGAGCTGCTGCGCATCCGCGCCGACTTCCCTCACGGCGGCTATCCGCTGCGCACCGAAGAAGGCAGCTTCAGCCTGAAGGACTACCGCCGGTTCCTCGCCGACAACGCCGAGAGCATCGCGGCCTTCAAGGCCACGCAGCAGGTGGCGTTTGAAGCCGAGCGCGAACGCTGGGCCGCCGCCGGCCTGGCCGAGGTGGCGAGCGAGGCCGACGTGGAAGCGGCCGGGCCCGACAGCGAGATCGACCTGCCCGAAGGCGGGCGCCTGATCGCCACCAGCGTGCCCGGCAACGTGTGGAAGGTTGCGGTGAGCGAAGGCCAGCAGGTGCAGGCCGGCGACGTGCTGATGGTGATCGAGTCCATGAAGATGGAATTCAACCTGCTCGCGCCCGCCAGCGCCACCGTGCACCGGCTCATGTGTGCCCAAGGCGGCTCGGTGGCCGCGGGGCAGAACGTGCTCGTGCTGATCGACGAACCGGTCTGACCTTCATTCCAAAAAACACTCAAGGAGCCCAACATGAACCTGAGCACCCTCTCTTTCGACATCGCCAACCTGCAGGCCGCCTACGCCAGCGGCGTCACCGTGCGTGCCGTGATCGCCGAAGCCATGCGCCGCTGCGCCAGCGACACCAACAGCGCCTTCATCCACCGCCTCACCGACGCCGAGATCGAACCCTTCCTCGCGCACCTCGACGGCGTGGACCCGGCGAGCCTGCCGCTCTACGGCGTGCCCTTCGCGCTCAAGGACAACATCGACCTCGCGCACATCCCCACCACCGCGGGCTGCCCCGAGTTTGCGTACACCCCCGGCGAGAGCGCCTTCCTGATCCAGCAGCTGGTGGCGGCCGGCGCCGTGCCGCTGGGCAAGGCCAACCTCGACCAGTTCGCCACCGGCCTCAACGGCACCCGCTCGCCCTACGGCGCGTGCCAGAACGCCTTCAACCCCGACTTCGTCTCGGGCGGCTCCAGCTCGGGCTCGGCCGTGAGCGTGGCCAAGGGCTGGGTCACGTTTTCATTGGGCACCGACACGGCGGGCTCGGGCCGTGTGCCCGCGAGCTTCAACAACCTCGTCGGCCTCAAACCCACCATCGGCCTGCTCTCGGCCACCGGCGTGGTGCCCGCTTGCCGCTCGGTGGACACCGTCTCCATCTTCGCCCTCACCGCCGCCGACGCGCAGGCCGTGCTCGCCGTGGCCGCGGTGCCCGACGAGGCCGACGCCTTCAGCCGCGCCGCCAAACCCTTCGGCGTGGACTTCTCGGCCGGCCCGTTCCGCTTCGGCGTGCCGCGCCCGCAGGATCTGGCCTTCTTCGGCAACGACGCAGCGGCGGCGCTGTTCGCCGAGTCGGTCGAACGCCTCAAGGCCCTGGGCGGCACCGCCGTCGAGATCGACCTCACCCCCTTCCTCGAAGCCGCGCGCCTGCTCTACGAAGGCCCCTGGGTGGCCGAGCGCTACGTCGCCATCAAGGACTTCATCGACGCACAACCCGAAGCCGTGTTCCCGCCCGTGCGCACCATCATCGAAGGCGGCAAAGCCAAAACCGCGGCCGACGCCTTCGCCGCGAGCTACAAGCTCAAGGCCCTCAAGCGCGTGTGCGACGCCGTGTGGAAAGACATCGACTGCCTGCTCACGCCGACGGCGGGAACCATCTACCGCATCGCCGACATGCAGGCCGACCCGATCCGCCTCAACAGCAACCTGGGCTACTACACCAACTTCATGAACCTGCTGGACTACGCCGCCGTCGCGGTGCCCGCAGGCTTCCAGGCCAGCGGCGACGCCCAAGGCCTGCCCTGGGGCGTGACCCTGGCCGCGCCCGCGTTCAAGGACGTGCCCCTGCTGCGCCTGGCCGACCGCTTCCACCGCGCGCAAGCGGCGCTGTCACTCGGCGCCACCGCCGCGAAGCTGGCCGACACCCCCGCCATCGGCACCGAGCTGCCCAAAGGCAGCAACACCGCCGGCACCGTCAAGGTCGCGGTCTGCGGCGCGCACCTCAGCGGCCTGCCGCTGAACTGGCAACTCACCCAACGCGGCGCGCGCCTGCTCGGCGCGGTGCAGTCCGCACCCGAATACAAGTTCTACGCCCTCGCCGGCGGCCCGGTCCAGCGGCCCGGCATGGTGCGCGTAGCCGAAGGCGGCGCCGCCATTCACATGGAAGTCTGGGAACTGCCCGCCGAACACTTCGGCAGCTTCGTCGACGGCATCCCCGCGCCGCTGGGCATCGGCAAGGTGAAGCTGGCCGATGGCAGCTGGGTCAGCGGCTTCGTGTGCGAGGCGATCGGGGTTGAGGGTGGGACCGATATCACGGCGCTGGGCAGCTGGCGGGCTTGGTTGGCGCGGCAGGGCTGAGGTGCCTTACGTGCTGGATCGGTAGCTTTTGCACGAAACGAGTCCGATAAGCTACCGGATCGTCGCAATACGCCACCTGGCCGAACAAGTATGTCCATTGCCGCTGACTTCAATGCCAGTCTGGTCTGCCCGCCCTTTGAGGAGGTGATTGTTGAGCTGCAGAAAAAGAATCGATCGCCCAGGGTGAGCTGTTTTGCCCTCAGGAATGAAATTGCTCCCAGCGATCTCTATTGCTATCTCTACGCACGCTTCGGTCTTCCAAACGGTCCGCAAAACTTCCTTCGCAACGACAGCTCCGACAACTTGGTTCATTGGGAATGGATGCTACGCGCTGGAACGGGCTGGATCCTGTTCCAAGGAATGAACTTTCGAACCACTGTAATGCTTCTCGACGTCCCGGACGTCAGCCAAGCCGATATGCCGGACCTCGCCGCGCAGATGAAGGCGGACTTCGAGGTGCACGGCAAGCAGATGGCTCAGCTGAGGAAATCGCTTGAGGACTGGACCGAGTTTGTCAATCCGTATCAGCGCATTCGAAGCTCTGTGAGCTCACTGCGGCGTGAGCTAAACGCTTTGAACCTCCAACCCGAGAATGAGGCGATTCCCGACATAAATAGTGTTCAGCAAGCGCTTGACACCGACTGGTCGGAGATCAGTGCGCGCTATTCCAAGGGGCTTGGTTTGTGCTTTGGAATCCGATCGATGCTTCCGGTGATGGCAGAGGCATTCGTCAATCTCCTCCTGTTCGCGCTCATGCGACCAGAGCTCAAGTCTGACGAGAGGCTGCGGGACAACGCCATCCGGCAACCAATCGACGTTCGCATTAAGACCTTGTCGATGACCTGCATCGGCTTCGAATCACATATCGACTACAAGCACGCCGCGTTCAAGGCCTATCACACGCTCGTTAACGAGAGAAACGACCTCCTCCATGGCAACGTTGTACTCGACAAGCTCAAGTTCAATGAGGTCTATTTCAACGGGCGCGTTCCAGTCTTCAAACACTACCGGTCGCTCTGGGAGCGCACTGTTGGTGTGGACATTCAAGCCGTTGGTCTTCATCGTTTGGCTCATGAGATTCAAGTGGTAGACGAGATGATTGCCCAGGTGAAGAGCCACCTGAATCACAAGACGCTTCAGTTCATAGAACAGGTGTCTGCCGAACGAGATCTGGCACTCGACGAAGGGAGAGGCATCTTCGGCGTGCTGTTCTCGCGGCGCCTGGTGGACATGTTCTTGCCTCCCGAAGTCGGTTCAGATGCTGCCGCCAGAACTGAGCACGACGTGTGAGGTCTTGCAATTAGTGACCGCTTGCGACCGAACAGGAGCCTTACGTATGCATGAGGCGAAGGGCTGAAATGGCCAGTTTCAGACATTAGTGACCGGCAGCATCTGCCGATGCTCAGTGGGCTAACTGACACAGAACAACCCACGCCAATTCACTGCGTAAACTGCAGATCGCTTCGAAGCACTTGTTTCAAGGTGCGATGAGTTGCGAGCGCGTCACGACGCCCCAATACCATCGATGCCCCAGCGAAAGATCTCCAATGACCAGCCTCAATGATCTCGGCTTAGCCTACCGAAAAGCCAAAGTCGATCTGTACTACTCGTCCAATGCCTCGCTGGACGCGATTGCGGACTACGAAGAGACCCTTCACGACAATCTCAGCGCCTTGCTGGTCAAACTCCAAGGCGACGATGAGTCCTGGGTCACGCAGCCCGAGTTCATCGGTGGTTGGACCCTGGTCGCCAAGTCCGTGGACATGTCGTGCTGGGAGCAATACCGCGAGCAGCACGGCAACGGTCTGATCTATTCCTCACCCGCCGAGGAATGGGAGCACGCCTGCTGCCTGCTGGGCGAAGGCGACAAACCCCAGAAGCCCAAAGCCGAGTTCCGGGTAATGGCTCAGTGCAGCCTGGACTTCCACGTACTGTCCACGCTGTGGATGCTGAAGGTTGGTCACCTCTTTGATGCCAAGCTGACGAGCTGCGCCTATGGCAACCGTCTGCGCCGCACACAGGACCGCAAGACCATCAACACACTCTCCCTTGGTACCTTTGAGTCCTATCTCAAGCCCTTTCGCGACTGGCGCGACAAAGGCATTCAGGCCATGCGCACCGCACTGGATGCCAACAAAAAAATCGTGGCGCTCACGGCGGATGTCAGTTCGTTCTATCACGAGCTGAGTCCCGATTTCATGCTCGCCCCGGCATTCGTAGTCGATGTGCTGGGCTTGGAATTGTCAAGCTCGCAAGCCAAGCTTCATCGCATATTCATTCAGGCGCTGAAGGCGTGGGCAGCTGCCACACCGTTGAAGAAGGGCCTGCCGGTCGGGCTGCCGGCGTCAGCCGTGGTAGCGAATGTGGCGCTGGTCGAATTGGACCGCATCGTAGAGCAGCAGCTCGCGCCGCTGTACTACGGCCGCTATGTAGACGACATCCTTCTGGTTATGGAGAACGGAGCGAACTTCCGATCCACCGCCGAACTTTGGGAATGGCTGTTTGCCCGATCTTCTGGCAAGTTGGCTTGGGTGTCTGGCCACGAGCACAAGCAAATCGGCTTCCAGCCCGCCTACCTGAACGACAGCGAAATCCGCTTTGCCAACGCCAAAAATAAGGTATTCATGCTCGCCGGCGAGCCGGGCAGAACCTTGGTAGATGCCATTGCCCACCAGATCCATGCGCGGGCCAGCGAGTGGCGCGCCATGCCCCGCCTGCCACGCTCGGCCAGCCATGTGGGAACCGACCTACTGGCCGCCACGCAAAGCGACGGCGAAGCGGCCGACAACCTGCGCAAGGCCGATGCCCTGACCATGCGCCGCGCTGGCTTTGCCATCAAGCTACGCGACTTTGAAGCCTACGAGCGCGACCTGCTGCCAGAGGCTTGGCAAGCGCACCGTCATGCCTTCTTCCGTGCCTTTGTGCAACACGTGCTAGTGCTGCCGCAGTTCTTTGACCTGGCGGTGTACCTGCCCCGGGTCATACGGCTGGCAACAGCCTGCGAAGACTTCGAGGCCGTACGCAAAATCTTGCGCGCGCTGGAGAAACTCTGCACCCAACTGACCGATAGTTGCGCGCTAGGAGTCAAAGCCTGTCCAGCCGACAGCGTGCCGCCTGCATCAGAAGTAATGAAGGTCTGGCAGAAGCAGCTCTACACCACCGTGCGCGAGAGTATCAGCGCGGCCTTCCCGCCCCGGCTATCGAAAGACGGCAAGGCAGCATGGCAGGCGCACATGGCGGACTACATGCCTGTGCTGGACCTCGATGCGCTTCTGAGCTGGTATTTGTCACCCAAAGGCTTCCAAGACCAACAGGCTCGCCTTTTCTCGTTCGATCTGGCGCACATGCCCTTCCGCTTCCTGGGCCTGCCTAAGGAAATGGTGGCTCAGCGGGGCATTCCGGCTAAGAAGACGGTGTCGACCTGCGCCCATGCGGCGGACCTGCTGCCAGACCCCGTGCTCAGTGGCACACAGCACCTGGCCAAGTGGACGCGCTTCAAAGGCCTCCCACACGGCCTGCTGTTTGCCACTCGCCCATACAGTCTGCCGGAGCTATTCATCCTGAACAAATCGGCCTATGACGCTGCTGAGCACGAGGTCATGCAGGCCGTCGTGCTGGCTGCTCGTGGCTTCAAACTTGGTAACGCTGCGCCCAGTTTCGACAAACATGACGTACTGCAAATCCCCGATGGCCAGTCACGGCACCGGTACGGCATTGCCGTTTCCAGCTGGAAAACACAGATGGCGAGTTGGACCGCCTCGGTTATGCGCATGCCCGATCCCGATGCCGAGCGCTATGCCCGCCTATGTCATTTGCTAGATGGGGTCATTGCGCAGCCACAACACAGCCGCTACTTGGTGTTGCCCGAGCTAGCCTTACCTGCGCACTGGTTTATCCGCATCGCCCGCAAGCTGCAAGGGCGCGGCATATCGCTGATCACCGGCATCGAGTACCTCCACGCCAGCAAGGCACGGGTGCGCAATCAAGTGTGGGCTGCTCTGTCGCACGACGGCCTGGGATTCCCTTCGCTGATGATCTACCGGCAAGACAAGCAGCGCCCGGCCTTGCATGAAGAGCAGGAACTAAAGCGCTTGGCCGGGCTGGAACTAAGGCCGGACAAGGCCTGGAGGACACCACCCATCCTGCAGCATGGCGACCTGCGCTTTGCCCTACTGGTGTGCAGCGAGCTGACCAACATTAGCCACCGCGCTGCCCTGCGCGGCAAGGTAGATGCGCTCTTTGTGCCTGAGTGGAACCAGGACACCGAAACTTTCAATGCGCTCGTGGAGTCTGCCGCCTTGGACATACATGCCTTCATCGTCCAGTGCAACGACCGCCAGTACGGCGACAGCCGAATCCGAGCCCCGTTCAAGGAGAGCTGGCAGCGCGACCTGCTGCGAGTCAAGGGCGGCATCACCGACTACTGCGTAATCGGCGAGATCGACGTGATGGCGCTGCGCCAGTTTCAGAGCAGCCACCGCTCACCGGCATACCCCTTCAAGCCAGTGCCAGATGGTTTTGAGATTGAGTTTGGCCGCAAGGTGTTGCCGGCGGGAGAAGGGTGAGTGCAGGAGGTTTAGTGCGCTGCTCGCAACCTAGTGCAATGCAAACTTGTACGGCAAGCGGCCGCGGGTTGGGAGTCCAGCATTTGAATTTGCTAATGACCGTATAAAGCTGGGCAATCTCTCCGGGGCTATCTCTGATGCAGGTCCATCGCTATCGTTTAGTGGGGTAGCCGACTGATATGCCGCAATCAGCCTATACCGGTCTTCACGTGAACCCTGCACCGTTCGCCGCGGCCACCGAAGCTCAGCCACCACCCCGCGCCAAGCTCCGCCCCACCCGCTCACTCGCCCGGCGCAGCCGCTCCTTCAGCACGGGTGGCTCCAGCACATCAAACTCCACGTCCAGCGCCATGAGCCAGTAGACCAGCGAGTCCAGCTGGCCCGTGCCGCAGAGCATGAGGCAGTGCGCGTCGTCAATCGCTTCCAGCGTGGCGGCCGATGGGGGGATGGTCTTCGCCATCACCTCGCGCGACTGGTGCAGCACCACGCGTGCCTGGTCGCCCTGCTGGTGCACGCCGGCCATGGCCCCGGTGACGTAGGCGCGCAGGTCGCCTGCGGGCGCCGGGCGTGGCGCGAAGTGCACGCCGGTGCGGGGTGTGCCCTGCACGCGGTCGATGCGGAAGGTGCGCCAGTCGTCGCGCGCCGGGTCCCAGGCCACCAGGTACCAGTGGTGGCCGGTGTGCACCAGCCCGTGCGGCTGCACCTGGCGCACGCTGGTCTGGCCGCGCAGGTCGCGGTAACTGAAGCCCACCTGCAGCTGGTCGCGGCAGGCCGTGGCCAGGGTGGCCAGCACGCTGGCGTCGATGGTGGGCCCCATGCGCTGCACCGGCACGATGGCCGAGCGCAGCGCGCCCGTGCGGCGGCGCAGGCGGGTGGGCATCACCTGTTCCAGCTTCACCAGCGCGCGCAGCGAGCTTTCTTCCACGCCGCTCACGGTGCCGGCCGCGGCGATCTGCAGGGCAATGGCCACCGCCAGCGCCTCCTCGTCGTCCAGCAGCAGCGGCGGCAGCGTCTGCCCCGCGCGAAACGCGTAGCCGCCCGCCACGCCGCTGCTGGCGTGAATGGGGTAGCCGAGCTGGCGCAGCCGGTCGATGTCGCGCCGCAGCGTGCGCGGGTGCACCGCCAGCCGCTCGGCCAGCTCGGGGCCGGCCCAGTGGCTGCGCGTTTGCAGCAGCGAAAGGACGCGCAGCAGGCGCGAGGACGATGACAGCATGGTTGCACTCTAACTTTTATTGAGGGCCGGAACTGTCCGCAATGGGCGCGACATTGCAGCCACGGGTTCGGCGCGGTGTCGGGCCCGCCATTCACACCACCAAGGAGCCCAACATGCCCCAAATCGTTCTCTACTGGCACCCCATGTCCAGCGCCACCCCGGTCGCCTGCGCCCTCGCCGAACTCGGCGTGCCGCACGAGCGCGTCAAGATCGACATCACCACCGGCGAGCAGCGCCGGCCCGACTACCTGGCCCTCAACCCCAATGGCAAGGTGCCCACGATCACGGTGGACGGCGCGCCGATGTTCGAGGCGCTGGCCATCGAACTGTGGCTAGGCCACACCTATGGCGTGAAAAGCGGCCTGTGGCCGGCCGGTGGCACGCCGGAACACTTGCAGGCCATGTCATGGAGCACCTGGGCCTACGTGACCTATGGCGCGCAGGTGTTCCGGCTGCAGGCCGCGAAAGACATGGGCACGCCCGGCGACGCGCACGGCACCGCCGCGCACAAGGCCCTGGACGAACTGCTCACCGTGCTCGATGGGCGCCTGAGCCAGCGGCCCTGGTTGCTCGGCGAGGCGTACACGCTGGCCGACCTGATCGTGGCCTCGGTGATCGGCTACAGCGTCTACCTGGGTGCACCGGTGGACAAGCACCCGACCACGAACGCCTGGCTGCAGAAGGTGCAGGCGCGTCCGTCGATGCAGATCGACGCCTGACCGGAGCGCCTTGCCGTTTTCACTAGGTCGGGCGGAGCGTGTGCGGGGTGAGAATGGTCCGATGACCACCTCGACCTCCTCCTTCATCTCCGACGCCGACCGCGCCCCGATCGCGACCTACACCTGGGCCGACGTGGCCGGCCCGCCCACCGGCGTGGTGCAGATCGCCCACGGGCTGGCCGAGCACGGTGAACGCTACGACCGGTTTGCCCGGGCGCTCAACGCGGCCGGCTTCGTGGTCCACGCGGTCGACCACCGTGGGCACGGGCGCACCGCCAACGGGCGCCTGGGTGACTTCGGCGCGGCGGGTTTCGGCGGCCTGATCGCCGACGTGGCCCAGTTCGGCGCCGCGCTGCGCGCGCAGCACGGCGTCCTGCCGGTGTTTCTGTTTGGGCACTCGATGGGCTCGTTTGCCGCGCAGGCGGCCATGCTCGACCACTCCGCCACATGGTCGGGTGTGGTGCTGTCCGGCTCGACCGCGCTGGACGCGTTCGGCGCGGCCATGGCCAACGCGCCCGCGGACGCACCCGCCGGGCTCGAAGCCTTCAACGCGGGCTTCGAGCACCGCACGGGCTACGAATGGCTGTCGCGCGACCCCGCCGAGGTGGACGCCTACGTGGCCAACCCCTGGTGTGGCTGGGACGTGCCGGCCGATGTGATCCCCGCCTTGTTCGAGCCCGCGCCCCGGGTGGCCGATCCCGCGCTGCTGGCCGGCATCCGCCGCGACCTGCCGGTGCTGATCGCCTCCGGCGACGCCGACCCGCTGGCCGGCCGCGGCGCGCTGATCCAGCTGCTGGGCCAACGCTACCGCGAGGCGGGCCTGGCCGATGTGACGGTGAAGCTGTACCCCGGCGCCCGCCACGAAATCCTGAACGAGACCAACGGCGACGAGGTGACCACCGACATCGTGGCCTGGCTCCGCGCCCACGCGGCGTAGGCGCCGGACACGCCTTGACCGGTCGGGGCTATCCCGCCGTCACCGTCACATACCGCCCCGCCAGGTGACCGTGGCAACAGCGCGCATCGCGAAAGCGTGCCGGGGCGGTGTCGTGTCGACCCGGGGCACGAACCAGACCCTAGCGTTGGTAGCGCTTCATGCGCATGGTCGAGGCGTCGATCTTCGACATGAACGATGCGGCGGCGGGCGCCTGCTCGAAGGTCGCCATCGATGCGTCGGCGTCCTGGGCCGACTGCCAATGCACGATGACCAGCCATTCGCCTTGCGCGCCGTGAGCGCTTTCGCGCGACACGAAGCCCGGCTGCTTGGCGACGTGATCCCGCTCCACGACGAGGTCGATCGGGGCGAACTCGGCGACAGACACGCCGGGTTTGAGCTGGAAGGTCACCACTTCGATGACCTGGCCACCATGACCGGTGGCCAGGTCCGGCGGGACCGCGAACGAGGTCAGCAGGGCGTTGCCCGGCAGAAACTTCAAGGGGTTCATCGGTCCGTCCTGCTTCAGAACTTGCCGTTGGGGTTCTTCCACGCCGACCGCGCCGGGATGGCTTCGATCGTGTCCCAGTGTTCGGCGATCTTGCCGTTCTCGACCCGGAAGAGGTCGTAGAACGCGCTGGGCTTGCCGGCAAATTCGCCTTCGCTGGCGGTGAGCACGAAGTTGCCTTCGCCCAGCACCTTGTGCACCTTGCTGTATTTCATGGTCACACCGGCCTTGGCCATGGCCTGGAGCGCGGCGCCCAGGCCCGACAGGCCATCGGCGATCTGCGGGTTGTGCTGGTGGTAGTTGTCGCCGTCGTAGTAGCCGGCCAGCTTGTCCATGCGGCCATTCACCAGGATGTCGTCGACGAACGCCGCCACCAGCTGCTTGTTGGCGGCCGTCTCGTCCAGGTCCTTCGCCACGGTGGGGCCGTCGATCATCGTGCGCCCGCTCGGGTTGGGCTTGGCAGGCGTCTCCTGCAGGTTGTCCCAGTGTTCGACGATCTGGCCGTCTTCGAAGCGGAAGATGTCGAAGCCGATCTTCGGGCCGAAGAAGTTGTAGTCGGTGTGCGCGAAGACGAAGTCGCCGTCCTGGAAAACGCGCACGGTGTTCACCTTGGCCGAGCCCTTGGGCAGCGCCTGCAGCGCCGCGCCGAAACCGGCCAGGCCGTCGCCGACGGCGAGGTTGTGCTGGATGTACTTGCCGGGGTTGACGACCGCCACGGGGGCCGATTCGCCGGTCTCGATCGCTTTGAGCAGTGCGACGACTTGTTCTTTGGGCTGAGAGGACATGGAGGTTCCTTGGGAAGAAGAGGAGGGCGATGCGCAGCCAGCGACAACGGCCAGAAGGCCCAGCGTGAGGATTCGGGACGGGAAAGTGCGGAGGGAAGGCATCGGAGTGAACAGTGGTTGGTTTGAGGCGCCTACTGTGCCGGCATCCCCGGCGGGTTGCTAGGTCATCGTCGAGCAATTGATGGTAGAAATCGCGCATGTGCCCATCGATGGGTTGAAAGGATGGCTGGTGACCCAGAACCGGAAGGTGCTGCGCGAGACACGCTTCGAGAGTGCGCGGCTGAACCCCATCGGCGTGGAGCTGATGCGCTTGTCGGAACTGCGCGCCCGTGTGCCGGTGGAGCAGTTTTTCGAGACGGAGCGCGTCGAGTTCTTCATGGTTCTCGTGGCCACCACCGGGCGCGGGGACCATCGGGTCGATTTCGAGCGCTTCGGGTTGCGCGCGGGCGGGGTTGTCTTCGTGAGACCCGGGCAGGTGCAGCAATGGCAGCCGACGGATGGCTTCGATGCGGATGTGTTGCTGATCAACCCGGCGGTCGTGCAGCCGACGGTCGCCAGGTTCCGGCAGGGGACGATGGCACTGCTGCGTCTGGAGGAGTGGCCGCTTCACTTCCTGATGGACGCCGACGGGCTGGCGGACTGGCGCTCCCTGGCCACGATGCTGCGCAGGGAACTCGACCAGCCGTTGCTGGACGAGCTGTCGGCTGCGATGGCGCACGAACTGCTCATGTGCATGATGCTCCGCCTCAGCCGGTCGGCGACGGGCCAGGCGACATCGCCGACGGTGCCGGCGATGCTGGTCCGGCGCATGCGGCGGGAGCTGGATGCCATGGTCGATACCCGCCCGTCGGTGGCGCTGCTCGCCCGCCGCTTGCGCGTCTCGACGAGTACCCTGACGCGCGCCTGCAAGGACGTGCTGGGGCATTCGGCCAAGGAGGCGGTGGACCGGCGCGTGGCCCTGGAAGCCCAGCGTCTGCTCGTGCACAGCACGTCGACATCGGTGGCGATCGGCGAGCTGCTCGGCTTCAGCGAACCGACGAACTTCGTCAAGTTCTTCCGGCGCCGGGTCGGCACGACGCCCGAGGCGTTCCGGCGGTCGCATCGCCTGCCGCCGCATCGGCAAGGCGCATGACCAGCGATGTCGGACGGCTGGCCACCGGGCCCTAGACCGTCGGCACCGTGCCACCGTCGATCAGGTGCTCTGAGCCCGAGATGGAGCCCGCGCGCGGCGACACCAGAAAGGTGATCAGGTCGGCCACTTCCTCCGGCCGGGCCGGGCGTCCGAGCGGGATGCCACCCAGCGACTGCATGATGATGCGCTGGCCGCCCTCGTAGTCCGTCCCGGCCTGGCTTGCCAGCCGCTCGGCCAGCGCCACCGAGGCCTCCGTCTCGATCCAGCCGGGCGCGACGCTCAGCACGCGAACGCCCTTCGGTGTCACCTCTTTCGACAGCGCTTTGCTGTAGGTGGACAGGGCCGCCTTGGCCGCGGCGTAGGCGGTCGTCGATTCCGGCAAGGGCAGCAGGCGCTGGATCGAGCTCACGTGAACGATGACGCCGGAGCCCTGGGCCAGCATGGCGGGCAGCAGCGCGCGGTCGAGCCGCACGGCGGGCATCAGGTTCAGGTTCAGCTCGTTGAACCAGTGCGCATCGTCCAGGGCCGCGAAGCCGCCGCCCGGTGCGCTGGAGCCCCCCAGCACGTTGACGAGGATGTCCACGCCGCCCCATTGGCTGAGCACCGACTGCGCCACGTCCGCCACCCCCTGCGCCGTGGTGAGATCGGCGGCGATGCAGGTCACGCCGTCGATGGGCGTCGCGGGCAGCGAACGCGCCGTCGTCATCACCTGCACGCCCGCTGCGTGCAGCGCACGCACCACGGCCGCGCCCACGCCCTTGGTGCCGCCCGAGACCAGCGCGCGCCGGCCTTGAAGTTGAAGATCGAAGCTCATGGTGCGATCTCCAGCGAGGCGATCAGGCCGCGTTCCAGGCGAAAGCGGTACCGCAGGTCCACCGGGCTGCCTGGGAAGTTGCCGGTCACCCGGCCGCTGACGACGTGGTGCCCGTGGTCCTGGTCGAGCGCGAAGGGTTCGGTCGAGTAGGCGTATTGGGTTGATGCGGCTGCCTTCCACGCCCGGATGGCGTCCAGGCCGGTGTGGGTGTGGCCTTCGTCCTGCACGGTGGCCTGCGCGGTGAAGCAGCGGGCCAGCGCGTCGGGGTTCTGCCGGTCGGCCGCGAAGTAGGCGGCGATGGGTTCAGGAAGCTTCAGAGTGGTCATGGTGAGGACTCCTGGTGGTTGAAGGCCTCAGGATGCGACCGCTGGAGAAATTAGTAAATCACCTAGAATCCGAATGGGTTATTTAGCAATGAGTACACAATGCGCGGCTCCGACTACGCCGAACTGAAAGCCTTTGCCGCCGTGGTCGAGCGCAGCAGCTTTGCCCGGGCCGCCGAGCACCTCGGTGTGTCGCCTTCCGCGCTGAGCCAGACCATCCGCCAGCTCGAAGCCCGGCTGGGTGCGCGGCTGCTGAACCGCACCACCCGCAGCGTGGCGCCGACCGCAGCAGGCGAGCAGCTGCACGCCCGCATCGCACCGCTGTTCCGGGCGATGGACGACGCCGTGGCCGAGGCCAGCGCGGCGGGGGGGCAGATGAGCGGAACGCTGCGCATCAACACCCTGGGGATGGCGGCGCGGCAGATCATCGCGCCGCGGCTGGGCCGGTTTCACCGTGCGCACCCGGATGTGTCGCTGGACATCGTGGTCGACGACGGGCTGAGCGACATCGTCGCGGGCCGCTTCGATGCGGGCATCCGGGTGGGCGCGCGGCTGGAGAAGGACATGATCGCGGTGCGCCTGACGCCGGACGTGAAGATGGTCGCCGTGGCGTCGCCCGACTACCTGGCGCGGCGCGGTCTGCCGCAATCACCCGCCGACCTGCATCACCACGCCTGCATCAACTGGCGGCTGCAGTCCGACGGCCGGGCCTACCAGTGGGAGTTCGAAAAACGGGGAAGGCGGGTCGAGGTGGCGGTGACAGGTCCACTGGTCACCAACCAGTCCGACATCGGCGTCGCCGCCGCACTGCAAGGCTTGGGCATTGCCTACGCCTTCGACCGCGAACGCGTCGATGAGCATCTCGCCCAGGGACAGCTTGTGCAGGTGCTGGCCGACTGGTCGATCACGCGCCCGGGCCTGTACATCTATTACTCGAACCGGCACCAACAGGCTGCGGTGCTGCGCGCTTTCATCGATTGTTTGCTGGACCGTGACCTGGCCAAGCCGGCCCCTCACGCTTGAGGGGCCAACAGGGGCAGCAAGGCCTGTTGCCCCACCGGCGTCACCGCCACATCCCGCCCCGTCCCCCGCCGCACCCAGCCCTGCGCCACCAGATGCAGGTACAGCTGGTCGGCCAGTTCGCCCGCCAGGTGGTCGCGCCGCTCGGACCAGTCCAGGCACGGGTAGGCGTAGCGCCTTTTCTTGCCGGGCTCGGGCGCCTCGAAACCCAGCCGCAGCAGCCACGCGCGGCCGCTGTCGGTGAGCGTGAAGCCGCTGCTCGCCGGCTGCAGTCCATCGGCCGCCATCAGGCCGTCGAACAGCCGGGTGCCCAGCCGCCCCGCCAGGTGCCCGTAGCAGCAGCGCGCCTCGCGCAGCCGAGCCCGTTCGGGCGATGAGGCCCATTGCTGTTCGTGTTCGCCGCGCTCGGCCACCACGGCCAGGGCTTCCAGCGCGTGGGCCACGTCGGCGTCGGCGAGGCGGTAGTAGCGGTGGCGCCCGCGCGGTTCGCAGACCACGAAGCGGGCGTCGAGCAGCTGGGTGAGGTGGCCGCTGGCGGTGGCGGGCGTCACGGACGCGGCACGGGCCAGTTCGCTGGCGCTGGCGCATTCGCCGCTGAGCAGGTAGGCCAGCATGCGCGAACGCGCCGGGTCGGCCACCATGGCGGCCACGCGGGCGAGGCGGGGTTCGTGCTGGTTGCGGGTCATGGCCCTCAGCGTAGCGCAGCCCGGGAGTCTTCGGGCGCCTGCGTGCGTTCGTACAGGCCGTAGTCGCGCAGCACCGCGGCCACGCGCAGGCGGTAGTCGGCAAACACCGCCGAGCGCCCGGCCTGCTGCGCAGCGCGGTGGTGGTCCTGTTCGCGCCAGGCGCGCACGGCGGTCTCGTCGCGCCAGAAGCTGAGCGACAGGTAGCGCCCCGGCCGGGCCAGGCTCTCGAACCGCTCCACCGAGATGAAACCGTCCATGGTCTGCAGCTCGGGCAACAGGCTGGCCGCGGTGTCGAGGTAGCGCGGCGCGGCCCCCTCGTGCGGTTCGACTTCGAAGATCACCGCGATCATGGCGCCACCTGCCGCGGCTGGTGGACCGTGCCGGCCACGTCTTCGAGCCAGGTGCGCTCTTCGCGCAGGATGAAGCGCTGCGCCTGCGCCATCTCGAAGTTGGCGCGGCCTTCGGGGTCGGTGCGCAGCACGGCGCGGTAGCGCTCGTAGGCGGCCAGGTCGTCAAACCCGATCAAACCCCAGGCGATGTCATTGCTGCCTTCGTGCGGCAGGAAGTAGCCGAGCAGGTTGCCGCCGCAGCGGGGAATGATGCGGCCCCAGGCCTCGGCGTAGCGGCGGAAGGCCTCGCGCTGGAAGGGGTCGATCTGGTAGCGGATGAAGCAGGTGATGGAGGTGGCGGCCATGGCGTCGGGCACGGGTGTGGAACAGGGAGTCCACTGTGCGGCCGGCCGGCCCCCGCATGCTTCGGTCTGCGCCGAAGTGTGCGGGGTGCTCAGCCCATGTCCCAGTACCCGCTACCTCAGCGCAGCACCCCGGCAAAGAACGCCGAGAGTTCCTCAAACCCGTCCAGCGGCAGCACATTCGCGATGTACTGGTCGGGGCGCACCACGATCATGCAACCGCGTTCGCGGTCAATCCCGCGCATGTCGTAGATGTCGCCCGCGCCCTTGTGGTCCACGCAGAAGATCTTCTCGTGGTCCTGCAGGCCGAGCTGGCCGGTCCTGGGCTTGAGCAGCGAGGGCATGTGCTCGTAGGCGAGCTGGTCGAAGGTCTGCTGGAACACGGCGCGCACGTCGATCACCGCGTCGATGTCTTCGCCCTGGCGGGTGTGTTTGATGACCGGGGACTTCGGGTCGGTCTCCAGCCAGTCCGCGAGCTTGTGGATCGCGGAACCCGGGTTGGAGCTGTCGGCCTGGCCGGCGAAGGCGTAGATGCGCCAGCGCGCGTCGGCCTCGGCGGCGTGGCCGAGTTGCATCTGCTTGGCGTCGGACAGGCGCACCACGGGGGCCGAGTGGAAGCGGCGGCCGATCTCTTCGCCTTGGGCGAGCGCCTGGTGCGTCGGCGGCGCGAACAGGGTTGAGGTGTCGTACTTCACCGCGGTGCCGCCGGTGAATTCGAGGTTGGCCTTGAACTGGCGGATGATGCGCGGCTCCTCGGTGCCGTCGCGCTCGGCCTGGGTGGTGGGCGCCGACATGATGCGCGACCATTCGTGGTCGGTCTCGACCAGGCGCTTGGCTTCGGTCAGGCGCTCTTTCGAATAGCTGCGCAGCAGGCTGGCGTCGGCGCGGCCCTGCAGCACGTGCACCAGCTTCCAGCCGAGGTTGAAGGTGTCCTGCATCGAGACGTTCATGCCTTGGCCCGCCTTGGGCGAGTGGGTGTGGCAGGCGTCGCCGGCGGTGAACACGCGGGGCGCGCGGTCCGAGCCTTCGGGCACGTCGTCGAACTTGTCGGTGAGGCTGTGGCCGATGTCGTAGATCGACCACCAGACCACTTCCTTCACGTCGATCGAGTAGGGTTGGATGATGCGGTTGGCCGCCGCGATCATGTCCTCCTGTGTGAACTTGCGGCTCGCGGCTTTCTCGCCGTCCTTGAGCTTGTCGAGCTCCACGTACATGCGGAACACGTAACCGCCCTCGCGCGGCAGGATCAGCACGTTGCCCTCGCTGGCCGACGAGATCAGGCACTTCTGGCGCACGTCGGGGAAGTCGGTGTTGGCCAGGATGTCCATCACGCCCCAGGCCTGGTGCGCGGCGTCGCCGTGCAGTTCGCCGCCGATGGATTTGCGCACCGCCGAATGGGCGCCGTCGCAGCCGACCACGTAGTTCGCCCGCACCGTGCGCGTGGCCCACCAGTTCACGCCGCTGGCGTCCTTGAGCGTCACCGTCACCGGGTGGTCGTCGGTGTTGGGGTCCACCGTCAGGCTCACGATCTCCCAGCTGTAGTCGGGCTCCAGGCGCGAGGCCGAGTTCTTCATGACTTCGAGAAACAGCTCGTGCAGCCGCGCCTGGTTGATCAGGATGTGCGGCATTTCCGAGCTGTCGTCGGCCACGTCCTGCACCCGGCCGACGCGCTTGATGTGCTGCGGGTTGACCGGGTCAGGCATCCAGAAGTTGGTCTGGTTCACCCAGTAGGTCTCGCGCTTGACCTTGTCGGCGAAACCGAAGGCCTGGAACATCTCCATGGTGCGCGTGTTGATGCCGTCGGCCTTGCCCTTGATGATGTTGGTGGGCATGCGCTCGACGATCATCGTCTCGATATCCGGGAACTGCGCGAGCTGGGCGGCGAGACACAGGCCCGCCGGGCCGGTGCCGGCGATCAGCACGTCGACCTTCTCGGGCAAGGGTTCGTTGACGCCCCGGTTGCGGCGGTTGGGCGCGGCCTGTTTGACGTCGGGGTTGCCGCCGCGGAAGCCATCCTTGTAGAACTGCATTGCTTGTCTCCTGGGTTTGAAGAGCACCATGAAAATTCGGTGTGTGTGCAAATGATATCTATACTTACTATTTGGTGTCAATACGGTACGTATACTTATCAACGGGGCCAGCCGGCGCACCCGATGGGAAGCAGAACTTTGAAACGGAGCGAGAGGATGGACTCACTCGACATGGCGGGGCACCTGATCCGCCGCCTGCACCAGCAGTCCACCCTGGTCTTCGTGCAGCGCACGCAGGCGGCGGGCTTTGATCTGACGCCGATCCAGTTTGCGGCGCTCGACGCGATCCACAACCAGCCCGGCACGGACCAGGCGCGGGTGGCCGAAATGATCGCCTACGACCGCGCCACCATCGGCGGCGTCATCGAGCGTCTGGAACAGAAGGGGTGGGTGCGCCGCGTCGTCAGCGAGCGGGACCGCCGGGCGCGCGAACTGTCGCTGACCCCCGAAGGGCAACGCATCTTCAAGGCGCTGGTCCCGGTCGTGAGGAGCCTGCAGGACGACATCCTGCCGTCACTGGGCGACGCAGACCGTGCGCGCTTTCTCAAACTGGCCCGGCAGGCCGTGGGGCAGTAGCCACGCTTGATCGGCCGCGCCGTGACCAGCGGCGCGGTCAGATCACATCACTTCACTTCGGTCGCGAACTGCTCCAGCGGGCGGCGCACCTTCTTCAGGTTCACCAGCCAGTCGCCCTCGTCGGCGCGGTAGCCCAGCGGCAAGATCGCGACACTGCGCAGACCGCGTTCGCGCAGCTTCAGGATCTCGTCCAGCTTGGCCGGGTCGAAGCCTTCCATGGGCGTGCTGTCCACCTCTTCAAACGCGGCGGCGATCAGGGCGGCGCCCAGGCCGATGTAGGCCTGGCGGGCGGCGTGCTGGAAGTTCACTTCGGCGTCGCGCGGCGGGTAGGTCTTGAGCAGCAGCTGGCGGTAATTTTCCCAGCCTTCGTTGGTGCCGCCGCGCTGTTCGTTCGTGAGGTCGAACATGTGGTTGATGCGCTCGGGCGTGTAGTTGTCCCAGGCGGCGAACACGAGCAGGTGCGAGCCGTCGGTGATCTGCGCCTGGTTCCAGGCGATGGGCTGGATCTGCTCGCGCACGGCCTTGCTGGTGACGACGATGATCTCGTAGGGCTGCAGGCCGCTGGAGGTGGGCGCCAGGCGCGCGGCTTCGACGATGCGGTCCACCTTGTCTTGCGGCACGGCCCGGGTGGCGTCCATCTTCTTGGCGGCGTAGCGCCATTGCAGTTTGTCGAGCAGGACGGGGGCGTGGATGGGTGACGACAGATCGCTCAAGGGTTTTCTCCGATGGGGGGCGCCCACACGGCGTGGGCGGATGGGCCATCTTGCTGCATTGCAGCAAATGAGGTCGGCTGTCGCGCAGAAGACGGCGCTGCGCCGACCCAAGTGGTGGGCGCTCAGCGCAAATCGGCGGGATCGGGTATACGCACCATCGTGATGGCGTCGAAGGGGCACTTCACCACGCACTTCGCGCAACCGGTGCAGCCCGCCGCGTCGTGCAGCGTGCTCTTCTTCTGCCAGTTCGGGGCCGTCTCCAGCGAGAGCACGTGCGGCGGGCAGACGCCCACGCACCAGCCGCAGCCGGTGCAGCGCGTCGGGTTGATGACAGGCAGGGCCTTGCGTTCGGTCGCCATGCCGTTATTGTGTGTGCACCATGCAAGACGACATACCCACCCTGCGCCGCATCCTCGCGCGCGACCGCATCATCGCCGTGGTCGGCCTCTCGGCCGAATGGCACCGCCCCAGCCACTTCGCCGCCAAGTACCTGCAGGAGCACGGCTACCGCATCGTGCCGGTGAACCCGCGCTACCCGGAAATCCTGGGCGAAAAGAGCTATCCGCGGCTGGAAGACATTCCCTTCCCGGTCGACATGGTCGACGTGTTCCGCAAGGCCGAAGAAATCCCGGCCGTGGCACGCAGCGCCGTCGCCATCGGTGCCAAGACGCTGTGGCAACAGCTCGGCCTGATGAGCGAAGAAGCCGACCGCATCGCCACCGCCGCCGGGCTCGACTCGGTGTGGGACCGCTGCGTGAAGATCGAACACGCGCGCCTCTTCGGCGGGCTCAACTGGGCCGGGGTGAACACCCAGGTCATCTCGGCCCACCGGCCAAGGCAGGGCTGAACCATGGCCGACCGCAGCTTCCAGCCCGAAACCCTGGCCATCCACGCGGGCCAGATCCCCGACGCCGCCACCGGCGCGCGCGCCCTGCCGATCTACCAGACCACCAGCTTCGTCTTCGACAGCGCCGAACACGCCGCCAGCCTGTTCAACCTGCAGACCTTCGGCAATGTCTACTCGCGCCTCTCCAACCCCACCGTCGCCGCGCTCGAAGAGCGTGTGGCGGCGCTGGAGGGCGGCCGCGCGGCGGTGGCCACCGCCAGCGGCATGGCGGCCGAAGCGCTGGCGCTCACCACGCTGCTGCAGGCGGGCGACCACGTCGTTGCTGCCGGCGCGCTGTATGGCGGCAGCGTCACCATGCTCGCGGTCAACCTCAAGAAGTTCGGCATCGAGACCAGCTTCGTGGACGCGACGGACCCCGACGCTTTCGCCGCCGCCATCCGCCCGAACACGCGCGCCGTGTTTGCCGAAACGCTGGGCAACCCGAGCATGGTCGTGCTCGACATCGCGGCCGTGGCCGACGTGGCCCACGCACACGGCCTGCCGCTGATGGTGGACAACACCGTGCCCAGCCCCTTCCTCTGCAACCCGCTGAAACACGGCGCCGACATCGTGGTGCACAGCGCCACCAAATACCTCGCCGGCCACGGCACCACGCTCGGCGGCGTGGTGGTCGAAGGCGGGAAATTCCCGTGGGACAACGGCAAGTTCCCTGGCATGACCGAGCCTTCGCCCGGCTACCACGGCGTGAGGTTCTACGAAACCTTTGGCGACTTCGGCTTCACCATGCGCTGCCGCATGGAAGGCCTGCGCGTCTTCGGCGCCGCACTCTCGCCCACCAGCGCCTGGCAGATCCTGCAGGGCGTGGAGACGCTGCCGCTGCGCATGGAGCGCCACTGCGCCAACGCGCTCGCCGTGGCGCAGTACCTGAAAGACGACCCGCGCGTGGGCTGGGTCAACTACCCCGGCCTGCCCGACCACCCGCAACACGGGCTCATGAAAGAGCAGATGCGCGGAGCCTCCGGCCTGCTCGCGTTCGGCGTGAAAGGCGGGCTCGAACAAGGTGTGAAGTTCATCGAAAGCGCGCAGTTCATGAGCCACCTCGTCAACATCGGCGACACGCGCACCCTCATCAGCCACCCCGCCAGCACCACCCACCGCCAGCTCGATGCGGCCCAGCAGCTCGCGGCCGGCGTGCCGCCCGACATGGTGCGCATCTCGGTCGGTCTGGAGCACATCGACGACATCCTGTGGGACATCGATCAGGCGCTGGACCGGGCGGTCAGCGCCTGACGCTCACTCCCCCGACTTGAACGTGCGCGGGAACACCGTGGCCTGGTCGCGCTCGCGCAGACGGTAGCCCATGGCCGGGCGGCCGTGGTCGCCGGTCACCATGCCGACTTCTTCGAGATAGGCAGCGTCCAGCATGCGCTTGCGAAAGGCGCTCTTGTCCAGCGGACGGCCCAGCACCACCTCGTACACCCGCTGCAGCTGCGGCAGCGTGAACGGCTCGGGCAGCAGGAAGGCGGGCAGCGAGGTGTATTCCACCTTGCTGCGCAGGCGCTCGATGGCGGTGCTCAGGATGGTGTTGTGGTCAAAGGCCAGGCGCCGGCGCGCGGCCTGGTCACAGGGCACCCACTCGGTGATGGTGGCGCTGCCCTCGGCCGCTTCGGGCTGCGGGATCAGCGCAAAGTACGCGTGGGTGGTGGACCAGCCGCGCGGGTCGCGCTTTGCGTCACCCCAGCTGCCCAGTTGCTCCAGGTAGGGCGCGGCCACACCCGTCTTGTCGCGCAGCTTGCGCTCGGCGCAGGCCAGCAGCGAGGCGTCGCGCTCCACATCGACAAAGCCGCCGGGCAGCGCCCAGCGCGCCGGGTAGGGCTCGCCCGCGCCCTCGGGGCGTCGCACCAGCAGCACGCAGAGCTGATCGGCCATCACCGTGAAGATGACCACATCGACCGTGACCAGGGGCCGCTCGAAAGCCACCGCCTTGAAAACCACACGAGAAGAAGACATGTCTTGACACCGTTTGATTGAGTTGTACTATACAACCCATATAAGTTGTACAGTACAACTCAAAGACAAAACAGCCGATTCGTTTACCCTGCCATCGACCCAGGAGGACACCATGAACCGCCCCATCGCCCTGTTGATCATCGACCCGCAGAACGACTTCTGCGACCTGCCCGAGGCCTGGCGCGGTTTCGACCCGGTGCGCAACGCGCTGGCCGCGCCCGCGCTGCCGGTGAGCGGCGCGCACGCGGACATGCTGCGCCTGGCGTCACTCATCGAGCAGGGCGGCGCCGGCCTCTCCAGCATCGTCGTCACGCTCGACTCGCACCAGCGCTACGACATCGCCCACCCCACCTTCTGGCAGACCGGCGCGGGCGAGGCCGTGAGCCCCTTCACCGCCATCACCGCCGCGCAGGTGCGCGCCGGCAGCTACGCACCACGCGACCCCGCCGCGCTGCCGCGCACCCTGGCCTACCTTGACGCGTTGGAGCAGGCCGGCCGTTACACGCTCATGGTGTGGCCGGTGCACTGCGAGATCGGCAGCTGGGGCCACAACGTGCACCCCGCCGTCAAGGCCGCCTACAACCGCTGGGAAGACCAGCGCCTGGGCGTGGTGCAGAAGATCATCAAGGGAACGAACCCGTGGACCGAGCACTACAGCGCCATGCAGGCGGAGGTGCCCGACGCCACCGACCCCGACACGCAGCTCAACCGCGATCTCATCGCGCAGCTGGACGAGTCCGATCTCATCGTCATCGCGGGCGAAGCCAGCAGCCACTGCGTCAAGGCCACGACCGAGCACCTCGCGCAATACCTGCCTTCGCGCCAGCTGGGCAAGCTGCTGCTGGTCAGCGACGCCATGAGTCCGGTCGCAGGCTTCGAAGCACAGGCGCAGGCTTTCCTCGACGACATGCAGCGCCAGGGTGCCCGCGGCGCCACCTGCGCCGAAGTCCTTCCCCTTCTTCAGGCCAACGCCTGAGCCAGGAGCCACCATGGAACCCGTCATCACCAGCCTGCTGGACACCGACCTCTACAAGTACACGATGTGGCAGACCATGCTGCACCGCTTTCCGCAGACGCAGGCCGAATACAGCTTCGTCTGCCGCAACCCGCCCGCCTACCCGCTGGCCGAGCTGCTGCCGCAGGTGAACTCCGAGCTCGATGCCCTGTGCGCGCTCAGCTTCCGCGAAGACGAGCTGGCCTACATCGGCGGCCTGCGCTACATCAAGAGCGACTTCGTCGACTTCCTGCGCATCTTCCGTTTCCAGCGCAACTTCATCGAAGCACGCGCCGAAGGCGCACACCTGCGCATCGTCGCCCGGGGACCGCAGGTGCACGTCATGGCGTTCGAGATCTTCGTGCTCGCCATCGTCAACGAGCTCTACTTCCGCCGCTTCGACCGTGCCGCCGCTGAAGCCGAGGGGCGTTTGCGACTGCAGACCAAGCTCGACCAGCTGCGCGCCCTGGACCACGAAGCGCCGTTGCGCCACCCCTTCGAGCTGTTCGACTTCGGCGTGCGCCGCCGCTTCTCGCGCAGCTGGCAACGTGAAGTGGTGGCCGCATTCCAGGACCAGGCGCCGCAGTTCTTCAAGGGAACGTCCAACGTCTTGCTCGCGCGCGATCTCGGTCTCGTGCCCATCGGCACCATGGCCCACGAGTACCTGCAGACCTACCAGGCGCTGGGCGTGCGCCTGCGCGATTTCCAGAAGGCGGCGTTGGAAGACTGGGTGCAGGAATACCGCGGTGACCTCGGCATCGCCCTCACCGACGTGGTCGGCATGGACGCCTTCCTCGCCGACTTCGACCTCTATTTCGCCAAGCTCTTTGACGGCCTGCGCCACGACTCGGGCGACCCGCTGGTGTGGGCGAACAAGGCCTTGGCCCACTACGAGAAGCTGCGCATCGACCCGCACACCAAACGCCTCGTGTTCTCCGACGGTCTCACCATCGACAAGGCGTTGGCGCTGTACCACGCCCTGGGCAACCGCACGCAGCTGGGCTTCGGCATCGGCACGCACCTCACCAACGACGTGGGCCTCACGCCGCTCAACATCGTCATGAAGCTCACCAGCGCCAACGGCCAGCCGGTGGCCAAGCTCTCCGACTCGCCGGGCAAGACCCTGTGCGACGACCAGACCTTCCTCGCCTACCTGCGCCAGGTGTTCAACGTGCCCATCCTTGCGGAGGACTCATGATCAAGGTCACCCTCGCACAGCTCAACGTCACCGTCGGCGAAATGGACGGCAACGTGCGCAAGATGATCGCCGCCGCGCAACGCGCGCGCGACGATGCGGCCGACCTCGTCGTCTTCTCCGAACTCTCGCTCACCGGCTACTACCCCGGCGACCTGCTCGACGAACCGCAATTCATGGCGCGGGTGTCCGTGGGTTTCGAAGCCCTGCTCCAGGCCTCGCGCCAGATGCCCGCGCTGCACTGGGTGGTGGGCCTGCCTGCGGTGCACACCGGCCCGGGCAAGCCGCTGCGCAATGTGTTGCGCGTGCTGCGCGGTGGCGAGGTGCTGCTCGAATACGCCAAGCAGCTGCTGCCCACCTACAACATCTTCAACGAGCGCCGCCATTTCGAGCCCGGCCCCGACGTGGCCAAGGTGCTGCGCATCGGCACCGCGCAGGTCGGCTTCCTGATCTGCGAAGACGGCTGGAACGACGACGGCAGCGATTACGCCGTCAACCCGTTCGACCGCCTGCGCGACGCCGCGCCCGACCTGGTGGTCTCCATCAACGCCAGCCCGTCCCACATCGGCAAGCGCGAGCAGCGCCACCAGATCTTCGCCGCCGCCAGCCACCGCAACCACCTGCCCATCCTGTATGTGAACCAGATCGGTGGTCACGACCAGCTGGTCTACGACGGCGCGTCTTTTGCCGTCGAGCCGAAGGCGGGTGTGGTGTTCGAGGCGCGCCGTTTTGAAGAAGACGTGACCACGCTGCGAATCGACGCCCACGGCTTCAGGGCCGCCGACGGCGAGCCCCTGCCCGCCGTGCCCGCCGCCGGCCTGTCCACCATGGCTTTTTACCGCCAGCAGATCGTGCTCGGCCTGCGCGACTACGCGCGCCGCTGCGGCTTCACGCAGGCGGTGGTCGGCTCCTCGGGCGGCATCGACTCGGCCATCACGCTCGCGCTCGCCGCCGCGGCCTTCGGCCCGGATCGCGTGACCGCCATCACCATGCCCTCGGTGTACTCCTCGGCGGGTTCGGTGGACGATTCGCAAACCCTGTGCGACGGTCTCGGTGTGCGTCTGTACCGCCACCCCATTGCCGATCTGGTGCAGGGCTACAGCGCCGGTTTCGAAGCCGCCTTTGGCGCGCCGCTGCAAGGCCTGTCGCTGGAGAACCTGCAGGCGCGCATCCGCGGCACCATCCTCATGGAATATTCCAACACCTGGGGCCACCTGCTGCTCACCACCGGCAACAAGTCGGAAATGTCGGTCGGCTACTGCACGCTGTATGGCGACACCAACGGTGGTCTCGGCCTCATCGGTGATCTGTACAAGACCGAGGTCTTCGCGCTCTCTCGCCACCTCAACGAGGCCACTGGCCGCGAGATCATTCCCCGCGCCATCATCGGGAAGCCGCCCTCCGCCGAGCTCGCGCCCGACCAGAAGGACACCGACAGCCTGCCGCCCTACGAGGTGCTCGACGAAGTGCTCAAGCACCTGATCGAAGGCCACGGCCTGGCGCACGAGGAACGCGAACAGGTCGAAGCCTACGTCGCCCAACTCGTGCAACTGCCCGATGGTGCGGCGCTGGTGGACCGCATCCGCCGCCTGGTCGCCCGCAGCGAGTACAAACGCCGTCAGGCCCCACCCGTCATCCGCGTGCGTGCCCGCGCCTTTGGCTCGGGGCGTCAAATGCCCATCGCCGCCCAACACTTCTGATACGGACTTGCCATCAAAGCGATAACTGCGTTGCAAAGCCTTGCTGTGCTACAGCACTGTCTGCGGCTTTGCGCCTTGTTCTCGCTCCGATGGCAAGTCCGTAAGACACCATGAACACATCAACACACAAATTCACCGCAGCCATCTGCATCGGCCGTTTCCAGGGCCTGCACTTCGGCCAGTTGGCGGTCATCCGCCGCGCCCTGCTGCTCGCGCCGCGCGTGGTCATCTTCATCGGCTCGGCGTTCCAGGCGCGCACGCCCAAGAACCCGTTCACGTGGGAGGAGCGCGTCGAGATGATCCGCCTGGCGCTGACAGCCGAAGAGGCCGGGCGTGTGGGCTTCGTGCCCGTGCGCGACTACTTCGATGGGCAGCGCTGGGTGGCGGCGGTGCGCGAGGGCGTGCGGGCGCAGCTGGGCGATCTGCCCGCGGGCCAGACCGTGCTCGTGGGCCACCGCAAAGACGCCACCAGCGAGTACCTGAGCGACTTCCCCGGCTGGCTGCTCGACGACGTGGGCAGCCAGGGCGACATGCATTCCAGCACCCTGCGCGATGCCTTCTTCGGCGCCGCTGGCGAACCGCTGGAGCCCGCGCTCGCGGCCCTGGTCAGCCAGGCGCCGCCGTCCACCCTCGGCTTCCTGCGCGCCTGGGCGCAGCTGCCCTGCTACCGCGAACTCGCGGCCGAATGGGCCAGCCTGCGCGCCGAGCACGCGCTCTGGGCCAGCGCACCCTACCCGCCCGTGTTCGTCACGGTGGACGCGCTGATCGAATGCGCGGGCCATGTGCTGCTCATCGTGCGCGGCCGCGCGCCCGGCAAGGGCCTGTACGCGCTGCCCGGCGGCTTCCTGGAGCAGCGCGAGACGGTCTACCAGTCGGCCCTGCGCGAGCTGCAGGAAGAAACCGGCCTGCACCTGCTGCCCGGTGACATCGCCCACGCGCTCAAGGGAGTGCGCGTGTTCGACCACCCGGACCGCAGCCAGCGCGGCCGCGTCATCACCCACGCCCACCATTTCGATCTGGGCGCGCGCCGGCTGCCCGAGGTGAGCGGCAGCGACGACGCCTTGTCGGCCAGCTGGGTGCCGATCGGCGAACTCGCCGCCATGGAAGACCGCTTCCACGACGACCACTTCCACATCCTCGACAGCTTCCTGGGCCTCACCGGAGCGTGACCCGCTTGCGCCCGGCGCAGACGAAAAAAAACCGGCCAGAAGGCCGGTTTTCAGAACTGAGGCGTCAGTGCTCAGTAGCCGCCGCGCGAGCCGCGGTCACCGCCGCCGTAGCCGCCGGTGCTCGGCTCTTTCGGGCGCGAGATGTTCACCACGATCGAGCGGCCGTCAACCGACATGCCGTTCAGGCTCTGGATCGCGGCCTCGGCCTGTTCGGCGGTGGACATTTCCACAAAGCCGAAGCCCTTGGAGCGACCGGTGTCGCGGTCCATCATGACCTTGGCCGACGTCACGCCGCCAAACTCCGTGAAGTTGTTGCGCAGGATGGCGTCGTCGATGGAATAAGGCAGGTTGCCCACGTAAAGTTTGGTGCTCATGACAGAGCCTTTCAAAGAAATTGCGCTTCAGCCAGGCCGAGCCCGACAGCGCATGAATGAGCAGCGTCCGAGGGACACCGCAGGAACGGGTTTTGCGAAGATGCACAAGGCCTGAGCCGTTGCGAACCTGCGCGAAGCTGAATGGTGGGGGTGTCTGCAGCTCAACAGAACATCGCGACCGAATGGCGTCGGCGCTGACCGGGGCCTGAGATGCCACCGGCTGGGCGGTGTGGGTTGGCGGAAGCCACCGAACACAGTCCAATTCGGCATTATATTTAATGATAAATATAAATGCAAGTTTATATTGAAACCAGTTAGAAAGAGGCCCGAATGCCCGAAACCACCTTCCACATCCCCACCCTGCAAACGCAGGAAGACGCCGACGCCGTCATGTTCGAGCTGCAAGACCTGCCCTGCGTCAACCAGGCCGACGTCAACCTCGCCGAACACACCGCCTGGGTCAGCCACACCGGCATGATCTCGGCCGACGACATCGCGGCCCGGCTGCAGGAAGCCGGCTTCGAGGCGCAGGCGGTTTAAACCGCGGACATCTCCGGCCCGTCCTGCCGGCCCCACAGATGCGCCGCCAGCACCGCCGCCGGGCCACCGATGCCCGCAGGCGATTCCACCGCCCCACCCAGCCGGTCCATCAACAGCAACAGGGCCTCCGCCTGCGGCGGGATCGCACCCATGAAGAGCGCCTGGTCCTTGCGGCACAGCAACACCGTGGGAAAGGTCTCGATGTCGATCCCGACCGCGTCCATCAGCTCGGCCTCATCCTCAATGTCCAGCCAGCGCCACTGCAACTCCGGATGCCGCGCAGCCAGCTCCGCCATCACCGGACGCCAAGCCCGGCAGGCACTGCACCAATCCGCACACAGACAAACAGCCCACACGATCCAGACCCCCGAGAACAATGATTCAAACGTGCGGGGAGCATACCCGCGCCCCAATCGGATCGGGCCGCGTTCCAGGTGCGGGTCAGCGTCATGTGCACCGCGCCGCGCTTGAAGGGCCTTGGCCACTCGCGCATGATTGGCCTATGGAACCCACCCGCCTCGCCATCTACGACCATTACGCCTACGCCGCTGTCGCCCTGATCGGCACCGCCGTTGCCGCCCTGCTGTTGCTGCGCGTGCTCGCCGCGCCGCGCTGGCGCGCGGGCATGCTCACGCTAAGCGGTGTCGTCCCGCCCTTCCTCAACATCCTGGGCGTGTTGTTCGGCCTCACGCTCGCCTTCATCGCGAACGACACCTGGAGCGCCCACGACCGCGCCATGAGCGCCGTCTACCGCGAAGCCGACAGCCTGCGCACGCTCGATGCGCTCGCGCGCGGCCTGCCCGAGGTGCCGCAGGCCGCGCTGCGCGCCGCGGTGAGCGAACACGCCGCCGCCACCGCCTCTGAATGGCAGCAGCTCGCCCACCGCAGCAGCAGCCCCGCCGCGCAACAGAGCGCCGATCACCTGCTCAGCCTCGTCGCCAGCCCCGCCATGGCGCACGCCGCCAGCGCCAGCGTGCACAGCCTCATGCTGGGCGCCGTCGTCCACCTGCGTAACGACCGCGACCAGCGCATCGCCCTGAGCCAGATGCATGTCAACCCGCTCAAGTGGATGGGCATGGCCTTCCTCGGCCTGCTCACCATGGTGTCTATCGCCATCGTGCACGTCGAGCAACTGCGCGCCGCCACTGTGGCCATTGTGCTGTTTGCCGTGGCCGCCGCGCCCACCGCCGCCATCGTGCTCATGCAGGGCAACCCTTTCCAGACCCCGTCCTTCGTCTCGCCCGCACCCATCGCGCAAATGGCCCAGCCGTCCCCATGACCGACACCACTCCCATCACCCGCCACCTGCGCATCACCGGCCGCGTGCAGGGCGTGGGCTACCGCTGGAACATGGCGCAGCAGGCCAACGCCATGGGCCTGAGCGGCTGGGTGCGCAACCGGCAAGACGGCAGCGTGGAAGCCGTGGTTTGCGGTCCGGTGGAGGCGGTGCAGGCGCTCATTGGCTGGGCGCAGCGCGGGCCGATGGGGGCGCGGGTGGATGGGGTGGCGGTGACCCAAGAGCAACCCTTTGATGGGTCTCCCGGGTTTGATCAGCGGGAGACCTTGTAGGGTAGGACAACGTTCTGACCTAC
Organism: Hydrogenophaga sp. ZJX-1; assembly: GCF_048590325.1. NCBI lineage: Bacteria > Pseudomonadati > Pseudomonadota > Betaproteobacteria > Burkholderiales > Comamonadaceae > Hydrogenophaga > Hydrogenophaga sp. ZJX-1. The sequence continues at coordinate 375,903 of NZ_JBMBRA010000005.1, forward strand.
ACCTTGTGGCCCTGTGCACTAAGTGCGAACGTTTTTTGGGCAAGAGTTGACAGTGCGGTTTGCCAATAGGCGAGATGTAGCCAAATTTTTTCCTGCTGCGACTTCAGCGATTCAGACGCTGCAGGTGGTGGAAGGGACGCTGGTCTATCTGGACCAGTGTTTTGGCGATTGGTACGTTTGCTACATCACCAAGGAGTTTTGCATCAAAAGTACGAAGTTTCCAAAACTATCTCTTCACGTTTGCCCTGAGGAAGACCATGTCTCGGTGGAATTCTAGGTATTGACCTTGGCCTGCTGAAAACTGCCCAACGTTCTCGAGCATGTTCGACGAGATTCCCATCTTGGCCATCGAACAGCGATCGGCCACGGGAGACACCAAGACATCCCCGTTGCTCTTGAACGAGAGGAATCCCCGGTCAAAGAGCAAATCCGCATCTGGCGTGAGCAAGAAACCGTTCTCGCCGTCAAGCCTCTCCGCGTTACTTGCATCTCGCCAAGGCTTTGTATGACTTGCCCGCAAATACTCGGGATTTGAAACGCCCGTCAGCCGACAGTGTCTCTCAATTTGAGCAACTCTTGATCGAAACAGTCCTTGCCCTCGGCGCGCCATAACAATGGCGTGCTTTTCCGTTTCGGCGATCTTGGTGTCAGTCAATATATTTTGAACTTGATGTTCTTCCCAAGCCAACTGTCCGCTGTACAACTCATTTACCCCCGGTTCCGATGCGCTCCAGGCTTGAATGATCCCCCTTGCTTCAACACCAATCAGATCAACAAGGCGTGTTGCCAAGAGTTCAGGAACTTCGGTCAAGTAGATATTTTGCTGGCCATGACCATTGGGTCTGAGCGGTGAGTACCTAACTGGAAGATACGGGCGAAGTCGATCCATCTCATTCATGGGACGAATGACATTCTTCAGCTCTACAAAACGCACATTCACACGCCACCCGATTTTTTCCCAGTAGGCGCCAACGCTTCCAAACTCAAGCGGTTTTGGTGCCTCGTAGGCGTTCGATTCGGCGATACCAATTGCTCTGATGTTCGTATCGCAGAAGGAAAAAATCACGTCCCCAGGCGAGACTTCACGCATGAACTCATAGAACGGGTTGACCTGTCCGTTCGTCTTCGCCTTTGGGGACCACAGGTAACCTCCCGGCACTTCGTGACGGTATGTTTGGTTCTGGTTAACCCACCAGTAGCGCATACCCGAAGTGCCGAGTTTTCGAAATCAGACGTCGATATTCCCCGCCCGCAATGCGTTCGTCTCGATGAAATCCCGCCGCGGTTCCACTTCATCCCCCATCAGCATCGTGAACACGCGGTCGGCTTCGATCGCGTCGTCGATCTGCACGCGCAGCAGGCGGCGCACGGTGGGGTCCATGGTGGTTTCCCAGAGCTGGGCGGGGTTCATTTCGCCCAGGCCTTTGTAGCGCTGGCGGCTGGTGGTGCGCTCGGCTTCGCTGATGAGCCACTGCATGGCGGTGCGGAAGTCGCTGGCCTTTTCTTCCTTTTGTTTGTCGCCTTCGCCGCGCATGACCTTGGCGCCTTCGCCGAGCAGGCCGCGGAAGGTGTCGGCGGCGGTGGCCAGGGCGGCGTAGTCGGCGCCGTGCACGAAGTCCTGCGTGATGATGCTGCTTTTGATGTTGCCGTGGTGGCGGCGGCTGATGCGCAGGATGGGCTTGTCGGTGCGGGCGTCGAACTCGCCAGCCACTTCGGCGGGCACGCCGCTGGTGGTGAGCTCGCGCAGCTTGGCCTGCAGGGCCACGGCGCTGGCTTCGGCTTCTTCCAGGGTGTCGAGCTTGATGGACACGCCGTCGGCCATGGCGCGCAGGGCTTCGGCGTCCATGAAATTGGACAGGCGCGTGATCACGCGCTCCGCCACCTGGTGCTTGCGGGCGAGTTCGCCCAGGGTGTCGCCTTCGAGCACGGTGTTGGTCGCTCCGCCGGTGGACACCTTGGCGTCTTTCAGCGCGATGCGCAGCAGGAAGCCGTCCAGCGCGGGGCCGTCTTTCAGGTACAGCTCTTCCTTGCCGGCCTTCACCTTGTAGAGCGGCGGCTGGGCGATGTAGATGTGGCCGCGCTCGACCAGCTCGGGCATCTGGCGGTAGAAGAAGGTGAGCAGCAGGGTGCGGATGTGGGCGCCGTCGACGTCGGCGTCGGTCATGATGATGATGCGGTGGTAGCGCAGCTTGGCGACGTTGAAGTCGTCGGCGCCGGTGCCGCCCGAGCCGCCGTTGCCATTGCCGTCACCGCCGGCCTTGCCGATGCCGGTGCCCAGCGCGGTGATGAGCGTCAGGATTTCGTTGGAGGTGAGCAGCTTTTCGTAGCGCGCTTTTTCGACGTTCAGGATCTTGCCGCGCAGCGGCAGGATCGCCTGGAACTTGCGGTCGCGGCCCTGCTTGGCGGAGCCACCGGCGGAGTCGCCCTCGACGATGTAGATCTCGCACAGCGCCGGGTCTTTTTCCTGGCAGTCGGCCAGTTTGCCGGGCAGGCCCATGCCGTCGAGCACGCCCTTGCGGCGGGTCATCTCGCGCGCCTTGCGGGCGGCTTCGCGGGCGCGGGCGGCTTCGACGATCTTGCCGCAGATGATCTTGGCGTCGTTCGGGCGCTCCTGCAGGTAGTCGCTCAGCAGGCGGCTGACGATGTCTTCCACCGGGCCACGCACTTCGCTGGACACCAGCTTGTCTTTGGTCTGGCTGCTGAACTTGGGTTCGGGCACCTTGACGCTGAGCACGCAGCACAGGCCTTCGCGCATGTCGTCGCCGGTGACTTCGACCTTGGCCTTCTTGGCGAACTCGTTTTCTTCGATGTACTTGTTGATGACGCGCGTCATCGCGGCGCGCAGGCCGGTCAGGTGCGTGCCGCCGTCGCGCTGCGGGATGTTGTTGGTGAAGCAGAGCACCTGCTCGTTGTAGCCGCTGTTCCACTGCATGGCGACTTCCACACCGATGTTGGTGCCCTGGTCGCTGGCGCGGTCGCCGAGTGCATGGAACACATTGGGGTGCAGGACGGTCTTGCCCTTGTTGATGAAATCCACGAAGCCCTTGACGCCGCCGGCGCCGGAGAAGTCGTCTTCCTTGCCGCTGCGTTCGTCCTTCAGGCGGATGCGCACGCCGTTGTTCAGGAACGAGAGTTCGCGCAGGCGCTTGGACAGGATCTCGTAGTGGAAGTCGCTGTTCTCTTTGAAGATGTCGTAGTCGGGCAGGAAGTGCACCTCGGTGCCGCGCTTCTCTGTCGCGCCCGAAGTCCGCATGGGCGAGATCTCGATACCGTTCGGGGTGGTTTCCAGCAGGCGGTTCTGCACGAAGCCGCGGGCAAACTCGATCTGGTGCACCAGGCCTTCACGGCGCACGGTCAGGCGCAGCCATTGCGAGAGCGCGTTCACGCAGCTGACGCCCACGCCGTGCAGGCCGCCCGAGACCTTGTAGCTGTTCTGGTTGAACTTCCCGCCGGCGTGCAGCTCGGTCAGCGCGATCTCGGCGGCCGAGCGCTTGGGCTCGTGCTTGTCGTCCATCTTCACGCCGGTGGGGATGCCGCGGCCGTTGTCGGTGACGCTGATCGAGTTGTCGCTGTGGATGGTGACGACGATGTCGTCGCAGTGGCCGGCCAGCGCCTCATCGATGGAGTTGTCCACCACCTCGAACACCAGGTGGTGCAGGCCGGTGCCGTCGGAGGTGTCGCCGATGTACATGCCCGGGCGCTTGCGCACCGCTTCCAGGCCTTCCAGGATCTGGATGGCCCCTTCGCCATACCCCTCGCTCGCGCCGGCCTGGTGGGCGTCGATGGTGGGCTGGAAATTCGAGCTGGCGGACCCTGCTTCACCGGTGTTGACGGCAACGGATTCGGGTTCTGCGGGCTTGTTGGCTTCGGACATGGTGGACTTTTCAGAAACGCTAGAAAGGCCAAACCCGCTGTGCAGCGGGTCGGGCTTTGGGGAGACCTGGATCGGGAACGATCAAATCCGCATCGGCATGACAACGTATTTGAAGGCGTTGTCGTCGGGGTTCGTGAGCAGCGCCGAACTGTTGCCGTCGGACAGTTCGATGCGAACCATTTCCTGTGACATGTTCTGCAGCGCGTCGATCAGGTAGGTGACGTTGAAGCCGATCTCGATGGTGTCGCCACCGTAGTCGATGTCGAGCTCGTCCACCGCTTCCTCCTGCTCGGCGTTGCTCGACGCCACGCGCAGCACGCCGGGCTCGATGTTCAGGCGCACGCCCTTGAACTTCTCGCTCGTCATGATGGCGGTGCGCTGCAGCGAGGCCAGCAGCGGCACGCGACCGAGGGTGATGATGTTCTTGTGGTTGCGCGGGATGACGCGGTTGTAGTCGGGGAACTTGCCCTCGACCAGCTTGGTGACGAACTCCATGCCGTCGAAGCTGAACTTGGCCTGGTTGGCGGCGAACTGCATCTCGATCGCGCCTTCCTTGTCGGACAGCAGGCGCTGCAGCTCGATCACCGTCTTGCGCGGCAGGATCACTTCCTGCTTCGGCACTTCCACGTCCAGCGTCGCGCTGGCGAACGCCAGACGGTGGCCGTCGGTGGCGACCAGGCTGAGTTGCTTGCCTTCGGCCACGAACAGGATGCCGTTGAGGTAGTAGCGGATGTCGTGCACGGCCATGGCGAACGACACCTGGCCCAGCAGGCTTTTCAGCGTCTTCTGTGGCACGGCAAACACCGGGCCGAAACTGGCCGATTCCTGCACCAGCGGGAAGTCTTCGGCCGGCATGCTCTGCAGCGTGAAGCGGCTCTTGCCACCTTTGAGGATCAGCTTGCCGGCGCTCGATTCGAGGCTGACGGACTGGTCGCCCGGCATGGTGCGCAGGATGTCGATCAGCTTGCGCGCGCCCAGGGTGGTGGCGAAGTTGCCGTCGTCACCGTCGAGCTGGGCCGTGGTGCGGATCTGGATCTCCAGATCGCTGGTGGTCAGCTGCACGGCCGACCCGGTCTTGCGCACGAGCACGTTGGCCAGGATGGGCAGCGTGTGGCGGCGTTCAACGATACCCGCGACCGACTGCAGCGCAGCCAACACCTTGTCCTGGGTCGATTTCAAAACGATCATGTCAGACTCTTTCGTCTCTGGTTGCCGGTTGTTGGCGGGTGGGACTTCCCAAGCCCCAAGAAGGGCTTTCTGTCAGCCAAATACCGCCTATTTTCGCCTTTTTGAAGCGCGAGTCCTGAAAACACCTTCCCCGTCAGATGCGGGCTGTGCCGGCCGTGGCGAGCGGGTGCGCACTGCCTCACGCCGGTCAGCCTTTGAGCGTCTGTTCCAGCACGTGCAGTTGCTGGTTGAGCTCGGTGTTCTGCTGGCGTTCGGCGCCGATTTTTCGCACCGCGTGCAGTACCGTGGTGTGGTCGCGCCCGCCAAACAGCTCGCCGATCTCGGGCAGGCTTTTTTGCGTCAGCTCCTTGGCGATGAACATGGCAATCTGGCGCGGCCGGGCGATGCTGGCCGGGCGCTTCTTGCTGTACATGTCCGCGACCTTGATCTTGTAATAGTCGGCGACGGTCTTCTGGATGTTCTCGACGCTGATCTGCCGGTTCTGGATCGACAGCAGGTCTTTCAGCGCATCGCGCGCCAGCTGGATCGAGATTTCCTTCTGGTTGAAGCGCGAATAGGCCAGGATCTTGCGCAGCGCGCCTTCGAGTTCGCGCACGTTGGAGCGCACGTTCTTCGCGACAAAAAACGCCACTTCCTCGGGCATGACGGCATTTTCCACCGCCGCCTTGTTGATCAGGATCGCCACGCGCATTTCCAGCTCGGGCGGCTCGATGGCCACCGTGAGGCCCGAATCGAAACGCGAAACCAGTCGCTCGTGGATGTCCGGCAGACCCTTGGGGTAGGTGTCGCTGGTCAGCACGATGTGCGACTTTTTGGCCAGCAGCGCCTCGAAGGCGTTGAAAAACTCCTCCTGTGTGCGCTCCTTGTTGGCGAGGAACTGCACATCGTCGATCAGCAGCAGGTCCAGCGAGTGGTACTGGGCCTTGAATTCGTCAAAAGTCTTGCGCTGGTAGGCCTTGACCACATCCGAGACGAATTGTTCGGCGTGGATGTAGAGAACTTTGGCCTGTGGATGGTCGGACAGCAGGTGGTTGCCGATCGCGTGCATCAAGTGGGTCTTGCCCAGACCGACACCGCCGTAGATGAACAGCGGGTTGTAAAGCTGTCCGAGGCTGCCCGCCACGTGCATCGCCGCGGCGCGCGCCATGCGGTTGGCCGAACCTTCCACCAGGGTGGAAAAGGTCAGCGCCGGGTTGAGCCGGGACTTGGGGGCGCGCGGACTCGTGATCTCTGCAGGCGCCAGATCGGGCAGCTCGGCCAGCACCTGGTCCTGCACTGTTCGGGGTGCAGGTGACGTCCTGCTGGGGCCCTCACGCGGAGCGAGCGCCAACTCCAGTGTCACGGGCGTGCCCTGAATGGCCTCCAGCAGCAAGGCGATGCGGGACGCGTACTGGGCCCGGATCCAGTCCAGCTTGAAGCGGTTGGCCACCGACACCACGACCTTGGAGGCATCGGCTGACACACTGGCCGAGAGCGGCCGGATCCAGGTGTTGAACTGCTGTTCGGGGATTTCTTGTGCGAGCTTGTCGACGCAGGCCAGCCAGAGGGACTGGGCGTCGGTGGATGGGGTGTCTGGGGGGGTGCCCTCGATCATGCTGGGAAAGGCGAACGCTGAATTTTGTGGACAAATGACTCGGGGCAGACTGTCCATTGTAGTGTGGCCGGTGACTTATCCACAAGGCGGTTTTCCCCCTGTGCTGTGCTGCCCTGCCGGGGCTTTCTGAAGCAAGGCAGACAGAAAAGCGGCCAAGTGCTTGCCGGGCTTTGATTTTATTTGCGATAATTGCGGGTTTCCCCGACATTTACTGAGCATCATGAAACGCACTTACCAGCCATCCAAAGTCCGCCGCGCCCGCACCCACGGCTTTCTCGTCCGCATGAAGACCCGTGGCGGCCGTGCCGTGATCAACGCTCGCCGCGCCAAGGGCCGCAAGCGTCTGGCTCTCTGAGCCTGAACGTGCTCCGCCGGTATTGGCCGGTCCCGACTTCCGTTACCGGCTCCCGGTGACAGACAGCGAGGCACAACGGGCCATGCAGCGCATCCGGTCCCGGCAGCAGTTCCAGGCCGTCATGGCGGGAGCCCCTGTGGCCAAAACCCCCCACTTCGCCTTGCACCGAGCGTCGCTCGTGAGCGAGCATTTGGGACGTCCCTTGTTTCCTGTGGCCGATGTCTGGCTGGGCGTGCTCCTGCCCAAGCGCTGGGCGCGCCGCGCGGTCACGCGCAACGCGATCCGTCGCCAGATCTACGAAGCCGCCCGCCACGTCGCGACCGGTTTGCCGCAGGCAGCGCTGGTGGTTCGCCTGCGCAGCGAGTTCAGCCGCAAGCTGTTTGTGAGTGCGACTTCCGATGTGCTCAAGCGCGCGGTTCGCGCCGAGCTGGATCAGTTGCTGGGCCGCGTGATCGGTCCTGCTCCGGTCAGCCCGGCCGTTGTGGCGACCCGGACGGAGGCGCCCCATGGTGTCTGACTGGCCGCGCCAGGCGTTGGTGGGCCTGGTCAAGGGCTACCGTTTGCTGCTCAGTCCCTGGCTGGGCAGCAGCTGCCGTTTTGAACCCACCTGTTCCATCTATGCGATCGGTGCGCTGGAGCGGCACGGTGCACTGGCCGGTGGCTACCTCATGCTCAGGCGCCTGGGTCGCTGCGGACCCTGGTGCGAGGGCGGTCACGATCCGGTGCCCGACGTGGCGCCCGGCCTGTTTTCCCATCTGGTTTCCCCTTCCTCAGAAAAGAAGAACCCGTCATGAATGACATCCGTCGGTCCATCCTGTGGGTGGTTTTTGGTTTTTCGATGGTCCTGATCTGGGACAAGTGGCAGATCCACAACGGTAAAGCGCCAACGTTTTTCCCGTCTGCCGCCGTGACCGCGCCCGCTGCGAAGGATGCCCCACCGGCGACCCCTGCCGACGCGTCCGTGCCCGGCAGCACCGCGGCAACCACGACGGCAGGCGCGGCTGTGGCGCCACAGGGCACGCCCGCCCCGGCGCCGGCAGCGGTCCGCCATGAAGTCACCACCGACGTGTTGAAGCTCGTGTTCAACACCGAGGGCGGCTCACTCATCGGCGCCGAACTGCTCAAGCACGCGAGCACGACGCTGGGCACGCAGCCGTTTGCGCTGCTGGTCCAGAACGATACCCAGACCTATCTGGCCCAGTCTGGCCTGATCGGGGGCAATTTCCCCACCCACAAGACACCCATGACCGTGGTGGCCGGCCCGACGGCGCTGACCGACGGGCAAAACGAGCTTCAGGTGCGCTTCGAGTCGGCCGAGGTGGGTGGCGTCAAGCTGGTCAAGACCTACACCCTGACTCGCGGTAGCTACGACATCGCGGTGCAGCACGAAGTGGTGAACAACAGCGGCCAGCCCGTGAGCCCGCAGCTCTACGTGCAGCTGGTGCGCGATGGCAACAAGACCAGCAGCGAAACCCCCTTCTATTCGACCTTCACCGGCCCGGCCATCTACACCGAAGCCCAGAAATACCAGAAGATCGAATTCGCCGACATCGACAAGGACAAGGCCGACTTTGAAAAGAGCGCGACCAATGGCTATGTGGCGATGGTGCAGCACTACTTTGCGTCGGCCTGGGTGCTGGCCGACGGCCTCGCGCGCGACAACTTCGCGCGCAAGGTGGACAACAACCTGTACGCCGTGGGCTCCATCACCACCCTGCCCGCCATCGAGCCGGGTCAGCGCAAAGCCGTCGATGCCCAACTCTTCGTTGGTCCGCAGGAAGAAAAAGCGCTGGAGGTCATCACCCCCGGTCTGGAACTGGTCAAGGACTACGGCTGGCTGACCATTCTGGCCAAGCCGCTTTACTGGCTGCTGGAAAAAATCCACGGTTTCGTGCAGAACTGGGGCTGGGCGATCGTGCTGCTGGTGGTGCTGATCAAGGCGTCGTTCTACTGGCTCAACGCCAGCGCCTACCGCAGCATGGCCAAGATGAAGAAGATCAATCCCCGCATCATGGAAATGCGTGAGCGCCTCAAGGGCAATCCGCAGCAGATGCAGCAGGAGATGATGAAGATGTACCGGGAGGAAAAGGTCAACCCGCTGGGTGGCTGCTTCCCGATCCTGATCCAGATACCGGTGTTCATCGCGCTCTACTGGGTGTTGCTGTCCAGCGTCGAAATGCGCAATGCGCCCTGGATGGCCTGGATCACCGATCTGTCTTCTCCCGATCCTTGGTTCATCCTGCCGCTGGTGATGGCCGTGACCACGGTGATCCAGACCGCCCTCAACCCGCTGCCGCCCGATCCGCTGCAGGCCAAGCTGATGTGGATGATGCCGCTGATGTTCTCGGTGATGTTCTTCTTCTTCCCGGCCGGCCTGGTGCTGTACTGGATCACGAACAACATCCTGACGATCGCCCAGCAGGCTTTCATCAACAAGCGCATGGGTGTGCCGCTGAAGATCACGAATCCGTTGGAGCTGTTCAAGAAGTAGATCGGCTCCCCGCTGCGCCCGCCTTGCAGGCCGCAGCCCCCCAGGGGACAATGCGAGCGGCCCGACAAAGCCAGTTCCGCCGCATTCCCGGTAGGGGCACTTCACTCGACTGGGTCTGCTTTTGCAGGCCCTTTCTGTTTCTGAAACCTCTTGCCGCAGAATCCGCCCATGCTCTCCGCTTCCCGCGATCCCATCGTTGCCATCGCCACCGCACCCGGTCGCGGGGCGGTGGGTATCGTGCGGGTGTCGGGCCGGGGGTTGGCGGCGTTCGTTCAGGCCCTGCTCGGGCGGGCGCTGAAACCGCGCGAGGCCACTTACCTGCCGTTCCCCGATGCGGACGGCCAGCCCATCGACCATGGCCTGGCGCTGTGGTTTCCCGGGCCCCATTCGTACACCGGCGAGGACGTGCTGGAGCTGCAGGGCCACGGAGGGCCGGTGGTGTTGCAGCTGCTGCTGGCACGCTGTCTGCAGGTGGCACAGACGCCCGTCGCAGAAGACCAGCAGCAGCTGCCCGGCCTGCGCCCGGCGCGCGCTGGCGAGTTCACCGAGCGGGCGTTCCACAACGACAAACTCGACCTGGCACAGGCCGAGGCGGTGGCCGACCTGATCGATGCCAGCACCGAAGCCGCCGCGCGCAGCGCCAGCCGCTCGCTCGCGGGCGTGTTTTCCGAGCGCATCCATGCGCTGCGCGACGCGCTCATCAACCTGCGCATGCTGGTCGAGGCGACGCTGGATTTCCCGGAGGAGGAGATCGACTTTCTGAAGAAGGCCGACGCCACGGGTCAGCTGCAGCGCTTGCGCACCGCGTTGGCCGATGTGCGGACCCAGGCCCGGCAGGGGGCGTTGCTGCGCGACGGACTCACGGTGGTGATTGCCGGACAACCCAACGCGGGAAAAAGCTCGCTGCTCAACGCGCTGGCCGGTGCCGAGCTGGCGATCGTGACACCGGTGGCCGGCACCACGCGCGATGTGGTTCAGCAGACGATCCAGATCGAGGGCGTGCCGCTGCACGTGATCGACACCGCGGGTCTGCGCGACAGCCCGGACGTGGACGAAGTGGAAAAGATCGGCATCGAACGCGCCTGGGGCCAGATCCACCAGGCCGACGCAGTGCTGTTCCTGCACGATCTCACCCGCAGCGACAGCCTGACCTACCAGTCCGCCGATGCGGACATCGCTGCCGCCCTGCCCGGCGGGGTGACCGTGCTGCAGGTGTGGAACAAGCTCGATCAGTGCAGCGACAGCGCCCGGGCCATGCTGTCGGATCGCGCACGGGCGGGCGAGCTCGCGATTTCCGCCAAAAACGGCGACGGACTGGAGGCCCTGCGCCAGCGCCTGCTGGACCTGGCCGGCTGGCAGCACGCGGGCGACGGCCTGTTCATGGCACGCGAACGTCACCTGCAGGCGCTGGCGCGCGTGGGCACACACCTCGACGGCGCGCACACGCTGCTGGCCGCACAGGCCGAACACCTGGACCTGATGGCCGAAGAACTGCGTCTGGCCCAACAGGCACTGGGTGAAATCACCGGCGAATTCAGCGCCGACGACCTGCTTGGCGAGATTTTTTCGCGCTTTTGCATCGGCAAATAGTCCGCAGCGCACCGCCTGGCGTTCTTGCGCCACCGTCTGGAGCGCAACTGTAAGCAGCCGTTAATGCACACGGCGCGGGCTTGCACGCGCGGGCCCCTCACGGTTAATGTTGCCGAATGAACGCCAGCCTACCAGCGCCAATGCGTGCCGACATCATGGGCCTGGCCCAGGCGATGAGGCAGAGCAGCGCGCTGGATGCGGTGCCGCTGAACCTGACCGAGCCACAGTGGCAGGGCTTGGCCGATTTCCTGCAGCCAGTCTCCCTGCAGCAGGGACAGGTGCTGATCGAGCAGGGCGTGAAGGACCGAACGGTCTATTTTGTCGAGACGGGCAGCCTGACGGTGCACTACGAAGACGTGAAGGAGCGTGTGCGCATCGCACTGGTGGGCCCCGGGTCGCTGCTGGGTGAGGGTGCATTTTTTAGCCACCTGCCGCGCAGTGCGACTGTGCAGGCGGGTGCACCCAGCCGGCTATGGTGCCTCACGCCCTTGCGTTTTCGAGAGCTTTCCACCCGTTTCCCGCAGATCGCGCTGGAGTTGTCGGTGGCCATGGCCGCGGTGCTGGCGCGCCGCATGTACAACCGGCCCAAACGCGTGGCTGTGACCTGAATCAAGTAGCGCACGCGCTGTTTGCTCCAATATTCCCTCACTTTTTCTCACATCGCGATGCCCCCGGCAACGCATACTTCGACCATGTCCCTATTGCGGTGGCTTCAAGCCAGAAAATCGGATCCCGGTGCCAACGGTGGCCATGCGAAGCCTCGCCGTTCCTTCGGCCAGACCACCTTGCCCCTGATCTCGCCGCGCCGTGGCCGGCGCATCCTGCGTCGGGAGCAGCTGTTTTCGGTGGTGCGCGAGTCCCTGATCCGGGCCGGGGTGCTGTCGACCAGCTACGAATTCAAGGTGCTCAAGCTCGACGCCAACGGAGACCGGTTTCTGGTGCTGATCGATCTGGCGTTGCCCGCCGACGTCATGCCCGATGAATACCTGCTGGAAATTGAACGCTGGATCCAGAGCAGCGCCGACAAGCGCCACACCATGGCCGTGCAGGGGGTCTACTGGCGGCGCAAGGCGGCTCAGGACCAGCGGGGCATTGCGCTCAAGGCGGCGGTGGCAGCGCAGACACAGCGCCAGGCCACGTCGGACAACCCCACCGCGATCCCGGTCCCGGTGCTCACGCCGTCCAGTGGCCGGGCGCAGCCCGTGGCAGCCGATGAGGTGAATGCGTTTCGGCGAGCGCTGCAGACGCCCGCGCTGCCGGTGCACCGGCTGGACACGGAGGCCGATGTTCCCCCGCCCGAATCGCACAGCGATTTTTCGGCACTGAGCGAAACGCAGTACGGAAAACTGTAAGGGGTGATGATGCCCCCGAGCGTCCCGCGCCTTCGTCGGCGCGGACCGCGGCAGCACCGCTGCGAGGGCCACGGCGTCAGTGGCCCGAGAAATCCACCAGCGTGAACAACGGCAGTCCGCTGGCCCGCAGCCGGGCTGAGCCGCCCAGTTCGGGCAGGTCAACGATGGCGGCGCCTTCCATCACTTCGGCCCCCAGTTTCTCCAGCAGCCGTGCGCCGGCCATCATGGTGCCGCCCGTGGCGATGAGGTCGTCGATCAGCAGGACCCGGTCGCCCGGTTTGACCGCATCGGTGTGCAGTTCGACCGTGGCGCTGCCGTATTCCAGCTCGTAGGTTTCTTCCACCGTGGTGAAGGGCAGCTTGCCCTTCTTGCGGATCGGCACGAAGCCCAGGCCGAGTTCGTAGGCCACCACCGAACCAATGATGAAGCCCCGCGCGTCCAGCCCGGCCACCACGGTGGGGCGCAGGGACGGCGCCATGTAGCGGTGCACAAAGGTGTCGATCAGCACGCGGAACACCCGGGGGTCCTGCAGCAGGGGCGTGATGTCGCGGAACTGCACGCCGGGCGCAGGCCAGTCGGGCACGGTCCGGATGTGGGATTTGAGGTAGTCGGTGCTGTCCATGGTGTGATCCGGGTTGAGGAGCGCCGGTGCGCTGGGGTTTGAGGGGGCGGCGGAAGGGAACCGGTCCGTCAACCCGACAGCAGCCGGTCTTCGGCCAGCGCCAGCGCAGGCGCTTTGCCGCTGAGCACCAGAGTGTCGCCGCCTTCGAGCACCGTGTCGTCGTCGAAGGGCACGCCATGGCCGCTGGACCGGCGCAGGTTGGCGACGCGCACGCCCACGGTTTCGAGCGCCAGGCTGCCCAGCGTCTTGCCGACCGTACGACCGGCCGACGGCAGCGTCACGGTGTTCAGGCGCTCGTGTTCGGCTTCTTCGATGCCATCGTCGTCCGCCCCGTGGAAGTAGCCCTTGAGCAGGTTGTAGCGCGCGTCGCGCTGGTCCTGCACGACGCGGATCACGCGCCGCATCGGCACACCCACCAGCGCCAGCGCGTGGCTGGCCAGCATCAGGCTGGCCTCGATCGCTTCAGGCACCACCTCGGTGGCGCCAGCGCTGCGCAGCTTCTCCAGATCAGCGTCATCGATGGTGCGCACCACCACCGGCACCTGGGGGGCCTGTTCGTGGGTGTGGTGCAGCACCTTGAGCGCGCTGGCGGTCTCGATGTAGGTGATCACCACCGCGCTGGCGCGGTGCAGGCCGGCAGCGATCAGGGCCTGCAGGCGCGCCGCGTCACCAAAGACGACCGAGTCCCCGGCCGCAGCGGCCTGGCGCACGCGGTCGGGATCCAGGTCGAGTGCCATGTAGGGAATGCCTTCGGCCTCCAGCAGCCGCGCCAGGTTCTGGCCGCAGCGACCGTAGCCGCAGATGATCACGTGTTTGTCGGCGTTGATCGCCTTGCGCGCGATGCTGGTCATCTGCACCGACTGCATCAGCCAGTCGCTGCCCACCACCCGGCTGACGATGTCGTTGGCGTACAGGATCACGAAGGGGGTGGCCAGCATGGACACGACCATCGACGCCAGGATGGGGTTGAAGAGCGCCGGCGGCACCAGGTTGTTCTGTCCGGCCAGCGTGAGCAGCACCAACCCGAACTCGCCGGCCTGCGCCAGGTACAGGCCCACGCGCAGCGACACCCCCATGCTCGCGCCCCAGACCCTCGTCAACCCGGTGATCAGGGCCAGCTTGAACGCCACCGACAGCGACAGCAGCAGCAGCACCAGTGGCCAGCGTTCCAGCACCAGCCGCCAGTCGAGCATCATGCCGATGGTGATGAAGAACAGCCCAAGCAAGACATCGTGGAATGGCCGGATGTCGGTCTCCACCTGGTGCTTGAACTCGGTTTCCGAAATCAGCATGCCGGCCACGAACGCGCCCAGCGCCAGCGACAGGCCGGCGTGTTCGGTCAGCCACGCCAGGCCCAGGGTGATGAGCAGCAGGTTGAGCATGAACAGTTCATCGCTTTTCTGCCGGGCCACCAGCGTGAGCCACCAGCGCATGACCTTCTGGCCGCCGGTGAGCAACACCCCCAGCAGCACCACCGCCTTGAACAAGGCCAGACCCAGGGCGGGCAACAGGTCTTCCGGGGCTGCGCCGAGCGCAGGGATCAGCACCAGCAGCGGCACCACGGCCAAGTCCTGGAACAGCAGGATGCCCACCACCCGTTTGCCGTGTTCCGACTCCAGCTCCAGCCGCTCGGCCACCATCTTGATCACGATGGCCGTGCTGCTCATGGCCATGATGCCGCCCAGCGCGACCGCGATCTGCCAGGACACCTTCCACCAGGTGGGCAGCAGCAAGGCCATGGCCAGCGAAGCGGCTGAAGTGATCAGCAGGGTGAGCACCACCTGGGACAGGCCGAGTCCGAACACGTGGCGCCGCATCGCCCGCAGCTTGGGCAGACTGAATTCCAGTCCGATCACGAACATCAGGAAAACCACGCCGAATTCCGCCAGGTAGCGCACGCCGCTGGAGTTCTGTGCCAGTGCCAGCGCGTTCGGCCCGATCACCACGCCCACCACCAGGTAGCCCAGCATGGGCGGCAGCTTGAACTGGCGGCACACCACCACGCCCAGCACGGCGGCCAGCAGGTAGAGCAGGGTGATGTCCAGCGAATTCATGAAGCAATGGTAAGGGCTCGCCGCGACAGCCCGGAGCGGGTCCAGCGACGATAATCCGGGCATGAGTCTGCCCTCCACGTTCGACCCGGTGCGCGCCCTGTCCCTCGCACGCGAAACCCTCAGCATCGAGGCGACAGCCGTCAACGCCATGGCCGATCGCATGGGCGACAGCTTCGCCCGCGCGGTGGCCCTCGTGCTGGGCAGCAGCGGTCGCGTGGTGGTCATGGGCATGGGCAAGAGCGGCCATGTGGGTCGCAAGATCGCCGCCACCCTCGCTTCGACCGGCACACCCGCGATGTTTGTGCACCCGGCTGAGGCCAGCCACGGTGACCTCGGCATGATCACGGCGGCTGACGTGGTGCTGGGCATCAGCAACAGCGGTGAGAGCGAAGAGCTCACGGCCATCCTGCCCTTGATCAAGCGCATGGGCGTGCCCCTGGTGGCGCTCACCGGCCGCGTGCAGTCCACCCTGGGCCGGCATGCCGCCGTGGTGCTCGACGCCTCGGTCGAAAAGGAAGCCTGCCCCCACAACCTGGCCCCCACCGCCAGCACCACGGCCCAACTGGCCATGGGCGACGCGCTGGCCGTGGCGCTGCTGGACGCGCGGGGCTTCAAGGCCGACGACTTCGCCCGCTCCCACCCCGGTGGCGCGCTGGGGCGCAAGCTGCTGACCCACGTGAGCGACGTGATGCGCAGCGGCGATGACGTGCCGCGCGTGCGCCTGGACGCCGATCTGATGACGCTGATGCGCGAGATCAGCGCCAAGGGCCTGGGTATGAGCGCCATCGTCGATGGCGAGGGCGCGGTGCTGGGCGTGTTTACCGACGGCGATCTGCGCCGCCTGATTGAAAGATCCGGCAGCAGCGTGGACCTGCGCGCGCTCACTGCGCGCGAAGTCATGCACCCCAATCCCCGCACCGTGCGGGCCGATGCCCTGGCGGTGGAAGCCGCGGACCTGATGGAATCGAACCGTGTCACCAGCCTGCTGGTGGTGGATGATGCGGGCAGCCTGACCGGCGCGCTCAACAGCAACGATCTCATGCGGGCGAAAGTCATTTGACCCCCCGCGCCGCCTTCGGCGTCACCCCCAGGGGGCGGAGCTGGCGGCCCGGCGACACCGGTTCCGCGGCGCCCTGGGTTTGCGCGGCCTCACTCGGTATTTTTCTTCTCCCCGGTTAGCATTGCTTCATGTCTTCTGATTCGCCGCCGCTGCGTCCCACGCTGAACTTCCCGCCCGAGCTGTTGTTGCGCGCGCAGCCTGTGCGTGTGGTGTTCTTCGACGTGGACGGTGTGCTGACGGATGGCGGCCTGTATTTCGGCGAGTCGGGTGAAACTCTCAAGCGCTTTCACACGCTCGACGGTCATGGCATCAAGCTGCTGCAGCGGGCCGGCATCACGCCGGCCGTGGTGAGCGGGCGCGATTCGCTGGCCTTGCGCGCTCGCCTGAAAGCCCTGGGCGTGGTCCACACGCGTTTCGGCACCGAAGACAAGCGGCCGGCGGCCGAGGCCATCCTGGCCGAACTGGGTCTGGACTGGTCGGCCGCTGCGGCCATGGGCGATGACTGGCCCGACCTGCCCATGCTGCGGCGTGCCGCACTCGCCTGTGCGCCACCCACCGCCCATCCCGAATTGCTGGCCCTGGCCCACCATGTCACACAGCGCCTGCCAGGGGCAGGCGCTGTGCGCGAGCTGTGCGATCTGTTGCTGGTGGCCAGCGGTCACTATGCGCGTGAGCTGGAGGCGGCCGCATCGTGAACGCACCCGCACCCGCCGATCCCCAGGTGAAGAAGCGCCGCAGGGGCCTGAGCCGGATCTGGGACCAGCTCTCCCTGTACATCCCGGTGCTGCTGATGATGCCGCTGGCGCTGGCGTCCTATCTCCTGCTGCAGGCCACACCCCAGCCCATTGAGCCCGAGCCCGAGCGACTGGTCACCAACGAGCCGGACTTTTTCATGCGGCGGTTTTCCGTCAAGGTGTTTGCGCCCAACGGAACACTGCAAACCGAGGTCTACGGCGCCGAGGCCCGCCACCACCCCGACACGGACCGCACGGTCATCGACACCGCACGCATTCGCACCTACAGCGCGCAACGCCAGCTCTCCACGGCCACGGCGCGCGAAATCATCAGCAACGGCGAGGGCACGGTGTACGAGCTCAGGGGCGATGCGGTGGTGGTGCGCCAGGCCGCACGCGATGCCGCTGGCCAACGCTTGCCGCGCATGGAGTTTCACGGTGAATTTCTGCGGGTGAGCACCGACCCGGAACACATCGAATCGGATCTTCCGGTGCTCTTGATCCGTGACAAGGACCAGATGACGGCGGACACGCTCGACTACCGCGGTGATTCGCGCGTGGTCGTACTCAACGGCCGGGTTCGCGCCCAGCTTGCACCGCGCTGAGGCGCTCCCTGTCTCTGCACCCGGGGCCCTTGATGTCGCACGACCTGCCGCCCGCCCCCCTGGTGTTCATCACCGGGGCGTCCAGCGGCATCGGCCAGGCGCTGGCGCTGCGCTATGCGCGGGCGGGCTACCGGTTGGCTTTGGTGGCCCGCCGAAGTGGCGAGCTGCAAACCTGGGCGCAGGCCCAGGGTTGGGATGACAGCACCTGCCGGATCTACAACGCCGATGTGTCCGACACCGCGAGCATCGTGGCCGCCGGTGCCGACTGTCTGGCTGACCAGGGCCTGCCCGATGTGGTGATCGCCAACGCCGGCATCAGCATCGGCATGGACACCGCCGAAAGGGACGACATCGATGTGATGGCGCGCACCTTTGCCACCAACAACACCGGCATGGCCGCCACCTTCCAGCCCTTTGTGGCCGCCATGGCCCGGCGTGGCAGTGGCACGCTGGTGGGCATCGCCAGCGTGGCGGCCATTCGTGGCTTGCCCGGGCACGGGGCCTACTGTGCCAGCAAGGCCGCGGTCGTGGCCTATTGCGAGAGCCTGCGCGGCGAGCTCCGCCGCAGTGGCGTGGGTGTGGTCACGCTCTTGCCCGGCTATGTAGACACACCGCTCACCCGCAAGAACCGCTACGCCATGCCCTTTCTGTTGAGCCCGGAAGTCTTTGCGGCGAAGGCGTTTGACGCCATCGCCGCACAAACCAGCTACCGGGTGATCCCCTGGCAGATGGGCGTGGTGGCCAAGTTGCTGCGCCTGCTGCCGAACGGCCTTTTCGACCGATTGCTGGCCGGTCGGCCTCGCAAGCACCGGCAAAGCGAAGACACCGCAACCTGAAATTCGGGGACCGTCCCGGTGCGGCAGCGCGAGCGCGTCGCAGGCCCGAATCGGGAAAGAATGCAAAAGCAATACGGTGCAGATTTGCTCACTGTCGATCACGGGCTCGCGGTGCTGCGCACGTCACAAGTTGTGTAAAAAATCACAGTGCAATTTTCGATTTTCAGCCAAAGTGGCAGAGATGACCCGCAACACCTTCGCTCCACCCACACCGTTCTTGATCCAGAAACGTGCCTCTGGCCACCGGTTTTGGGTCATCTGCTGCCTGGGGCTGGGGTGGGTGGCGACTGCGCAAGCACAGTCGAAAGACCCGGCTGCATTTCAGGCCCAGGTTTGGGCGACCAGTTGCATGGCCTGCCACGGACCTGATGGTCGGGCCGAAGGCACGGGCCTGGCCATTGGCGGGCGCCCCGCCAAGGATCTGCTGGGCAAGCTGCTGGCCTACAAGAGTGGCCAGCTCAAGGGCACCATCATGCACCAGCACGCCAAGGGCTACAGCGACGAGGAACTCGCCCGCATCGCCGACCATTTTTCCGCACTCAAATGAACCCCCCCGGCATGACCCAGCGACGCACATTTCTCCAGGCCGGCCTGGCCGCCGCTTCGACGCTGGCGGCGCCCTGTGTGGCGGCGCAGACCGGCGAACGGGTGGTCATCATCGGGGGTGGTTTCGGGGGCGCCACAGCCGCGCGCTACCTGCACCGATTCAACCCCGCCCTGCAGATCACGCTGATCGAGCCCGCCAGCGAGTTCGTCATGTGCCCGATGAGCAACCGCGTGATCCATGGTGGTCTGAGTCTGCGGGACATCTCGCGGCCCTACAGCCGCCTGGTCGCCCAGAGCGGGCTGCGCTGGGTGCGGGCCCGGGCCGACGCGATCGACACCAGCCTGAGCGAGGTGCGCGTGGGGACCGAGAAGATTCCCTATGACCGGCTGATCGTGGCGCCAGGGGTTGACTACGTGTACGACGGCATCGACGGTTTGCAGACCGCGGCCCAGCAGGCGCGCGTGCCCCACGCCTGGAAGGCGGGCGAGCAGACCCAGCAACTGCGCCAGATGCTGCAGGCCCTGCCCGACGGTGGTGTGGTGGCCATGACGGTGCCCAAGGTGCCCTACCGTTGCCCGCCTGGCCCCTATGAGCGGGCCAGCCTGATCGCCCATTTCCTGCAGACGCGCAAACCCGGAGCCAAGCTGCTGGTGTTTGATGCCAATCCGGAAATTCAGGCCAAGAAAGGCCTGTTTGAAGCGGTCTGGAAAAGCCGCTACGGCGCGCAGATCGAGTACGTGCCTAACGCCGACCTGAAAGCGGTGGACACCCAGAGCGGTACGCTCAGCTTCGATCTGCAGGGCAAGGTCAAGGCGCAGGTGATCAACGTGATTCCGCCACAGCGCGCCGGCGCCATTGCCCGCAGCAGCGGCCTGGCCAATGTGGGCGACCGCTGGTGCGGCGTGGACTTCCTGAGTTACGAATCGACCGCCGCCAAGGGTGTTTACGTGCTCGGGGATTCGATCGCGGGTGCACCCGGCATGCCCAAGTCCGCGCACATGGCCAACCAGGAAGCCAAAGTGTGCGCCGGGGCGATCGCTGCGCAGTCGATGGGCATGCCGGTTCCGTCCCTGCCCATCATTGCCAACACCTGTTACAGCTTCGTCTCGCAGTCGGAGGTGATTCACGTGGCCGCGGTGTACCGCTACGACAGCGCCAAGAAAACCATGGTGCCGGCCAAAGACGCGGGCGGACTGTCCGAACGCCCGACCGCCACGGAGGCTCTCTTCGCCATGGCCTGGGCGACCAACATTCTCAATGACACGCTGGGTTGACGTGGACAGGATCGATGGTGCGTTGACATCCACACCGTGGCTGAAGTGCCGCTGACGGATATCGGCCTCAGACCACCCTGACACAAGGCGCGGTCTTCAACTTCTGCAGACGAAAAAAAAACCACCCGGGCAGGCCGAAGGGCTTTTTTTGAGCGACCCGGTCACGACAACCGGGTGGGCAGGGGGAGCGATCAGTAACCGCCGCGACCACCGCCGCCACCGCCATCACGACGACCACCGCCGCCGTAGGGGCTGCGGAAGCCGCCGCCGTCACCGCCACCACCGAAGCCGCCGCCACCACCGCGGGGGCCGCCAAAGCCGCCGCCGCCGGTGCGGGGAGGACGGGCTTCCATCGGACGGGCTTCGTTGACCACCAGGCTACGACCGCCCAGGGACTGGCCGTTCATGCCTTCAACGGCAGCTTGCGCTTCTGCGTCGCTGCCCATTTCGACAAAGCCGAAGCCTTTCGAACGGCCGGTGTCACGTTCCATCATGACCTTGGCGCTGTTGACAGAGCCGTAGGCGCTGAAAGCTTGTTGCAGGTCTTCGTCACGCACGGTGTAGGGCAGGTTGCCCACGTACAGTTTGTTGCCCATGGTTGGGACTCCTAATAACACTGAGAAAAATAGCGATGGAGCCCCGTTAGCACACAAAAACCTGTAGCACGCGAAACCAACCGATCACTTGTCAAGCGAGGCCTGATGGCTCTCGCGGGAGGATTATGCGCTGAATGCCGCATGGATAGTGACAATTTTTCGGGTGCCTGAAAGCGCCCAATCCCGCGATGCAGATTAGCAACATTTCCCGAAACGCGGGGTGTGCCGGTGGGGGCTGCCCGCTCGCAACGCTTCAATTTATACTCGCCAGCAGCGCCGATTTGATCCAGATTGCGGGCGCTTAAGAAATGCCGCTAAAGGGGGGATTCCCGGTCTCGCTCTTGGCGGCACCGGGTTTTTTGTTTTTGGACCCTGCCAGGCAGGGGATACCGCAGTGATCGTCACGCCCCAAACGTTCCGGTTCACCGAACCGCTGCCGCTCAAGAGCGGCGCCGTGCTGCCCGCCTACGAGCTGGTGGTGGAAACCTACGGCACGCTCAACGCCGACCGCTCCAACGCGGTGCTGGTGTGCCACGCCCTCAACGCCTCGCACCACGTCGCCGGCTGGCACGCCGACGCCAACGGCCAGCCGCTGCCGCGCAGCGAAGGCTGGTGGCACAACATGATCGGGCCCGGCAAGGCCGTGGACACCGACCGCTGGTTCGTCATCGGCGTCAACAACCTCGGTTCCTGCTTCGGCTCCACCGGCCCCACCCACACCAACCCCGCCACCGGCCAGCCCTGGGGTGCGGACTTTCCCGTGGTCACGGTGGAAGACTGGGTCAACGCGCAGGCGCGCCTGCTCGACGTCATGGGGATCGAGCAACTGGCTGCCGTCATGGGCGGCAGCCTGGGCGGCATGCAGACGCTGAGCTGGACCCTGCAGCACCCCGAGCGCGTGCGCCACGCCATCGTGGTCGCCAGCGCGCCCAACCTCACGGCCGAGAACATCGCCTTCAACGAGGTGGCGCGCCGCGCCATCGTGACCGACCCCGATTTCCATGGTGGCCACTACCTGCGCGAGGGCACCCTGCCCCGGCGTGGCCTGCGCATCGCCCGCATGATCGGCCACATCACGTACCTGAGCGACGACGTGATGAACGAAAAATTTGGTCGTAGCCTGCGCACGGCCAACGGGGAAGACCCGGCCGAGACCGCCGAGCTGGCCTACCGCTACACCACGCAGGACGTGGAGTTCCAGATCGAGAGCTACCTGCGCTACCAGGGCGACAAGTTCAGCGAGTATTTCGACGCCAACACCTACCTGCTGATCACCCGTGCGCTCGATTATTTCGACCCCGCGCGCGAACACGGTGGCAGCCTGAGTGCCGCACTGGCGCGAGCGAGAGCCCGGTTCTTGCTGGTGAGCTTCACCACCGACTGGCGCTTCTCGCCCGCGCGCAGCCGCGAGATGGTCAAGGCCCTGCTGGAAAACGGACGCGACGTGAGCTACGCCGAGATCGACGCGCCGCACGGCCACGATGCCTTCCTGCTCGACGACCCGCGTTACCACCAGGCGGTGCGGGCCTATTTCGAGCACACGGTGGCCAGCACGGAGGTCACAAAATGAGCGAAAAAGCCATTCTGGAATCCATCGCCCGGCTCGTGCCGCCGGGCTCGCGCGTGCTCGACCTGGGTTGCGGCGACGGCGCCCTGCTGGCCCATCTGCAGGCCACGCGCGGCTGCAGTGGCTACGGCGTGGAGATCGACGATGCCAAGGTGCTGGCTTGCGTCAAACGCGGTGTCAACGTGCTGCAGCTCAACCTCGAAGGCGGTCTGACCATGTTCGGCGACGACGCTTTCGACGTGGTGCTGCAGATCGACACCCTGCAACACCTGCGCAACGCCCAGACCATGCTGCTGGAGACCGCGCGCGTGGGTCGCCTGGGCATCGTGGCCTTTCCCAACTTTGCCCACTGGCCCAACCGGCTGGCGGTGTTGCAGGGCCACATGCCGGTGACCAAGCGCCTGCCCTACCAGTGGTACGACACGCCCAACATCCGCGTTGGTACCTACCGGGATTTCGAGGTGCTCGCGCGGCGCAACGGCCTCACCATCGAAGACAGCTTCGGCCTGCACGAAGGCCACGAAGTGCGCACCCTGCCCAACCTGCTGGCCAGCACGGCGGTGTTCCGCTTCTCAAGCTGAGGCGCTGCCCGCTTCGCGTGCGGCGTCGGCCGCAAAGTCGCCGGGCGTCGTTGCGGCTGCCGCCAGCAGGCCGGGGTAGATCGCAGCAAACGTGGCGGTGATCTCGGCCAGTGGCAGGTCGTCAAAACTGCCGCGCTCGGCCACGTATTCCATGTGCCGCTGGCCAGCGCGGTCAAACGGGTGGTAGAGCGAATCGTGCACGCCATCGAATTCCAGCGGCAGCAAGCCGAACTTCTCGCACAGTGAGAGGTTGAAGGCCGGCGTCGCCTTGCGCCAGCCGTTGTCGATCCAGAGTTCGGTGTAGCCGTGCCAGGCGAACACATCGGTTTGCATGGTCCGGCGCAGGCGTTCGGTGGACAGGTGGTTGCGCACATCGGCAAAACCGAGTCGCGCCGGGATACCGGTCGCGCGCGCGACCGCCGCCAGGGCCACCGCCTTGGGCACACACCAGCCACTGCCCCGGGCCAGCGCGGTGCTGGCTTTCATGCCGTGTTCGGACAGGTCGATGCGGTAGGGGTCGTAGCGCAGGCCGTCGCGCACCGCCAGGTACAGCGCCACCGCGCGGTCGCGGTCGTTGCTGCCCTGCGCGTGCGTGGTCGCGAAGGCGATCACCGCGGGGTGGTCGCTGTCGATGCAGGGGGTGGCGGTCAGATGGGGGGCGTGCACGTTCATGGTGCGAAATTACCAGAGCGCCAACCGGCTGCGCGACACCTGCGAGACGCCCTTTCCAAAACCCAAATAGTGCGAACTAGTTGGCACATGCACGTCTATTTAGCATTTCATTGATACGCGTCGGCGTCGATATAGAACCAACGTACCACCAACGAGTTCTGTTTCTCCCCACGCTGGTGGGGGCAATTGGTTTTCTGCGGACACCATTTCGGGCTTTGCGCTGACCCGAAAGGGCCACTGCTTCAAGCGCTGATTCTTAGAAGGTCAAGACATCATGAGTCCAGGATTCACGTTCGGCATTGCCCGCCGGCTTTACGCGGTCAGTATCGCCATTTCGTTGGCATTGGCCACTTTGGGCGTTTACGCGTACACCAGCCTGAACCAGGCCGCCGATCTGGCCGGCTTCACCGGCAGCACCCGTGTGCCGCAGCTCAACGCCGTGGCCGAGCTGGAGCTCAACGTGACCCAGGTCTCGCTGCAAATCCGGCACGCCATCCTGGCGCGCAATCCCCAGGAGCTGCAGGAGACCTTGGCGTACATCACCAACAAGCGCCAGCACATGGACGGGTTGTTCTCGACTTACGAAAAGCGTCTGTTTTCCGAGGAAGGCAAGTCGCATTTCGCCACTTTGCCGCCCCTGCTGGCGGCGTTCTGGAAGGAGGGTGAGGCCAACATCGCCCTGATCCAGGAGGGCAAGAAGGAAGAAGCCTTTGCCTATCTGGTGGACGTGACGATTCCCGCGCGCAACCAGTTGCTCAAGGCCTTCCATGGCGGTATCGAGATCCAGACCCAAGGACTGGGCAGGGACATCCAGCAGATTCAGAAAGACGCGCTGAGAACGGCGAACCTGATTGCCATTCTGGCCGCGGTCCTGTTGGTCGTGCTGATGGTTTTCTCGACGTATGTGGCCTCGGTGTTGCGCCGCCGTGTGGCCCTCACGCAGGCCGTTGCCGAGCGGGTGCGCGATGGCGACCTGACCACATCGGTGAACGACGACGTACGCGACGAATTCACGCCCCTGCTGGCTGCGATGAAAGACATGCAGGCCTCACTCACCCATGTGGTGTCCGAGGTGCGCCAGGGGGCTGACAGCGTGGCCACGGCCAGCGCGCAGATCGCCCAGGGCAACTCCGACCTCTCCAGCCGCACCGAGCAGCAGGCCTCGGCGCTGGAAGAAACCTCTGCCTCGATGGAGCAAATGGGGTCGACCGCCAGCCAGAACGCCGACAACGCACGCCAGGCCAGCCAGCTCGCGGCCAGTGCCAGCACGGTGGCGGTGCAGGGTGGTGAGGTGGTGAATCAGGTCGTGCAGACCATGAAGGACATCAACGACAGCAGCAAGAAGATCAGCGACATCATCGGCGTGATCGACGGCATTGCATTCCAGACCAACATCCTGGCGCTGAACGCCGCCGTGGAAGCGGCCCGCGCCGGTGAGCAGGGCCGGGGCTTTGCCGTGGTGGCGGGCGAAGTGCGCAACCTGGCGCAGCGCAGCGCCGAGGCGGCGAAAGAAATCAAGGGGCTGATCAGCGCCAGTGTGGAACGTGTGGATCAGGGCACGGCCCTGGTGGACCGCGCCGGCAGCACGATGCAGGAGATCGTGACCTCGATCCGGCGCGTGACCGATATCGTGGGTGAGATCAGCAGCGCCAGCAGCGAGCAGAACGCGGGTGTGGATCAGGTCAGCCAAGCCGTGAACCAGCTGGACCAGGCCACCCAGCAGAACGCCGCACTGGTGGAAGAAAGTGCCGCAGCGGCTTCCAGCCTGCAGCAGCAGGCTCAGCAACTGGTGCAGGCGGTGGGTGTGTTCCGGCTCTCGGGCCACGTGACAACGGCCCGCCCTGCGCCGACGTCGGTGTCGACCCAGCCGGCGCGCGCCAAAGCCCGTCCCGCCCCGGTGCGCACCGCGACACGTCCGGCCGTCAAGGCCCAGGCCCCTGCCGCCGTTTCCATGCAAGCCAGTGCGCCCAAATCCGTGGCCCTGTCCGCCAGCGGTGCGAGCGACGACTGGGAAAGTTTCTGATCCGCCGAACCGAAAGAACCCCACCATGGACATGCACCACGAAGGCAGCCACATTGCGCGCCAGGCCAGTGACCGCGCAGCGACTGCCGCAGCGGCGAAGAAAGCCGAATTCCTGACCTTCCGCCTGGGCGCGGAGGAATACGGCATCGACATCCTGCGCGTGCAGGAGATCCGCTCGTACGAGGAGCCCACACGCATCGCCAACGCACCGGCGTTCATCAAGGGCGTGGTCAACCTGCGCGGCGTGATCGTGCCGGTGGTGGACCTGCGCACCAAGCTCGGCTGCGAGAAGGTGGAATACAACGGGTTCACGGTGGTGATCGTGCTCAACGTGCACGGTCGCGTGGTCGGTGCGGTGGTGGATTCGGTGTCCGACGTGCTGGAACTCAGCAGCGAGCTGATCAAGCCCGCGCCCGAGATGAACACCACGGTGGACACCAGCTTCATCACCGGCATCGCCAGCGTGGGCGAGCGCATGCTGATCCTGATGGACATCGAGGCGCTGATGTCCAGCGCCGACATGGGCCTCATGGACAGCGCCCAGCGCCTGCAGTGACCCTCAGTCTGCCCTTCGCCAGCTGCTTGAACCAGCCGACCTGAAGTCCCCGGGGTGCCACCTGCTGCGCGGGTGGCGCTGCCGTTTCCCGGCGGCCCGGTGAGGGATTGTGTACTTCGGTATGCAGCCCATGCCCAAGACGCGGGTTTGCCCCCGCTTTGTCGGTCTTTTTCCGACTTCAGCTGGCGCCCGACTGGCCGATAGTTCATGGACCTTATCCGTTTTCCGAGGACCGAATACCATGGACATGCACCACGAAGGCAGCCACATTGCGCGCCAGGCCAGTGACCGCGCAGCCGCTGCCGCAGCGGCGAAGAAAGCCGAATTCCTGACCTTCCGCCTGGGCGCGGAGGAATACGGCATCGACATCCTGCGCGTGCAGGAGATCCGCTCGTACGAGGAGCCCACACGCATCGCCAACGCACCGGCGTTCATCAAGGGCGTGGTCAACCTGCGCGGCGTGATCGTGCCGGTGGTGGACCTGCGCACCAAGCTCGGCTGCGAGAAGGTGGAATACAACGGGTTCACGGTGGTGATCGTGCTCAACGTGCACGGTCGCGTGGTCGGTGCGGTGGTGGATTCGGTGTCCGACGTGCTGGAACTCAGCAGCGAGCTGATCAAGCCCGCGCCCGAGATGAACACCACGGTGGACACCAGCTTCATCACCGGCATCGCCAGCGTGGGCGAGCGCATGCTGATCCTGATGGACATCGAGGCGCTGATGTCCAGCGCCGACATGGGCCTCATGGACAGCGCCCAGCGCCT